>CAVRXK010000009.1:0-298272 GCA_963725165.1 uncultured Solirubrobacterales bacterium
CCCGGCGGTGTGCTGTTCGAGACCAGGATTCATCGACGACGCGCAACTGCCCGCCTACTTCGAACGCGCCGATCTCGTCGTGCTCCCGTACCTCCAGGCCGACCAGTCGGGAGTGCTGTCCACGGCGCTGGCGTTCGGCAAGCCGCTGCTTCTCAGCGACGTGGGAGGCTTCCCGGAGATCGCTGCCACCGGCGCCGCGCGGATCGTGCCGGCAGGCGACGCTCGCGCGCTCGGCCACGCATTGCGGGAGCTGCTCGCCGACAGGGCCACCCTGACCGAAATGTGCGTGAGGGCCAGGGCAGCCACCCGGACGTTACTCTTTGGCAGGCCATAGCGCAAGCTCGCTGTCGAGCTGTATCGAGGGCTCCTGGGATGAGCGCGCGGCGGTGAGCGGCCCACTCGGACACAATGCGCGCAGATGCGTACAGCTCTCGAGATCGTATTCTGGCTCGCCGCCGGCCTGATCGTGTGGACGCAACTCGGCTATGCGCTTGCCATCGCCGGGCTTCGCGCATACTCGCGCCAGCGCCACAGGCCGCGGTATCGACTCGGGAACGCCGTGGGCGCAGGCCCGTCAGGGCCGGAGCCAATCCCCCCAAGGACAGCGACTGGGAGAGCCCATCGGTGTCGTTGATCATCGCCGCGCACGACGAGCAAACTGTGATCGCCGCGAAGGTGGTGAATGCGCTGGAGCTCGACTACCCGCGCGAGCTGCTGCAGGTGATCGTGGCGTGCGACGGCTGTACCGATGAGACCGCCGCCTGCGCACGCGAGGCCGGCGCCGACCTTGTATTGGAGCTTGCGCGCGGTGGCAAGATCGCCGCGCAGGACGCCGCCGTGCAGCGCGCGCGCGGCGAGCTCGTTGCTTTCTCGGACGCCAACGCGCTGTGGGATGCCGACGCTCTGCGTGAGCTTGCCGGCGCCTTTGCCGATCCCCACGTCGGCTACGCATGTGGACAGGTGCGCTCGTGCAGAGCTCAGGCGGCGCGCACGCCACAAATCAGGAGGGTGTGTACTGGCGCTATGAGATGGGAGTGCGCGAACGCGAGTCGCGGCTGTCATCGATCACGGCTGGCGACGGCGCGATCTACGCCACCCGCAGTGAGTCCTACATCGTGGTCGATCCGATCATGGGTCACGACCTCTCATTCCCGTTCAACATGGTCAAGCGCGGCTGGTCGGCGGTGTATGTGCCGGGCGCCCACGCCACCGAGAAGATGGTGCCCTCGATCGAGGGTGAGCTGGCGCGCAAGCGCCGCATGATGAGCCACACGTGGCCGATCGTGGTGCGCGGTGGGATGCTGTCCCGCGCGGCTACACGCCCGGCTACGCGCTGATGATCCTCTCCCACCGCCTGCTGCGCTACAGCACGCCGTTCCTGCACGCGCTCGCGCTGGCGGCCAACATTGCGCTTGTCGCGAGCGGTGCGGGGTGGGCGGGGTGAGTGGGGACCCCATCGATCTACAAGGTCACGCTCGGCTTGCAGATCGTGCTGCTCGCCGCCGCCGGGCTAGGTGGGGTGCTGCGCGTGCGTGTGCTGTTGATCGCGCGCTACTACGTCCTCACCACAGCCTCCCTGGCCGCCGGTCTGTGGGACTGGTTGCGCCACGGCACCGCCGCGTCTTGGGATGCGGCGGAGGGCACAAGGTGATCCGGCGCGCGATCGACGTTGTGGGCGGCACGCTCGCGCTGGTCGCGGCCGCGCCGGTGATCGCGGTGGCGATGCTCGCGATCAGGCTGGAGTCCCGCGGGCATCCGATCTATCGCCAACGCCGGGTCGGCAAGGATGGCGCGTCGTTCGATCTGCTCAAGTTGCGCACGATGGTCGATGGGGCAGAGCACATCGGGGCGGGCCTCGCGATCAACGAGAACGACTCGCGCGTCACGCGCGTCGGTGCGCTGTTGCGCAGGACCTCGCTGGATGAGCTTCCCAACCTCCTCAACGTGGTCCGCGGCGAGCTTTCGCTGATCGGCCCGCGCCCCACGATTCCGGTGCAGGTCGCGCAGTACACCGACCGTCAGCGCGGTCGGCTCGCGGTCAGACCAGGCATCACTGGCTGGGCGCAGGTCAACGGACGCGCATCGCTGCCCTGGAGCGAGCGGATCGAGCTCGACCTCTACTACATCGAGCACCGCTCGCTCGCGCTCGACCTGCGCATCCTGCGGCGCACGTTCGCGATCGTGCTTGGCGGCTCGGGCCTCTACAAGGGCGCTACCGGGGGATGGGAGTGACATTGCCGCCGGCGATCATGCTCACGGGGGTTGGCAAGCGCTACGACATCGTGTCGTGTTTCGCGGCACTCACAACGGTCGTGGCGGTGGACCCCAACCCGCTCGCTCCCGCCCAATACGCCGCGCAGGTGCGCGCCAGCGCCCCCCCGATCCACGATCCGGGATATGTGCCCGAGCTCCAGCGGCTGTGCGAGACCCACGACGTGGGTGCGGTGCTGCCGCTCACTGACCTCGACATCGAGGTGCTCGCGCTCGCTCGCGAGCGCGGTGAGCTGCCGGCGCTGGTGCCCTCCTCGGAGGTGGCGCGCTCGACCTATGACAAGTACGAAGCCCACTTGCTGCTTGAGCGTCTGGGATTGCCCTCGCCCCCTACCGCGCCCGCGGACGCGGACCTCGACTCGCTGCACTATCCGGTGATGGTCAAGCCACGTCAGGGCTCAGGCGCGCGCTCGATCCATCTCGCCCACACGCCCGCGCAGGCACGCTTCTTCATCGACTACGTGGACGAGCCGACGATGGTGCAGCGCGCGATGGCTGGGCCGGAGCTGTCGATCGACTGTCTTGGCGACACCCACGGACGCTGCCTCAACGCGATTCCGCGCACGATGCTCGAGTCGCGCGGAGGAGAGTCGATCAAGGGCACCGTGATCGAGGATCTCGAGCTGGTCGCGCTCGGGCGCACCGCTATGGAGGCGCTGGAGGTGCGCGGGCCCGCCACGATCCAAGTGTTTCGCGATCCGGATCTGGGTGTGCGCATAACCGATGTCAACACGCGCTTCGGCGGCGCCTTTCCAGCACCGGCCCTGGCGGCCTTGCCAGGTCGCTCCTACCCCGAGCTGATCGTGCGGCTAGCGGCAGGCGATGCGCTCGAGCCCCACGTAGGCGAGTACCGGCGGGACGTCACGTTCACGCGCTACTACTGGCAACTGGAGCTCGATCAGCAACTGCGCCCTACCGGCAAAGACATAACAGCCGGCGGGCCCCCGCCGCCGAAACCGGTCTCCTGACACCCTCGACGCACCGTATACCGGCGTGTCGAGGACCGCAGGTGTCACAATTGAGCCATGAGCGAGTGCTCCAAATGTGGCTCTCCGATGCAGGAGGGCCAGGACTGGTGTCTTCAGTGCGGCACCGGCAAGCCGCAGGGTTTCGGCGGCGGTCCGGGCTGGCGCACCGGCGTGGCGATCCTTGGCGTGACCGCTGTGCTCGTCGGTGGCGCGTCGGTCGCGGCATACGCGGCGCTCAACAAGACCAAACCCAAGACCGCGGTGGTCGCGGTTATCGCAAAAACGCCCACCACGAGCGCCACGCCCACACCCACCACTCCCGGCGCCACGCCCACGCCGGGCACACCGACCACGGTCAAACCAGCGCCGAAGATTCCACTGCAAACAGCCACGCCCAAATCGTCCGAAAGCGAAGGCCTGTTCCCGCCGGAAACCAAAACAACGCCCACGCCCACGACTACAACCCCCACCAAAACAACCGAAGAATCGAAAAAAGGCTCAACTGAGACCAGCGGCTCGGAAGGCTCTGAAACGAAAGCGGGCGAAGAAGCCCCGAGCCCGATCTTGCTCGACACCAACGCCGCGAGCGTCTACAACCCCTACTCCTTCCCGGCTTCCCTGTTCGGCGAACCGAGCCTCGCCATCGACGGCGAAGTGAGCACCGCATGGACCGCCCAGGTTCAAGCGAGCGCCGCGCCCCAGATGGCAGAGGGACTGGTGCTCGACCTCAAAAGCCCCCAGAAGCTCGGCAGCGCGACGGTCAGGACAACCACCACCGGCGCGACAGTCGAAATCTACGGCACCAACGGCAGCGCATTGCCCACCACGATCAGCAGCCCCGAATGGGCGCGACTGGTCGGCTTGAAAGTGCTCAAGAAGAAAACGACTTCCCTGAAGCTGAAGACCAAGGGCAAGAGCTACCGCTACATCTTGCTGTGGCTCGCCAAGGCCCCGCCCAGCTCGACCGCCGCCAACCCTGGCAGCGTCTCGATCAACGAACTCGAATTGTTCCCGCCGCCCAGCTCAAGCTGAGCGCTTCTTGGCCGCGCGCTTGCGCGGGGCCCACACTTCGTCCAGGAAACCGGCGATTTCGTCAGTCAGACGCTCAGGCTGAAGGCGCAGCTCGACCAGCGAGTCCGCTTCGATCAACCGTGCGTTGGGTAGCTCCTCGGCGAGCATCCCCGCGTCGGAGAAGGGGTGAACCGGATCGCGCCGGTGACCGAGCACGAGCGCGGGCGTCGTGAACGTGCGACGCTCGCTGCGGTGCGGCGCGATACGACCGAAGAACAGGCCCTGCAGCACCGCGCCGCCGGGACCGGGGTCCTGGCGGATGAGGTCGAGCAGCACGTTGCCGTAGTAGGGCAGCAACCGTCGCGGCACCGCCTTGGCGACGCTCGCGACACGCTTCATGATCGGCTCGCCAAACGTGAGCGCCACGAGGATCGGCGTGAACGTGAGCGCGGAGGCCAGCAGCGCATTGTCGAGCACCGGCATCTCGATGATCATCCCGCGCAGGCGCTCAGGCGCCGACGAGGCGATCTCAAGCGAGGCGTTGGCGCCAAGCGAGGTGCCCATCACGACCGCCTCGGGGATCTCCAGGTGATCCATCAGCGCGACGAGCTGCTCGCCGAACTGGCTCATCGAATAGCGCCACATGTCGCGCGGACGATCCGATTCGCCGTGGCCGAGCATGTCGACCGTGATCACGCGGTTGCCACGTGCCGCCAGGTCTTCGGCCAGCGGTCGGTGCATCTTCTGTGAGAGCAGCAGGCCGTGCACGAGGATCACGGGTCGCTTCGCGGCGCTCGCACGTCGAGAGGTCCTGGTCGCGCTTACCGTCACTGGAGAGCGCCGCCGGGCCACCACCGAAGTCGGTGTAGGCGATGCGCTGATCGTTGAACATGAACGACGCCACCACCCAAGCCTACCGTCATTCCTTCTCGGTGGCCACGCCGCGGATCGCGTGTTGTTCACAAGACCAGCACGCGGGCCCGGACGAAGCCGTGGATCGTCCGGGCCCGGCCCCCCTCTCCGGAGGTCATCCGTACGGGCTAACAGATGACCTGCACGTTGAAACCCTGAGCCAGCGCGGAAGGTGCGGTGATTTCCGCGATGTTCGCGTTGGTCGCGTTCACCGCCACACCGAGCGCCCCCGTGGTCAGTGCGCGCACCGACAGGCGAGGCCGTCACAGAGCACTTCGCGAGGCTCGCGTTGAACGTGACCGCGTAGGTCTTTTCGCCGGTCTGCGAGGCGCCCGTCGCGCCCCGGGTGGCGCCGAGCGCGCCGGTCTGGCTCACGACCGCGAACAACAGTTGACTCGTCTGCGCAAAGCTCGAAGCCTGCGTGGCGGGAATGAATTCCTTTGCCTGGTGGCCTTCCAAATAATTGGCGTTGAAGCCGGTCGCCACACCCGTGGCGTTGGTTGTCAGCGGCGCCCCGGATTTGTTGGAGAGGATGATCGAGCCGCCGATCTTCCCCGAGCTGATGAACTCGAACGCGCTGCCGCTGTTGAGGTTGTTCGCCTCGATGCACGGGTTCCCGCCGCTGGCGCTGCGGCAGCCATAGATCGCGCCGCCGCCGGTGCCCTTGTTGGACTGACGCGTGCCGAAGCTCGAGTTCGTCGCGACGATCTGCGTTTCGGCCGAGTAGCTCAGACCGGTGTTCGAAGTCGGGTTGCGTGCGCCACCACGCAACGAGGTGCCGTCGTTCGAGCCGAGCGCAAGCGGCACCACCACGACTCCAATGACGATCAAGCTGACAGCAAGCACCGCTGCGCGTGCGGCACGGCCGAGCGGCGTAGTGGGCTTGGTCGGGCGCGGGTGCCCGCGAAAGCGCGAGCGAGTCCTCGGACGGTCGATCGGACGATTGGCTGGACGGGCGAGGGTGCTTACGGAGCACGGGAATACCTCCTCGATTGGGGCCTCATTGCATCTCCCAACCGATCAGCGCAACCAGAGTCGCGCTAGCTTTGGATATGCAACAACCGACCCACCACCAGGAGGGACACACATGGCCAAGCAGCCTCGAATTCTCGCCGGGCAAACAGCGGCGATCACCGGCGCCGCACGCGGGATCGGCAAGGCGACGGCGCAGGCCCTCCTGCGCCAGGGAATGAAGGTCGCGATCGGCGATGTGGACCTCGACGCGGCACGCAAGACCGCCGCCGAGCTTGGCGCCAGCACCGTCGCGCTGCCGCTCGACGTGACCGACCGCGCCTCCTTCACGGCGTTCCTCGACTCGACCGAGGAGCAGTTCGGGCCGGTGGACGTGCTCGTCAACAACGCCGGGATCATGCAGATCGGTCGCTTCGTCGACGAGGACGACCTGACCGCCCAGCGCATGATCGACATCAACCTGCACGGCGTCATCCTCGGCATGAAGCTCGCGCTGGAGCGCATGGTCCCCGGAATCGCGGCCACATCGTCAACATCTCCTCCCAGGCCGGCAAGTTCGGCGCTCCCGGAGGCGCCACCTACTCGGCCACCAAGCACGCCGTCGTCGGTCTCAGCGAGGCCGTGCGCGGCGAGCTGCGTCTGATGAAAGCCGACGTGGATCTCAGCTACGTGATGCCCTTTGTGGTCAACACCGAACTGGGCGACGGCCTGAGAGAGGCGCGCGGGATGAAGGTCCTGCAGCCCACCGAAGTCGCCGACGCGATAGTTGAAGCCCTGCAGACCGGCCGTGTCGAAGTGTGGGTGCCCAAGTCAGCCAAGCGCACCAGCACGCTCGGAGTGCTCTTGCCGCGACGCCTCTCGGAGGGTATGGCGCGAGTGCTGAAGGCCGACCAGGTCTTGGCCGGCGCCGATGCAAGCGCGCGGCGTGGCTATGAACTGCGCGCTTCCAAGTCCGAGCCGGCTTTGGCCCCGGCAGCGGAGAAGCCCCAGCTCACCGACGGCTCAGCCGGCGACTAGCCACTCCGCGATCTGACGACCGATCTCCGGGCCCGCGTCCTCCTGCAGGAAGTGCGATGCGTTCTCGATCACGCGCGGCTTCTCGCGACCGATCGCCTCGGCAAAACGCTCGCCGGTCGCCAGCGGCAGCACCGGGTCCGAGTCGGCCCACAGCATCAGCGTGGGGCGCTTGTCGTCCTTGAGCGCGTCGAGCACACGCCGGCCCGCCGCTGCGCCCGGAGCCTCGGGCTCGCGGGGGATCATCAGCGGGAACGCGCGCGCGCCTGTCTTCGACGCGACGCTCGGGTAGGGCGCCTCATACGCGCTGATCACCTCGTCGCCGGGGTCGTTCTTGCACGCTCCGCGCACGAGCATCCCCACGGGTAGGTCCTCGGTGCGCTCCACGAAGTCCTTGAACGCCGTCCACGCGTCGGTCATCTTCTGATGGCCTGTGAACAGGCCCGTGTCGAGGATCACGAGACGGTCAAAGCGCTCGGGGTGCTCTACCGCGAGGCGCAATCCGATCGGGCCGCCCCAGTCGTGCACGACGATCGTCGCCCCTTGCGCACGTCCAGTTCCTCGATCAGAGGCGCAACCGCCTCCACGTGACGGTCATAGGAGTACCAGTCGAGGTCGATCGGCTTGTCCGAGCGCCCGAACCCGGGCAGGTCCGGGGCAATGCACCTGAAGCCCGCGTCGCGCACGGGCGCGATCACCTTGCGCCAAAGAAACGACCAGGTGGGCTCGCCGTGCATGAACAACACAGGAGCGCCCGAGCCCTCGTCCACATGCGCGAGCCGCAGCCCGTCGTGCTCGCGGTAGTGCGCCTCGAAGGGAAAGTCGGGGAGACCTTCAAGCAGCTCGTCCGGGGTACGCACAGCGTCGGTCATCGTCTGGCGAAGCATACCGTCGAGGCGCCTCGCAAAGCTTTAGGCTGCACCTGACCACCACGCGAGAAGGGACCCCAAATGGACGTACTTGCCAGGATCGATCAGGCGCGACGCGAGTACAACGTGCTCGAGCACCCGTTCTACCAGCGCTGGAGCGCCGGAGAGCTGAGCGCCGAGGAACTGGGGTTCTATGCCGGCGAGTACCGTCACGCAGTTATCGCCCTGGCACAGGCGTCCGACAGTGTCGCGGCCAAGGTCGGCCCGCGAGCACCGCGCCGGCCTGGAGCGTCACGCCGCCGAGGAGCGCTCCCACATCGCCCTGTGGGATGAGTTCGCGGCTGCCGCGGGTGACGGCGCTTCACAGCGTGAGCCGCTGGTCGAGACCGAGCATTGCGTCGCGGTCGTGGACCGCGGGCGAGAACGCGCTCGAGCACCTTGCCGTGCTGTACGCGATCGAGGCAAGCCAGCCCGCGATCGCGCAGACCAAGCTCGACGGGCTGGTGGAGCGCTATGGCTACAGCCCCGAAGGCCCGGCGGTGGAGTACTTCCAGTTGCACGCCACGCTCGACGTCGAGCACGCACGCCAGGCGCGTGAGCTGATCGTCGAGCTGATGAGCGAGGACGGCGCTGAGGCACACGAGCACCCGGAGGGCACACAGCGGGCCGATCGCATGGTCGAGCTTGCGACCGCGCGTTGCACGGTAACTGGGAGCTGCTCGACGGAGTGGACAGGCAGTTCGCCAGCTTGGCCTGAGTATGCGGCGAAAGCCGTGAGGATCTTCTGATCCAAATGCGCTCGGCGAGCGAATGTCAGACATGCGCCGCCTGGGTTTCAAATGAGGATTGCGATCGTCGGCGCCGGGGTGTCCGGCATGGTGGCCGCGCACCTGCTCTACCCCAGGCACGAGATCGTCGTGTTCGAGGCCGGTGATCGTGCGGGTGGACACGCCAACACGGTGCGGGTGGACACGCCCGAGCACACGCACCACGTGGACACCGGCTTCATGGTGTTCAACGACCGCAACTACCCCAACTTCGAACGCCTTCTCAACCGCCTCGGCGTTGCCTACCAGCCCTCTGACATGAGCTTTGGGGTGAGCGATGGGCTCGGCGACTTCGAGTACAACAGCGCTTCGCCGAATGGCTTGTTCGCAAAGCGAGCGCACCTGGTCACGCCGTGGTTTCATCGCATGATCGCCGACCTTGTGCGCTTCAACCGCGCGGCCCGCGAGCTTTTGGGTGACTACGAGGAGGATGTGTCCCTTGGTGCGTGGCTCGAGCGCCGCCGATTCTCCGATGCGTTCGTGCAGCGGCTGATCGTGCCTCAGGTGTCCGCCGTGTGGTCGGCCGAGCCACGGCAGATGTGGAGCTTTCCGGCGCGCTTCCTTGCCGAGTTCTTCGACAACCACGGGATGCTCGGGTTGACCGGGCGTCCCCGGTGGCGGACCGTCAGCGGCGGGTCTGAGAAGCTACGTGCGCGCGCTCGTGGAACCGTGGCGTCACCGTTTGCGGCTCGGCGCGCCCGTGCAGGCGATCGAACGTCATGAGGACCGCGTGACTGGTCAAGACACGCGGCGGCGAGCTTGAGCGCTTCGATGAGGTTGTGATCGCCACCCACTCAGACCAGGCGCTCGCGATGCTCGCAGACGCGAGCGAGCGCGAGCACCAGATTCTGGGGGCGATGCCCTACCAGCCCAACGAGGCGGTGCTGCACACCGATTCGAGCCTGCTGCCTCGTCGTCGTCGTGCGTGGGCGAGCTGGAACTACCACCTGATGAGCACCCCAACCGGCTGCGCCACCGTCACCTACCACATGAATCGTCTGCAATCGCTGCAAGCGGACCGTGAGCTGTGCGTGACGCTCAATCGGACGGAGGCGATCGATCCCGCCCAGGTGATCCAAACGATCCCCTACGCTCACCCCGTCTATACCGCCGAGGGTGTGCGCGCACGCGCGCGCGCGAGCGAGATCAGCGGACACAACCGCACTCACTACTGCGGCGCCTACTGGGGCTCGGGCTTTCACGAGGACGGCGTCCTCAGCGCGCTGTCTGTGGGTGAGCATTTCGGGGTAGGGCTGTAAGCGATGTACACGCACGCCGCGAAGCAACGCCGATGTCGGTGGCGAGCACGATCCGGCGCGGCGAGACCGCGAGTGCGATCTACGAAGGCGTTGTGCGCCACCGACGCTTCGAGGGGCGCGCGCATGAGTTCACCTACAAGCTTGCGCTCGCCTACGTCGATCTCGCCGAGCTGCCCACGCTGCTGGATGGACAACTGGTGAACCCTCATCCGGGGTTTGCGCGCTTCCGCCGCCGCGACTATCTCGGCGATGAGCACGTGCCGCTGGATCGAGCCGTGCGCGACGCCGTCGCGGCGCAGGCAGGCGTGCGACCGACCGGCCCGATCCGTCTGCTTGCCAACCTGAGCAGCTTCGGGCATTGCTTCAATCCCGTCAGCTTCTACTACTGCATGGACGAGCGCGCCGAGCGGATGGAGGCGGTCCTCGCCGAGGTCACCAACACCCCGTGGGGCGAGCGTCACGCCTACGTGCTCTCACGCGGCGCCCGTACCGGCTCGGTGCTATCGGGCAATTTCGCCAAGGCGTTGCATGTGTCGCCATTCATGGGCATGGACCATCGCTATGAGTGGCATATGGCCACACCAGGGGAGGCGCTGTCGGTTCACATCACCAACAGCCACGAGGGTCGCCGTGCGTTCGACGCCACGCTCTCACTGCGCCGTCGTGAGCTTACGAAAGCATCGCTGGCGCGCATGACTGTGCGGTATCCGGCCGGCGCGCTGCGTGTGCTCACGTTGATCTACGCCCAAGCGGCGCGACTGAAGCTCAAGGGTGTCTCGGTGCACCCTCGCCCGCGGGAGCGCCTCACATGAGCGCTCAGATCGCGCGAGCCGTTTCCCATGCGCTGCTGCGGCGTATCCACTCGGGCAGTCTCACTGTGCTCGAGGACGGTCGTCCGCCTGTCAGCTTTGGCGCCGGCGGGCCCCGTGCAACCGTGCACGTACGCTCGGCACGCGCCTGGCGCATGTTTTTGCATGGCAGTAACGGCCTTGCCGAGGCTTACGCGCAAGAGCTGTGGGACTCCCCCGATCCGACCGCTGTGGTGCGCGTGGCCGCACGCAACGCCGATGCGCTTGACCGTCTTCGCGCCCGGTTCGCACCGTTGCTGGCTCCCGCTCAGCGTGCACGCACGCTCGTGAACGCCAACACTCGCCGTCGTTGCCGCCGCGACATAGCCGCTCACTACGACCTCGGCAACGGGCTGTTCGAGCTGATCCTCGACACCACGATGAGCTACTCGTGTGCGCTGTTCGAACGTCCGGGGATGAGCTTGCGAGAAGCCTCGCTTGCCAAGCTCGATCTTGTCTGTGATCGGCTGCGGCTTGGACCGGAGGATCATCTGCTCGAGATCGGCAGCGGCTGGGGTGCGCTAGCGCTGCACGCTGCAAGCACGCGCGGCTGTCGCGTCACGACCACCACGATCTCCCGCGAGCAGCATGCCCACACGAGCGAGCAGGTCCGCCGCGCCGGTCTTCAAGGGCAAGTGACAGTGCTGTTCGAGGACTACCGCGACCTACGCGGACGCTACGACAAGCTCGTCTCGATCGAGATGATCGAGGCGGTCGGCTGGCGGCACTTCGGCACGTTCTTCGATTGCTGCTCGCGGCTACTCGAGCCTGACGGCGCGATGTTGCTGCAAGCGATCACGATCGATGATCGTGCCTACGACGTCGAGAAGGCGTCGCGCAGTTTCATGAACACCTACATATTCCCCGGCGGTTGTCTTCCCTCCCTCGGAGTGATCAAGCGCGCCGTCGAGCAGCGCACCGACATGCGACTCGCGCATCTGCAGGACATCACTCCCCACTATGTGCAAACGCTGCGTCACTGGCGCGCCAACTTCGAGTACAACGCCAAGCGACTCGCCGCGCTCGGCTATGACGAGCGCTTCCGTCGCATCTGGCGGCTGTATTTGGCCTACTGCGAGGCAGGGTTCGCCGAGCGGCGCATCGGCGACGTGCAGCTGTTGCTGACTAAGAACGTGTCTCAAAACCCGCGGCACCCCGAGATGCGTCCCTGGACGCGGCGCTGGATCGCCACGTGACGTCTTGCACGTACCACCAGTACGCGCTGCGACATCCCGCGGCGCCCAGCTTGGTCCATGAACGCATGCGGAAGCACCGCAGGTTTTGAGACACGTTCTAAGCCACGCTGGCGTGCGCAGATCCTCGACTCCAGCAACGGGCATGCTGAGCGGCGCACCGACATGCAGGCGCTCAGCAGCGTGGGCGCGCTCGGCTGACACCGGCGAGCTCAACGGCACATACCGCACGCTCAGTTGCGCGGCTCACGGCTGAAAGTCGCCCGGTAATCGTGTCCAGCACAAAAGCCGGTGCGCGCGCCCCCAACAGGGCAAGCCCTGAGCGGCCGCCCGGCCCGAGCACGCGACGGTCGGCCTCGATCGCGCCGACCACCTTCGTCGCCCATTCCCGCACGGGCACACGGTCCCAGCCGGATGTGTCCATGTGGCGGCCATACACCTCCTCGGTGGCGTTCAGCATGTCGGTTGCCACACCCGGTGTGATCAGGTGCATAGCGTGCACGCCGGTGCCGTGCAGCTCTCGTCGCAGAGATTCGGTGAAGCCAACGATGCCGGCCTTCGAGGCAGCGTAGGTGCTCGCCGCGGGGAAGTGGGCATAGCCGCTGATCGACGCGTTGTTGGCGATTGTCCCCTTCCGCCGCGCGAGCATCCCTGGGAGTACCCGCTGCGTGAGGTGCGTAACCCCTACGAGGTTAACTTGGAACATTGCATAGACCTCGTCGATCGCCTGCTCCTCGAGCAGCCCGCCCGTCATCAGTCCTGCGTTGTTGACAAGCAGATCGATCCTGTTGAGATCCTCGCCGAGGTTCGAGCAGCACTCATCGATGCTCGCTTGCGAGGAGAGATCCATCCGCACCGCCCGCACCTCCCTGGGCGCCGCCGGGTCAGGATCTACGGCCTCGAAGCTCTCGGGTTCACGCATTCCCGCGAGCACCGAGCGCAGCGGTAACTCGGCAAGCCGCAGCACGAGCGCACGGCCGATGCCGCGGCTGGCGCCAGTCACCAGCGCGGTCTTGCCGGTGAGGTCCATAGCTCCAGCGTAGGGCGATCTGTGCGGGCTTGCGAAGATGGGGGTGTGAGCGTCGCTTCAGAGGAGCGCAGCCCCCGGCTTTTGTGCTGGACACGATTACCGGGCGGTGATCAACGCCGACGTCGTGCTCGCCGCCATGAGCACAGCGGGCCCGGCGCCAGCTTGCTCCTAGAAGAAGTACTGCTTGGCAATCAACCCCGCCAGCGCCGCATAGCCCAGAGTCGTCGGGTGGATGTCTTCCAGTGGCGTGCACATGTTCGTCAGCAGGCAGATCGTCGGTTCTTCCAGCTTGCCTGGAGGGTTGAACACCGGCAGCGGGTCGGCGAAGCGTGCACCCACAGTTGAGGCGACTTTGCTCATCACTTCATTGAGGTCAGCCGTCAGGGTATCCCCGCCGGCGAGCTTTTCTCCGAACGGGTTGTAGAGCCCGAGCACGATGATCGTCGCGTGTGGGGCCGCGCCGCGCAGGTCGGCGAGGATCAGGCCGAGGTTCGCGCCAATGTGTGTGAACAGCGCCGGCGCTTCTTTGACGACGCACGCCGCTTCCCGTTTGCAGGTCGTCTCGATCACGCCGAGCGCGTCGTTCGCGCCGATGTCGATCGTGATCGGGTTGACGGCTCCCGGGTGTGCGTTCAGGTAGGCAAGCGCATCAGAGAGCTGTGAGGACGTCGGGCCACCCACGTAGGGGTGGTGCAGCGGGAACTCCAGCTGGTATGCGCACGGCCCGTTGATGAACGATTCGGTTGTCTCGCCCGGACAGCCGTCGTTGATGACCTGCAGGTCAGGGTCTCCCAGCTTCAACACATGGGCAAAGTCGTCCACATAGCCCGTGTCATAGTCGGCGGGATTCTCTTCGGGGTACAGTTCGTCGAACTTCGCCTCGGAGTAGCCGAACGCTAGCGAGTCGCCGAGCGCCAGATAGCTGATCTGCGGGCTTGGGTGTCCCGGACCTTTCTGCCCTGGGCCTTTTTGCCCCGGACCTTTCTGTCCCTGCCCACCGCCCTGACCTGTGTGTCCTGGGCCGCCGTTTCGACCCTGCCATCCATGTTGCGGTGCGGAATGAGACGAGCGCCCCGACCAGCCGTGGGTCCTTCCGCCGTGCGACAGTCCGCTCGCGACGGCTGAAGATGCCAGCCACATGGCGGCGAGCACTGTCGCGAGAATCGCGATGCCTACAAGCGGGGCCATGCCCGTGAGCGGGCGCAAGTTGAACCGAAGCCGGCTGACCATTTCTGCCTCCCTGCTGCTGTTGGCTTGCCAGGCGACCCCCGTACCCTGCCTGGATCGACTTATCCAACGTACCCGTGGACGCTTGTTGTCAAACTGCCCGCGTTGCTGTCAAGGGGCTGGCGTTTGTCGATGGGAGACCGCCGATTCTCGCTCGACGGCCTCCCCGCTCGATGGTCTCCTCAGGCGACGGCGGCGAGCTGTGCGTCGGTTTCGTGCCTGTGCGGCGCGCTCGGGCGCTCGCGCAGGATGAGCTCGCATCCGCGTGAGGGGCTGATCGTGATGCTGCGCCTGCGCGCTCGCTCAGGTGTCTCCCCCACCGCGACAAGCAGGTTCTGTTGGATCACCTCGCGCAGCACGATCTTCATCTCCAGCATCGCGAAGCTCGCGCCGAGACAGCGGCGACGGCCTCCGCCGAACGGCAGCCAGGTGTAGGTCCCCGGGGCTTTGCCACCCTCGCTCTCCAGGAAGCGCTCGGGGCGGAACGCGTTGGGCTGCGGGTAGATGTCCGGATCGTGGTGAACCAGGTAGGCGCTTGCGATCAGCACGGCGCCCGGCGGATAGCTGACACCGCCGATCTCCACCTGCTGCTTGACCAGGCGCGGCTCGGCGTTCATCAGCACCGGGCGCAGGCGCATGATCTCGTGGATCGTGGCGGTCAGATATGCGCTGTCGGGGTCCTCGTCCAGCTCGCGCGCGAGTCGCGCTGTCACGTCTGGTTGGCGTGAGAGCAGCTCAAAGCCCCACGCGAGCTGCGAGGCGGTCGTCTCGTGTCCGGCGACGAGGGCCGTAACCAACTCGTCGCGCAACTCGGCTGGGCTCATCGGCGAGTCGTCCTCGTGGCGTGCTGAGAGCAGCAGCGTGAGCACGTCTGGGCCGTGGGCGTCTTCGCGACGACGCTCGTCGATCAGCTCGAAGATCAGCCGGTCGGTCTCCTCGCCGAGCCGTTCCAGGCGGCCCATCGGGCCGCGACCGGCAAGTGCGCGCTGCGCAAACGGCAACAACGAGATCGGGTTCTCGGCGAACTCGAGCACCTGCGTGAGCAGCTCGCGCAAGCGGTCGAGCTGCGTCCCCTGCTCCAGTCCGAAGACAGCGCGCAGCACGATCTCGAGCGTCAGCTGTTGCAGGAGTGGATGCAGCGCGACTGGCTGCTCGTGCGGCCAGGTGGCGATCTCACGCTCGGTCAGCTCGGTCATCAGCTCGGCCAGGCTTTGCATCGCATCGCCGTGGAAGGCCGGCAGCATCAGCTTGCGCTGCTCCAGGTGCGGCTTCTCATCGAGCAGGATCACCGAGTTGGGGCCGACGATCGGCTCCAGTATGCGCGCTCCCTCGCCGGGGTGCAGCACCTCCGGGGGCGCCTGAAACACCTGCTTGATGTCCTCCGGGTCGGAGAGGACCACAAACGGCGGCTGGCCGAGCAGCCGCACTGAGAAGCGCTTGCCGTAGCGCTCGCGGGCGCGTAGCGCCACGGCCGTCGGACGCAGCCATGAGCCGGCCATCTGCAAGCTGGCGGGCACTTTGGGACCGGGGGGAAGTTGACGCTTGATGCGACGGTTCTCCAGGATGCTGTTCACGGTGGGGCTCCGTTCCTGTTCGTCTCGCTGAGGCGTGTCGTGGGGCCTTGAGCGTAGCGCGGGCAGCCCAAATTGGCTAGGCGGCCAGCCTAAGGGATTTCACCTATTGGGGGTAGGGGTACTCTTCGATCGCACGCCCCATAGTTGCAGGAGGTCTTTGATGAGTGACAATCCCGCGCCGGCACAGCCGGCGCCGATCGATACGCAGGCCCTGAGCAAGCGTGCGGCGCGCAGCATTCGACACCCACTGACCCGCACGCTGTTGGTGCTGACGCTCACAACGGGTCTGGTCGACGCCGTCAGCTACCTGGGTCTCGGCCACGTGTTCACGGCAAACATGACGGGCAACATCGTGCTCCTCGGCTTCGGCATCGCAGGTGCCAGCGGATTGCCGGTGCTCGCGCCGCTGGTCTCGCTTGGGGCTTTCCTGGTGGGTGCCGCCGCGGGCGGTGTGTTTGGGTTGAGAGTGGCGGCTCGCCAGCCCTGCAATCTGAGCGGAGCGCTCATGATCGAGGCTTCGTTGATCGGGATCGCCGCTCTGCTGGCCGCGGTGCTCGATGTGCATACGGACTCGCTCTCTGGGTATGCGGTCATCGCGCTGCTGGCGCTCGCAATGGGCGTGCGCAACGCGACCGTGCGACGGATCAGGGTGGCGGACATGACGACGACGGTGCTTACGATGACGCTGACCGGCTTCGCGTCGGAGTCACCCCTGGCGGGCGGCTCGGGAGCCGGCTCCACGCGACGGGTTGCCGCGGTGCTAACGATGCTCGCCGGTGCGCTGGCGGGCGCATTGTTGTTGCGCACGAGCCTGTTCCTGCCACTGGTGCTCGCGGGGGCCCTGGCGCTTCTCAGTGGGCTGGTGTATGCGCCGGCCATACGCCGGGAGTCGGCGGCGCGCGAGTCGGCGCCGACACGTCGATGAAGCTCACCGGATCCGGCCTCAGCCAGCGGGCCTGCCTATCTGCAGGTGACCGCTGTGGGTGAGGAGACGATGCTGCGACGGGCGACGCTTGAGCGCCGCCCGTGCCAAGCCGTTACGCCAACTGTACGTTGACGGCCTTCGGTCCCTTGTCGCCCGCTTCGGCGTCATAGGTGACCTTTGCTCCCTCGGCGAGTGAGCGATAGCCGTCGCCGGCGATCCCGCTGTGATGGACGAACAGGTCCTTGGACTGGTCGTCGGGCGTTATGAACCCGAATCCCTTGTCGTCGCTGAACCACTTGACGGTTCCTGTAGCCATTGTGACCTCCGTGTTGATGTGTGTGCTGCGAACGCGGAGATTGCTATGAGCAAAGGCTACGAGCGCTGGCACTGCTTTCGGCGGGGCCTATGCCCCGCATTGATTGGTGCACCATAGCAGCCGGCCGGCGCGCGGCTCAAGCCGACGTTGGTCTACCAGCGCGGGTTGCTACTCGAGCACGATCGCGCGCATCGTGTGCTCGTCGGGGAGCTTGTCCACGACGCGTCGCAAGATCTCACGCTCATCGGCCTGTCCGCGCTGAAGGTCGTCGAGCAGCAGCTTGACGGCCGTGTGGGTGATCTTCATCTGCTCGGGGGTGAGTCCGACCGTCAATTTGCCGCGCTCATCGGGTGCTGCCTGAAGGCTTGTGAGCACCTCTCTGGCAAGTGCGCGGATATGAGGCTCGTGAGCCTCGCCGGAAACCAGCAGGCGCAGTGCGCTTGTGGTCACCGGCACCTCCTCGGAGGAGAGGAACAGGTGGTACTCCACGTCGGGCTCGTTCGCTGTGTCGCTCATACCGCTCCCATTGGTCGCCGTGATTCACGCATAAGGCATTCGAAGCGTAGAGCCGATGCTTGATCGACGTCTGCCTGGACACCCCTTGAGCGAGAAGGGCAGTGTCTAGAACGATCGTTGAATGTGGACATCCCGAGGAATCCTCGTCATACGATTTGCCGTAGGTCTATGTGGGAAACCTCGTAGGAGCGATGGACGACAGCGCGTCGTCCCATATGGGCAGATGCAGTTTGCGGTTGGCAGATGGAGGCAGATGAAGCTACAACGACACCACACTGAGCGAGACGCTCATCGGCTTGAGCAAGCCGATGAGGGGTCCCCCGCGCCGCCGGACGTCGGCGACGAGCCGATGAAGTGCGTGTGGAGCGGCTATCCGGACTACAACCGCAACTGCCGCTCGCGCATTCCCGCGAGCGTCGTGATCAAAGCATGGCACCGCGAGATCCAGCTGAAAGGTACGGTCGAGGGGTTCTATTACTTCTCATGGCGCAGCGGCGTCTGGCTCGCCTACGGTCTGCGCGACGGGCGTGTGCGGGGCGTGTATTGCCCCACGCATTGCGTCGATCGCGACTCGCGCGAGACACAGGGAGAGGATTCGACGGCCGAGACTCCCAAGAATCCGCCGGTCCAGCGCGCAGTGGCTACTGATGAGGGCAGATTGGTCCGCGCGGCGCGGTTGGGAGTGGCGCTGAGGTAGCATGGCCCGCCCCTGACATCGAAGGGCAGTGGCCGTGAAGCGCGTTGTTGTAGCCGATCTCAAATCCCACCTCCACGACACGGTTGAGCTCCGTGGGTGGGTGCATGTCGTGCGCGACCAGAAGCGCGTGCAGTTCGTGGTGCTGCGCGACGAAACCGGTCTTGCTCAGCTGATACTCGGCAAGGATGAGCAGCCGAGCGAGCTCAACGAGGCGATCTCGGTGCTGACCCCCGAGTCGGCGGTCACGGTCACCGGGCTGGTTGTAGCCGACGAGCGCGTGAAGCTGGGCGGCCTTGAGATCCAGCTGGCGTCTCTGACTGTCGATTCGCCCGCCGAGCCTGAACTTCCGGTTACCCCCGAGTCGGCCCTGGACAAGCGCATCGACTGGCGCTATCTCGACCTGCGTCGTCCCGACAGGCGTCTGATCTTCGAGGTGCAGTCCACTGTGGAGCACGCGATGCGGGAATACTGGCGCGAGCAGGGCTTCATCGAGATCCACACGCCCAAGCTGATGGGCTCGGCAAGCGAGTCGGGTGCCGAGCTGTTCAAGGTGGACTACTTCGAGCGCACCGCCTATCTGGCCCAGTCGCCGCAGTTCTACAAGCAGATGGCGATGGCGGGCGGGTTTGGCAAGGTGTTCGAGATCGGGCCGGTGTTCCGCGCCAACCCGTCCTTCACCTCACGCCACGACACAGAGTTCACGAGCGTGGACGTGGAGATCGCCTGGATCGACTCCCACGAGGACGTGATGGCCTTCGAGGAGCGCTGGCTTGCGCATGTGCTCGGCGTGGTGGCCCGTGAGCACGGGGAGCGGATCACGAGCACGTTCGGCGGTGATATTGGCGGCCCACCCACCCCGCCGATTCTTCCCTTCCCCCGCGTCACGCTCGCCGACGCGAAGGCTCTTCTGAAGGAGCACGGCCATGACGTGCCCGGCCCCGATCAAGATCTCGATCCACCTAGCGAGCGCGCCCTGTCGGCGATCGTGGCTGAGCAGTCAGGCAGCGAGTTCGTGTTCGTCTGCGACTACCCGACCTCGGTGCGGCCTTTCTACCACATGCGCCATGAGGACCAGCCAACCCTCACCAAGAGCTTTGACCTGCTCTGGCGAGGCATCGAGCTCACCACCGGGGCCCAGCGCGAGCACCGCTACGAGCAGCTCCTCGCCCAGGCGCGTGAGAAGCAGGTCGAGGTCGGGCCGATCCAGTACTACCTCGACTTCTTCCGCTACGGCGCGCCGCCGCACGGAGGCTTTGGGTTTGGTCTTACGCGACTGTTGATGCAGATGCTGGGTCAAGAGAATGTCCGTGAGGTCACATTCCTGTATCGAGGCCCCAACCGCCTGGAGCCGTAGAAGACAGGTTTTGGGGGACTCCCACCGCCCCCGAGGGGCGAGGACGGTGGGAGTTGGGGGAGACAAGATCCGCGACGCGTCCGTGCGAGCGCCCCCGTCGCCGGTCGCCAAGCCGGCGGGACGCGTCGAGCGCCCTTTCGCGTGCGCGCGTAAGTAGTGCGCCCGCGTGTGGGTGGATCGTGGCATCAGGCTGCAATTGCGCTCTCCATGCAGTCCTCGCACTCTTCGATCCCTTGAAGTTCGATTTCAAGGGGTGCGTGGTTTGAGGGGCGACGGCCTTGCCTGTAGGCGTGCTTGACCTCGCAGCGCGTGATGTGTTCGGCGAGCTTGCTGCTTGCCAGTGCGAGATCGATGCGCAGGCCATAGTCACGCGCGTAGTGGCCCTCGCGTTGGTCCCAGCAGGTGTAGCCGTGATCCTCGGGGTGCAGGTGGCGATACACATCCACCAACTCGCCCTCGTGCAGGATGTGGCGCAGATCCTCGCGCTCGGCTGCTGCCGTTTGGTAGGAGCCCTCGAGCCAGGTGGGCTCATAAACGTCACGGTCTGAAGGCGCGACGTTGAAGTCGCCGGCGATCAGCAGCGGGTGGTAGTGGTCGTGGCAGGCTTGATTGGCGACTGCCTCCAGAAACGCAAGCTTGCCGGAGTCGTCGAGTTCCTCGCGCGTAGGGCCGGCGGGCACGTACACCGAGCCGAGCGTGAGGCCCGCGCATGTCGTCTCCAGCCAACGTCCCTGCGCCATGTCGTGTCTGCCGGCTAGCGACACGCAGCGGTGGGTGACGCGATGGTCTTCGCGTACCAGGATCGCCACACCGCCGTTGCGTCGCCCAGGGCTATGCTCGGCGCGATAGCCGAGCTGCTCAAGGCGCTTGTGCGGGAAGTGGCGGAACGGGCAGCGCGTCTCCTGTAGGCACACCATGTCGGGGCGCTCCCTGCGCAGCAGCTCGGCGATGCGTGGCATCCGTGCGCGAATCCCGTTGACGTTCCAGCTGACGATCCTGAGCCCTCTTGAGTCGTGTGCGGTTATCGTTGTGGTTCCCCTCGTCGTGGTCTTGTGTCGTGAGGCCCCTGCTGTCAGGCCGGCACCGTGGTCCCTGTGCTGCGATGTTTGTGTCCCTGTCCCCATGTCCCCGATCCTCTTGTCGTGATCCGCTTTCTTTGTGTAAACCAGTCTCTACACAAAAGCTGAAACTATGTCCTACACAACTGGACACAATAAGCCCGACACGAAGAAACGTCTATGGGTCGTGTGGCCAAACTGGTGGGAGACCATTGGACATTTAGGTGCACGCTTGTCCGGGGTTTGAACGGATGCCGTCCGCGCTCGTCTCTACCTTCCGAGCAATGCTCGTCAATGAGCTCATAGATGGCACCGAGATCAACCAGGTTCTGCTGGTGCGGGCGAGCGAGCGCCGCGCTCGCCGCGATGGCGGCGAGTACCTGCGCTTGCAGCTCGGCGACCGTACTGGCGCCGTCGTCTCGATGGTGTGGGAGGACCTGCCGGAGACAGAGCGCCTGGCGAGTCCAGGTACTCCGGTGTACGTAACTGGTCGCTACACCGTGCACCCGCGCTTTGGTCCACAGATAAACCTTCGATCCCTTGAGCAGGCCGAGCCTGGGAGCTTTGACATGGCTGACCTGCTGGACGGCCCGGCTCGTGCCCCCGAGCAGATGGAGGTCGATCTGCGCGAGCTGATCGCCACCGTGCGCAACCCCTACCTCAGCGCTCTGCTCGAGCGGGTGTTCGGCGCGGACTCGCCACTATGGGCGCGCTTCCAGGGGGCCCCTGCGGCCAAGTACTACCACCAGGCCTACCGCCACGGCCTGCTCGAGCACTGCCTGGGCGTTGCCCAGGGCGTGAGCGCGATCTCGGCCACCTTCCCCGGAATCGATCGGGACGTCGCGGTCACCGGCGCGCTGCTGCACGACATCGGCAAGCTCGACGCCTACACGGAGGATCCACAGAGCATCGACCTCACCGATCTTGGTCGGCTGCACGGTGAGATTCCGCTCGGCTACTACCGCATTCGCCGCACGATCGAGGACATCGAGGGCTTCCCCGAGGAGTTGGCGCGCGCGGTGCTGCACATCATCCTCTCCCACCACGGCTCGCTCGAGCACGGAAGTCCGGTGGTGCCGTGCACGCGCGAGGCCACGCTCGTGCACATGATCGACAACCTCGGCGGACGGCTGGGAAGCTTCGATCGGATCGAGAAGGAGCTCTCACCGGGCGCGCGCTGGTCGGGCTTTGACCGCGCGATCGGAACGGGCGCGTGGTTCGGAGCAGGTGAGCAGTCTGCCCCCTCCGAGGAGTCCACGCGCGAAGCGGCCTGAGCGGGGCCGCCCCACGCGGTCGTCAAAACCCCGCAAATAGCGACCGGCTGGGCCACCGGACGAATACGTCTCGCCACCGAGTTCTATCTTTGATGGCAGATGGCCAAGGACACAGAGAAGCTGATCCGCCAGCTGTCGCTGATCTCATACCTGATGGCCGAGCGCAGGCCCGTCACGGCACTTGAGATTCGGCGCGACGTGGAGGGTTACAGCGGCATGAACGAGGACGCGTTCGCGCGTCGCTTCTACGCGGACCGCTCGGAGCTGGAGTCGTTGCGCATACAGCTGACGGTTGACCGTCCCGCCGATGGCGCCGCCGAGCAGGAGAACTACTCGCTGCGCCCCGAGAACTTCCACCTGCCCGCAATCGAGTTCTCAGACGAAGAGCTGGCGGCACTACAGGCCGCGCTGCACCTGCTCGACGGCGAGTTCGCCTACGCCGAGCCCCTGCGGCTCGCGCTGCAACAGATCACATGGGGGCGTCCCAGCCCACTGCGCGCACCTGAGCAGCGTTCGGTGGCGCTCGCGATCACAGCTTCGGCGGGTGGACATGAGCTGTCGGTGCGCCTCGCGAAGATCGAGACGGCGATCTTCCGCAACAAGACGATCACCTTCGACTACTACACGATGGCCCGCGATGAGGTTGGCTCACGGCGAGTGGACCCATACCACCTGCTGTTTCAAGGCGGCGAGTTCTATTTGCTCGGCTACGCCCACGAGCGCGAGGCGATCCGTGTGTTCCGTCTCTCGCGCATCCGCGGGAAGGTCTCCTATGCCACCAAGGCCGAGCACGACTTCAGGCGCCCAGTCGACTTCGACCCGCGTGAATACGCCAACCGCGCCGAGTGGCGCCTTGGCGAGGAGCAGGGTGTCGCAGAGGTTCTCATCGGCGAGCGCATCGCATGGCAGATCGAACGCCACTTCGGGCGTTTTGGCGAGATTGGGCCGGCCGGTGAGGAGGGACAGCACCAGGGGGACAGGCTGCTGCGCACCAGCTATTCGAGCGCGCGGATGATCGTCTCTTGGGTGCTGGGGCTAGGTGAGCCCGCGCGACTGCTCGCGCCCCCCGATCTGGTCGAGGAACTCGGGCGTCGGCTCGCTCTGCTCGAGGAACTGCACTCCGAGGCGCTCGAATTGGCCGACAGTGTGCCGATCGCCGAGGAGCCGTCGACCACCGGCGCCTCCGCGGCCGCCGCCGCGCGCGCCGATCGCCGAGCTGCGGTAGCCGAGCGTGACGCTCAAGGCGAAGCGGCGATCCGCCCGGAGCGCTTTGCGCGGCTGGTGACACTCGCGAGCATCCTGATCCACGCCGGCAGGCGCGGCGAGCGCGTGAACATCGCCGACCTGCGCGAGCAGCTGCAGATCAGCGATGAGGAGCTGCGCGAGGACGTCAACGTGCTGAACGTCGTCAACTTCGGCGGCGGCTCCTACGTGCTGTACGCCGAAATCCTCGAGGAGGAGGGCGAGATCGACGTGGATCCGGAGCCCTACAGCGACAACTTCGACCGTCCCGCCAGGCTGCTCCCTGTCGAGGCCAAGGCGCTTGTCGCGGCGATCGACCTGATCGGCGAGCACATACCCGAGGGATCGCTTGCCTCCGCGCGCGAGAAGATCGTGGCGGCGCTCGGCGAGGATCCGATGGAGCAGGGACTGCAGGTCGCTCATGCGACCAGTGACGACTCCGAGGTTGCGCGCACCGTGTCCCGCGCGATCGTCGAGCACAAGCTGATCGAGCTCGACTACTACAAGGAGAACGAGGACGAGTTCTCCCAGCGTCGCGTCGAGCCTTACGCTCTGACCAACGGGCAGGAGGGTTGGTATGTGGCCTCCTTTGATCCTGACAAGCAGGACATGCGCCACTTCCGCCTTGATCGGATCAGACGTGCACGAGTGACCGACGAGACCTTCGAGCCGCGTCCTGAGGTGGATCCGGTTGCCGAAGTGGATGGCTGGATGCGCACCGGAGAGGTGCAGGCGTCGCGTACCGCGCGCGTGTGGATCTCACCTGAACGGGCACGCTGGGCGCGCGAGCAGCGCCGTGTCAGCGAGGAGCTGGTCGATGGGTCGATCATTGTCGAGTTGAGCTTTGCCGGCATCGATTGGCTTGTACGTGAAGTGCTCAAGGAGGCTGGTGACGCGGTCGTGCTCGAGCCCGAAGACGCCCGCGAAGCGGTACTTGCCGCCGTGCGGCGCCTGCGGGCGGTGCCGGCCGGCGTGTCATGAGCCGCCGCGAGCAGATCAAGATGAGCGAGGCGGAGGTCGCCTCGTTTCTGGCTGAGGAGCGAACGGTCACTTGTGCGACCGTCGGGCCTCGCGGTTGGCCTCACCTGATGCCGCTTTGGTACGTGTTGCGGGATGTTCCCGCCGGGGATTCGAGCCCACCCACCCCACGAATCTGGGCGTGGACGTACGGCTCCTCGCAGAAGGTGCGCAACTTGCGGCGTGACCCGCGCGCAACGCTGCAGGTCGAGGCATGCGAGCAGTACCACGAGTTGCGCGGCGTGATGATCGAGCGCGAGGCGATCGTGCACCACGACATCGACGTCGTGCGAGCGCTCGGAGAGGAGATTTTGCGACGCTACGCCGCACCTCGTGGCGCTCCGGCCGTGCAGGAGCTGCCGGTGGAGGTCGCCGAGATGGTCGCCAAGCAAGCCGTCAAGCGCGTGGGGATCGAGTTTGTCGAGCGCAGGCGCACGAGCTGGGACCATCGCAAGCTCGGCGGGGTGTACTGACGGGAGTGGCGCCCGCCTCGGGGTGTCGACGGCGAACCTCTAGGCTTACGCGCTCATGGATACGCTGAAGGGACTGATCCTCTCCGGAGGCAAGGGCACGCGGTTGCGCCCGATCACCCATACGAGCGCGAAGCAGCTCGTGCCGGTGGCTAACAAGCCTGTCCTGTTCTACGGGATTGAGGCGATGGCGGCGGCCGGCGTGCGCGAAGTGGGCATCATCATCGCGCCAGAGACGGGCGAGGAGATCAGGCAGGCGGCCGGCGACGGGTCGCGGTTCGGCGTGAAGATCGAGTACATCGTGCAGGACGAGCCGCTTGGCCTCGCTCACGCGGTGCTGACCGCGGAGTCGTTTCTCGGCGCGAGCCCGTTTGTGATGTATCTCGGCGACAACCTGCTGCAGGGTGGTATCGCGGACTTGGTTGGCGCCTTCCGCGAGCATGAGCCCGACGCGCTGATCCTGCTGACGCCGGTTCCTGACCCCCAGAACTACGGTGTCGCAGAGCTCGCGCCCGCCGCCGCGGGGGAGATCGGTCGGGTGGTGCGGCTGGTGGAGAAGCCGCCCGAGCCAGCTACCGATCTGGCACTGGTGGGTGTGTACATGTTCACGGCCCAGATCCACGACGCCGCACGCGCGATCGAGCCGTCTGCGCGTGGCGAGCTTGAGATCACCGATGCGATCCAGTACCTCGTGGACGGCGACCGGCGTGTCGAGCCGCACATCGTGCGTGGCTGGTGGAAGGACACGGGACGGCTCGAGGACATGCTCGAGGCCAACCGGCTGATCCTCGACAACTTGACAGAGCGTGTCGAGGGGGAGCTGATCGACTCGCAGGTGGACGGGCGCGTGGTGATCGAGTCGGGAGCGCGCCTGGAGCGCACCACTGTGCGCGGACCGGCGATCGTCGGCGCGGGAGCACAGCTGCGCGACTGCTACATCGGCCCCTACACGGCGATCGGCGAGGATTGCCAAATCTCAAACGCGGAGGTCGAGCATTCGATTCTGCTGGCCGGAAGCTCGGTGTGCGACCTCGACGGGCGCATGGAGTCCTCGCTGCTGGGCCGCAACGTGACGGTTCGACGCGGTGACCGTCAACCGCGCGCGTATCGCTTCATGGTCGGTGACAACTCCGATATCTCGATCCTGTGATGGGTGGGCAGACGCGAGCACGCCGGCTTGTGATTCTTTGTCGCCGGTGATGAGGTCGGGACGATGAAGCTGCTCGTCACAGGCGCCCAGGGGATGCTCGGCCACGATGTGCGCCGCGTGGGCGAGCGCGCGGGGCACGAGCTGATCCTCGTGGACCTGCCTGAGTTGGACATCACCGACGAGCAGGCCGTTGCTGGGTTCTACGAGCGCGAACGGCCCGAGGCGACGATCAACTGTGCGGCGTGGACGGACGTCGACGGCGCACAGACTCACCGCGAGGCGGCCCAGGCGGTCAACGTCGACGGCGCCGGCAACCTCGCTCGCGCGGCTGCCGGGATCGGCACGCCGCTGCTGCACATCTCGACCGACTACGTGTTCGATGGCACCGCCCCGCTTGATGGCGACGGTCGCCCGCGGCCCTATCTGGAGTCCGATCCCACGGGCCCGCGCTCGGTGTACGGCGAGAGCAAGCTCGCCGGAGAGCGTCAGGTGCTGGATGCCTCGCCGAACCACACGGTCGTGCGCACGGCCTGGCTGTATGGCATCGACGGCCCGAACTTCGTGGCCACCATGTTGCGCCTCGCCGGCGAGCGTGAGGCTGTGCAGGTGGTGGACGATCAGATCGGCTCGCCCACCTGGTCGGGTCACCTCGCGCCGGCGATTGTGGGGCTGCTGGAGCGAGGCGTCGGCGGGCTCGTGCATCTCACCGGCACGGGCTCTGTGTCATGGAGAGGCTTCGCCGAGGAGATCTTCCGCCAGGCAGAGGTGGACTGTCGTGTTGAGCCGATCACAACCGCGGAGATGGCACGTCCCGCCCCACGCCCGGCATGGTCGGCGATGGAGTCTGAGCGCGAGGACGTTCTCCCGATGCCCGACTGGCGCGACGGTCTCGCCGGATACATGGCCGCACGAGCCGGGGTGAGACGCTCGTGAAAGGACTGCTGCTGGGATGATGCACCCATGAAGCTCTTGGTTTGCGGCGGCGCGGGGTTCATCGGCTCCAACTTCACACGTCTGCGTCTGCGCGAGCACGGCGATCAGGTGGTGGTGCTCGACAAGCTCACCTACGCTGGACGCGAGGAGAACTTCCACGACTTCGCGACCGATCCGGGCTTCCGCTTCGTGCATGGCGCGATCGAGGACCCCGAGGCAGTCGCGGAGGCGATCGGATCGATCGGGCCCGATGCGATCGTCAACTTCGCCGCCGAGACGCATGTCGATCGTTCGATCGCCGAGCCCGACGCGTTTGTGCGCACGCACGGGCTCGGAACCTACGTGCTGCTGGAGGCCGCACGCGAGCACGAGCTGCGCTATCTGCAGGTGTCCACCGACGAGGTGTATGGCTCGATCGAGGACGGCTCGTTCACCGAGGATTCTCCGTTGCGTCCCTCCTCGCCCTATTCGGCTACCAAGACCGGCGCCGATCTGCTGGTGCAGAGCTATTTCCACACTTACGGCGTGCCGGCCACGATCTGCCGCGGGTCCAACAACTACGGGGCATACCAGTACCCCGAGAAGTTGATCCCGCTGATGATCCTCAACGCGTTGCACGGCGATCCTCTGCCGGTGTACGGCGATGGGATGCAAGTGCGCAACTGGATCCACGCAACCGATTTCGGCCGTGCGATCGGACACGTGCTCGAACACGGCGTGCCCGGTGAGGTCTACAACGCGGGGGGCCCCGATGAGTGCGCCAACATCGAGGTTGTCAAGCGGATCATCGAGCTGACCGGCGCCGATGAGTCGCTGATCGAGCACGTCACCGACCGCCCCGGTCACGACCGTCGCTACTCGCTCTCATCAGAGAAGGTCAGGGCCCTCGGCTGGGAGCCGCGCGTGCGCTTCGCCGAGGGACTGGAGCGGACGGTCGCGTGGTATCGCGAGAACGAGTGGTGGTGGAAGCCGATCCGCTCGGGGGACTATCGCGCCTACTACGAGCGCCAATATGGCCGAACGCTTGCGTGAGTCGAACTCAGCCTTCGACGCCAGAGACCTTCCAGTGTGAGCCTTCCTTGACGAGCAGGAGTGTCGTGGTGCGGTTCTTGCCCGAGTAGGTGCTCTGCACGCGGGCGACTGCCTTGTTGCCGTTGACCGTGACCGACTTGATCGTCATGCTGAGCGCGTCGATCTCGCGTAGTTGCTTCTTGAGGTTCGCCTGACAGCCGCTGGAGCCACCCAGGCGTGTGGTGAGCGTGGCGGCGAGGTCGTTGTCGCAGACCTTCTGCTCGCTGAGGTCGGTGGCGTCGTTCTGCAAGTTGGAAACAGTTTCAGCGACCTTGTGACTTTCGCCTTTGAAGCTGCTTGTCGATGCGGTTTCCCCGCATGCCACCACTCCGAAGGGCAGTGCGAGTGCGCAGAGTCCGGTCGCGAGCTGTCTTGCCGAGATCTTCATCTGCGCGGTAGCGTACGCGAGCCGGGCCTCTGGCGCCGCCAGCCACCACTCGCGAAGCACACGGCACGGCGCGGCCGGCGCCGTCTACAGCAACGCCGGCCGTCGGGGGCCTCTGAGTCTGAGCGCTCAGCTCTCGTCGTCGCGGCGGTAGCCGAGGCGCGCGGAGATGTTGTCGGCGGTGGCCACCAGGTGGGGGCCAAGCGCGTCTACGAGCTCCTCGAGGGAGATCATCGAGCTGTGTGCGGCGATGTTGACGGCTGCCACAACCTCTCGGCTCTCGGTCCGCACGGGGGCCGAGATCGAGTGCAGGCCCTGTGCGAGCTCTTCGTCGTTGACGGCCATGCCCTCGTCGAGCACGTGCTCGAGCTCGGTGCGTAGTGCCTTCTTGCTGGTGATCGAGTTGGGGCCGCGACGCGTGAGCGTCATGTTGCCGATCAGATCGCGCTGCTCGGCCTCGGGGAGGTTGGCGAGCAGGACCTTGCCCATCGAAGTGCAGTAGGCGGGCAGGCGTGAACCGGGACGCAGGTTCAGGTCGATCTTGTTCTGCCCGCGGCGGAAGCTGCGGGCGCGATCGACGTAGAGGATCTCGGGACCGTCGAGCACTGACATGTTGACCGTGTAGCTGGTGCGCTGGCGCAACTCCTCCAAGTAAGGACGCGAATGCTCACGCAGGCCGGTGGAGTTCAGTGCGGACATGCCGAGGTCGGTGACGCGCAGTCCGAGGCGATACTTACGCGATGCGCCCTGCTCGAGGAACCCGAGCGCGACAAGCGTGATCACATAGCGGTGCGTGGTGGAGCGGCTCATCCCAAGGTCATCGGCGATATCGGCGATACCGAGTATCGGACGCTCCGGTGTGAAGCAACCGAGGATCGCAAGACCCCGCTCCAGCGACTGCGAATAACGCGGCTCGCGTAGGCTTGGGATCGACCACTCGCCGTCTTGGCCGCTTTTGGAAGAATTCGAACTTACTCTAGGCATCTGTGCTGGGCCCCTATCCTTAGTGACGCAGGTGCCTCTACATTGGTGCACCTCTGTTTGAATAGTCATCATACTTGGGAATCTCGATGATCTCAATCGCCGAAAGCGTCTCGAACCGAGTTCGAGGCAGTGTTGAGCTTCAAACGGCCACGTGCTCCCGATGTGCACCCTTGGCAGATGCTGTGTCTGACACCCGTTAGGCAGTGCGTATCGTCTTTATCCATGCGGGGTTCGGGGTGTGGTTCCGTGATTTTCCGTACCACTTCTACCCACGCTTTTCAGGACAGGCGCCGCCGATGTCCGACTATTCAGAACTGAATATTCACAATCCGAATTCCAAGGGGCCACGCGGACGTGAGTGAGCGGTTGACCTACACGAGCGGCGCACTCGAAAGCGGGCTTGACGACAGGTTCGAGCAGGAGTTGGCGAACGCCCGCAAAGCGGCTCCGGCTCCATTCACCCATCTGATCGCCGGACAGCCCGTGGCCGAGGGCGAGCTGTTCGAGCGCCGCGAGCCATCCGACGCAAACGGGCATGTGGGTCGCGCATATGCAGGCGATGCCGGAACCGTTGCGCGAGCGCTGCGGGCAGCCCGCGATGCTCGCATGCGCTGGGCGGGCACGCCCTACGAGGAGCGCTGCGCTCACATGCGGGCGGCGGCGGGGGCGATCGGAGAGCGTGATATCGAACTGGCGGCCGTTGTCAGCCTGGAGACCGGTAAGACCAGGGCCGAGTCGATCGCGGAGGTGCAGGAGGCGGTCGATTTGATCGAGACCTATTGCGAGGTGATCGAGGCTGCCGACGGGTTCACGGCGCCGCTTGCGAGTTTCACCGCGGAGGAGCGCAATATCGAGACGCTCAGACCCTATGGCGTGTTTGGGGTGATCGCGCCGTTCAATTTCCCGGCTGCGCTGTTCGTGAACATGCTCTCGGCTGCGCTGATTGCCGGCAACACGGTTGTGATCAAGCCGTCGGAGGCTGCTCCTTGGACGGCGGCTCTGCTCGGCGAGGCGCTGTCGGCGGCCGAGCTGCCCGCCGGGGTGTTCAACTTGGTGCATGGCGGTCCCGATACCGGCCGCGCGCTCGTCGCGGGGGAGGTTGACGGAATTGCGTTCACGGGTTCGGTGCCCGTCGGACGTGAGATCGCGAGGGCGCTCTCAGAAGGGGGTTGGACGCGTCCAGTGCTGGCTGAGATGGGTGGGAAGAACCCGGCGATCGTGACGGCCAACGCTGACTTGGAGAAGGCGGCCGAGGGCGTTGCGAAGGCCGCGTTTGGACTGTCGGGGCAGAAGTGCAGCTCCTGCTCGCGGGTGGTGGTCTCGGAGGAGGTCCACGACGAGTTCGTGAGGCTGCTGTGCGCGTTTGTCGAGACGCTGAAGGTTGGCGATCCGTCGGACCGCAATGCGGCACTTGGACCGGTCATTGACGAGCAGGCGCTGGCACGCTTCGAGGAGAGCGTGGCCGTCGCCCGCAGGGACGGCACGGTTCTCGCCGGCGGAGGTCGAATCGCCGGCGCCGGCTACTTTGTCGAGCCGACAGTGGTGTGCGAGCTGCCCGTCGGCCACCCCCTGACGCGCCGGGAGCTGTTCCTACCGTTTCTGACTGTGACGCGAGTGGGTGACCTGGACGCCGCGATCACCGAGGCCAACGCCGTTGAGTACGGGCTTGCGGCGGGGGTCTTCAGCGAGCGTGAGGCTGAGGTGCAGAGGTTTCTGCAGGAGATCGAAGCCGGCGTGCTGTATGTCAATCGCCGAGCAGGCGCCACCACAGGCGCGTGGCCACGCTCACAGTCGTTTTGTGGATGGAAGGCCAGCGGTCTAACTGGCAAGGGTGGGCTTGGGCCGTATTATCTCCCGCAATTCATGCGTGAGCAGAGCCGCACGATCGTGAGGTGATGAGCGGTGCCCCAGCGCGACACGGTTCACTGGTACGCCGGTCCAAGCACTTTCTATCGTGCCCCGCAGGTGGCGCCCGAGCAGTTGCCCGGCGGCTCGGTTGCCGTACTTGGAGTTCCGCTCGATTCGTGGACGCTGGGGCGCAACGGGCAGCGCCATGCCCCGCGGGCGATTCGTGAGGCGTCGCTGTATCTAGCCGGCTACTACGGTCTGCAGACCGAGCCGGTCGGCTACGTGAACGTGAACGACGGCCGTGTGTGGACGGTGCCGGAGCAGCCTCGCCTGTTTGACGTCGGCGACGCACGTATTCATCAGGGCGACGTCCATGCGCAGATCGAGGCTGTCGCCGGACCGGTCGCGGCGATAGTCGAGCGTGGGGCGATGCCTGTCGTGCTCGGTGGCGATCACTTCGTGCCCTACCCGTCGTTTATCGGTTACGCGCGTGGGGTGCGCTCGCGCAAGCCGGACGCGAAGGTCGGCTTTCTGAACATCGATGGCCACTTCGACTTCTGGGACGAGTTCCGCGACATGGGGCGCCTCAACCACGGCACGTTCGCGCGGCGCATAAGCGAGCATGAGGCGGTCGGAAACATGGTGTGGTGGGGGTTGAACGGCACCAACATCGCCGAGCCCGAGCAGTTGAGGATCTGCCAGGAGCGAGGCTTTGTGGGATACACCGTCAACTCGATTCGTCGTCGGGGGGTGCTCGAGACGATTCGCGAGGCGCTCGAAGTCGCCTGCGAAGGCGTCGAGCATCTGTATGTGACGTTCGACATCGACGCGACCGACGGCGCCTATGCCCCCGGCACCCACAGCATCGTTCTCGACGGCCTCAGCTCCGGCGAGGTGCTGGCGGCTCTGGCCGTCCTCCCCGAGTTCCAGAGTCTCGGAGCATTTGACATATGCGAGATGATTCCACAATACGATGTGGGGGGAGGGCGCACCGCGCGCTATGCGGCGCACGCGATCCTCACAGTCATTGGCAACAGGGTGCTCGACTCCAAGCAATCGATTTCGCGGGGGACGCTTGACGCTGTGTTTCGCTGAGCGGCGCCGGTGCGGTAGCCGTTTTCGACTCATGGGGTGAGAGCAGAGAGGAAGTGAGGCGCAGAATGCGGTCATTGGGCAGGAGCAACAGTCGGTCCTCAGGTAGCTGGGGCAGAGCCGGCATATGGGTGTGTGGGTGTGTGGCGCTGCTCGCGTTGTCGCTGGGTGTGAGCGCGTGTGGGAGCAGCAAAAGCTCGACCACCCTGACGATCGGGGACTGGGGCAACCCCCTTGACGAAGCAGCACAGAAGTCCTATCTGACCCCATTCGGCGCTGAAACCAAAACGGGCGCGCGCTTTGTCGATGCGCCGGGGACGCAACTCGCACGTGTGGAAGCGCAGAACCAGGCTAAAAAGATCGAATGGGACGCACTCGACTCGGTCGGCGGCGGCACCGCCTACACGCTTGCCGCCAAACACGAGCTTGCGCTGCTGCCGGCCTCGCAGAAGGCTGAACTCGAACGCGAGCTTGGCCCCGTCAACGTGACGTCGTTTGGCTTCGCACACGGAAACCTCGGCAACGTGATCGTGTGCAACACCGCGAAGATGAAAACCTGCCCGGCTAACATGGCGCAGTTCTACAACACGAAGATGTTCCCCCAGTCGCGCATGTTTGGCGGGATCGAACCGATCGAGGCGGTCACCACGGCTGAGGTCGCCGCGGGAATGCCGCTCTCGCAGACCGCCACCACTCCGGTGAACGTGAAAGCCACGATCAAGACATTGGAAGCCCTCAAGCCAAAGATCAAGGTCTTCTGGCAGTCGGGAGAACAGCAGGTCCAGGCGATGCGCAGCGGTCAGGTCGACATGGGGATCATGTGGAGCAACCGTGCGTACGAACTTGAATCTCAGGGTGTGAAAATCAAGGTCGTGTGGCTCGGTGGAGCCTACGAACCGAGCTTCTGGACGGTGCTTGCCGGCGCGCCGCACGAAGCGGCGGCGCTGAAGTTGCTGTCGTGGATCGCCGACCATCCGAAGAACGAGGCGCCAGTGGGCACAGGAAATCCACATCTCTGTGCCAAATCCGAAGGCGCTCGCGTACATGCCGGTGTCGTTCAGGAGCCAGCTGGCTGACAATCCCGTCAACTACAAGCAGATGGCGGTGCCCAATTTCTCCTGGTATGCGCAGCACGGCACCGAACTGGACACCGCGTACGAGAACTTCTTGCGCGGATAGTCGAGTCTCTCGCCGTGGGAGCGAGGCTGCGCATGTCCGCTGAGGGCGTGCGTGGTGTGTTCGCGGATCCGCCCGTCTCGGGTCCGCGAACACGCTCTCGGGGTGTCGCCCGCGCCGGCGCCTGGGAGCCGATGCTCGGCAATCGCTGGGCGCTCGTGCTAGTGGCGCCGCTGCTGGTCGTGCTCGCGGGCCTGGTCGCCTACCCGCTCGCGCGGCTCACGATCTCCTCGCTCACCACCGGCTCTGGCCTTGGCAACTATGCGGCGGTCTTCGAAAGCTCCGCGGGACGACGCTCGCTGATCACGACGTTCCTCGCGGCTGCGCTCGTGAGCGTTGTGGCGGTGACGTTCGGGGGACTGCTCGCGTGGTACCTGCGAACGGCTCGCAGCTCGACGGTCAAGGTGATCCTGTGGTTGGCGGTGCTCGTGCCCTTTTGGATGGGAACTGTCGTGAAGAACTATTCGATCGTGCTGTTGCTGTCGGCCGAAGGGCCGCTCAACAAGCTGGTCGAAGCGCTTGGGCTGGGGTCGCTGTCGGTGCTCTACACCTCGACTGCTGTGGCGATCGGGATGGTGTACACGATGGTGCCGTATGCCGCGCTCACTCTCTACGGGGTGTTCTTGACGGTTGACGGGTCATTGCTCGATGCGGCTCGCGGGATGGGCGCATCGCGACTGTATGCGGTGCGAACGGTGGTGCTTCCGCTGACGTTGCCCGGGATCGTGGCGGCCACCGCGCTCGTGTTTGCGATCTCGCTCGGGTTCTACGTGACGCCGGTGTTGCTAGGCGGTGCCCAGACACCGTTCCTGGCGAGCTTCATCAGCGACTACATCTTCTCGTTCTTCGACTACCCGGTTGCGAGCGCGGCGTCGGTGATCCTGTTGGTGGGGGCAGTCGTGACGCTCGCGGGTGCGTTGCTGCTCGTCGGGCGTGAGCGTCTGATGCGGGCGGTGGCGTGATGGGAGGGCCGCCTCGGTCAGAGGACGGACGGTGAGGATGGGCAGCGAGCTTGACATGCCGAGGGTGGGCGGCGGTCCGAGGAGCAACGATCGCGCTACGCGGACGGTGGGTGGCGGCCTTGTGGGGTTGATCGCGGCGGCGATGCTGGTACCGCCGGTGCTGGTGGTCGCGTTGTCGTTCTCTGGCGAACGCTTCTTCGAGTTCCCGCCCCACTCGTGGGGATTGCGCCAATATCGGGTGCTGTTCACAGATCCGCGCTGGGGCTCGGCGCTGTGGCTGTCGGTGAAGATCGCGGTGCCGGTTGCGCTGCTGGCGGTGGTGATTGTGGTGCCGGCGCTGTTCACCTTCCACCGCAGCCGTTTGCCCGCCCGCAACGCGCTACAGCTGGGTGGCTTGACTGGACTCGTGCTGCCGGCATCGGCGTATGCGGTTGCGATGTATGGAGTGTTTGCGCAGACGGGGCTGTTGGGGACCTACATAGGGCTTGTGCTCGCTGACCTGACACTTGCGATCCCGGTGATGCTGCTGGTGACGAGTCCCGCTCTCAGCAGGATCCCCGAGGAACTCGAGTTGGCCGCGATGGTCGCCGGAGCGAGCCGTGCGCGGGCATGGCTCCAGATCACCGTGCGGCTGCTCGCGCCCGCGATCCTGGCGGGCGCGGTGCTGGCGTTCATGGCGAGCTTCGACGAGTCGGTGTTCATCAACTTCCTTGGGGGCCCCGGTCAGGAAACGCTGCCGCGTGCGATCCTCGACTCGGTTCGCTTTGGCCTGGAACCTGTGGTGACCGCGATCGCCACGCTGCTGATCCTCGGTACAAGCGCTGCGATGATCTTTGCCGTGCGGCTCACACGGGACAGGCAATGAAGGATGCGCAGACAGCGATGAGCGAGCGTCTGTCCGCGGCTGGGTATGCGGATCGCGAACCGCGGAGAACCGCCGATCGTGAGCTTGTTCTTGAGATCTCGGCACTGGAGAAGTCCTACGGCGAGACGCGTGCGCTGCGCTCGGTCGATCTGTGTGTGTATCGCGGTGAGCTGGTGACGCTGCTAGGGCCCAGCGGGTCGGGCAAGACGACGCTGCTGAAGGTGATTGCCGGATTTGAGGCTCCAAGCTGCGGCGAGGTGCGTTTGCGCGGACGCGACATCTCACGGTTGGCCCCGGCGCGTCGGGGAGTTGGGATGGTGTTTCAGCAATACGCGCTGTTTCCTCACATGACCGTCGCCCAGAACGTCGGCTACGGGTTGAAGTTGCGCCGCACGCCGCGGGCCGAGCGTGAGCGTCGCGTGAGCGAGATGCTCGAGCTGCTGCGTCTTGCTGGACTGCAAGACCGCTATCCGCGTCAGCTCTCCGGTGGCCAACAGCAGCGGGTGGCGCTTGGCCGGGCGCTTGCGTATGACCCGCAGATCATCTTGATGGATGAGCCGTTGGGCGCGCTCGACAAGACGCTGCGGATCGAGATGGAGCAGGAGATTCGCTCGCTGCACCACGAGCTTGGCGCGACGATCGTGTACGTGACCCATGACCAGCAGGAGGCGCTCGCGCTGTCGGACAGGATCGCGATCATGCGCGATGGAGAGATCGTGGGCTTGGGGTCTCCGGCGGATCTCTACGCCCGTCCACCCAACGCGTTCGTGGCGAGCTTCTTCGCGAACGCGAACCTGCTCGCCGTCGAACGCGCCGAGCCGACGGGCGAGGGGATGGCGCGGGTGCGCTGTGCGGGCAGCGAGATCCACTGTCCGGCGAACGCCGTGATCACGTCTGCGCCCGGCGGAGATGCTGTCCTGGCGGTGCGCCGTCGCAGTTTGCGTCGGGAGCAATCGGAGGGTGCACTGCGACTGCGGGGTGTTGTCGCGGAACTGCTGCTGTTCGGCGATGAGCAACAGGTGGGTGTGGACGTTGAGGGACTCGGGCGCGTCGTGGCGATGATGGAGACCCGCGATTGCCGGGATCTGACGCTCGGATCGTTGGTCGAGCTGTTTGCGCCCGCCGGAGAGCCTGTGCTGGTGGGGCAGTGAGCAACGAGGCGGTGAGCAGCGAGGGTCTGTACGAGCGCGCGCGAGGGCCGTTCCCCGGCGGGAGTTCGCGCACCACGCTGTTCGTGGCGCCCCATCCTCCCTATGCGCGTCGTGGTGAAGGTTGGCGGCTGATCGACGTCGACGGTCACGAGCTGATCGATCTGCATGGTGATTTCTCAGCGCTCGTGCACGGCCATGCGTTTGCGCCGGTGGTGAGCGCCGCCGCGCAAGGCGTTGGCTGACGGCTCTGCGTTCGGGCTGCCGAGCGCCGCCGAGGTCGAGTTGGCCGAGCGGCTGCTCGAGCGGGTTGGGTGGGCGCGGCGGCTGCGGTTCACCGGATCGGGCACTGAGGCGGTGATGGCCGCGGTGCGCGCTGCGCGCGCCGCCAGCGGCCGTAGCGTGGTCGTGCGCTTCGCGAATTGCTACCACGGGGCGTGGGATGCGCTTGCCCAGCCGGGGGCGCGGGGTGTGCCTGCGGGCACGCGAGGCGACGTGGTGAGCGTGCCACTCGGCGATCGCGAGGCGTTGTGTGGGGCGCTTGACGAGCATGAGGGTCAGGTGGCGTGTGTGCTGCTCGATCTGATGCCCAACCGCGCGGGCCTTGACCCGGTTGAGCGCTCGTTTGCGGAGCTGGTGCGCGAGCAGACGAGCCGGCGGGGGATCGCGTTGATCCTGGACGAAGTGATCACGTTTCGGATGGCGTATGGGGGCATGCAGCAGCTGTATGGGATCGAGGGCGACATCGTGACGCTCGGCAAGCTGATCGGCGGCGGCCTGCCTGTCGGGGCGCTGGCCGGTAGACCGGAGTTGATGGACGTGTTCGATCCGCAGGGCACCGACGCGGTTGGGATTGCGGGCACTTTTTCCGCCAACCCGGTTTCGATGCACGCCGGCGCTGGCGACGTTGGAGGCGCTGGACGCGCAGGAGATCGAGCGGATCGGCGCACTCGGCGAACGGTTGCGGGCGGGGTTGCGTGAGCGTGGCTATACGGTCACCGGGGCCGGCTCGTTGTGCAAGCTGCACTCCGCCGATATGCACGGCCTGTGGCGTGCGGCTTATCTTGAGGGCGTGTTGATCGGCGCCGACGGACTGATATGTGTGTGTACGCCGATGGACGAACAGGTGATAGACCGCGCACTGGAAGCGTTTGGGCAGGTGGGCGGCTGACGATGGGAGATACCGGCCCTTTAGTGTGCGTGATCGGCGCGGGTGCGCTTGGCCTGTCGAGCGCTCTGGAGCTCGCGCGACGAGGCGTGCGGGGTGTGATGGTGATCGAGGCCCGCCACGTAGCCGCCGGCTCCTCGGGGTTGTCGGTGGGGACTGGTGGAGACGCAGTATTTGCAGCGGCTTGACATCGAGCTGCGGGTTCGCTCGATGCAGGCGTTCACGCGGTTCGAGCGTGAGCATGGGCTGCGGGTGGTGCGCAACGGCTACCTGCGGCTGGGTCACAGCGCCGATGCGCCCGCGGCGTTCGTGCGCAGTGTCGAGATCCAGCGCGAGCTGGGCGTGACTCGACGTGTGCGTGCTTGATCGCGAGGAAGTGAGCCGGCTCGTGCCGGACATGCGCGTCGATGACGTCAAGGCGGGATTGTGGGGACCAAACGACGGCTATCTCGACGGCCATCTCTACTGTGGACTGCTGGCGGAACTGGCGGTGGCCGCGGGCGTGGAGTTGCGCGTTGGCTGCGAGCTGCTCGGCGCGCGGGAGCGCAGCGGTGGTGGGCTGCGCCTGAGCACCAGTGGTGGCGATCTTGAGTGTGATGTGGCAGTAGACGCGGGCGGTCCGTGGGGGGCTAGGGTGGCCGAGCTGCTGGGCTGTGAGCTGGAGTTGATCCCGCAGCGGCGTCAGGCGTGTGTGGTGCGGTTGCCGCGCGAGTTGTCGTACACGATGCCCTCGGTGGTGGACTACACGCCCGGCAGCGGCCAGCCCGGGGTGTATTTCCGCGACGAGGGCGCGGGTCGGTTGATCGCGGGGTTGCACTCCGACGAGCCGTTAGGGCCGCCTGCCGACCCGGATCGGTACGCACGCGGCGTTGATGATGAGTTTCTCCAGGCGCTCGCCGGTGCGCTCGCGGATCGTCTGCCGGGGCTGGCGGACTCACAGTTGGGGGACGGTTGGGCCGGGCTTTATCCGATGAGCCCCGACGGACGGCCGCTGGTGGGTCCGGCATCTGAGGGAGCCCCGGTGATCGTGGTGGGGGGCGGTGGCGCTGGTATCCAGGTCTCGCCGGCGCTTGGCGAGTTGGTAGCGGATTGGGTGTTGCATGGCGAGCCGCGGGCGGTTGCGGACGCTCGCGGCCTGGCTCCTCGTTAGCGCGCCGCGGCTCAGGAGTCGTTTGTGGGGAATGCCGCGAGCACGCGCCGCGCGAGCTCCTCGTCGCCGGTGAGCCGTAGTGCGCTGAGGTTGCGCTCAGGTCCGAGCGCGTCCATCCATGCGGTGGCCGGACCGGCGATGCTCGCCCATGGGACCGCGGCGCCGGGCTCCACGAGCGTGATGTGATCGTCGTGGATGTCGAACAGCTGACGGGTGGGATCTTCGAAATCGTCGATCAGCAGTTCGACGACCCCGTTGGGAAGGGTCGAGCCGTCGAGCAGCGTGGGGAGCACACGGAGGGACGCGTGCACGCTCAGTTGCCCGATCGCCGGCGAGTCGTTTTGCGGCTTGGATTGGCTCTCGCGGGAAGGTCCGCCGATCCATCGCTTCCACACACGCGGCCGTTTGTTGCGTGTGTCGTTTGGCTCGTTGCCGGTCTGTTGCGCTTTGTCGTCCGAATCCACGCGCGGCAGTCTAGTGGAATAGTCCCGAGAAACGAGCGTGTGCGCTTTTCGGATGTGTTCGAGCTTCTTGATGTGGCACTGTGGGACGTCGGCCACGCCGAGGTGTGCGGTCGATCGCCGCCGGGTGTTGGTTTCGACCGAGTGTGGCGACTGGGTGTGGACGTTACCACGTGCCGTTCTGAGCAGGCAGGTGCGCCACTCGGCGTGTGAGCGGATGCGACCGCTCGCGCGTGCGCGCTAGCCTCGATGCGATGTGTGCTTCCACGCGTGATCCACTGGCGGCGTTCGGCCCGGCGACGCGCAGATGGTTTGAGTCCTCGTTTGCCGAGCCCACCCCGGCGCAGTCGCAGGCTTGGCCTGCGATCGCCGGCGGCGAGCACGTGCTGCTGTCGGCTCCGACCGGCTCGGGCAAGACGCTCGCGGCGTTCCTGTGGGCGCTTGACCGGTTGAGTGACAGCCCGAAGGGGACTGGCGTGCGCGTGGTGTACGTGTCTCCGCTGAAGGCGCTCTCCTATGACATCGAGCGCAATCTGCGTGCGCCGTTGCGCGGGATCGGCGCGAACGTGAGCGTGGGCATTCGCACCGGGGACACATCTCAGGCCGAGCGTGCGGCGATGGCGCGCAAACCACCGGAGATCCTGATCACGACCCCCGAGTCTCTGTATCTGATCCTCGGCTCGCGCGCGCGAGAGATGTTGAGCACGGTGGAGACTGTGATCGTGGATGAGATCCACGCGGTGGCTGCGGTCAAGCGCGGCGCCCACCTGGCGTTGACGCTCGAGCGACTGGAGGAACAGGCGCGGGTGGGTAGGGCCGATACGGCGGCGGGGCGCGAGTCGGTGGTGCAGCGGGTTGGCCTATCGGCGACGCAGAACCCACTGGAGGAGGTGGGTCGCTTTCTGGTCGGGCCCACTCGCAAAGTGAAGATCCTCGACGCGGGTAGGAGCAAGCCGCTGGACCTGCGCATCCACGTGCCAGTGGAGTCGATGAGCGAACCCGCGGGCCCGCTGAGTGGCGATCCGCTCGATCCCGTGCCGGGCAGCGAGTCGACACGCAATTCGATCTGGCCGGCGATCTATCCGGAGCTGTTGCGGCTCGTGCGCGAGCACCGCTCGACAATCGTGTTCGTGAACAACCGCCGCTCGGCCGAGCGCGTGGCCTTGCGCCTCAACGAGCTGGCCGCCAGGGAGGACAGCGCCGGTGAGGATTCGCCCGCTGCCGGGAATGGTTTGGATTGGGCCGCCCCGGAGGGCGGCCTGCGCGGCGTGCCCGCGGAGCGACCAGGGCCTGTGGCGCCGCGCGAGATTGCCAGGGCCCATCACGGGTCGCTCTCGCGCGAGGAGCGTACGACGATCGAGGAGCAGTTGAAGGCGGGTGAGCTGCCGTGCCTGGTGGCCACCTCGTCGCTGGAGCTCGGGATCGACATGGGGGCGGTTGATCTTGTGCTCCAGATCGAGTCGCCCAAGTCGGTGGCGCGCGGATTGCAGCGCATCGGGCGCGCCGGCCACGGCGTGGGCGATGTCAGCAAGGGACGCATCTTCCCCAAGTTCCGCGGCGATTTGCTCGAGTGTGCGGTGGTGTGCCGGCGCATGCGCGAAGGCGCGATCGAGCCGACGGTGGTGCCGCGCAACGCGCTTGACGTGCTCGCCCAGCAGATCGTCGCGATCGCCGCTTCGGCGGAGGAGGATGTCTCCGTTGAGGATTTGCATGCGCTCATCACGCGCAGCCACTCCTACTCCGAGTTGCCGCGCGCGCTGCTTGAGAACGTGCTTGACATGCTCGACGGGCGCTATCCGTCCAGTGAGTTCGGCGAGCTGCGGGCGCGGATCGTGTGGGATCGGGTGGCCGGTCGTATCCGTGCGCGCAAGGGCGCGCGCCAGCTGGCGATCGTCAACGCCGGCACGATTCCCGATCGCGGGCTGTATGCGGTGACGCTTCCCGACGGGCGCCGTGTGGGCGAGCTGGACGAGGAGATGGTTTATGAGGCGCGTCCCGGACAGGTGTTCTTGCTCGGCGCGTCCTCGTGGCGGATCGAGGAGATCGGACGCGACCGCGTGATCGTGACACCGGCTCCCGGCGTGCCGGGAGCGGTGCCGTTCTGGAAGGGCGATGGGATCGGCCGACCGAAGGAGCTTGGCGCCGCGATTGGCGCGTTCACACGCTGGGCGGTGGACCAGGACGCGGAGCTGCTGGCGCGTGACTACGACCTTGACGAGCGCGCGGCGCGCAACCTGCTCGACTATTTGCGCGAGCAGCAGGACGCAACGCACGTGCTCCCGAGCGATCGCACGATCGTGCTGGAGCGCTTTCGCGACGAGATCGGCGACTGGCGGCTGTGCGTGCTCTCCCCCTATGGCGGCCGCGTGCACGCCGCCTGGGGGCTTGCGATCAGCGCGCGCATACGCGAGCGGTTCGGGATCGATGGCGAGGCGCTGTGGTCTGACGATGGGATCGTCGTGCGCTTGCCCGATGTCGATATCGAGGGGCCTGAGAGCGAGTGGGCGGCCGGTGGCGCTGAGCGCTCCCGCACTGAGCATGCGCCGGGTGGTGAGCGCTCGCCGGACGCCGTGGAGTCCTCCGGGGACACGGGCGCGTTGTCGTATGCGGATCTGGTGGCGTTCGACCCCGAGGAGGTTGAGGAGACGATCGTCGCGGAGCTCGGCGACTCGGCGCTGTTCGGCGCGCGTTTTCGTGAGAACGCTGGGCGCGCGCTGTTGATTCCGCGGGCCTACCCGGGCCGGCGTACGCCGTTGTGGCAGCAGCGACTGAAGTCCCAGAACCTGCTCGAGGTTGCGCGGCGCTATCCCGACTTCCCGATCGTGCTCGAGACCTACCGTGAGTGCTTGCGCGACGTGCTCGACCTGCCGGGTCTGCAGGAGCTGCTGCGAGGGATCTCCACGCGTGAGCTATCGCTGGTGGAGGTGCAGACGCAGAGTGCATCGCCATTTGCCGGATCGCTGCTGTTCGACTACGTGGCGACGTACATGTACGAGGGCGACACGCCGAGTGCTGAGCGGCGAGCGGCGGCGTTGTCGCTCGATCGCGAGCTGCTGCGTGAGCTGCTGGGTCAGGAGGAGCTGCGCGAGCTGATCGATCCGGGCGCGCTTGCGCGGATCGAGGAGGATCTGCAGTACCGCTCCCAGCGCACGCAGGCGACTGGTCGGGACGCGCTGTGCGACGTGCTGCGGGGCTTGGGCGACCTGCGCCTGGAGGAGGCCCGCGGGCGGGTGCTCGCGGGACTGGATGCAGATGCGATGCTGGCGGCGCTCGAGCAAGAACGGCGCGTGGTGCGGGTGAGGATCGCCGGGGAGGAGCGGCTGATCGCCGCCGACGATGCGGGTCTCTACCGCGACGCGTTGGGTTGCCCGCCGCCCGGGGGGCTGCCGAGTGTGTTCCTCGATGAGGTCCCGCATGCGCTGGAGGTGCTCGTTGCGCGCTACGCGCGCACGCATGGGCCGTTCACTGGCGTGGAGCTGCACGAGCGCTACAGCGTCGATGTGTCCTCGGTACTACGTGAGCTCGAGCGCTCGGGTGTGCTGGCGCGGGGCGAGCTGCGTCCGGGTAGTGCCACGCCGTCGCGGGGGGCGGGCGAGCGCGAGTGGTGCGATGTGCAGGTTTTGCGTGCTCTGCGACGCGCGTCGCTAGCGGCGCTGCGCAAGGAGATCGAGCCTGTGGACAAGCGTGCGTTGGCTGCGTTCATGCCCTCCTGGCAGGGAATCGATCGCTGGCGCTCGGGCTCACCGTCGCTGCCCGATCCGGGATCCCGCAGTGTGCCCCGAATGGGGTATCGATCTCCGATCGCCGGCGGCGTGGAGCGGCTGCGCGAGGTGCTCGTCCCTTTGCAGGGACTTGCGCTGCCGGTGGCGGCCTGGGAGCGCGATGTGCTGCGCGCTCGTAGCGGCTCTTACTCGCCGAGTTGGCTTGACAGTCTGTGCGCAAGCGGCGAGGTCGTGTGGGTTGGCGCTGGTTCGCTTGGCCGTGACTCGGGGCGTGTGGCGCTGTACTTCCGCGAGGACGCGGCGCTGTTGGGCCCACCCACGTCCTCTGCGCGCGTGCTTCAGGGCGCGGCCCCCGACGGGGGTCAGGCCGACAGGCGTGGCGAGCCGCCATCAGAGTCTGAGCACGTACTGCTGCGTGAGCGCTTGGCGGTGGGTCCATGTTTCTTCACCGACCTGCTCGCCGAGCTCGACGTGCCTGCGCTTGCCCTCACTCGTGCGTTGTGGGATCTGGTGTGGGCCGGGGAGGTCACCAACGACGCGTGGGCGCCGCTGCGTGCGCCACGCCAAGCGCTTGCGGCGCACGCGCCCCCGGAAGCAGCCCGCGGGCATCGGGGAGCCATGCGCGGAGGCAGACGCTTTGGTGGTCGTTCGTCGCGGGGAGGGGTTTTTGGGACGAGCGCGCAGGTGCAGGGGCGCTGGTCGCTGACGGAGTTGATCTTCGCGGCGGGGTCGGGGGTTGATACCCCATTCGGGGCACACGGGGAGCTGCGTACGCGACGCCGTGCGCTGGCCGAACTGCTGTTGGAGCGCTATGGCGTGCTCACCAGAGAGCAGGTCTTGGCCGAGGGTGTAGCGGGCGGCTTCTCCAGCGTGTATGGCGCGCTCTCGGAGCTCGAGACGCTTGGCGTGTGTCGGCGTGGCTATTTCGTGGAGGGTCTTGGCGGCGCCCAGTTCGCGCTGCCCGGCGCGGTCGAGCGGCTGCGTGCCGGCGGCTCCGCTCGCGAGGACACGACGCTTGTGCTGGCGGCGGTCGATCCGGCACAGCCCTATGGTGCGGTGCTGCCTTGGCCACGGCGCGAGGGTCAGACCCGCGGGCCGGCGCGCGTGGCGGGGGCGTATGTGGTGTTTGTCGAGCACGAGCCGGTGCTCTACCTCGAGCGAGGCGGGCGCGGGATCGTGACGCTTATCCCGGAAGCACTGCTCGCTCACGCCGGCGGCGTCGCATCCCGATCTGTTCAGGTTGCGCTTAGTGCGCCTGAGCGGGAGCGCACGCCACTGGTGCTTGCTTTGCGCGCGCTCGCGGAGGCGGTGCGGGCGGGGCGGGTAGATGCGATCGCGCTCGAGCGAATCGATGGCGAGCCGGCGATTGGCTCGGAGCTTGAGCCGGCGCTTGTCGAGCTCGGCTTTCGTCAGGGTCCGCGGAAGCTCACGCTTCGAGCTTGAATCGCTCGATCTTCTTGAATAAGATCGAACTTGGAAACACGGGGACGGGAGGAGACGGTGGGAGAAGATGGGGCACTTGCTGCTCACACACGCCGGCCGCGGGCGGACGGAATACCCTTTGGATGGCACCCGCAAACTCGGCTTCAGGTGGAGTCGGAAACATTGCCCAGGATCGTCAACCGGCGGCTTGCCAACTGTTCAGCACTGAATTATCTTGTCGAATGATGGGGATGAATGGAACAGGTGGTGAGCTGCGCTCAGGTGGGTCATCTGCGGTGCTTTCGGTAGAAGGGCCTTTGCAAGCGCCATGCGACGACGCGTCAAATGGCGGGTTGCTCGGCGCCGACTTCGCCTATCAGGAGCCCGCTCCTCTATACAAACGACTTCCCCACGGTCCTCATGGCCTCGGCCGCGACGAGGTGGCACGTCACCAGCGGGCACGCATCCACGGTGGCATGGTCGAGTCGGTCTACCAGCGCGGTTATGCCGCCACGAGTGTCGCGCACGTGATCGCGCTGGCGGGTGTTTCGCGACGCGCTTTCTACGAGCAGTTCACAAACAAGGAAGACTGCTTCCTGTCTACCTACGACGCGCTTGTGGCAGCCTCGCGCAAGCGCGTTCTGCAGGCGTGGCTGGGCGAGCGTGGATGGGCCAATCGCCTGTATGCCGCCTGTCGAGTGTTTCTCACCGGAATCGCCGATGACCCGCGCGGCGCCCATATGGTGCTTGTCGAGTCGATCGGCATCGGCCCGCGCGGACATGAACGCCTGCAACTCACCGGGACCGCGTTTGAGCGCGTTGTGGCGACGGGATTCAGCCTCACCCCGGACGGCATCGCATTGCCCCCGCTGGCGCCGCGAGCGATCGTCGGAGGCGTGCGCTTCGTCGTGCTCAGACGCCTGCGTGAAGGTCGCCAGCAGGAGCTTGCGGGGCTTACCGATGAACTGCTTGACTGGGTGAACTCCTATCGCTCCACCTCGGTTGCACGTTTGCGCACGCTCGGCTCGGCCAGGCCTCCGCGGCTGGTGGCAAAACGAGCGCGTTTCCTGACCCGTGAAGATCGCCGTTCGCGTGTGATGGATGCAATGGTGCAGTTGGCCTTGGATGATGGCTACACAAATCTCACCGATGCCGAGATCGCGCGTGCCGCATCTGTGTCCACGGAAGCGTTCCACCGCGAGTTCTCCAACAAGGAAGAGTGCCTGCTGGCGGTCGTTGACGAGTTTGCCGCCGAAGCCCACGATGCGGTGCGGCGCGCCACGCGCAACGACACGGAATGGCCTGAGGCGGTCCACAAAGGCGTCGAGGCGCTGATTGGCTACTGCGCCGCCCACCCGGGATTGGTGAAGTTGTCGTTCATCGACCTGTTCGACGCAGGCAACGGAGTGGTCCAGCGTGTGAGCGGTGTGCTCGACGGGTTCATCACGGTGATGACCCAGCGCATACCGGAACCCCGGCGAGCGCCAGGCGTCGCCTCGGAGGCGATCATGGGCGCGATCTGGGCGATTCTCGCCAGCTACGCTCCGCACGACCGCTTGCGCTATCTACCGTGTTTGGTCGACCATCTGACGTTCTTGATCTTGGCTCCTTACATCGGCCCGCGTCCGGCGGTCGAGGCGATTGAGATGTCTGGCTCCAGGCGCAGGCGCCTGGAGGTTTCCTAAGTTTCCGGCAAGCTCGTCCGAGCGCTTCGTCCGAGCTGTGCTCAGCTTTGCCGGCGCGCTGTGGACGTAGTTGGCCCGAGCGTGCCCAGCGCCGCTATATCCTGGGGCTAGTGGCCACGCACGAAGCTATCGGCGCCCGCACGCCCCCTCGGCGGGTGGGGCACAAGGGTGCGGCGCACCTTGCACAGGGCAACACGCGTGAGAGCTTCGATGCCGCGCTTGCCCAGTGCGTGGACATGATCGAGTTCGACGTGCTCAGCGAGCGGACCGACGGCAGCGGCGAGTTGCTCGTGGCGCACGACTATGAGGACATGCGCTCGCGCACTCCACTCACGCTCGAGCAGGCGCTCGCGCATCTGGCGGGCGAGGAGTTTGCGGGCATCGAGTTCGACCTCGATGTGAAGATCCCCGGCTATGAGCTGCGGGTGGTGGATGCGCTGCGTGAGGCTGGCTTGACGAGCAGGACGCTGCTCAGCGGCATGTTCCCCTCCTCGCTGGCGCGTGTGCGTGCCGCCGAGCCGGCGCTGCGCCTCGGGTGGTCGGTGCCGCGCGTGCGCCGCGACTACACCAACGACCTGCTGATGGCGGTGCCTGCGCTGGCGATGCTCACCGGCTACCGTGCGCTGCTGCCGCGCCGTGCGGCCCATGCGCTGCACACGGGGACGGTCGACGCGATCATGGCCCACTGGCGGGTTGTCACACCCGCGCTTGTGCGCGCGGTCGCACGCGAGGGTGGCGAGCTGTATGTGTGGACGGTCGATGACGCGGCGCGCATCGAGAAGCTCACCGCGCTCGGGGTGAGCGGGATCATCACAAACGACCCGCGCCTGTTCTCCGATGGGGCGTCCCCGCGCGGGGGTCCTAGCTGAGTACGCAGGTTGCGGCGCTGAATCCACGCGGATCGGCGCCTGCGAGACTCGTGTGCCCGGCGGCGGTGGGCCTGGCGGCGGTTTCGATCACGGTTGTGCCCTTGCGCAACTGAAAGATCACGTAGCCGCGCAAGGTGTAGGTCGAATCGCTGTTTGTCAGTGCCAGCTGGAAGCTGCGTCCCGCCTGGCGGGTGAGCGCACTCGAGCCGACCTTCAAAAAGCCCGAATCGGCGCCCTGGCCGAGGTCGAGCCACTTGCCGGTGGTGGGATTCAGGTATTGCGCGCGGAAGCGCATGTACATGGTGTCTGTGGCGTGGCCGTCGCCCGGCATCGAGCCGCGGATGCCGATCGTGTCGGGTTGGTCCTTGGGGCCGCACACATCTACCGTGGCCCACAGTTCGCGTGAGTGTTCCAGTGGATGCGCTGCCGATGGCGCAACGGCCGCCGCCAGCGCCAGTGAGGCGATCGTCTTTGACAGGACCATCTTGTGAAGATAGCGCCCCTGGGTCCACTGGATGCCACCATCCGCTCCGCTCTGAAGCTGGGCGGGCTTGTGTGATATCCCCTTGGCATGGCGGCGACCAAGGCAGCGGAGATAGTTGAGCTGCTGGGGCGCGTGCCGGTGTTCTCGACGCTCGAGCACGACGATTTGCAGCGGATTGCTCAGCTGGCTGTGCCGCGCACGTTTGAGCCCGGTCAGATCGTGTTCCGCGAGGGCGACGCGAGCGACACGTGCTACATCGTGCGCTCCGGTCGAGCGCGCGCTGTGCGTGAGCACCCCGACGGGCGCACGATCACGCTCGCCACGTTTGGCTCGGGCGACATCTTCGGCGAGTTGGCGATGTTCGAGGATGAGCGGCGTTCGGCAACGGTCGAGGCGGTGCAGCGGACTAGCGTGGTCGCCGTACTGGGACCAGACATGCGCCGGCTGATGGTCGAGCACCCCGGCATCTCGGCGCGGCTGGTGGTCGCGCTCGGACGGCGTTTGCGCGAGACCAACGAGCGCCTTGCCAAACAGTCTTTTCAGACTGTCCAGAGCCGTGTCGCCGTGGTACTTGGAGAGCTTGTCGCTCAAGCGGTCACGGCCGGCGGGTCCGAGCAGGAGGTGCTCGTCACCGCGACGCAGGCCGATCTCGCCAAGCTCGCGGGCTCCTCGCGCGAGTCGGCCTCGCGCTTTCTTGCCGTGCTCGAGCGAGCCGGCGTGATCTCCCAAGGTCGCGGTCGCCTCGTAGTGCACGACCCTGCCGCGCTGGAGCGCTATGTCTTCTGAGAAGCGCACCAAGCGACGCCGTGGCTTTGGCACGCGCGGCCCGCACGAGATCTCGGCGGGCGGCGTCGTGATGCATGAGGGCAACGTGCTCGTGATCGTGCCGACTCGCAAGGCCGCCGACGGGTCGCTTGTGCTCTGCCTACCGAAGGGTCATCTGGACGAGGGCGAGACCAGCGAGCAGGCGGCGACCCGTGAGGTGCGCGAGGAGACCGGCGCGACGACCGAGCTGGTGGGTGAGCTGGGCGAGGTGCGCTACTGGTATGTGCGCAACCGCCGTAGGGTGGCCAAGAGCGTGTTCTTCTTTCTGTTTCGCTACGTGAGCGGGGATCTCTCAGACCACGACGACGAGGTGCTGGAAGCCCGCTGGATGCCCGCCGCGGAGGCTCAGAAGGCGCTCAGTTATCCAGGAGAGCGTGACATGGTGACCCGCGCGCTGGTCATTGGCGAGCAAGACCGATAGCCTGCCCGGTCATGCAGGTGCTCAACTTCTATTCGACGATCTTCGCCGACGAGCTGAAGAAGGGTCGCAAGACCGCGACGATCAGACTCGGCGACAAGTCCAGCAAGTACCGCAAGAACCAGGCGGTGCTCGTGACGATCGGCTACCAGTACTCTCCGCGCGAGCGGATCTTCGAAGCGGTGATCGACCAGGTCGAGGTGATGAAGGTCGCGGAGCTCTCCCCGCGCGACATCAAGCACGACAACCCCGAGTTCCGCCGTCACGAGGAGCTGATCAAGTTCCTTGAGCAGATCTACGGCCGTGGCGTGTCGATGGAGGACACGGTCACCGTTGTGCGCTTCTCGCAGATCCTCGACAAGCCGACCGCGATGACCGAAGCGATGAAGGGATTCGGCGGCGCGCAGAACTAGAGAACATCCTGAGCGCAAGGCGACGGCTCAAGCCCTCCAGCGCGAGGAACTCGGCCGCGAAAACGTCACCGAGATCCAGCGTGCCCGGATGATCACGGCGATGATCGACGTCGTGTCCGAGCGGGGTCGCGCAGGCGCCACTGTGGCCCACGTGGTGGGACGCTCGGGTGTCTCGCGTCGCACCTTCTACGAAGTGTTCGATGACTTCGAAGACTGCTTTCTCGCGGCGCTCGACCGGTCGATCGCGTGTGCCTCGGAGTATGTGCTCGATGACTACGAGCCCTCGGAGAAGTGGCGTCCTCGGATCAGAGCCGCGCTCATCGGGCTGCTTGAATTTCTCGAAGACGAGCCGGCAATGGGTCGTCTGTGCATCGTCGAGACACTGGGCGCCGGCTCCAAGGTGCACGAGCGTCGCACGCGTACGGTCGAGGCGATGATCGCCGTGGTGGACGAAGCACGGCGGGAGTCAAAGGCGGCTGCCGCGCTTCCCCAACTGACGACCGAGGGGGTCGTGGGAGGAATCCTCTCGGTGCTGCACACGCGGCTGCTTGAGGGTGGTGGCTCGCTGCTACAGATGACGGGCTCGTTGATGAGCATGATCGTGCTGCCCTACCTCGGTCCCGCCGCCGCCCGCAAGGAGAGCGAGCGTCCGGCGCCTGTGCGCCGGCGGCGCGCTCGCTCCAGTGGCGGAGACCCCCTGCGCGGGTTGGAGATGCGTCTCACCTACCGCACCGTGCGTGTACTCCTTGCGATTGCCGAGTTGGGAGCGCACGGCTCCCCTCCCTCCAATCGCGAAATTGGAGTGGCCGCCGGGATCAGCGATCAGGGCCAGATCTCGAAGTTGCTGAGCCGTCTGAAGAAGCTCGGACTGGTCGAGAACGCCGACCCAGGGCAGGTGCGAGGGCCCTCAAACGCCTGGGCACTGACCGAGAAGGGCACTGAGGTCGAACGGCTGGTGGTCGGCTAGAGGTAGCCTGCTTACGCCTTCTGGGGTTGTGCGGCGGTTTGTTCTATATATTGGGGAGCTGTTGGCACTCCTCGCATGAGAGTGCCAACGGGTGGCCCGTCGATCCCCGCGCGCGGCCGCCGATTCCGAAGCACACTCTAAACGGAGGTTTCCAGCATGAAACTCAAGCCCCTGGGCGATCGTCTGATCGTGCGGGCCATCGAGGAGGAGGAGAAGACCGCCAGCGGTCTCGTCCTGCCCGATACGGCCAAGGAGAAGCCGCAGAAGGGCGAGGTCCTCGCCGTTGGCGATGGCAAGCTCGACGACGCCGGCAAGCGCATCCCACTGGATGTCAAGGAGGGCGACGAGATCCTCTACAGCAAGTACGGCGGCACCGAGATCAAAGACCCGAAGACCGGTGAGGATCTGCTCGTGCTGCGCGAGTCCGATGTCCTCGCCAAGATCGCTTAAGGAGATCTGAGGAATATGGCTCACAAGGAACTCAAGTACAGCTCCGAGGCGCGTAAGTCTCTGGAGGCCGGCGTCGACGCTGTCGCCAACGCCGTGAAGGTCACGCTCGGCCCCAAGGGCCGCTACGTGGTGCTCGACAAGAAGTTCGGCGCCCCCACGATCACCAACGACGGTGTCACGATCGCTCGTGAGATCGAGGTTGAGGACGTCTTCGAGAACCAGGGTGCTCAGCTGGTGCGCGAGGTGGCTACCGCCACCAATGACGTCGCCGGCGATGGCACCACCACAGCGACCGTGCTCGCTCAGGCGATCGTTCGCCAGGGCCTGAAGAACGTCGCGGCCGGCGCCAATCCGCTCGCGCTCAAGCGCGGTATCGAGAAGGCTGTCGACCAGGTCGTCGCCAACATCGCCTCGCAGTCCAAGGAGGTCTCCGGCAAGGATCAGATCGCGCGCGTCGCGACCATCTCCGCCGGTGATGAGGAGATCGGCGACGTGATCGCCGATGCGATCGAGAAGGTCGGCAAGGACGGTGTGGTGAACGTCGAGGAGGGCCAGACGTTCGGCATGGACCTCGAGTTCACCGAGGGCATGCAGTTCGACAAGGGCTACATCTCGCCGTACATGGTCACCGACCAGGACCGTATGGAGGCCACCCTCGAGGACCCCTACATCCTGATCGCCAACCAGAAGATCGGCTCGGTGCGCGACGTGCTGCCGGTGCTCGAGGCAGTGATCCAGAGCGGCAAGCCGCTGCTGATCATCGCCGAGGACGTCGAGGGCGAGTCGCTCGCGACGCTTGTCGTGAACAAGCTGCGCGGCACCTTCACCGGTGTGGCCGTCAAGGCCCCCGGCTTTGGCGACCGTCGCAAGCGGATGCTCGAGGACATCGCGATCCTCACCAAAGCAGAGGTGATCACCGAGGAGATGGGCCTGAAGCTCGAGAACACCCAGGTGTCTCAGCTGGGCCACGCTCGCCGTGTGGTTGTGGCCAAGGACAACACCACGATCGTGGACGGCGCCGGTGACGCGCAGGCGATCAAGGGCCGCATCAACCAGATCAAGGCCGAGATCGAGAACACCGACTCGGACTTCGACCGCGAGAAGCTCCAGGAGCGCCTTGCAAAGCTCTCCGGCGGTGTCGCTGTGGTGAAGGTCGGAGCGGCCACCGAGACGGAGATGAAGGAGAAGAAGCACCGCGTCGAGGACGCGCTGCAGGCTACCCGCGCGGCGCTGGAGGAGGGCATCGTGCCCGGTGGTGGTGTCGCGCTGCTGCAGGCCTCAGCGGCGATCGCGGTGGACGGCATCGAGGAGGACGACGAGAAGACGGGCGCTCGTATAGTGCTGCGTGCTCTGGAGGAGCCGCTGCGTCAGATCGCCGAGAACGCGGGCCTGGAGGGCTCGGTTGTCGTCAACGATGTGCGCAAGGCAAAGAAGGGCCAGGGCCTGAACGCCGCGACGAACGAGATCGTGGATCTCGTGGCCGCCGGTGTGATCGACCCGGCGATGGTCACCCGCTCGGCGCTGCAGAACGCTGCGTCGATCGCCAAGAACATCCTCACCACCGAGGCGATCGTCGCCGAGGTGCCGGAGAAGGACGGCGGCGGAATGCCGGGCGGCGGAATGCCCGACATGAGCGGGATGATGTAGTCGAATAGTCCCATCTACACGCGCGGCGCTTTAGCCGCGCGTGTATGCAGTCGATAGATGAGCAGAGGGCCCGGCAGGATGCTGGGCCCTCGATTCGTTAAAGCCGATCTACGGTGCGCTCGGCATGCTCTCTCGACCGGTCTGCGTCCTCGGTCGGGCAGACTCCGTCTGCCGCCGCCTGTCCGTTTGGCGGCGGCGCATGGTGCACCTGCTATTCGACGGCTGACACCGGCCGCGGACCCTCGCCCACGTACTTCGCGGTCGGACGGATCAGCTTGGCCTCGCGCTTCTGCTCGAGGATGTGCGCCGACCAGCCGGCCACGCGCGCGCAGGTGAACATCGGCGTGAACAGATCCGGGGTCACTTCCGCGAGGTCGAGGACCACAGCCGACCAGAACTCGACGTTGGTGGCGAGCACGCGGTCGGGCTTGCGTGCGGTGAGCTCCGCCAGCGCCGCCTTCTCCAACGCCTCGGCCGCCTCAAAGCGTGGCGAGCCTAGTTCTCGGCAGGTGCGTCGCAGCACGCGCGCACGGGGATCTTCGGCGCGGTAGATGCGATGGCCGAAGCCCATCAGCCGCTCGCCTCGGTCGAGCGCGGACTTAACCCATACTTCGGCGTCGCCGGTCTGTTCCACTTCATCGAGCATCTTCAGCACGCGCGAGGGCGCGCCGCCGTGCAAGGGACCCGAGAGGGCGCCCACGGCCGCTGACAGCGCCGCCGCGCAGTCGGCTCCGGTGGAGGCCACCACGCGCGCGGTGAACGTGGAGGCGTTCATGCCGTGCTCGGCGGCGGAGATCCAGTAGGCGTCGATTGCCTTGGCGTGGTCTGGATTGACCTCACCGCGCCAGCGGATCAGGAAGCGCTCGGGGATCGAGCGGCCCTTGTCCACCTCCGACTGGGGCACGGGCGGCTGACCGGCGTCGCGCGCGGACTGCGCGACGAAGGAGAGCGCCATCACCGACGCGCGCGCGAGGTTGTCGCGTGCCTGCTCGTCGGAGATGTCGATCAGCGCGTTGAAGCCCCACTCCGGGGCGAGCATCGCGAGCGCCGACTGCACGTCGACGCGATGGTCGCCCGAGCGCACGGTCAAGACGTGCGGTTCGGCGGGGGGCAGGCCGGGTTTGAAGCGGCCGTCGACCAGCAGGCCCCAGACCTGCTCGTAGGGGACCGTACCGACCAGGTCCTCGATGTCCACGCCGCGATAGCGCAGCGACCCGCCGGCCCGGTCGGGCTCGGCGATCTCGGTGGCGAAGGCGACGACGCCCTCGAGGCCTGACTGAACTTCAGGTGGTGTTTGAACCTCGCTCATTGCGCTCTGCTTTCTGGGCTGGGCTGCTTGACGGGAATGGCGCCTTGTGGGCGCACCCATATGATGAACGACCCAGCGATCTGAGGAGGAGCCAGTGACCGACGGTGACCTGATGTTCCGTCCCGCGACCGAGCTTGCCGCGATGGTGCGCTCCGGGGAGGTGTCCGCACGCGAGCTGGTGGAAACCTCGCTGGCGCGCATCGAAGAGTTCAACCCGCAGCTGAACGCGTTCGTGGAGATCGACGGCGAGCGCGCCCTGGCAACCGCCGCGAAGATCGGCTCGGGCGACGAGCGCCCGTTTGCGGGGGTGCCGATCGCGATCAAGAACAACCGTCCGGTGACCGGTCTGAGAGCCACGATCGGATGCTCGCTGTTGGCCGAGCATGTGGCCGAGCACGACTGCAACATCACGCGCCGCTTCAAGGAGGCGGGCTTTGTGATCGTAGGGACGACCACGCTGCCCGAGTACGGAATCCTGCCCGTCAGCGAGGCGCGCATATTCGGCCCGACGCGCAACCCGTGGGATCTGGAGCGTACGCCTGGCGGCTCCTCGGGCGGCTCTGCCGCCGCGGTTGCCTCGGGCATGGTGCCGGTCGCCCACGGCAACGACGGCGGCGGCTCGATTCGGATCCCCGCCGCCTGTTGCGGGCTGGTCGGCCTGAAGCCTGCGCGCGGGCGTATCTCCGCGGCGCCTGAACGCGGCGAAGCGCCGCTCGACGTCGATGGCGTGCTGACGCGCACGGTCGGCGACACGGCGGCGATCCTCGACGTGCTCGCCGGCTATGAGTTGGGCGACGCGAACTGGGCGCCGCCACCGTTCGAGCCGTTTGCGCTGTCAGCGACACGGATTGGAGGCCCGCCCACCCAGCTGCGGATCGCGGCGACCACGTTCCCGCCGATCGCCGATGCCGTCGTCGATCCGATCTGCGCGCAGGCCGTGACAGACGCCGCAGAGCTGCTGCGCTCGCTCGGCCACGAGGTCGAGGAGGTCGATCCTCCTTGGCGGATTGAGGGCCTCTCAGAGCTGTTCGGGGCGGTCTTCTCGATCCACATAGCACTTCAGATCGTCTACTCGGGGATGGTTGCCGGGCGCGAGCCCACAGCCGAGGACATGGAGCCGATGAGCTGGGCGATCCATCAGATGACCCAGAGCTTCAATTCGGTACAGGGGCTCGCCCTGGAAATCCAGTTGCAGGCGCTCACGCGCCAGCTGGTGAGTTTCCTGGCCCCCTACGACGCGCTGCTCACCCCCGCGCTGGCCGAGCGCCCGCTGCCACTCGGCACGCTCGACACGGCCGCGCCCAACCCAATGTCGACGTTCACCCGCTCGGGGCTGTTCACGCCGTTCACGCCGGTGTTCAACGCGAGCGGGCAGCCCGGGATCTCGTTGCCGCTGTACCAAGGCGAGGATGGCCTGCCGCTCGGCGTGCAGCTCGTCGGCCGGCCGGCGGGCGAGGCCGCGCTGCTGGCGCTTGCAGCGCAGGTCGAAGCGGCCGCGCCGTGGCTGGGTCGCCGGGCGCCAGTCTGTTAAACAACTCGGCCCGCCTCAAGGGCGGGCCGTGGTGACGGGGAGCTACCCCGAACAGACTGATAACGAAACAAACTATAACACTCGGCCAGATGACTCGCTCGAACGGTGGCCGCCAAGAGCAGAGCGGTTGCTACCCGCCAGCGCACTGATCCTCGCGCTTGCTCTCGTCTTGCGGCCACCGATCGAACTGAATCATGGCGGAAGGCGGGAGAATCGAACTCCATCCGGGGCGACCCGGACTCACAGCTATCAGTCTGCTCGTGGTCCCAGACCACTTCACCTTCCGTGCAGACAATTGTACCCAGTGCGTGGGACGGAACTGTGTGCTCACCCACCGAGCACTGACGACATTGGCTGTGGTGTAACGCCGAGTGCTTCGGTATCGCTGCCTCCCGTGGCCACCATGTTCGCCTCCAGCAGCTCAGCCTCGTCCCATGTGATCGGTGTGCTGGAGTGCATCACCCGTTCCACCACGTGCAGTGTGCGCGAGACGATCGGCGTTGGCAGCGGCAGCAGCGGCCGCTCACGGTCAAGCGAGCGCAGCACGGTGTTGGCGACTTCGGTGTAGGTCATCGTCTGCGGGCCGCCCAGCTCGTAGCGTCTGTGTGTGACCCCGTCTGCGTCCGCGTTCTCAACCAGCGCCGCGATCACGCAGGCGGCGACGTCCTCCGCCCAGATCGGCTGGCAGACGGCGCGGCCGCGCCCCGAGATCGGCACCACCGGCAGCAGAGACAGGCGCTCGATCAAGGTCAGCCAGCGATCACCGGGCGCGTAGACGAGTGACGGGGCGATCACGGTCGTGTGCATGTCGGACTCGCGCACGGCCTGCTCGGCGAGCGCCTTGGCGCGGAACAGGCGCGCCCGGTGGTGGGTGGAGGCGCCGAGCGCGGAGAAGAACACGAAGCGCTGCACGCCGGCGCGCTGGGCCGCCTCGACCATCCGCCACGTGGCGATCGCCGCCAACTCCTCGATCGAGCCGCGCGGCTGGTCGCGGGTGGAGGCGGCAAGGTGCACAACTGTGTCGACGCCTCGCATCGCGTTGCGAAACGACGGCGGGTCGGCGAGGTCGCCGAGGGCGATCTGCACGCGTACGCGCTGGGGTCCGAGCCTACGCGGGTCGCGCACCAGGCAGCGCACGGGCTGGCCTTCGGCGACCAGGCGACGCAGTAGGGCGGAGCCGACGAGACCGGTGGCGCCGGTGAGCAGGAGCATCGCCCAAAGCTAGCGGAGTGCACCAGAGGGCCGGTGCTCGCCTGTGCGTCTGTGTGACTCATTGCCAGTGTGCGACTGAGCTGCCTCGCTACTATTCGTCGTCCCGCAACTTGTAGTTCCCCCGCAAACGAATCGAGAAGGAAGCGAATGGCCTACGTAATCGCTGAGCCGTGCATCGGCACCAAGGACAACTCCTGTGTCGAGGTGTGCCCTGTGGACTGCATCCACCCGACGCCCGACGAGCCCGGCTATGACGCGGCCGAGATGCTCTACATCGATCCGGAGGAGTGCATCGACTGCGACGCGTGCGTCGAGGCGTGCCCCGTGGACGCGTGCTTCGCCGAGGACCAGCTGCCCGACGAGTGGCAGAAGTTCACCTCGATCAACGCGGAGTACTTCGCCAACGCCAAGTAGCGAACAAGGCGATGGTTGAAACGACCGCGGCTGAGACGGTCGAGGGGAGCGCGGACGCAGGAGCGAAGGCTTGGTGGGCCAAGTCGAGCTCCGAGGACGAAGCCCGCGAAGGCCATCGGCCGTCTCAGGCCATCGGTAGAGACATGCCCGCTGGCTTCGGGCTTGCCGGCGGCGCCGGCACGCTGGCGGCGTGACCTCGAGCAGCGGCAAGGTGGGCAGCTCCATCGGCGTCATCGCGATCAGCCCGCGGGCGGCTTGGCGGATCGCCTGGGAGGCGGGGTCGTCGGGGTCCTCGACCACCAGCGGCACGCCGCCGTCGGCCTGCGCGCGCAGTGGCATCGTGAGCGGCACCTTGCCGAGCAGCGGCACGTCGAGCTCGTCGGCGAGCTCCGTGCCGCCGCCCTCGCCGAAGATCGCGTAGCGCTCGCCGCGGGGGTGGTGAAGCCGGACATGTTCTCGATCACGCCGCAGATCTCGAGCGACACCTTGTGGGCCATCTCGGCCGAGCGGCGCGCGACCTTCTGGGCGGTGGCCTGTGGGGTGGTGACGATCACGAACTGCGCCTGCGGGAGCATCTGGGCGAGCGTCATCGACACGTCGCCGGTGCCGGGCGGGAGGTCGATGAGCAGGTAGTCCAGGGCGCCCCATTCGACGTCCTGCAGGAACTGGCCGAGCGCCTTGTGGAGCATCGGCCCGCGCCACACCACCGCCGCGTCCTCCTCGACGAAGAAGCCGATCGACATGACCTTCACGCCGTGGGACTGCAGGGGCACGATCTTGCGCTGGGCCGAGACGGGGGGTCGTGTCGCGCCGAGGCCGTACATGCGCGGGATCGAATAGCCCCACACGTCGGCGTCGAGGATGCCCACGCGCTTGCCCTCGGCGGTGAGCGCGGCGGCGAGGTTGGCGGTCAGCGTGGACTTGCCCACGCCGCCCTTGCCCGAGCCGATGCAGAGCACGTTGGAGACTTCCGCGAGCGCGCCCTCGGGGAGGCTGCCGCGCCCGAGCTTCTGTTGCAGGGCGGTCTTCTCGCTGTCGCTGAGCACGTCGAAGTAGACGTTCACGTGCGTGACGCCCTCGAGCGCCGAGACCGCCTCGGCGACTGAGGTCTGGAAGTGGTCGCGGATCGGGCAGCCCGCTGTGGTCAGCGAGACCGTCACGTCGACCACGCCGTTCTCGGAGATGTCGATCGAGCGCACCATGTCGAGCTCGACGATCGAGCGGCGCAGCTCCGGGTCGATCACGACCTCGAGGGCTTTGAGGACTTCATCGCGGTTGATCACGGCTTCATTCTCGCAAAACCTCGTCGATGGTCGGAAGTGCCGTCCGGTGCCGCCGTGGAGCGAAATCCGGGGTGACGGGATCGGCGTGCCCGACGTAGGCGCTTGGCGAGGGCCTGGCACAAAGAAAATGCCGCCGGGCGGTAGGGGGACCGCCCGGCGGCCAGGGAGGAGAGGGTGCTTCTACTGTCGGCGGGTTATGAGGCCGACAGACTCTCCCGCTGCCGGCCTCTCCTGGCCGGGGCGGGGGAAGGGGGCTCAGACGATGCTGAGCATGCGCTCCTGTACTCGCGATGCAAGCTCCTCGCCCTCGCGACGGCGCTGGCGCAGCTCGCGCTCGACGCGGACGCGGGTCTTGCGGACCTCACGCTCGAGCCGGTTGCGGGCGGTGGCGCCGCGCCGCTCGAACTTGCGCAGCTGCGCGGAGGCTTTGGAGGTGCTGTTGTAGCTGGTGATCGCGTCGTTCACGCCGGAGAGCACACGCTCACGGGCGATCAGTGCGGCACCGACGGGGATCAGCACGGCGCGCTCGGCCGTGCTCGACTGCTTGGAGGCGCTGGCGGCGCGCTTGGGAGCGGTCGTGGAGCGCTTTGAAGCGGCGGTCGGGCGGGGTTTGGGGGAAGTGGTCTTCGCTGTAGGCATCTGGAGGGGGGTCTCCTGTCGCTGGGGGTACGTTTGTTCGTCTCAGTGCGAGATTAGCACCGAACACATGTTTGTAACCCGCTCTAAAGGGATGGTTACACGGGAATCTCAAGAGCGGGTGAACACGCTGTAAAGAACTTCTATGAAGCCGTTACCCCACTTTGGATGGAACAAGCGTTCGTGTGAGGTACAACACAGAACGTCCTCGCTCTGGAGCGTGACCGCCGATCAGGCTTCGATGGCGGGCCGCGTTCGCGCGAGCCACAGCTCCGGGTGCTCGAGCTCCTCGCTGCTGGGGAGCGTCTCCGCGGAGGCCCACGCGACCGTGAGCGCGCTCGGGCCCGCCTTCGCGACGACCTCGTCGCAGAACGTGCGCCCGATCTCGTACTGGCGCATCTTCATCTCCAGGCCGAGCAGCTTCTCGAGGATGCGCCACGTCCAGCCGCGCTCGCGGCGGCGACGGTTCATGGCGGTGCGCATTCGCTCGAGCGACGGGAGCTCCTCGGCGCCGACGGCGTCCATCACGTGCTCGGCGTGACCCTCGATCAGCGACATCGTGGCCTGCATGCGATCGACCAGCGCCCAGCGATCCTCGCCGAGCCCGAGACGAAGCACTTCGCCTTCGCGCACGCGCTCCACGAGCTCGTGCAGATCCGAGGTGCTCGGCAACCGCAACGCACGCCCAAAACCCATCCCCACCTGCATGCCGTCGATCAGCTCTCTGAGCATGCCACCCAGGTGCTCGCGCAGCCACGGGGCGCCGCCGAACTGGACGGCGTGGGTGACCTCGTGGATCGCGACCCACGAGGTGAACTCGTCGCGGTCGAGTCCGAGGTTGCGCGCCGCCTGGGCGAGGTTCGGCGCGAGCAGCAGCAGTCGCGGCGGGCGCTGCGGGTCGAGCAGCGCGATGTCGTACTGGCCGAGCACGCGCTGGGAGAGCATCCCGGTGACGGCGCCCACCTGCGCGCCGAGCAGCAGCTGGGTGGTGGAGCGCATCGCGGGACCGAGCGGACCGGAGCTGTTGCCCGCCTTCTCGGTGAGCGGGTCGAGCAGCGGGCGCATCGTCGCGATGTTGGCTTCGATCCAGCGCGGACGGTCGATCGACTCGATCACTGGCAGCGGCTCTGAGGGCGTGAGGCCGGTGTAGGCGCTCACCCGCTCTGCGAACTGCTCGGCAAGCGCCTGCACCCCGTTTGCACTCGAGCCAAGGTACGGATTGCCGCCGGAGAGCATCTCGCCCACCCGTTGCGCCACGTTCCAGTCGATGCCATCCATACCGACTAGCCTACGCTCATCTACGAGGTATCCGGCGCCGTCGTGGCCGAGGTCGGCGAGGCGATCATCGCCCGGCGCCGCGCGCCGAACCCTCAACCACCACCTATGCTGTCGCGCGCCCTTACACTGGTTGAGTGGCTCAGCCAAGCGCCCACAGCAGCATGTGGACTGGAACGAGCGTGTAGCCATCAGCAAACAGCAGCTCCTCTTGGGTCGCGATCACCGCCGGTCGCCGGGATGAGCTTTTGCCACGCCGCTTGCCCCGCGCAGGTCGATCTTGCGCCGATACTTGACCTCCACGGCGTCGAGTTCACGGCGTGGGCCCGCCACGAAGTCCACCTCGCTTGCTCGCGCGGTGCGCCACACATGCAGCCTCTCGGGCGAGACAAACGTCTCGATCAGCCGCTCGTGTGGCTCATAGCGGCGGTAGAGCGCCAGCCCGACGGCATTCTCAACGAGAGCGGGAACATCGGCGGAAAGGCCGGGCGCCAGGTCGAGCGCAATCGTGTGCAGGAGCGGATCGGCGAAGAACACCTTCTTCTCGTTGGAGAAGCTGTTGGTCTGTGCGCTCGCCCGCCAGAAGTAGAGGATGAACAGGAAATAGCCACCGGCCAGCAGCTCGATGTAATCGCGCAGCGTGTGGTGGCTTGTGGCGCCGCGCCTTTTTGCGAGCGGCACGTCCATCTCGCGCGCCATCCTGCTCCAGTCGGTTCTGGAGCCGAGCGAGCGGAGTACCCGCTCCAGCAGCGCATGGGCGGCGGGAATACTCGCGCCCCTGCGCTGGACCTCCTTGACCAGGGAGTCATAAAGAACCCGCTTGACTTGCTCAGAGGGCTCGGCGGCCCCCGTGGCCGCCTCGGTGACAGCTGCCGGCAGACCACCGAACTTCAGGTAGAGCGAGAGCGCCTCCTTGAGGGCGGGTGCGTGAACACGATTCTCGTACAGAGCCGCCTCTCCGTCAGGCGTGCAGACATCGGCGATCGCATGACATGGCGACGGTGGTATCGAGCTATCGATCGCCCGCGCAAACGACGCAAACGTCTGCGGAAGCACGAGATAGTCGTGTCCGGTGCCACGGCGTCCCGGCAATCGCTCTGCCGCCCCCCTCTGCAGATCGATGGCAGAGGAGCCGGTGCACACGACTACGTCATCGCCGATCGTCCCGTCATCCCAGATGGCCTTTACCGCTGTCTGCCAACGGGGCACGCCCGTAACCTCGTCGAGCAGCACGATGCTCGGCCCTCGGTGTCTTGCGAGGGACTTGGCGCGAGTGACCGTTTCCGCCAGCTCGGCGTGGTGGGCGCCCTCGATGAGATCGAGCGTCAGGTACACGATCGAACGAGGCTCGTGTCCCTCGGCAAGGGCTCGCACGACCAGCAGCTTGAGGTCGGTTGTCTTGCCCACCTGGCGGGGACCGCGCAACGTGTGGATGGCCGCGTCGGTCAGGTCGATCTCACCAACGAGATCCGCTGGCAGGCGCATGGGATGTGCGGCAAGCAGCGCAAGCTGTCGATCCTCCGCGGACCATCCTTGCTCGCTCCACCATGGATTCTGAGCAAGGATCTGTTCGTCATTGAGCGCCATATCCATCAAGGATAGCTCCCATTTCAAGGTATGCATTATATTTTGGTATAAAATTTCCAAGATATGCCCCTTATCTTGGATTAGCATTTCCAAAAATATAGGGACAAATTGAGGTCTGCGGGCTGGCGAAGGGGAAGCTTGATCAGATGTGCAGCCGTCGACCGCCCTGGCGCGCGGCGATAGCGGCGATATGGGAAAAGCTTGGGCACGGGTGCGCTCGTATGCTTGGATCGTGGTCGCCTCTCGAATCGCGTTTGCTCCGCTCGCCGATGGCGCGGAGGCGGCGGGCACGTTCTTTGAGCGCGCCGCCGCGCGCGACGTGCTCGCGTGGGTGCGCCTGCTGAGCGATCCGGGCGACTCCGCGGCGGTTGTGCGTGCGCTGGGACGCCCCCCGATCGAGCTGCGCCAGGTGGACATCGCGCGCGTGGTGCAGGTGGCGCGCAAGGGCAAGCTCGACATGATCGCCGCGCTCGCCCCGGCGCTGGAGTCGGCGGGGATGCCGCCCGAGGCACGCGAGCGGATCGAGCGCTTCCAGGTGCTCCACGAGGAAGCGAAGGTCGCCTTCGAGGCGTTGCGCCCACGTCTGCAGTGCAGCGCGCAGGAGTTGGCAGCGGAGCTGACGGCTGCCTCGGAGGCGAGGTTGCTCGGCGGCGAGAGTATCTCCGAGTCGCGTGCGCAGACACTGGAGGAGACGGTCGAGCTGATGCGCGAGGAGGTGCTCGGCGGCGCCACGCGGATAGCGGGCCGCCTGGGGGAGCTGCGCTTGGACACCGACTTGGACATCTCCCACGGCGTGGTGCGCTATCTGGAGCTGGTGAAGCTCGCCGCGCTGCGGGAGCGCCCGGCGGGGCAGAGCGTGCGCGAGGCACTCGCGGACATCAACCAGCGGTTGCTTGCCGCGTGCACCCCCTTGCAACGCGAGATCTTTCAGACCTCCACGCTGGATGAGACTCTGCTTGCGAGCGAGCGCGACACGCTCGAGCCCGGTGGCGTCGAGCGGGGCGAGGTCGGTCCCAGTGGCGAGGCGCAGCGCGAGGTTGATAGCGGTCAAGCATCCCCGCGGCCGGCCGTCGCGACCCCGGTGCTCGGTGCGTTCGCGCGCCGTGAGGAACCGTCGCTACAGGCGTTCCTTCCTCGTCGTGGCGACGGTCTGGTGTTGTCGGCCTCAGACATCGACACCTACCGCGGCTGTCCGTTGCGCTACAAGTTCGCGCGCGTGTTGAAGATTCCCTCCGAGCAAACGCTGCACCAGCGTTTTGGCATTGCGGTGCATCAGGTGCTCGAGCGCTATCACGCGGCCGAGCACACGACTGTGGGGCAGATGATGGAGCTGTTTGAGACCTGCTGGCGACGCGGTGGCTTCGGCGACAGCGACCGCGAGCGCGAGCTGCACGGGAAGGCGCGCGCGGCGCTGGTGCTCTACCACCAGCACCTGGAGGCCCACGAGGCCGAGCCGGTGTGGTTTGAGCGCTCGTTCTCCTTCAAGCTCGGCCCCCACCATCTGCGCGGGCGCGTGGATCGCATCGACCGGCTGCCCGACGGGGCGTACGAGATGATCGACTACAAGACCTCGCGTCCGAAGACCGCCGAGCAGTTGCACGACGATGTGCAGCTGTCGCTATATGCGGTTGGTGCGCGTGAGTCCTGGGAGGTGCGGGCCGAGCGCTTGTCCTACTACTACGTGCTCGACGATCTCAAGGTGCCGGTGCCCTCGGCCGAGATGGATCCCGACTGGATCGCGCGCGTGGTTGAGGAGGTCGGCGAGGCAATCCTCGCGCAGCGCTTTGAGCCGACGCCTTCGCCGAGCGTGTGCGGGCTGTGCGATTACCGGATCGCGTGTCCGGCGTGGGAGCGATAAAGCGGAAAGCCGGCGGTTGGCAGGTCAGTCGGATTGGTGCTTTGCCCGGCGTAGTTTGATCTTCTTTAGAAACCCAAAGTCGATGAGGCCGTATTCCTTGATGAGCCCAACACCTGGCGGCGGTGGAGGAGGCGGGGGAGGTGCCACGCGCTTGGGTCGGAGTATCAAGCCAGCATGTGGTGTTTTGTCGTCCATGATCATCGAAGTGTAGCCGCTAGTGCCAGCGTCCACAAGACGAGTTGCAGTACCAGGGCAGCCGCAGCGGCAACGTAGTAACGATCGAGCTCTTCCAACTCTGTCTGATTGGTCCTCCAGAACATAGCCAGCCAGTAGACGAGTCGTCGCCGAACCTCGTCCTCATCCTCCCTGAACTCGGCAAGGCGCTCATAGATGTCCAGTCCGCCCACGCCGAACGAGTAGGCCCGTTTCGGGACCAGGATGTAGATACACAGGCCAACCGAAGTCACCAGTGAGATGAGCGCGAGCGCGACGAGCATCCCGAGATCTCCCATCCGCTGGATTGTCTGGGCGCCGAGAAACGAGGCGGTCAACGACGATGCCGCGAGCAAGGTTGCTGTGCGGGCACGCAACTGTTCGACCGCACGCTCCTGCAAATCCAGAGAGCGTAGGGCAGCTTCATAGCTGAGTTGGGCGAGGTCGTTTGCGGCCATCCATCGATCATCCTCACGACTTGGGACGGAACTCGGAGCAGCGCGTCTTGCGCCCCTGGCTGTGGGCTGTGCGGCTACCGCATCGCGTGTTCGGCGTGGGAGCGGTAGCCCCTCCAGATAGCTTGCGACAGGGCAGTTTTTCCTAGACCACTTGACAACTTGCACCAGTGCGGTATATAGTGGCTACGTGTTCGTGCTCGTCAAGGGTGCGACGTACATAAGGTCGGGTTTTGGGTCGGTCCTTGTTTGGTCGACTGGAAACGTAAGCAGGGCCCTTGGGAGAGGGACCGGGTCGCTTCTGAGAGGGAGTTGTATTTCGCGTGGTTTCATTGGGGAATAACGTGCTTGAGAGTCCGTGTGCCGCGGGAGCGTCCTTTATAGGACGCGTCAGCGTCGCTGACGCGTCTCTCTCTCTCTCTCTCTCTCTGGCCGGGCCGGCTCACAGCTAAGCTCCAGCCGAAACCGCCGTCTCGCCGGACAGAACGCCCGGCTTGGTCGGCTCTGCCCGCAAGGGCCCGCGCCCGTTGGGGTGTACTCGTGCCCCGCAATGGGGTACTCGCGCGTAGTAAACGCGCTTTCGACTGCTTGTTCTTGTTCTTCTGCCGTCGCGGGTCGTTTGCCCGCGACGGTTTCGTGCTGCCCGGGCTCCCCCATGCGGGGGCAGGCGGTCAGGTCTTGTTGTCCGGGTCTCTTTGAGGAGGGGATGTGAACGTGAGTGCTCATCGGTCTGTATCGAATCGCCTGGTGCGCTTCGGTGGCGTACTCGCCGCGCGACGCGGCAAGGCCAGCGCCCGCCCATTGCGTGCGAGCATCGCGCTCGCGCTGAGTTCGGCTGCTCTGCTCACGCTCTGTAGCGGCGTCGCCGACGCGGCGGTTTCCGGGCTTGCGGGGAACGGAAACTTCCACGCCGTCGGTGCCTCTGGCATCGCGGTCGATCAGTCCAGCGGCGATCTGTTTACAACGGGCTTGATCGGTGGCGAACCAGGCATCCTGGATGAGGAAGGGCGCAGCGAAGAGTTCGATGGGGCGGGCAACGTGCTCTCGCCGCCGTCTCCGTTCGCGGAAGGCCTCCGTTACGGGGCGGCTGTCAACCCGACGAATGGGCGTCTCTATATGGCGAGCCCCTTCGGGGAAGTCGAAGTCTACGATCCGACCACGGGCACACTGATCTCGTCGTTCGGCGTACCGCCGTTTGTCAGTAACTTCAGCTACAAAGAAATATTTGGGACGAACGAGGTGCAGCTCGCGACGGATGCGGCCGGCGACGTGTATGTGCCCAACGTGCCTGGAAACGAGGTCCTGAAGTACAGCGAAACCGGGACGCTGCTTGAAACGATCACGGGCTCTGGCACCCATGCGCTGAATGGTCCGAGGGGCGTCGCGGTCGACTCCTCGGGTGACGTTTGGGTTGGCGACAGCGGTAGCAACCGCATCGAGGAGTTCTCTCCGACCGGGGCTTTCCTCAGAGAATTCGAAAGCGAAGGCGTGACGGCGCTGGCACTCGACGGCCACGGCGACGTATTCGCGATCGTCGACAACAGCGCGGACGACTGCGGCGCGATCACTCCGCCGTGCGAGCACCTGATGGAGTACAGCGAAACGGGCACACAGCTGGCGGACGTCGGTGCGGGCCATTTCGGCTCGCCCACCGACCAAGTTGGTGGCGCGCGGGTCGTGGAGAGCATGGTGGCGGTCGACGACACGAGCGGACGCGTGTATGTGAGCGACGGTTTGAAAAACGACGTGTGGGTGTATCAGGCGCCCACGGCGCCGACGATCGGTCAGGAGTCCGCCGCCGAAGTGGGCACCACGGAAGCGAAGCTCGGTGTGCTGGTTCAGCCGGGCGGGATCCAGGCCTCGTATCGCTTCGAATACGACACGCGCGAATATCAGGAAAACGAAGCACCTCACGGCGTGAGCGTGCCCTACCCGGAAGGAAGCGCGGGCGAAGGGTTCTCCTCGCGCGTGGTGTGGGCGTCGGCGAAGAATCTCTCCCCGGGCACGACCTATTACTACCGTGCAGTCGCGACCAATGGGCTCGGATCGGTCACGGGACCCGGTCAAACGTTTACGACCACCACCGTGGCGCAGACAACGTGTCCCAATGAAACTGTCCGCTCCGGGCTCTCGGCCGGCCTGCCCGAATGCCGTGCGTATGAGCTGGTCACACCGCCGGGCAAGTCCTCCGCCCAGCCTGACACCAGGACAGAAACAATAAACAACGAAGAAGAACAAAACGCATATTACGGCGGTCTCGTAAATAACCTGGCAGCCGACGACGGTGATCGGTTTGCCTACGAATCGGCTGAGGTGATGCCTGGCGCGCAGTCCGCAGGTCTGGAATTCCTCGCTACGCGCGGGCCGAATGGATGGAGCTCCGAAGACGCGCTTCCTTTGCGGCCATATACCGGCAATCGATGCACATTTCCCGTCGCCACGCAGACCGAAGTATTGACGTATTCCCCCAATCTCGCTCAAGCGCTCGTGCTCGATAATTCGACCACCAGTGGCACATATTCATCCGAATTCTCCCCAACTTGTCGTAGCGAAACCGTCGAACTTGTAAGCAACGAACCATTTGAACAAAACCTGCTGGCGCACGACAACGAAGACGGTACATACCAGCTGGTCAATCTCACGCCGGCAAGCGCAGATCCAGAACCCGCGATATTCGCCGCCGCCTCGGCGGACCTGAATGTCGTTGTGTTCTCAGAGCGCGCGAAGCTGACGCCCGAAGCGGTGAGTGGCGCGGTGAACCTCTACGAATGGAGGGAAGGGGCCGTGCATCTGTTGAAGCTCGAGCTGCCCTCCGGGGCTCCGGTCGACGGCACCGTCGTCAAGCTTTCGGCGGAGGGCTCCGATCTGTTCTTCACTGCGAACGGGAACTTGTACGTGCGTGTTGACGGCGAACGCACTGTGCAGCTCGACGAAGCGCGGGGTGGGTCCGGTCCCGGCGGCGGCGGGGAATTGGCTGCCGTCAGCGCCGACGGCACACAGGTGTTCTTCACCGCCGATGCGACGGCGGGCTTGACCGGCGACACGGTTGCGGGTAGTGGCACGAATTTGTACCGCTACGACACGAGCACGGGCCAGTTGAGCGACCTCACGCCGGTCGACGATGCCAAGGCCGAACTCATCGGTAGCAGCGAAGACGGTTCCTACGTGTACTTCACCTCCGAAGGCGTGCAGTCGGGATCGCAGACCAACCAGTCCGGCGAAACGGCGCAGCCCGGTCAGCCGAACCTGTACCTCGACCACGAAGGGACGATCACGTTCGTCATCGACGCGAAGTTGATGACGCCATCAACTGGCGGGAAGAGAGATGAGATCGCGCAGAACGGTGCGTTCCTCGCGTTTAGCTCGACCAAGAGTCTGACTGGCTATGACAACAACGGATATTACGAGATCTATCTGTATAGCGCGGCGGCCAACCGCTTCGAGTGCGCTTCGTGCGATCCAAGCGGTGAAGCCCCGATGACGAACTTGAACCCTACAATCAGAACCCCGGCGTGATCCTTGGCAGTGCTCCACATGCTGTGTCAGATAACGGGCAGGTGTTCTTCGAGACAGACGAACCGCTACTGCCGCGCGACACAAATGGACAGGCCGACGCGTACGAGTTCGTCTTCAACGGGGGCTCCACCTGATTTCGCCGGGCGTGGGCTCGGGTCCGTCCGATTCTGCTTGACGCGAGCGTGAGCGGGAGCGATGTGTTCTTCCTGACGCTCGCAGAGCCTTGTGCCGCAGGACAGTTTTCAGGAAGCACACAAAATCTATGACGCTCGCGTGGATGGAGGTTTTCCCGAGACGGCGTCGCCGCCGGCGTGCACTACCGCGGATGCGTGTCGCTCCGCGGCCTCGCCGCCGCCGTGAATCTTTGGGGAACCGTCGAGTCAGACGTTCTCTGGTGCGGGCAACCTCGTGTCGTCTGTCAAAGCGGTCGTCAAAGCACGCTCGCTCACGCGCGGGCAGAAGCTCACACGCGCTTTGAATGCGTGCCACCGGGAGAAGAACAGACGCAAGCGTCGACGTGCGAACGGCAGGCGAGGAAACGCTACGGCGCTAAGGCGTCTGGTTCGAAGCGGTCCGGTAAGGCAAATACGAGTAAGAGGGGCGGCAAGTGAGCATGTTTTCGAGGAGAATCGCAACAGCAGTCTCGCTCGCGGTCGCAGTGATTGTGGCGATGGGAACAAGCGCCGTTCCGGCGTTTGCGGTGGGGGAAGCTCATCCCTTGCTGACGAGTTTCGGTTCGTTTACCAACCCGAACGGTATCGCAATCGACGAATCGACGGGCGACGTGTATGTCGCGGACATCGGCACGAACACGGTTTACAAGTTCGACGCCAACGGTAACCCGGTCGATTTCTCATCGCTTCACTCAAGCGCGCTGAGCGGTACGGGTACGCCGGCCGGCTCGTTCTCCTTCCCGTCGCTCTCCGATACTCCCGCGGCGATCGCGGTCGACAACTCGACCGGCACGTTGGACCCATCTCATGGCGATCTCTACGTGATGGACGTCGGTCACAACGCGATCGACAAGTTCAACGCCGACGGCACGTATATCTCCCAGATCACCGGACCGTTCCAGGAAGGACTAGTTGGGTTGGCGGTCTCCGTACAGGGCGATCTGCAGGTAGCGGTTCGCACCAGCGGTCCGTCGAAACTTTTTGAGAAAATCGACGTGTTTGACAATTCGACGGAAAACATTTTGCTCAAGCAGCAGGAAGGGCGGACGGGACTCGAGGGGTTTGACCCCCCCAGCGAATACCTTCCGCCCGAGGACGGCTTTGCGGTCGGTCCGACAGGGGATTATTACACCCTCTTTGAATGCGGTTGTGTGGAGAAGCTCGGTCAAACCATGTCCGGGCTCGGGCGGGTCGACAACGGTCCCGGCGATGTCGCGATGGCTGTGGACCCCGTCAGCGGTCACGTGTATGTCGACGATCAGTCCTCTGTGGTGGAGTGGGATGCGGGAGGTTTGGACGGATACGACTATCCGTTTGATTCCGCCGAAGATATCGGTACGGGCGCCGAAGTATCGAGCTTTGGATCGTTGCAGCTGTCGGCTGTGCCCTCGCAACAGGGCGGGATCGCGGTGAACGGAGCCAGTGGGGAGATCTATGTCTCAAACCCGGCGGACGGTGAAGTGTACGTGTTCGGGAGCGAATCTCCCGATGTTGCACCGGATAAGGCAACTAATCTGACCCAGACGGGCGCTACGTTGCAGGGCACCATCGATCCACGTGGCGTGCCTGTCGTATCGTGTGAATTCCAATACGAAAAGGCGCTAAAGGGTGGGCTCGGTGCTGAAGGGGAAAATTTTGAATTCGCAGATCCCGTGACTGCGTTTGTCCACAGTGTGCCGTGCGCGCAGACGACAGCGGAAATCGGGACGGGTTCAAGCTCAGTTGGCGTATCGGCCGTCATCGGTGGGCTGGCGCCCGGCACTCTCTATTATTTCCGGCTTGTGGCGGTCAACGCTAACGGGACGAGCTCGAGTGAGGGGATGGTGGCGAGTGAAGACGCCGGTTTTGGCATCCACAGCTTTTCGGTCGCGTTTCTGAATCAGGATGGCAGTCCGGATACGCGGGCCGGCTCGCATCCTTACGAAATGGTGACGAGCATCTTCTTCAATACCCACGCCGTGCCGCTGCTGACGTATGCCGACTCCCCGTATGAGCTTCGACCCGTAGGGACTTCCAAGGACATCGCTGTCACATTGCCACCGGGACTAGTTGGCAATCCAAACGCGACCGCAAAGAAGTGCACGCTCGCCGAACTCACCGAAGGTAAATGGGGTAACGATAACGAACCCTTTGACACTGGGTGTCCACATGAAGCGATGGTTGGCGAACTGTACCTCCAGACTGTCGCCTACGGCAGTGGTTATTGGACGTTGAACAATATGGTGCCGCCGCGCGGTGTGGCGGGACAGCTGGGCATACGGACTTACTTTCCCGAGTCGTTCATAAACGTCGGGCCGGTGGCGGGTGGACAGTATCCATTGCGCTCAGAATCCATCGACATTCCGGCGGTCTCCCCGATCTATCGGATCAGGGTGATGGTAGACGGGGTGGTCGGCAGTGGCGAAAACCGTAAACCGTTCTTGACGATGCCGACGGCGTGTACGGGACCGTTGTGGTCCTCGATCTCGGTCGACTCCTACGAGGATCCGGGTCATTTCGTGGGCGTGAGGGAACCAACGCGTAACTCGCAAGGAGAACCAGTGCGGATGACGGGTTGCTCAAAGCTTGCGTTCCCCGCGTCGATCACAGCCGCGCCCGATGTCAGCAACGCGAGTAGCTCTTCGGGGTTGACGGTTGGTGTTCATGTTCCCCAAACCGCGGCGGATAATCCTGACGGTCTGGGGGAGTCGACGCTGAGGAATACGACTGTGGCGTTGCCGGCCGGCGTGGCGATCAATCCGTCGGGGGCCGGTGGTTTGCAGGCGTGTTCTGAGGGGCTGGCGGGTTTTGCTGGTTTGTCGGAATTGAACTCGGAATTCGAACCGGGTGTGGATTGGGCGACGTTCTCTGCGAACGCGATCGAATCTTTGCAGCCGGGTGTGAGTTTTTGTCCGGATGGGTCGAAGATCGGTACGGTGCAGATCAAAACGCCGTTGCTCGAACATCCGCTCACGGGCGCGGTGTATTTGGCTTCTCAGAACGAAAACCCGTTCGGGAGCATGCTCGCGATGTACATGATGGTCGAAGACCCTGTCTCGGGCAGCACGATCAAGCTTGCGGGTGAAGTCACCTTGTGCGAAAGCGCGGGGCAGACGATCGGCGGCGCGAGCTGCGAAGCGGCGGGTCAGATCGTCACGACGTTCAAGAACACACCCGACCTGCCCTTCGAAGATCTGGAACTGCATTTCTTTGGTGGGGAACGCGCACCGTTGGCTACCCCGTCGCGTTGCGGTACGTACACGACACGCGCGTGGTTCACTCCGTGGGACGGCAACGCGCCGGCGGAAGCCTCCTCGCAGTTCGTTATCGATCAGGGTCCTGGCGGCGGCCCGTGCCCTGGTGCGCCCCTACCGTTCAACCCGTCTTTGGCTGGTGGTGCAACGAACGTGAACGCTGGTGCGTTCAGTCCGTTCACGCTGACGATGACCCGCAAAAACGGGGAACAGAACCTGCAATCGGTGGAAGCGCATTTGCCGCCGGGACTGTCGGGGATCCTCTCGAACATCGAATTGTGTGGAGAACCGCAGGCCAATCTCGGCGAGTGTCCTCCGAACAGTTTGATCGGCGAAACGACGATCAGCGTCGGTGTCGGTAATCAACCGTTCACGGTCTCCGGCGGCAAGTTCTATCTAACCGGTCCCTATAACGGCAATGGTCCCTGCACGGTGGGGCAATCGGGGTGCGCACCGTTCGGTATCACCTTCGAGGTTCCCGCAAAGGCCGGCCCGTTCGACCTGAAGCGCAACACCGCTAATCCCGCGGGCGAGGATCCCTGCGATTGTGTGATCGTGCGCGGCAAGATCGAAGTCAATCCGATCACCGCTGCGATCACGATCACGAGCAACCCGCCGGGTACTCCCGATGCGATCCCGACGAGCATCGAAGGGATACCTTTGGAAATCCAGCATGTGAACGCGATCACCACGCGTGGGGATTTCCAGTTCAATCCGACGAGTTGCGACAAGATGCAGGTCAGCGGGACGATCCATTCAAGCGAAGGCTCGACAGACACTATCGACGTTCCCTTCCAGGTCACCAACTGTGCGGTCTTGGGCTTCAAACCGGGATTCAAAGTCTCGACGTCCGGGAAAACATCCCGCGCGAACGGTGCGAGCCTGAACGTGAAGCTGACGTATCCCAAAGCACCGTTCGGGTCGCAGGCGAACATCAAGTCGGTCAAGGTGGATTTGCCCAAGCAGTTGCCGTCGCGGTTGACGACATTGCAGAAGGCGTGTCCGGCGAAAACATTTGAAGCTAACCCTTCCGGTTGTCCGGCAGCGTCGATCGTGGGGCATGCGACCGCGATCACACCGTTGATCCCGGTGCCGCTCACGGGACCGGCGTATTTCGTGAGCTACGGTGGCGCGAAGTTCCCCGAACTCGTAGTCGTCCTCCAAGGGTATGGCGTGACGCTCGATTTGCATGGGGAAACGTTCATCAGCAAAGCGGGGATCACGAGCAGCACGTTCCACACGATCCCCGACGCTCCCGTCGGCAGTTTCGAATTGAACCTGCCGCAAGGCAAATATTCCGCGCTTGCGGCCAACGGGAACCTGTGCAAGAGCAAACTCGCGATGCCGACAGCGTTCACCGCACAGAACGGCGCCGTGATCCACGAGAGCACGAAGATCGGCATCACCGGCTGCCCGAAGTCAAAGAAGAAGAGCAAGAAGTCCTCAAGCACCACAAGGGGAAAACGCACGGGAAGAAGAAATGAGATGCGTGGCAAGGGAAGAGCGTCGCCCCCGACGGGGGGCAGACGCTATCGACGCCGACCAGCCCCGATGCGGGGATAATCCGCGACTCCCATTCAGGGGCAGACGGCAATGGTGTGACCGCGCACGGGTTGGGCCGCGAGCGTGTGATCGACATTCAGCGCGCACGGATCCTCGCGGCGATGGTCGAAGAGTGCGCCGAGCGCGGCGCGGGCAACGTGACCGTCGCGCACATCGTGGCGCGCGCCGGGGTCTCGCGCCGCACGTTCTACGAGCTGTTCAGAGATCGCGAAGACTGTTTTCTTGGCGCGTTCGACGACGGCATCGCCCGCGCCTCCCGTTACGTGCTCGCCGGTTATGACCCGAACGCGCGCTGGGTGCAGCGCGTCAGAACAGCACTGACCTCACTGCTCTCGTTCCTCGATGCAGAACGCGAGCTTGGACAGCTGCTTGTGATCGGTTCGCTCGGCGCGGGCCACAAGGCGCTGCGCCGCCGCCAGCGTGGCATCGCCCAAATCATCGCCCTCATCGACGAAGGAGCTACCCTGACGGGCACACCCCATCGGGCGCAGGCAGGCAAGTCAGCCAAAGCGGGCACGGAACCGCCACCCCTCACCGCCGAGGGAATCGTCGGCGGTGTCCTGTCCGTGCTGCACGCACGACTCTTGGACTCCACGCCGCCCTCGGCAACCCGGGCGAAGGATCATGGGGAGGGCTCGCTGATCGAGCTGACCGGTCCGCTGATGGGCATGATCGTGCTGCCCTACCTCGGCTCCGCCGCCGCCCGCAGAGAGCTCGCGCGACCCATCCCCGAGCCACCGGCTGGCGTGCATCGCGCCGAAGGCAACCCGCTCGGACAATTGGAGATGCGCCTCACCTATCGCACCGTGCGCGTGCTAATGGCGATAGCCGCGCTCGGCGGCCGTGGATCCGGCCCGTCCAACCGCGCCATCGCCACCGCGGCCGAGGTCACCGACCAAGGCCAAATGTCAAAGCTACTAGCGCGCCTACGCGACATCGACCTGATCCAGAACACCGGCGGCGGCGCCACCCGCGGTGAGCCCAACGCCTGGACACTCACCCACAAAGGCCGGCGAGTCCAAAAAGCCATCGCCGAACAAACTCAGGACGGCTGACTCGCTTTCAGGCGACGGTCACGGACACCACGCCGGCCGTGCTCGTGGCGACCGGGATGGCTTCGCCGTGTTCGCGGAGGCTGGCAATGTGTAGGTCGACTCCCTCGCTGATCAACCCTTCAGCTTCCGCTCGAGTGTCGCCGACAACACCCAGTCCGGGAAGATCCGGGCAATACGCGCCGCAGCTGTCCGCGCCGTGCTCGTAGATGACGACATACTCGCTCATCGTCCGCGTCCCTTCAATTTGGCCTGCCGCAGGATGTTCCCCAGTCTACTTATGCTGCGCTTTAGGCGCGCTGGCTAGGCTCCCGCAAAGGATGAGGGCAGGCAACGGCAAGGGAGGGGCTTCGGTTCAGGCGCGCGTCAGCCCGCCCGCGCTGCCGCTGCTCACAGCGGGTCTGCTCGCGTGTGCCGGCCTGATCGCCGGCTGCGGCGGCGGTAGCTCCTCCACCTCGACCGGCGCCGCCGCGGTGCCCAGCTCGCCCGCCGCCTCCACACAGGCCGCCGCCAGCGCCGCAGCGGTCGCCGATGTCGCCAGCGTGCCGATCTCAAAGGCCAGCTACCAACACTGGCTCACCGTCGAGAGCAAGCTCGGCGGCAGCGGCAACGCGGGGCATCGCGCGCTCGGCTTCCTTTTCGACCTCTGAGTGGGTGCTCGGCGAGGCCAAGGCCCGCGGTGTCTCGGTCTCCGACGCCGAAGTCAAGCAGCGCTTCACCCAGCTTGCGCGCCAGAGCTTCCCGAAGGCCGGCTCGCTGCAGAAGTACTTCTCGACCTCCGGTGAGACTGAAGCCGACCTGCTCGCGCGCATCAAGGTCGAACTGCTCGCGGCGAAGATCGCCGCGCAGGTCACGGCCGGCAAGAGCGCCTCCCAGCACAGCGCGATCCTGACCGCGTTTGAGACGAACTTCCACACCCACTGGAAGGCGGTCACGAACTGCAAGCCGGGGTATGTGATGGAAGATTGCAAGCAATACAACGGCAAGGGCGAAAACCTGAATGCCACGTCGTCGCACAGCGCGTCGTCCTCGGCCAAAGGGTCCTCCGCGAGCAGCTCCTCCCCCTCGTCCTCGTCATCCACGTCGAACTCCAGCGGCGAGGTCTACACCGCTCCGGGCGCATTCTCGATCTCGAGCCCAGCGTTCGAGCGCAACGGCGCGATCCCCGCCCAGTACACGTGCGCGGGCGCCGGCACCTCCCCGCCGCTGTCCTGGGAAAAAGTGCGCAAAGGCGCCGCCGAGCTGGTGCTGTTCGTGATCGATGACAGCTCCAGCAATTCCTCCGGCGGTATCCGCTGGATCGTGGGTGGGATCGAACCAAGCTCCAAAGGCGTCGCTGCCGGACAGGTGCCGGCCGGAGGGATCGTCGGTACCAACACGGCCGGCAAGGTCGGCTACAGCCCGATCTGCCCCGCGCCCGGCAAGAGCGACACGGTCGAGTTCGTGATGTACGCGCTCAAGAAGAAGATCCCGCTCTCGCCCGGCTTTCAACCCGACGTCGCCGAGAGCGAGTACGGCTCCGGCAAACTGCTGCTGGGCGAAGCGGCCGTGACCTACGGCATCGCCTCGCGCTAGATCAGCTCTCGCGTCCGCGCTGGCGCAGAAACCGCTGGAATTCGCGCGCCAGGAGATCTCCCGAAGGCAGATCCTGCGGGGAGATCGTGGTCTGTCCGTCCTCGGCGGCCCGCCGTTCCAGGCGCTCCACGAAGGCTTGGATGTCGGGGTCCGACTGCACCGCGAGGCCGACCTGGTGTTCGTACTCGCCGGCTGCCTCCTCGAGCTCTGTGGCGTCCACCGACACGCCCACCAGCAGCTCGAGCTTGCGCAGCAACGCGAGCGCCGCCTTCGGACTGGCGGCGGCCGCCACGTAATGCGGCACGCTCGCCCACACGCTCGCCGAGGGCAACCCCGCCTGCCCACACGCCGCGTGCAGCACGCCCACGATCCCGGTGGGACCCTCGTAGCTGCTTGCTTTCAACCCCAGTCGCTCCATCATCGCCGGGTCTGAGGCAAAGCCCGTCATCGCCACCGGATGGGAGTGCGGCACGTCCGCCAGCAGTCCCCCGAGCGTCACCACCAGCTGCACGTCGAGCGCTTCCACGAGATCCACGATCAGCGCGCTGAACGAGCGCCAGCGCATCGAGGGCTCGGTGCCCTGCACGATCACCAGATCGCGAGGCGCCCGCGGTGCGCGCGCCTCCAGGATTTCCACTGAGGGCCAGGAGATCACGCGCGCCTGGGTCTCGTCGATCTGCACTTGCGGCCGGTTGGCCTGGAAGTCGTAGAACTCCTCGGAGTCGATCCGTGCGAAGCGCTCCGCGCCGAGCGCTTGCGCGAGGAACGAGGTGGCCGTCGACGCCGCGTCGCCCGCGTCGTTCCAGCCCTGAAACGAGCACACCATTGCGGGTGCCCGCAAGCCGTCAGGACGGCGATCCCAGATCAGTGGCTGCATCCGACCCACCGTACATCATGGGCAGCAGATGTCTGCAACGACCGATGCTTCACCCCCCGACTCGCGCGACAGCGCGGGAGTCGGGGTGGGCGGATCGGACACTGGGCGCGATGCACAGACGATCGCCACGCTGCGTGAGGGCGACGCGGTGGACGCCGTGTTCGCATGTGCACGCAAGGAGCGCCTGCTGACTCGCTCCGGTGACCCCTACCTCACGATCGAGCTGCGCGATCGGTCCGGCAGCGTGGTCGGCAGGATTTTTCGCGACGCCGACCTGCACGCCGGGCGCTTTGAGCGCGGTGAGCTCGTGCACGTGCGCGGGCGGGCAGAGCGCTTCCGCGACGAGCTGCAGATCGCTGTCGAGCAGATCGCGCGCGTGGACGCCGACGAGCAGGTCGCGGCCCACTTTCTGCCTGTCTCTCGCCGCGACATCGACGAGCTGGATGGCTTCATCGAGCATCTGGCGCGCGAGGTGTATGAGCCCGGCCTCAAAGGGTTGCTGGAGCGCTTGCTCGGCGACCGTGAGCTGCGCGTGGGGCTGCGTCGTGCGCCGTGCTCGCTACCCGCGAGCGGTCCGGGTCGCTCGGGTGCCCACCACGCGTTCATCGGCGGGCTGATCGAGCACACGGTCGCCGTCGCCACGCTCGCGATCGAGCTGTGTGCGGTGCACCCCCGCCTGGACCGCGATCTGCTGCTGTGCGCCGCGATCGTGCACGATCTCGGCAAGACGCGCGAATACGCTTATGGCGCGGAGATCACGCGCACCGAGGAGGGCCGCATGTTGGGCCACGTCGAGTTGGGTCTGCGCCTGATCGCCGCACACGCCCCGCCCAACCTCACCGCCGAGCGCCGGATGGCGCTCGAGCACTGCGTGCTCGCACACCATGGCGGCGAAGGCGCCCAGCGCGCGGCCTCCGCGGAGGCTCTTGCGCTACAGCGCCTCAACGCGCTCGACGCAGCCGTCAAGGGCGCTTTTGAGCACGGTCTCGGCCGCTGAGATCCACCTCTCGCCTCGCGCGCCCGCACGCGTAGGCGAGCGTGCGCGCGTGGATCGGCTCCGGCATCCGGTGAGAAACCACCCTGACGGGTCAAGTGTGGGCTTGGGAATGCCGATCATCACAGGGTGGGGGACCAATCCAGCCCAACCAGCACACCCGTAAGCGAGCGCTCGCCGCTGCGAGCGGTCGAGGGCACGCCCACGCCAGCCCACAGCCGGCCGATCCAATCGGGCGCGCTCACCCAGCCACTTGGTGAGGGCCGCCCCGGCCGCTTGATCGGGGACGTCGTGGTGGACCTGGGGTTCGCCACGCGCGAGCGGGTCGAGGAGGCCGTTGAGATCGCTCGCGCCCAGCGCAAGCCCACCGGACAGATCCTCGTCGAGCAGGGCATCCTGCGCCACGACCAGCTGGCCCGTGTGGTGGCCGACCGTTATGGCTTGGACTACATCGACCTGTCGGTGTACGAGCTCGACATGGGCGCGGTCAACCTGATCGACATGGAGGCGATCCGTCGCTACCAGGCCGTGCCGGTCGGCTTTCTCGAAGACGGCACGCTGCTGCTCGCGATGGCCGACCCCACCAACGTGCTTACCGTCGATGACATCGCGATGCTCACCGGCAGGCGCGTGCGTTCGGCCTCGGCGTCGATCGAGGACCTCAACATCCTGATCACGCGTCTCTCGCGTGTGGAGCAGTCGGTGGAAGCAATCGTCGAGGACGAATCCCAGCCCGAGGCTGAATTCGTGATGGACGAGACCGACAAGGACGCGCCCGTCATCAAGCTCGTGCACTCGATCATCGCCGAGGCGATCGAGCAGGGCGCTTCTGACATCCACATCGACCCGGGCGAGGGCGACATGCACGTGCTGCTGCGCATCGACGGGGTGCTCTCCCAAACCGCCACGCTCAAGCGCGCAATGGCCGCCAGCATCATCTCGCGCGTGAAGATCATGTCCGAGATGGACATCTCCGAGCGGCGCGTGCCGCAGGACGGGCGCTTCGCGCTGACTGTCGGCGGACGGCGCGTCGACGTACGCGTGACGACGCTCCCTCTCGTCTACGGCGAGGGCGCCTATCTGCGCATCCTCGACAAGGGTGCCGTCGTGCGCGGGCTTGAATCGCTTGGTATGCAGCGCACCGAGCAAGATCGTTTTGCCTATGCGATCGCGCGACCCAACGGCGCGGTGCTGGTGACCGGCCCGACCGGTAGCGGCAAGTCCACAACGCTGTACGCGGCGCTGGGCGCCGTCAACGACGGCAGCCGCAGCATCCTCACGATCGAGGACCCGGTCGAGTCGCGGATCGCGGGTGTCAAGCAGATGCAGGTCGCGCCAAAGGCCGGCATGACCTTCGCGGGCGGCTTGCGCGCGATGCTGCGCGCCGATCCCGACGTGATCATGGTCGGGGAGATCCGCGACCGCGAAACCGCGCACATCGCGGTCGAGGCGGCGCTCACCGGCCACCTCGTGCTCTCCACCCTGCACACACGCGACGCACCCAGCGCGCTCGGCCGTCTGATCGACATGGGCATCGAGCCGTTCCTAATCTCCTCGGCGATCGACTGCATCGTCGCTCAGCGGCTCGTGCGGATGCTCTGCCAGCACTGCAAGCAGGCCAGCAAAGCGCCGGAGTCGTTGCTGGCCGAGTATGGGCTGTACGGCTCGGAGGCGTTCGAGCCGGTCGGCTGCTCGCGCTGCTCCTCCAGCGGCTATCGCGGCCGAATCGGCATCTACGAGGTGATGTCGGTCACCGAGGAGGTGCGCGCGCTCGTGCTCAGCCGCGGGTCGGTCGATGAAATCGCCGCCGCCGCGGTCGCTCAGGGGATGCGCCGTCTGCGCGACGACGGGATCGCAAAGGTTCGCTCCGGTCAAACCTCGATCGCGGAGATCGAGCGGATCACCACGACGATGTTGTAGGCCCTGAGCGCTGCGTATGCGGTTGCTCTTTGTTTGGGATAGCTGGGCGTGCCCTCGGTGTACATGTGCGGGTCCCCGGAGTGCCCGGCGGCCCGTGTCGCGTGTGCGCTCGCTACGTTCCTGCCACCGGTGGGATCAAGAGCGAGACTCGCAGTGGTCCCTTGGGGAATGCTTCCGCGTCGAACGAGTAGCCGTGGTAGCGAACGCCGCCGTAGGAGATCGTGCCGTGGGTAGGCACGCTGGTAGGCGCGGGACTGATGCTGCCCACTATCTCCTCGGGGTGGGTGGGGTCTTCATACAGGAACACCTGTGCGCCGGTAAAGCGGTGGGTGAGGATCACATAGCCGAGGTCGTCCTGCACCGAGAGCAGGAAGTGACCCACGATGCGTCCCTTCGCGCCCCGCACGTCGCCGCGGATCGGCGCCAGCACGTGCGGGCCGCCGACGTCGACCACGAGCTTTTCGCCGAGCGTGGCGCGTACGCGCACGACGTGCAACGTGGTTTTGAAGAACGCATCGATTACTTCGCGCGTCGCGATCGGATCATCCGTCGCGACCGCTTGCTGGAAGGCGCGTGAGCGTTCGAAGTCGCGCACCACGGCTCGCGTCGCCGACCCCGATTGCTCCTCGCGGTAGATGTTCATGGCCGTCTCACCGATCGCGTCGGTCGCCGTTTCTTCGGGGTCGCGCCCGCAAGCGGAGGCAAGCGGAACGGGCGCCAGCACGAACGTGCGCATCGCCGTCTTCGGAAAGCCCGTGCCGGCGAACGAGTAGACCGAATAGCGCGTCCCACGAAAGGAGACCTCGCCATGGTCGGGCAGGTTGCCGGGGCCGGGGCTGCTGGAGCCACCCAGCCAGCGGGAGCCCGAGCGCCCGAACACCTGAGCTTCGGTGATCGCATACACGGTGCTCGCGTAGCCATACATCCCCTCCTCGGAAGCTGTGACCGTGCCGATTTCAAGACCTGCCGCGTTGCGCAGCGGTGTGCTCACCGGGGCGATCCCGTTGGCTGTCCCGTATTCGCCGACGATTTGCCGCCCAACGCTCACGCGCACGCGCACGAGCTGTCCGCGCAAGAGCGGGGCGATCGCCATTCGCACGGCCTTCGCGTCACCCGCTTCGGCGGCCGCGACCACCGCGGGCGCGCTCGCCACGCGTTCGGCCGCCGGCAGCGCGATCCGCCCGCCCGCGATCTCGCGGTAGACACTCTCGGCTACCTTCCCAAGCGCCCTGGCTGTCGCGTCGGCGCAGCGCGGGGAGGCCAGTCGCGCGGCGGCGGTTGGGTCCTCTGCGCTCGTGCTCGAGCCGCAGCCCATCGACGCCAGCATCGGGATCGTCGTGAGTGCTAGCGCCGCGACGGCGATGCGAGCCGGACGGCGCCAGGATGGCTGCCGTCCGGCCCCACGGTGGATTCCAGCCCGCATGCATATGCAGGCTAATCCTCCGCCTTACTGCACGCGCCGTGCCGTTATTTCTTCTTTGCTTTCTTGCCGGCTTTGTCTTTCTTGTGCTTACCGGCCTTGACCTTCTTCGGTGTGGGCGTGATCGGTTCGAGCCGTGTCCCGCCCGCGTAGCTGGTGGTGGGGCAGTGAAGCGGACGCCCGAGGTCGAACGGACCCGAGATCGCCTGCGTCGCCACGCCCTTTTCGGTGTAGATGTCTGTGACCGTCAGCAGCGGATCCACGCGTGGTTCCTTGCACAGCGGTGTCTCGATCGAGAACTCTCCGGTGATGTTCTCCCAGCCGGTCTTCGTCGAGCCCTCGCAGTTGTCCGCCCAGCCCGGTATTTCACCGCCGCAGGAGAACGTGTCCGAGAGCGCTTCGTTCTTGGTGTTGGTCACCAAAGGCGAAGCCTCGAAGCCGTTCACCGGGATGTTCGTCTCCAGCTGATAGCCCGTGATCGGGCCGTCGCAGTAGAACGTGTAGCGAACCTGCTGTTCTTCGCTTCCCAGTTCCGGTGTTCCGGCAGATATGTGTCCAATGCAGTTCAGGTCGTTTGGGCTTCCTTCGGTTCCGCCTTCTTCGGCGTGAGCTGAGGCAACCATCGCCAGCGACAGGGCGATCGAGCCCAGGATCGCGACGAGCCACATGGAAGCTCGGTGGTGGACGGGTTGATGTGTGTACAACGGGGATCTCCGTTCGTTCGTTGACATGAAGGCGGGTTCTCAGCCGCCCGTTTGCGACGCCGCCTGACGCCGCGGTTGTGCTACGGATGCGGCCTGGGCCGCCTTCTTGGCCGTGGAGGCGGCACTTGCCGTCTTGCCACTGCTGCCGTAGACCGTCGCCCCGAAGGACACGGTGCTCGGGTCGTTGGCATGGCCCAAGGGGAGCACTCCAAAGAGCAGCGAGATGCTCTTCAGGAGCGAGAAATCGTTGAAGCTTTCGCTCACCCGCGCACCGCTGTGCACGAATGGCGAGAGCAGCAGCGCGCCGACAGGTTCGCTCGCGGCGCTCACGGGTGAGGACGGCGGGCTGTCGGGCACGATCACGATCAGCCCTTCCTTGCTGTAAGCGCTGCTCGCGAGAATCTGCGGCACAACTTCCTTCAGGAAGCTGTCGGCGGGGGCGAGCCCGGCGGGGGCGCCCGATGCGCACGGAGTGCTGGATCCGTCGTTGCACGCTGAGGGCACGATCCAGCTGAGGCTCGGCGTGTTGGCCGGCGTCGCGAGGTCGCCTTGCAACTGTGTGAGATCGACGTCGTTGCTTGCGCACGCCCCTTCGCTCAGCAGTGAGTCGAAGTACACGAACGGGTTGCGATACGTGAGGTAGGGGTCGCCGGTTGCGGGCGTGTGGTTGGGATCGGTGGCGCCAAGTTCAGGTCGGCGGCAGGTGACGCCGCCGGTCGCAGGCTGGGTTTGCGCGCCGGCCGTTGGTGTCGTGCTCGTAGCGCCGCTGGTCGATGTCGCGCCTGTGCTGCTTGCAGTGCCGGCGGCGGGCAGCGCGCCGCTCGCGCCGGTCGGCGCGCTGCCCGTACCGTTCGTGCCGGCGGGTGTCGTGGCGCCCGATGTGCCGCTGGCCCCAATGGACGCGGCCGGTGCGCCCTCTTCCATGTCCTGCACGTACGCCTTCCAAGTGAGTGCCCCGGCGCTCAGCTCGTCGGCGAGCGTCTTGACGGTCGCCGGATACACGCACCCCACACCCTCGGTGAGGCCCGTGGCGGTGTTGACCGTAGGCGGTTGCAGTTCGCTGTAGGTGGGGCAGTTCTGTTCGGTGTCGAGGTTCACGCTCTGTCCCGAGAGCAGCGCGATCCCGTTCCCCAGCGCGCTGCTCGCGCTGAGCTTGTAGTTGCTCAGCAGCGTTCCCTTCGGCACGAGCTGCTTGGCCAGGTACGGGTCGGTCTTAGGGTTCGCGAGTGCCGCGCTGAAGCTTGCGCCTGACAGCGCGATAACCCACACGTGCTTGATCGCGGGCAGTTTGATTGGCGTTCCCGGTGCGGTTTTTTCGCCTTTGCCGGAGTTTTTGGAGGACCCTTCCGAGGGAGATTCTTCGGAGGGCTGCGCCCCCGAGGAGCTTTCGCCGGCGGACGAATTTTCCGAGGGTTCCGGGTTGGAGGTGGCTTTCGAGGCGGCTTTGCCTTCTTTGCCGGATGCGCTCGTGGGCGTCGCGGCGGGTTCGCCTTCAGGTGGCGGAGTGGGGCTGGTGGGGGCGCTTGCTGGCGGGCTGCTGCTCGTGCGTGCGATCAGTGCTGAGATCGCACGCTGCGCAAGCGTCGCGGCATCGGCGGGCGAACCCGACGGAGCCGGCCCGAGCGCGGCGCCCGCGAGGATCCCGATGGCGAGTACGCAGGCCGCCAGCACGCCGACTACTCGGCGCGATGGTGCCCCGCCGGCGCCCCACCCGCTCGCAAACCAGTTCCCGCCGGTGGCGGCCCCCGAGTTACGGGTGCGCGCCGCATCGCGCTCTGTTCGCGCGCCAGTCGGAGACAACCCCGGCCAGAACGCGCTGAAGTCAAGGCGCGGCCTGCCGCGCCTTGCGCCGCACTGCAGGCAGTAACGCTGGTCCTCGACGAGCGCGGCGCCGCAGCCGGCGCACTGCCCGCCGGCAACGCCGTGTGCGCTTGGGTTCGTCGGTTTGTCTTGATCGTCTGGGGTCATCGTCGTCAGTCAGCTTCGGTGGTGTTGGCGGCGCCTTTTGGTTGAGGTGCGCTCCTTATGCCGGTCTCCCGTGTTCGAGGAGAAGCGGCCATCCTCATAAAATAGCTAATCCTGATCTTATTTATGCAGAATATGCTAGGCTGCCCGAAATCAAGCTGTCAACCACTCGAACGGAGACCCCACCCAAATGCACCGATCTCGCCGTGTCGCCGCTCTCCTCGCGGCGACGTTCACGCTCTCGATAGTGGTCCCGGCGGTCGCTCTCGCGACCAGCACGATCACCATCAGCGGAGCCACCGCTTCATTTCCCCTGGTCGAGCTGCTGGCGCAGAAGTACCAGAAGCTCAACAAGAAGGTCAAGATCAAAATCTCCCAGGGCGGCACGCAGGTCGGGATCAACGACGTCGCCGCCGGGCGCGTCTCGATCGCCGACGTCTCACGCGATCCGCTCCCCACCGATCCGGCAGGTCTTGACTTCTACCCGGTCGCCAAGTACTACCTGTGCGTCGTAACCAACAGCTCCAACCCGCTGGCCAACCTCACGCAGGCGCAGGTCGAATCGATCTTCACCGGCAAGACCCGCGAATGGTCGAAGGTCCCCGGCTCCAAAGCCACTGGTCCGATCGACCTGATCAGCCGCAACTCCACGGCCGGCACGCTCAGCAACTTCTCAACGCTCTTGATCGGCGGCAAGAAAGTCTCCTCGCTCGCCAGCGAAGAGTCCTCTGAGGGGCTGCAGCGCGAGGCGATCGAAAAAGATCCCAACTCGATCGGCTTCCTGTCCGGTTACTTCGCCAGCAAAGGCGTCAATGACGTCGCCTTCAACGGTGTGGGCTGCACGCTGGCCAACGCCACCGCTGGAAGCTACGCGGGTGTCGCGCGTTTCTATGAGGTGACGAAGGGCAAAGCCACGGGCGCCGCATCCGCGTTCATCGGCTGGATCGAAGACAGTGCCGCGGCACAGAAGATCATCTCAACTCAGTGGATCTCACTCAAGTAAACAACCCACTGGCGCGTTTGCGCCAACCTTGGTCAGATCGCCGCGCCGAGCTCACGCTCGGCGCGGTGTCGTTGACGGCCGGCCTCGCCATCGCGGCGATGGTTGTGTTCGTCGCCGTCCATGCATGGCCGACCTTCCAGCACAACGGCCTCAGCTGGCTGGGCTCGGGCGGGAACCTCGACAGGCAGCTGCAGCGAATGACCGAAACGGGCGCGCACCCGCCCGCCTCGGCCTATCACGTGCGGGCATGGCCGGTGATCTACGGCACGCTGCTCACCACCACGTTCGCGCTGGCGATCGCCCTGCCGGTCGCGCTGCTGTCCTCGATCTTCATCGTCGAGTTCGCGCCCGCATGGCTGCGAGGGCTGATGGTCCCCATCGTGCGATTGCTGGCCTCGGTGCCGTCGGTGATCTACGGGCTGATCGGGATCCTCGTGTTGGTGCCGTTCGTCGGCAACCACCTGATCACGATTCCAGAGAAGACCTCGGTGCAGAACACGGTCGAGCTCACCGGCGCCGGGCTGCTCGTCGTGTCGGTGATCCTCGCCGTGATGATCACGCCGATCATGGTCGCACTGATCAGCACGGCGCTGGCCGGTGTGCCCGCCTCTTGGCGCGAGGGAGCGATGGCGCTCGGCGTGCACCGCCTGCGCGCCACGCAGGCGGTCAGTCTCAAGGCGATCCGTCCGGCGATCGTCGCGGCTGCGGCGCTCGCGTGCGCACGCGCCGTCGGTGAGGTGATCGTCGTCTCGATGGTCGCGGGCGACGTGTCGTTCGCCCCGAACTTCGCGCACGGACCGCTGATCTTCCTGTATGAGCCACTGCGCACGCTCGGCAGCGCGATCGTGGACAACCGCGAAGCCTTCTTCGGCGGCGCCCCGGCTCTGAGCTCCACTCTGTACGCGTTCGGTCTGTTGCTGCTGCTCTCGGCGATCGCGTTGTCGCTCGGCTCCTATCTGATCAAGCTACCGCTGCGCCGGTATCAGCTCCGATGAGCGACACCCGCACACCTCGACTCCGGCCGGTCAAGCAATGAATGCCTTTGCCTCCTCCTTCCCGGCCGAGCCCACCGAGGCGCCGCGCCCGAGTCGTGGTCGCGGCTCCTCGATGCGGGAATGGCGCCTGCTCGACCGGATCGTGTATCTCGCCGCTTGGGCAACAGGGCTCGGCCTGTGCCTCGTGACGGGCGCGATCGTCGTATACATGGGCGTGCGCGGCTTTCAGTATCTGCGTCCCGAGCTGCTCGCCACCAGGCCGCGGATCGCCGAAGACGGGAGCGTCTCCGGTGGATTTCTCGACCCGCTGATCGGAACCGCGGTGCTGACCTTGATCGGGGTCGCGATCGCGCTGCCGGTCGGCGTGTGCAGCGCCGTGTGGATCGTCGAGTACGGACGACCCTCATGGCTCGCCCGGCTGGTCGAGTCCTCGATCGAGATCGTCGCCGGCACTCCCGACATCGTGATCGCGATCTTCGGCCTGGCGATTTTCGAGCTCAGCTTCATGGGGCCACTCTCGAGCACGTCCGAAAGCGGCGTCGTGCTCGGTCGCTCGTTCATCGCGGCCGGCGTGATGATGTCGATGATCGCGCTGCCGCCGCTGTACGCCGCAACCCGCGACGGCCTGCAAGCGGTGCCGGCGCACATGCGCGAGGCGGCGTTCGCGCTCGGCAAGACGCGCATCGCGACGATTCGCCGCGTGCTGATCCCGAGTGTGCGCACCAACATCGCCACCGGCACCACGCTCGGCATCAGCCGCATCATCGGCGACACCGCGATCGTGCTGATCCTGCTCGGCGAGTCGCTGCGCAACGAACCGGTCGGCTCGATCCCGATCCTCGGCTTCCTGCGCGGGACCGGCTCCACGCTGACCAGCTACGTGTACGACAACTCGCCCGCTGGCGAAGGCAAGTCGGCGAACAACGCCTACGCGGCCGCGTTCGTGCTGCTGCTGTTCATCCTCCTGCTCAACTGGATCGTCGGGCGTATCAGCCGCGCCAACGCGCGTTCCAGCGGCTTCGACACGGGTAGCGGGCTATGAACCCAGCTGCCCCCGAGACCTGCATATGCCCGCCCCTCTCGGCGGGCTGCGATCGATCGGCTTTGACAACGCTACTATTCATGACTATCCTGATTAGTCCGATGGAGAATATGTTCGATGAGCGCTGACAAGACACTGCTCGACCCCTGGAGTCAGCTCGGCTCCGTTTGGCCCCAGGAGGCGGAATCTCCCCTACGCACGAACGGCAGAGCCGACTCGATCGTCCCGCCTGGGCCCGCGGAGGAAAAGGCAGATGCGGTTGTGCCGCCGGTGCGCACGATCGTGCTCGACCGCCATCCCACGCCCGTGACGCCCCCGCGGGAGCGAGTGGCGATCCGCTCCTCGCTGGCCACGCAGGGCCCCGAGCGGCTGCGCCTGGAGGACGTGAGCATCTATTACGGGACCCACCCACCCAAGCGTGCCGTCAACTCGGTGTCGCTGTCGATCCACCAGGGCGAGGTGCTGGCGCTGATCGGTCCGTCCGGCTGCGGCAAGACGAGCCTGCTGCGCACGCTCAACCGCCTCACCGAGCTGACCCCCAGTGCTTCGCGCTCAGGCGAGATATTGCTCGACGAGCAGGATGTCCACGCGCTTCAGGACACCACGCTGCGCTCGCGTGTGGCGATGGTCTTCCAGCAGCCCAACCCGTTTCCGATGTCGATCTTCGACAACGTGGCTTTCGCACTGCGCGAACAGTCGCGCAAGAAGCCGCGCCGGCGCGAGCTGGAGCCGCTCGTCATCGACGCGCTCAAGCGCGCGGGTCTCTACGACGAGCTCGGTGGCGACCTCGACCGTCCCGCGCTACGCCTCTCCGGTGGCCAGCAGCAGCGCCTGTGCATCGCGCGCGCGATCGCGATGCGCCCCGAGGTGCTCTTGATGGACGAGCCCTGCAGCGCGCTCGACCCGATCTCCACGGGCGTGATCGAGGAGCTGATCGGAGAGCTGCGGCGCGACCTGGCCGTCGTGATCGTCACGCACAACCTCGCCCAGGCCCAGCGCGTGGCCGACAAGGTCGCGTTCATGTATCTCGGCGACCTGATCGAGTACGGAACCACGGCTCAGGTGTTCGAGGAGCCGCGCGCGGTGCGCACGCGCGACTACGTGCGCGGCGCCTTCGGATAGGCGGTCGCTCGTGAACGTCTATCCGATCCAGACCCCTCCCGAGGGAGACGGGGCCAAGTGCCCCAACTGCGGCGCGCCGGTGGCCGCCGACCAGCGCTACTGCCTGGCGTGCGGCCAGCCCTGCTCGCCCGTGCGCCTCGCGTTCCTCGATGTGCTGCAGGCCGAAAACGATCTGCGCGTCGCCCCGATCGCGATCTCCTCGCCCCCCGCGGGCTACTTGCCGCCGCTCCCCCAGGACGACGGTGCGGTCGGCCGGTTGCGCCGCTACACAGGCCTGTTCGCTCTCATCGCCGTGCTCTTGATAGCGGGCCTGATCGGCCTGCTCGTGGGACACTGGCTCGCCCCATCCAAAGCCCCGGGCGCATCGATCGTCAAGATCGAAGGCAGTCTGCCCGCCGCGGCGACATCCGCTCCAACGACGAGCACTCCCACTTCCACAACGCCCTCGAGCCCATCAAAAACCGCAACCGGCAAGAGTGCGCCCGCCACCGAAGCGCAGGAAGTCAAAGAAGTCAAGGAAGCAGAAAAAACGGCCGCGGCGAAACCAAAGGCCGTGAGCAAACCCAGCGCCGCCACGCTCAACAAACTCAGCAGCTCCAAGGGCAAGGCGCACCAGGAGGAAATCGAAAAGCTGACCGAAGGCGGCAAACCGATCGAAACGGGGGGCTGATGTCCACCAGCCCCCCCGTGCCAAGCGGATCGCTCGCCGAGCTGCGCAGCCGCCGTCTGCAACTGGCTGAACAAGTTGCCGCGCTCACCTGGGATCTCGGCGGTCTCACATTTGAGATGGCCGTCCGCGACCACTATCGCCTCGACGTGCTCTCGCGCAGAGCCGCCGAGCTTCAGAAGGCCGACGCCGAGTTGGGCGAGGTGGAACGGCTGCTAGGTGCCGCCGAGGCCGGGGTTCACGGCCAATGCCGCTCCTGCGGCGCCGTCCACAGTCGTGGGGCCGCCTACTGCTGGCATTGCGGGGCCGGGCTCTTGCAGGAGGCGCGCCCGGCGGTTGTGGCGCAAGACAACACCGCGCACACGCCGTCGGCCTGACCGCCGCGCGAGGGCTGCAATCAGGGTATTGCCAGATGGCTATACTCGCTTGCGATGGCGAAGGTCATGGTCTCACTCCCCGACGATCTGCTTGGCGCGCTCGACGCGGAGGCCAAACGCCGTCACATCAGCCGCAGCGCGATCCTGCAGACTGGCGCTCGCCGCGAGCTAGGACTGCTGCGCCGCGAGCGCGGGTCAGTGCTCAGCGAGCTCGATGGCCTCTCCAGCAAGTGGCGTGGGCCCATAGACGCGACCGAACTGGTTCGCGCCGAGCGTCGTCGCGACGGGTGAACGCTCCTCCTATCGCCATCGATGGCTGGCTTGTGGATGCGAGTATCGCCCTGAAGTGGTTTCTACCCCTGGATCGCGAGCCCGACGGCGACCTTGCACGAACGGCGATCGGAAGCCTCGCGATGCGCACCACCAGCCTGGCCTTCTACGAGGTGGGCAACATACTCACACGACACTCAGGTCTGGAGGCAGTTCAGATCGGCGCTGCGCTGGGTCTGCTCGAAGACATATGCGGCGACCCGATCGAGCTGACCTCCACCGACCGTCACTCCGCGGCCGCACTTGCGCTCGAGCACAAACTCACTTTCTACGACGCCTCCTATGCGGCGGTCGCCAATCGCACGGGACGTCGGCTCCTCTCGGCCGATAGCGACTTGATCGCGCCCAAGCTCGCGGTCACGCTTCAAGAAGCTCTCGAGTAGGAGCGTCGCAACGTCGCATGCGTTCGCGGTGCATGCCCGCGCTCGCGCGCATCGCTCGTCCGATTCAGCGCTGCTCAGTAGAAGCGGGGTCCCGCTGCGCGAAGGCATCTTGCGCGGATGCGCTCGCCGATGCTTGCGCCGCAGTCTGGGCCGGCGCCTGTGGCGCCGCGGCAGGCAATGTCGCCTGTTGCTGGTTTGGCTGCTGATTGTGGTTCTGGTCGGGGTGCTCGCCACCGATCGACTGCTTGAACTCACGCATCCCGCTGCCGAGCGAGCGGCCGATCTCCGGCAGACGCTTCGCGCCGAACAGCAACAGCAGGATCACCACCAGCAGAGCGAGATGAAGGGGGTTGTCGAGTCCCATCTACACCAGTCTAGGCGCTATTGGCCGAAGTTTGGTTATTTCCGCGTGAGGATTGGCTTTGCGGCCGATCGCCACCGCGGCTTTGCGGCGGATCGCTGTCCTCGGATTCGCCAAGCGCTCGACGCACCAGCTGGATCGCCACGAGCACCATCAACAGCGCGAAGCCCGCGCGCAACACCGTGCCCGACAGCGCGTTTGCTAGCGCTACGCCCGCCGCGGCGCCCACCAGCGACAGCAGACCCATCGTGAGCGCGTCTTTGCGGCGCACGTTGCCGTAGCCGTCCTGCTTGATCGTGCCTACCATCGCCACCGGGATGATCGCCAGCAGCGAGGTCGCCTCCGCCTGGTGCTGACCGAGACCCATCAGGATCACCAGGCCCGGCACGAACAGCACGCCGCCGCCCACCCCGAGCAGCCCGGCGACGATCCCCGCGCACAGTCCGATCGCGATCTCGCCGATCATTGCGTCAACAGCTCCACCGCGCTTGCCACGAGCACGACCGCGAACAGCAGCGAGATCGAGCGGGTGGCAAGCCGCTGCTGAAGCCACGTGCCGATCAACACGCCGCCCATCGCCGGGATGCCGATCAGCACCGCGTCGAGCACGTGCACGTTGCCGTACGCGCCCTGCGTGGCCGCCGCAAAGCCCGCGATGAACACGATCGCCGCGAGCGAGGTGCCGGTTGCCTCGCGGGGTCCGTAACCGAGCCACAACACCAGCAGCGGCACTATCACCGTCCCGCCGCCCACCCCGAACAGACCGCTGAAGACGCCCGCGAGGGTGCCGATCGCCGCCAGCTTCAGTGCCTTGTGGCCGCTCGATCGGAGCTCCGGGTCAGTGGTCATGTGCAAGGTGTGACCGGTCCGCCGCCACAGAGCGCCATACTAAAGGTCGTGTCCCCGGCTGCGACACTCGTGGAGGCGCTCGAGCCGCTTCGCTCCGATCCCGCTCATGCAGCCGTGCTGCTCGATATCGACGGCACGCTCGCTCCGATCGTGCGCCATGCCGCCGACGCGCATGTGCCCGAGGCGACACGCACGCTGCTGATCGAGATATCCAAGCGCTACCGGCTGGTGGGCTGTGTCAGCGGCCGCCGCGCGGCGACCGCCCGGCAGATCGTCGCGATCGGGAGCATCGCGTACATCGGCAACCACGGCGGCGAGCTGCTGCGCCCCGGAGCCACCCGCCCAGAGCTCGACCCCGAGCTGACGGCCTGGTCGGAGCGCGTGCGCGAGTTCGCCCGGCGCGTCTACACGCCCGAGCACCAGCGCGCGCGTGTGCGCAGCGAGGACAAGGAGGCGATCGCCGCGTTTCACTGGCGCGGTGCGCCTGACGAGCAAGCGGCGGCGGCGCTCGTGCGCGCGATCGCCGAGCGCGCCGAGCAGGAGGGCTTCGCGGTGCACTGGGGTCGCATGGTGCTGGAGGTACGCCCGCCGGTGGCGCTCGACAAGGGTCTCGGTGTGAGCGCGCTGCTGCGGAGCGCGATCGACGTCAACAACGGGCCGCCGATCAAGCGCGCGCTGTATGTGGGCGATGACAGCACCGACGTCGACGCGTTTCGCGCGCTGAGCGAACTGGTCGAGGCCGGCATGCTCGAGCTGGCCGTGCGCGTGGCGGTCGGCTCGGAGGAGACCCCACCTGCGCTTGCCGAGCAGGCCGATCTCATCATCGACGGCCAGAGCGGCGTGCGTGGGCTGCTCGAGGCGCTCCTCTAACACGAGGCGTGCACTTCGTAGATTTCCTCAGGGCGACCGTCCTGCTCAGCGCCGCCGCCGCCACAGCGCTTGTGATCGTCACCGTGCTCTCCGCCGCGCCGTCCTCGGATCCCACGATCGTGCCAATCTCGGTCGGCTGGTGGGTCCTCGCCTCCGCGATCGGGTTGTGGCTCGGGCGCCGCGCGGAGGTGCATCCTCCGATCGCGCGCCTGCTGCGCGAGGCCAAGACGAGTACCGCGCTGCCCGAGTACCGTCCGGGCGCCACCCTGCTTAACCGCCTGTGGCCGCTTCTGCTGTTCACTGTGGTCGCGGGTGGGCTCGCGTTTCTCGCACCGCAGATTCCCAGCATCGGTGCTGGTTTCGCGATCGCGCTCGCGTTGTGGTGGCGCCGACAGGACGCCGCCGTGGCGGCGATCGAGGAGCGCGACGGCGCGCGCTTCCATGTGCTGCGCACCTCTCCGTTGCGTGCAATCGCGCTGGGACGCACGCCTGGCTTCAAGGCGCTGCGCCCGGAACGCATCGATGGCGCCACGACCTGAGCAGGGAGCTTCGGTGGTCGATCGCCCTCACGCCGGCGGCTTTGGCGCGGATGGAATCGATGTGCTGATCGTCTCGCTGGGCTCCACCGGTGGACTGCGCGCCGCCGATGAGGAGCTGCTTGACTCGTTGCGCCGAGCAGGCGCAAGCGCGGAGATGGCGCGCGCGCGACCACCGCGCGAGGTGCGCACGCTGATGCTCACCGACCTTGCGTGGGCGCGTGCTGCACGCACCGCGGCGCGCGAGGCGCTCGCACGCACAGCCGCGCGGGCGGTGATCTACTCGAGCACCACCGCCGCACTACTGTGGCCGCGCCCCGGTGCGATCCGCTTCGACGCGCCAGCCGCCGCCAACCGCCCTGGCCGTCACGGTCTCTGGCAGCGTCCGCTGGAGGCACGCCGTTTGCGTGCAGCGCCGCTGCTGCTCCCGCTGAGCGAGGGCGGGCTGCGTGAGGTCCCGCCGGCCGTGCGCGCCGGTCATGCGCTCGTGCTGCCCGTGCCGGTTGAGTCGCAGGGCGAAGCGGATCTGTCCGGCCGCCCGGGGGCGTCCGGTGGTGTGAGGTTGTCCGGTGGTGTGAGGCCGTCCGGTGACGTGAGTGGGCACGAGGACACCGCGGCACCAACCCCGTCGCGCGAGATCGCGGCGCTCACATATGCCGCGAACCCCGCCAAGAAGGGTCTCGACCGGATCTTGCGCGCGTGGAGTCAGGCGCGCAAGCCCGGCGAGGAGCTCTACGTGGTCGGCGTGTCCCACGAGGAGCTGAGCAGACTCGGCTACGCGTTGCCCGCCGAGGGAGTGCGGGTTGTCTCGATGCTGCCCCAGCCCGAATACCGTGCTCTGCTGCGCCGCACACGCGTGTTCGTGTGCGCGGCGCGGCGCGAGGACTACGGCGCGGCGCAGCTGGAGGCGCTCGCCGACGGCTGCGTGCTCGTCACCACGCCCTCGCCTGGGCCCTACGCCGCGCTGCCGATCGCACGCGCTCTGGACGAGCGCCTCGTTAGCGATGACCTCGCCGGCGCGATCCGCACAGCGCTTGACGATCCTCGGGCGGACTACGCCGAGCGTGCGCTGGAAGCGCTCACGCCATTTCGTCGCGTCGAGGCCGACAGGATCGTCGCCGAGCAGCTACTGCCGCGCTTGCTTGCGTAGCTTTGAGAACTCCGCCCACGTGCGCGTGTTGGCGACGTCCCGCGTCGTCAGCCAGGCACGCCGCGCGGTCGCGATTCCCCAGCGCATCACATCGAAGCGCTCCACACCGTGCGCGTCGGAATCGATCAGGATGCGCACTCCGGCCTGCGCCGCCGCGCGCGCGTTGATGTCGTTGAGATCGCGACGGTCGGGGTTGGCGTTGATCTCGAGCATCGTCCCCGTGCGCGCCGCCGCGTCGATCAGCGCGTGCACGTCGAGCGCGTAGGGCTCGCGCCGCTCGATCAACCGGCCGGTGGGATGGCCGATCGCATCGACCAGCGGATGCTCGGTGGCGGTGATCATGCGCTCGGTCATCGCCTGCTCGCCCATCGCGAAGGAGGTGTGCGCGCTCGCGATCACCCAGTCGAGCTGGGCCAGCAGGTCGTCCTCGTAGTCGAGCGAGCCGTCGGGCAGGATGTTGACCTCGCTGCCCGCCAGCACCCGGATCCCCTCGATGCTCGCGTCGGCTTCGCGCACGTGCTCGATCTGGCGCAGCAGCTGCTCGGGGCTGACGTCGTCGCCGAAACCGTGCGTGGCGGAATGGTCGGTGATCGCCACGTACTCATAGCCCCGTGCGCGTGCGGCGAGCGCCATCTCCTCGATCGTGTTGCGCCCGTCGGAGGCGACCGTGTGGCAGTGCAGGTCACCCCTGATGTCATCGATCGCGATCAGCTCGGGGAGTGCCGCATCGCCGTCGAGGGCCGCCGCGGCCAGCTCGCCGCGGTCCTCGCGCAGTTCGGGCTCGATATAGGAGAGGCCGAGCAGCGCGTAGACCTCCTGCTCGTTCGCGCACGTGGTGACCTTGGCACCGTCATCGACGCCGTACTCAGACACATGCAGGCCTTTGCGCACCGCGGCCTCGCGCAGCGCCGCATTGTGCTTGCCCGAGCCGGTGAAGTGCTGCAACAGGTTGCCGAGTTGGCTCGGCTTGGCGATTCGCAGGTCCACGCTCACGCCCGAGTGGGTGCGCGCCTTCGCGCCGGCTCTCCCGGCGGAGGCGACGCTCTCGATCTCCGCGAGCTCGGCGAGGCTCCGTGCGAGCGTCACCGGTTTGCGGGTGACCGCAATCAGGTCGATGTCCTTCACGCTGTCGGCCATCCGCCGCGCTGAGCCGGCGACCAGCACTTCGGTGCCCTCACCGCCGTGCTCGCGCAGTCCCGCCGCCAGCGTTTCGCCGAGCTCCAGTGCCTTCGGGAGCAACAGCCGCGGGTCGGCTCGCACATTCGGGCTATCGCCGAGCTTCTCGAGGGCTTCCAGCACGCTGGTCTCGAACTTCGCGCCGAGGCCGCGCACCGTGCGCAATTGTTGTGCCAGTGCCGCCTCGCGCAACGTCTCGAGCGAGTCGATTCCCAGCTCTGAGTGCAGCAGCCGCGCGCGCTTGGGACCTAGCCCAGGCAGCCGCGTGATCGCGATCAGTCCCGCCGGGATCTTCGCGCGGAGCTTCTCCGCCGCGGGGATCGTGCCTGTGTCGATCAGCGCGAGGATCTTTTCCTGCAAGGTCGCGCCGACGCCCGCAAGCTCGCTCGCGCGCCCGGCACGCGCCAGCTCCGCAACCGACACGGGCGCCTCGCGCACCGAGCGTGCGGCGGTGCGATAGGCGAGCACGCGGTGCACGATCGCGCCGTCGAGCTCATACAGGTCACCGAGCTCCTCCAGCGCATCGGCGATCGCCGCGTTGGACTGCTCGGCCATGCTCAGTTGGTCCTGAGTGCCACAACCGTGTTGGGCTGGAGCTTCAATCGCACCTTGTGTGCGAGCACCGGCAGCGAGCCGTGCGCGTCCCCGGTGCTCGTCGTGGTGAGCATGTCGGTGCTCACGCGCGCGCGCGCACCTTCGATCGCGATCGGAAGCGTCATCGTGTGAGCGGAGAACGAGGTTACGATCACGCTCCTCGAGGAGCCGTGCACGACGTTCACGCTGAACACGGGCGAGTGGTTGGTGCTCGCCGAGGCGATGCGGCTGCCAACCGGCAGCCAGCGGTGCAGGAAGAACAGGGCGGTTGCGAGCGGCTCGTGCACGATCGCGCCATCCGCGTCGAACACGAACGGGTCATAGCTGGTGCCGGCCGAGTGGAAGCGCACCTGCTGGAAGCCAGACAGCAGCGTCCCGAGCACAAAACGCGCCGCCCACACGCTCGCCACCGGCGTGTTCGACAGCCCCGGCTTGCCCGCGCACGAGGCGCTATTGCTCTCCGAGATGATCGCCGGGCGCCCAACCGCGTGTGCGGCTTCCACCAGCCAGGCGAGCTTTTCGACCAGGCCCACGCTCGAATGCTCAGAGAGCAGGCGCGCAGCGGTCGCCGTTGGTTGCGGGCCGCAGGCGACGGTGGGGTAGATGTGCGCGTCGATCTGATCGGGCGGGTCTTCGCGCAGCATCACGCCGATCTGCTGCTTCCAGGCGCTCCCGGCGAGGTCAGGTCCTTCGATGGGGATCGCGCCGAGTTCCGCGCGCCTGGTCTTCCATTCGCTCACGTATTCGTCAGCTGTCCAAGTGGGTGGGCGAAACGCGGGCACCGTGAATTCGGGTTCGTTGGGGAGCACGTGGCTGATCGTGTAGAGATCGGGCTCGTTGCCGAGCGAGAAGCTCAGCTGCTCGGCGGGTATCGCCTGCTCGGCGGCCGCGATCGTCACCTGATCGTCGGCCGTCGTGGCTTGCCCGAAGTTGAGCCCGACCGTGACCTGAATGCCGGTTTCGCGTGCCAAGCAGCCGAGCGTGGTCCAGAAGGACGGGGGGATCACGTAGCGAAATGGGCCGCTCGTCCCGTTCGTCCCGCTCACACCGGCCAGGTCCTGTGAGTCCCCACCGACGCGCAACGACGGCGAGCCGAGTTCGCGCAGCAGCTCGATCATCGCCGGGCTTGGGCACGGCCCACTGCCGAGTGCCCGCTCGAGCAGCGGATACTCGATCGAGAGCCCGAATGGAGAGCGTGCGATCAGCGCCGAGCGCACGACCGGCGGCGTTGTGGCTTTGGTGGGGCTCGCCGCGGTTGTGGCGGTTTGCGCTCCCCAGAGGATCAGTCCCGCCAGGAAAGCGGCGCGCCGGCGACTCATTGGCTGTAATGATACTTGGGCGAATGCCTTCAACTTCCGCTCTACGACGGCTCGTCGTGTTGCTGGCGTGCCTCGCTCTGGGGGGCCTTGCGGTGGCGGGTAGCGCGTTCTCCGCGCACGCGAAATCGCGCACTCCCGCAGCACGCCAGTCAGGCACGCCCACCGCCCACCGCGCCGCCGCGCCGTCGTTTCGCTTCGGGCTGGCCGACTACGAACCGCGCACGTTCTCCGACCCGCGCGTGCGGGAGCTCGACATCTATCTCGCGCGCGACGTGTTGCCATGGAACGTGGCGCTCGTGCCGCGCGAGCTCGCCGAAGCCAGGGAATGGCTCGATGCGGTCAAGCACGCCTACCACATCATTCCGTTCATAACCTTCCAGCATGCCGACAACAACAACATTGGCCCAAGCCCGGCGCAGTACCTGAAGGCGTTCCTGAAGTTCAGAAAGGACGTTCCCGTGGGTGAACGAGTTCTCCCCGTGGGATGAGGCGACGCACGCCACGCAGCCCACTGAGCATCACCCAAAGCTCGCGGCGGAGTACTACAACGAGCTTGCCTCACACTGCCCTGGCTGTGAGATCACGGCGCCCGACATCCTCGACTCCGACGGCAACGTGGAGGCTTGGGTCGCGGAATTCCTGCAGACCGCGCGCCCGTATCCAAAGATCTGGCCGTTCAATCCCTACAACAGCGCCGCCACCGACAATCCGGCGCTGGTCGAGAGGTTCCTGGCGGCTACCCGCGGGCAGGTGTGGTTCAGCGAGGTTGGGGGAGTCGTGTGGTGGCGCTTCAAAGGCAAGCTGATCGACCACGGCGTCGCGTACGCGGCGCGGGTCGCCAAGAACATCTTCAGCCTCGCGCGTCTCAGCCCGCGCATCACCAGGGTCTACTACTACCACTGGCGCTCACCAGGGACTCCAAAGAGCGCCAAAAAGGCCACCTGGGATGCTGGGCTCGTGAGCTCCAATGGCGCCGCGCGCCCGGCGCTGCTGGTGGTCGCCAAAGAACTGCACCGCGGCATCCAGAAATCGATCCCAAAGATCTTTTGAGCCGGCCCTACGCGCTGAGCTCGAGCGTTGCGGTGCGCGTGCGGTGCCAGTAGATCGTCACCGGACACGCGCGCCCGGAGGCGGTTACGAGACATGCGCCGGGCGTTTGGCTCGCGTTGGGGCTCGACAGACGGGTTGCGCCCGCAAGCCACAGAGTGGTGTGCAGCGCGGCCTTCGCGGGCACGCTCATGCTCAGCTCGATCCCGGTGGGGGTGGTGTGGAGCTTCCAGGTGACGTGCCCCACGATGCGACCGTCGGGGCGTCTGTAGGTTCCGCTGAGCACGGTGGCGCCGGCTGTTCCCCGGACCTCGTGGAAGGTTGGGGTGGCGGTTGCTTTGGAGGGCAGCGTGAGCGTCCACACGCTCGACTGTCCGTGCTGGATTGGACGCAGCGCCAGCAGGTCGCGCCAGCCGCTGGTGTGGTCCACCTTCACCGCGACGAGTCCCTGCGCCTCGCGCGGATCGCTGCTGGTGGAGCGTCCGCTGAGCTCCCACCACACGTCGCCCGCGCGACCCCACACCAGGCCGCTGGAGGCGAGATCGTCGGCGAGCAGGCTCTCGCCGTCGACCGGCAGCGAGGTTCGCGGCGCCTGCACGCTCGGCCAGCGTTCGAGCGCGTCGGAGAGCAGCCACAGCGTCAGACCCTCGTATTGGTTGAGCGCCGCATAGCCGTCCATGATCGACTGACTCCAGTCCAGATCGAGTCCCGGCACGATCGGCAGCAGGCCGTCGAGCTGGAGCGGGTAGGAGCCCAGCAGGTAGGAGAGCGCACGGTCGGCGAACGCGCGCCACACGCCGGCGGTCGCCGGTTCGAGCGCGGCGCGTCTCGCTCCGAGCGCGACCGCCGCCGCCTGCACCCACGACTGGTCAAGCGAGCGTCCCGCCAGCGAGAGCTGGCCGTCGGGGGCGATCATGTCGAGCGCGTAGCGGTCGGCCTCGGCGCGCAGTCTTGCCACCGCCGGGGTGATCACGCTCGGGTCGAATTCGCCGACGAGCTCGAGCATGAAGCTCGAGAACAGCTCGTACGCGGAGGGCTCCGCACCGGGGTCCGACAGCTCGCGCGCGGGTCCGCCGGCGCTCGGGCTCATCCGCATTGGCGCGCCCGCGTATTCGAGGGCCAGCCCGAGGTCGGCTTTGATCTGGGCTGCCACATACGCGCTTTCGCCCGCGAGCGTCCCGGGTTCGCCCGCGAGCTGGTCGGCTCCCAGCAGCGCGGCTCCGGCCGACCACACCAGGCGCCAGTTGCTGTAGCAGCCGAGTTCGACCAGGCAGTTGGCACCCGTGGGGGGGCCGATCTGTCCGGCGAGGAGCTCGAGCGGCCCGGCGAGCTGTTGCCACGCAGCCGTGGAGAACTTGCCGCTGCGCCCGTCGTGGATCACCGCGGCGATCGCGAGCAGGTTGAACGGGTCGCTTGGCACCGGCAGCGTGAGCGCCGAGTCGATGATGCGCACGCCGGCGCTTTCAAGTGCGCTGTCGCTCCGTTTGGCGGGCGATCTTGAGCATCACGTCGGCGAGCATGATCACGCCGTAGTTGTCGCCGGTGTCGTCGGGATTCAGGGGGTCTGCGACCAGTCCGGTCGGCACTCGTGTAGGGCACCCACGCGCTTGCCACATGGTCGATGTAGGAGCTCAACTGCGCTGCGCTCAGGGGCGTGCCGGCGGTTGGCTGCGCTGCGCTCGGCGGCGGTTGTGCGGCATGGGCGCACGGCACGCAGGCAAGCGCGAGCGCGATGCTCGCGATGGTTCCCCCCAGTGCCGCCAGCGGCGTTGCGCGATTCCTCAACACGCTCTAGGGTACGACGCTTCGTGACCGACGTACCGTGGTTGATACTCCCCACTTACAACGAGGCCGAGAACATCGAGGCGATCGTGAACGCCGCCGGCAACGTGCTCGCGGGCGCGAACGACGGCGTCTACAAGATCCTGATCGTGGACGACGGCTCCCCCGACGGAACGGGTGAGATCGCGGACGGTCTGGCAAGCGAGCGCGAGCAGGTCGAGGTGCTGCATCGCACCGAGAAGAACGGGATCGGCCCCGCGTACTTGGCCGGCTTCCGCTACGCGCTGGAGCACGGCGCGGCGTATGTGATGGAGATGGACTCCGACTTCTCTCACGATCCCGCCGATCTCGCGCGCCTGCTCGCGGCGGTTCGGCGGCGGGCGCCGATCTGGCGCTCGGCTCGCGCTATGTGCCCGGTGGTGGGGTGGTCGACTGGAGCCTGTTGCGGCGCTTCATCAGCGAGGGCGGCTCCACGTATGCGCGCCTGGTGCTCGGTTTGCGCGTGCGCGACCTGACGGGTGGCTTCAAGTGCTTCAAGCGCGAGGTGCTGGAAGCGATCCACTTCGACAGCGTGCGCTCCCAGGGCTATGCGTTTCAGGTCGAGCTCACCTACCGCGCGTCGCGGGCGGGCTTCCGGGTGGTGGAGGTGCCGATCGTGTTCAAAGACCGCGAGCTCGGGCAGAGCAAGATGTCGTGGTGGATCGCGGCTGAGGCGATGTGGCTCGTGCCGCGCTTGCGCTTCGGTCGTCAGCCACCCGTGCCGAGCACTCCACCGCGCAGAGTGCTCGGTCCACGCAGAGCGACGCGGCGCGGCTCCAGGGGGAGCGGACTCCTCTGAGTCACGGGTCTCGACTCGGATTTGACGACGTCCCTTTACTTTGTATAGTGAGTGTTGGGCGGTTCGGCGAGGACGAGCATCGGACCGCAACGAGACGACGGCCACCCGATAGGAGAATCCCATGGCAGGCACCCTCAACGAAGTCACCGACGCCAACTTCCAGGCCGAGGTCGTCGAGTCCGAGAAGCCCGTGCTCGTCGACTTCTGGGCTCCCTGGTGTGGGCCTTGCCGCGTGGTCGGCCCCGTCTTGGAGGAGATCGCCTCCGAGCGCGAGGACCTGCGCATCGTGAAGCTGAACGTCGATGAGAACCAGCAGACGGCAGCCAGCTTCCAGGTGCTGTCGATTCCGACGATGATCCTGTTCAAGGGCGGCAGGCCGTGAAGACGGTGGTGGGGGCGTACCCCAAGAAGAAGATCGAGTCAGAGCTGGCTCGGTGCTAACCGCGGCGTAGGGTGTCGCCTTCGCCGTTTATGCTGCGGCGGTGTCGGGGAGTCGCCACGCCTTCAATCCTCTGGATCGTGTAGAGCTTGGTCGCAGTGTTGGACGGGCGCTTTTGCTCAGTCCGTGCGAACCGCTTGCGCCCGAGCGTTTCGACGGGGCTGGCATCTACGCGATCTACTATCAGGGTGACTTCGATGCTTACGAGCGAGTTGCGCTACCCAACTGTGAGTGGCCAATCTACGTGGGCAAGGCGATGCCGCCGGGTGCTCGGAAGGGGCTTGTCGGGCTAGACGCCTCCCCTGGAGCAAAGCTTCATCAGAGGTTGCGTGAGCACGCCAAATCGGTCGGCGACGCGACGAACCTGCAAAGTGATGACTTTCGGTGTCGCTACCTCGTGGTCGATGATATTTGGATCCCGCTGGCGGAGCGTTTGCTTATAGGTCACTATCGGCCGCTATGGAACGGTGTGGTTGATGGCTTCGGCATTCACGCCCCTGGCGGGAAACCTGGGGGAACTACTGGACGCGCCGGTCAACAAAAGTCGCTGTGGGACACTCTGCATCCGGGTCGGTCGTTTGCCGACGGTCGGTCTCCACGGTTGTCCCTGACTGACATCCGGCGTTTGCTCTCTGAGCACCTTGAGGCGCATCCCCCCCAACCCGGCGAGCCCCCGACTCTCGCTGACGCCACGGCCACGGATGTCTCTGTCGAGACGGGAGACTCGGGGACCTGATATCGCGATGAAGGATGCAGTGAGGTGCTTCTGTAGACAATTGTCTGCTAAAATATGAGGCATGTTGTCAAACTCGGCTTCCGCCGAAATCGCCGGTAGGGTCACCACGATGTCTCTGAGTTTCGAGCTGGCCCGGCGGTCGGTTGACGCCGCGACCGCCTCGAACGTCGGTGCCTCGATAGAGCTCTTTGCTGGTGGTGGAGGCCTTGCGCTTGGAGTCCACGAGGCCGGCTTCCGGCATCTGCTTGTGAATGAGCTAAATCAGCACGCGTGCAACACGCTGCGAGCGAATGTCGCGAACGATCTTGATACCGAACCAGGTGACGAGAGATGGCCGCTGCTGGCTGGCGACGTTGCCGCCATTGACTGGACCCCATTTGCTGGCCGCGTGGACTTGCTGGCGGGTGGAGCGCCCTGTCAGCCTTTCTCGCTTGGCGGCCGGCATCGCGGCGATCAGGATCGCCGCAATCTCTTTCCCGAAGTGTTTCGCGCGCTACGCGAGCTTCGACCGCGGGCCTTCCTACTGGAGAACGTTCGGGGACTGCTGCGAGAGTCGTTTCGGCCGTACTTCGAGTACATCTTGGATCAGCTGAGCGAGCCCTACCGGTCTCCCAGGCCCCAAGAGACATGGGAGCGCCATAAGGCGCGGCTCGAGCGTCTAAAACCTCGGTCGGTTGGATCGGAGAGCGATCGTTACGTGGTCCACTTCAGGCTCGTGAACGCCGCTGACTATGGTCTGCCGCAGAACCGTTACCGGGTGCTCATCATCGGATTTCGCGAAGATCTCGGCGTCGAATGGGAGTGGCCCGCGCCAAGCCATAGCCGGGACGCGTTGCTCCGTGCCCAAATCGATGGCTCCTACTGGGAGGAGCATAGGATCTCACCTCAAGTAATTCCGAGTCTTTCGGAATCCAAGCGAGCCCGCCTCGCTCAATGTGACTCGACCGAGGCTAGATGGCGGACGCTTCGTGACGCTCTGATAGGGCTTCCAGAGCCTGTCGATCGACGTGAGCACCCGACTGTCGCGAATCATGTGGGTGTTCCTGGCGCGCGCCTGTACGCGGGGCACACCGGCAACCGGCTCGACTGGCCGGCTAAGACCATCAAGGCGGGGGTCCACGGTGTCCCTGGCGGCGAGCATGTACTTGTGCGTTCGAATGGTACGCACCGCTACCTCACGGTTCGAGAGTGCGCTCGTCTGCAGGGATTTCCGGACTCCTATGGCTTTGCTGGCTCGCGCAGCGAGGCCATGCGCCAGATCGGAAACGCGGTCCCGGTCCCCTTGGGGCGCCTCATGGCCACGCAAATCGCGGATAAGCTTGCGGGGACGCTTCGTCCAGCGCATGCCACCAGATCGTCGAAATCCCGCCGTCACCTCGCGGATGATGGCGGCGGTCAAGAACAAGAACTCGCTAGCTGAGCTAGTTCTTCGCCGCGAGCTGCATGCTCGTGGTGTCCGATATCGCTTGCACGCCAAAGACGTTCTCGGCTGTCCTGACATAGTCGTCCGCAAGCGGAGTGTCGCGGTCTTTGTTGATGGCGATTTCTGGCACGGTAACGCTCACAAACGTCGCGGTCTCGCAAAGCTAGACGATCTCTTTCCGACTAACAAGGAGTTTTGGGTGGCCAAGATAAGTCGGACAATGACAAGGGATCTCGAAGTGACCGACCAGCTCACCGCAGACGGGTGGCGGGTAGTTCGCCTTTGGGAGCAAGACATCTTGGATGCCCCCGTGGTAGCCGCCGACTTGGTCGAGGGCATGCTGCGAGGTGTCTAACGTCAACCTGCCCGATTGAGGCCGATCTCGAGCGCGAGCCCTTCGATCTCGGTCTGCTCGCGATAGTCCATCGCGGCCGCATCGCCATCGCCCAAGACCAGACTGACGGCAAGCGTCTCGCCGCTGACATACGCCTCGTGCTCGCGCGCGGCGTCCATTAGGGCCGTGTCCCCGCCGAGGACCAGCGCGATGCGGTCCTCGACCTCCAGGCCCGCGCTCTTGCGAGCGTTCTGCACGGCGTGCACGATCTCGCGCGAGCGCCCCTCGCGCAGTAGCGAGTCGTCGATCGTCAAGTCGAGCGCTACCGCATGCGCGCCCTCGCGCTCGACCGAGTAGCCCTCGGGCGCCTTCATCGTCAGGATCACGTCCTGCTCGGTGAGCGTGTGCTCGCGATCGCCGACGGCGATCCCGATACCGCCGCCACCGCGCACAGCGGCCGCCACGCGAGCTGGGTCGAGCGCCGCGAGCGCCTTCGCCGCGAGCGGCATGTCTTTGCCGAACAGCGGACCCAAAGTGCGGTAGTTGGCCTTGAGCTCGTACTCGCCCAGCTCGTCCGCGGCCTCGACAAAGCGCACTTGGCTCACGTTGAGCTCCTCGCGCACGATCTCCACCAGGCGCTCGATCGCCGCGCGCTCGCGGCCGTCGGCCACGACAACCGCCTCAGCCAAAGGCTGGCGCACCTTGATCTTCGCCTGCGCCCTGGCGCCCAGGCCGAGGCGCACGGTCTCGCGCGCGGTTGCCATCGCCTGCTCCAGCGACTCGTCACGCGCCGGCAGCACATCGCCCACGGGGAAGTCGCACAGGTGCACGCTTGCAAGCGTGCCGTCGAGGTTGTCGTAGATCTCATCGGCCACGAACGGGCAGAAGGGGGCGAGCAGCTTGGAGACGATCAGCAGGCACTCGCGCAAGGTCGCGAATGCCGCCCGCGTCGCCGTCCCAGAAGCGTCGGCGTGAGCGGCGCACGTACCAGTTGGACAGGTCGTCCACGAGCTCTGCGATGGCGCGCCCGGCGGTTGTCGCGTCGTAGGCGTCCAGGCGCTCGGCCACCACCGCGGCAGTTCCCGCCGCGCGCGACAGCGCCCAGCGATCCAGATCGGTGATCGCTGTGTCATTCGCGTTGGTCAGCTCTTGAACGTTCGCGTTTGCGTAGAGCGCGTAGAAGAAATAGGTGCTCCACAACTGCTTGAGGAACAGACGCACGCCCTCGCCGATCGCCTCCTCGGAGAAGCGGTAGCCGTCCCACGGTTGCTTGGAGGTGAAGAAGTACCAGCGGAACGCGTCGGCGCCGTACTTGTCGAGTACCTGCCACGGCTCGACGGTGTTGCCCTTGGACTTCGACATCTTCTGGCCGTCGGCGTCGAGGATCAGGCCGAGGCACACCACGTTCTCGTAGGAAGACTTGTCGAACAGCAGCGTCGAGACCGCCAGCAGCGAGTAGAACCAGCCGCGCGTCTGGTCGAGCGCCTCGCAGATGAAGTCGGCGGGGAATTCTTTTTGGAACTGCTGGGCGTGCTCGTGGGGATAGTGGTGCTGGGCGAAGGGCATCGAGCCGGAGTCGAACCACACGTCGATGACCTCGGGCACTCGCTTCATCGGCTTGCCGCACACCGCGCCCTTGGACGCGCCGGGCTGCTCGTGTGACTCGCCGTCGGTCGATGTGATGGATAGAGGGTCGTGCTCGTGGGGGCACGGGAGCACCACTTCATCCACGTAGGGCCGGTGGTGATCTTCGAGGGTCGTGCCCGAGAGCTGCTCCAGCTCGGTGAACGACCCGATCGTGAGCGTGTGCCCGGCCTCGCAGCGCCACACCGGCAGCGGCGTGCCCCAGTAGCGCTCGCGCGAGAGCGCCCAGTCGACGTTGTTGGACAGCCAGTCGCCGAAGCGCCCGTGCTTGATGTGCGGCGGGTACCAGTTGATCGTCTCGTTGGCGGCCATCATGCGCTCGCGCAGCTTGGAGGTGGCGATGTACCAGGAGGGCTTGGCGTAGTAGATCAGCGGCGTGTCGCAGCGCCAGCAGTGGGGGTAGGAGTGCTCGTAGTCGCTGCGGCGAAACAGCAGCCCGCGCGCGTCGAGGTCGGCGATCAGCTCCTCGGTCAGCTCTTTGTCCTTGACGAGCCTGCCCTGATAGGAGCCGCCGTCGTGGCTGCGCACGTTCATTCCGTATGTGCCGTCAGGGGCTACCGGGTTGAAGACACTGTGCGGCTTGTCCGGGTCGATCGCTCCCACGTGAGCAGCGACGGCGGCTCGGAAGTCGTCTTCGCCGAACGCGGGCGCGATGTGCACGAGCCCGGTGCCGTCCTCGGTTGTCACGAAGTCGCCGGCGATGATCGGCGCGCCGGCGTTACCGCGCCCGTCGGTGGGAAAGATCGGTGACTTGTAGAACGCGCCCATACGTGCGCCGTCGGTCTCCCCGCCCCCCTCGTCGCTGCCTGTCCCGTCGCTTTCGCCACCCTGCTCGACCCGCTCGCCGATCAGGGCGCGGCCCGGAAAGCGGTCGAGGATCTGCGCGTCCTCGCCGAGCACTCTCTCGACAAGCGCCGCCGCGAGGACCAGCGTCTCATCGCCCAGCTTCGCGCGCGCGTACTCGATGCTTGGGCCCACAGCTACCGCGACGTTCCCCGGCAGCGTCCACGGCGTCGTCGTCCAGATCAGCAGCGCGTCGCCTGCGCGCAGCGGACCGCGATCGACGGTGATCGGCAGGCGCACATACACCGACGGGTCGACCACGTCCTTGTACCCCAGCGCCACCTCGTGCGAGGAGAGGGCCGTGCCGCAGCGGTAGCAGTAGGGCACCACCTTGTGCCCCTCGTACAGCAGCCCCTTGTCGCTGATCGTCTTCAGCGCCCACCACACCGACTCGATGTAGCTCTCATCCAGCGTCCTGTAGGCGTGCTCGAGGTCCACCCAGAAGCCGATCCGCTCGGTCAGGCGGTCCCACTCCTCCAGGTACTCGAACACGGAGTTGCGGCACTGCTCGTTGAACTCCTTGATTCCGTACTGCTCGATCTCGGTCTTGCTCTTTATCCCGAGCTTCTCTTCGACCGCGATCTCGACGGGCAGCCCGTGGCAGTCCCAGCCGCCCTTGCGCTCCACGCGATAGCCGCGCATCGTCTTGTAGCGCGGATAGATGTCCTTGAACACGCGCGAGAGCACGTGGTGGGAGCCGGGCCGGCCGTTGGCGGTGGGGGGCCCCTCGTAGAACACCCACTGCTCGGCCCCGTCGCGGTTGCGCAGCGACTCGCCGAACACGTCGCGCTCGCGCCAGCGCTCCAGCACTTGCTGCTCGAGCTCGGGCAGCTCCTGGCGCGCGTCCACCTCGCGCGGCGGTATCAAGGGGTGTCTCGGTGGAGCGGTCACGGGCGCCCCATTGTAGGTGCGCGCCGTGGCGGCTAGGAAGCGGCGGCGCTTACGGACGCCGGCGGTGTCGGCGACGCGATTCGCGCGCTGGGCGCGGAGCTCGCAAGCTGCTCGCGCAACATCCGCACCGCCTCCGACGGTTCGGGGCCGATGCGAGTGACCGTGCTCGCCCCGGTGTCGGGCAATGCCCCGCGATAGTCGAACACCTGAAGGTCGCCGCCGCTCTGGCGCGTCGCGTACACGACACGTCCGATGGCGTCCAGCGATGCGCAGTGCCCGCCCAGGACCATCGCCCGCGGGTGCAGCGCACGCAGCGCGCTCCCCACGCGGGTGCTGTCGAGCTCGACCGGCAACGTCAACACGCGCAGGCCCGCGCGCCTGAGGAACAACTCCAGCGTCTGTACATACAGGCCGTCCATGTCCATGCTCTGGCTGGCATCGAAGATCAACACGCCCTCGTCGCGAGTGGAGGGTGGCGCAACGCGCTGGGCGGCCGCCAGCCAGCCGGTTGCATAGCGCCACGCAAAGCAGTACTCCGGCGAGCCGGCGAACCCGCCGCCGGACGGGGCCTCGCGATCGCCGATGTGCGCAGGGTCGCGGGGAAAAGTCAGGTCGCCGGGTGCGAGCGCTTCGACGGCCGGCAACAGGACCGTCTCGACCGTGCGCTCGACCGAGCGCACCGCCATGCTCTCCTCCATCAAACGGTCGGCCTGCTCCTCGCTGAACGCGGTGAACGCTGCGCGCAACCGGGCCGGCGTCGAAGGTCCCTCGCCGCGCTCGCGTGCCACGGAGATCGCCGAGGAGATGTCACCGGTCTCGGCAAACGCCTGCTTGAGCGCCTCGATCTCGCTGAGCTCGAACTGGCGGTGCCCACCCTCGGTGCGCCGGGGTGCGGGGTAGCCGAAGCGGCTCTCCCAGCTGCGCAGCGTGTTGGGGCTCACCCCCAAGAGCGCGGCGGCGGCGTTCGTGCGGACAGTGCTCATGTGCAGCAATGTTGAGCTTTGGCAAGCACTGCCACAAGCTGCGCAACACAAGGTGCATCCTGGGATATCGCTTGCATCCGCAGGAGCGCATCCGTGTGGCCCGACGGACGGGTGAGGACGACGCGTCGTGCGCTCGCCGACTTTCCTGGAGAACGTGGAGCACCCCCATACGATGGGAGCGTGGCCGTGCGCGACACGCTTCCGATGAGGCTCCGCCTCTACCACCACTCCGACGGCGCCCGCGTCGCCTATCGCGAGGTCGGCACAGGCCCGCCGCTTGCGCTGCTGCACTGCGCTCTGCTGTCTCATCGCGAGTGGGAGCCGGTCGTCGAGCGGCTCGCCGAGCGCCACCGCGTCGTGATTCCAGACCTGCCCCTGCACGGCGACTCCGAGGATCGCCCGCGCCACCCCTACACGCTCGACTGGTTTGCGGAGGTGATGAGCGGGTTCGCCGCCGACGTGCTCGGCCCAAACCCGCTCGTGGTCGGCCACGACGCGGGCGCGGAGATCCTGTTGCACGCCGTCATGACCGGCCTGCTGCGGCCCGGTCGGCTCGTGCTGATGCCCAACCGCTTGCACCGGCCCGTCGAGTACGTGCGTCGCCGCGAAGCCTGGCGGCTGGCCACGGTCGGCGGCTCGATCCCCGGCGTTGATCGGGTTCTCAGCCACGCAACCAAGCTCGTGTTCACCCCCGAGCTGGGTATGCGCATGTCAGAGCGCCACGCCCCCGAGGCTGGGGATCTGATGCGCCACGCCTTTGGCGATGTGCCCGGCAATCCCAATCTCGCCCGCTCGTGGGCGAAGTGCGCGCGGCGCTGGCCACGGGGAGCGCAAACACAGCTGCTCGGGCTGTATCCGCGACTCGACATGCCCGTGATGCTGCTGTGGGCCGACAACGATCCCGTGCACCCGCTCGCGGGCGCCGAAGAGACGCTGCGATTGCTTCCTTGCGCACAGTTGCGCGTGCTTTCGGGCACCGGTTTTTTGATGACCTACGACGACCCGGTGGGGGTCGCGAGGGAGCTCGTGGCCTTCTGCGGATAGCCTCTCTGGTTCACGTGCGCGCTGTGGACTGGTAGGTGCGCGCAACCATCTTTACGACCGTGCGCGCACGCAAGGAGACTCGATGACCGACAAGCAGCTCTGGGGCGGGGAGACCGCCAAGGCAGTCGCAAACTTCCCGATCTCCGGTGAGACGGTGCCCGTATCCGTCGTGCGCTGGCTTGCCCGCGTGAAGGGTGCCGCCGCCGCCGTCAACGGCGAGCTCGGCCTGCTCAGCAAGCGCAGCGCCGCGAGCATTGAGAAGGCGGCCGCCGAGATCGCCGCCGGCAAGCACGATGAGCAGTTCCCGATCGACGTGTTCCAGACCGGCTCGGGCACCTCCACGAACATGAACGCCAACGAGGTGATCGCCACGCTGGCCGGCGAGAAGGTGCACGCCAACGATCACGTGAACATGGGCCAGTCCTCTAACGACGTGTTCCCCTCCGCGGTACATCTGGCCGCGCTCGATGTCGCCCAGAACGAACTGCTCCCCGCGCTCAAGTTGCTGGAGCGTTCGTTGGCTATCAAGGCCAAGCGTTTCTCCGGTGTGGTCAAGTCCGGGCGTACCCACCTGATGGACGCGGTGCCTGTCACCCTCGGCCAGGAGTTCGGCGGCTATGCCGCGCAGATGGCGCTGGCGCAGGAGCGTGTGAGCAGTGCGCTTGTGCACGTCGGCCAGATCCCGCTCGGTGGCACCGCCACTGGCACCGGTCTCAACACGCATCCGAAGTTCGCCGAAAAGGTGCGCGCGCGCTTGAAGCGCGAGTCGGGGCTCAAGCAGATCTCGGCGCCGCTCGACCCCTTCGAGGCGCAGGCCAACCGCGACGCGCTCGTCGAGCTGTCGGGCGCGCTGAAGGTGACCGCGGTTTCTTTGACGAAGATCGCCGGCGACATCGCGCTGATGGGCTCCGGCCCCCGTGCCGGCATCGGCGAGCTGCTCCTGCCCGAGTTGCAAAAGGGCTCCTCGATCATGCCCGGCAAGGTCAACCCCGTGATCCCCGAGGTCGTGCTGCAGGTGTCTGCGCAGGTGATCGGCAACGACACCGCGATCACCGTTGGCGGGATGCAGGGTCAGTTCGAGCTCAACGTGCGCATCCCGTTGATCGCACGCAACCTCTTGCAATCCCTGCACCTGCTCTCCAGCACCGCACGCGTGTTCGCCGAGAAGTGCGTCGACGGCATCCAGGTCAACAAGGCAGGCTGCGCCGCCTCCGCCGGGGCCACGCTCGCGGTTGCGACCGCGCTCAACGGCGCGATTGGCTACGACAAGGCCACGGCGATCGTCAAAAAGGCCACCGACTCGGGGCGCCCGCTGCGCGAGATCGCGCTTGAGGAGGGGGTCGACGCCAAGCTGTACGACGCCACGATCGATCTGAAGAAGATCGCCGCGGGGAATCGGGCCTAGATAAAGGTGGGCACGTCAGCCGGTCTGGCGATTTGGTCTAGGCGAAGAGGCGGGCTGGTAGTACATACACTTTTTATGCAATTCACTATAGTGACTACTATATGTAGTTACTATAGGCAACTACAAAAATAGTAGTACTACATCGACGCCTTTAGCTCGCTGCGAGCATCGAGTCGAGCAAGGCTCGCGCCCCTGCCTTCGAGAGCGGTTCGTTCAGATTGCCGCACTTGGGCGATTGCACGCACGAAGGGCAGCCGCTCTCGCATGGGCACTCCGCTATCAGCCGGTGGGCGTCGCGGCACAGCTCCTCGAAGCGCTGGTAGGCCAGCCGCGTGATGCCGATGCCGCCGGGGTGGCCGTCGTAGATGAAGATCGTCGGCCCCCCGGTTTGAGGGTGCGCGTTGGTGGACAGCCCGCCAATGTCCCAGCGATCGCACATCGCGATCAGGGGAAGCACCGCGATCTGGGCGTGCTCGGTGGCGTGCAAGGAGCCGAGCAGCGCGTCCATCGAGATCACGCCGTCGCCGTCGCCATCGAGGCCCGCGAGCGTCGCGCCGTCCAGCTCGAACCACAGCGCCTGTGTGGAGAAGGAGGTCTGCGGCAGGTCGAGCATCACGAGGTCCACCTGTGCGTGGTCGGCCAGACGCTTGCGCTGATAGCCGAGCACGGTCTCCGTGACCGACACCTCGCCGAAGGACAGCTTCACGCCGAGCGTCTCACGACGGTCGAGCAGCCGCTCGATGTTGGTGTCGGTCTCGCGCTTGGGTTGCGTGTACCAGTCGCCTTCGAACGGTGCCACCAGCGCGCGGCGGTGCTCCAGGTCGAGTTCGCGCACCTCATAGGAGCGGCCCTGGTGTAGGTAGATCGCGCCGTCGTGGATCGTGGAGTGGGCGCGCGCGGCCTCGGTCTGGCCGAGCAGCTCGCCGGAGGACACGTCCACGATCGCGAAGCTGTCGGGTGAGGCCGAGCGCAGGGAGACGCTTGCCGCGGGGTAGTCGGCGGGGCGACGCGGCACGTACATCTCCCGAGTGCCGCCACCGCCCGAGTCGGGCTTGCCGGAGCCGCGCGCGGCCACACGCTTGCGCAGCAGCCCAGCGCTCACCAGCGCCTCCGCGTGGGCCTCCCAGCGCGGTCCGAAGAACTCGGCGTCGCCGCCCTCGAGCGGCCCCTCATAAGCCGCGCACAGCAGGTGTGCCTGGTGGATCTGGGCGCTCTCGTGGTCGAGGATCGCTGCCTCCACGGCCCGCTCCAGGAACTCGTCGGGGTGGCGGCAGAAGAACTGGTCGAGCGCGTCCTCGCCGGCCACGTACACGGCCAGGCCCTTGCCGCGGCGCCCCGCACGGCCCCACATCTGGCGCAGCGAGGCGACGGTGCCGGGGAACGTGACGACCACCGCGGCGTCGAGCTCGCCGATGTCGATCCCCAGCTCCAGTGCGTCGGTGGTGATCACGGCGCGCAGCTCGCCGCTTGTCAGGCGTGCCTCCAGCTCACGTCGCTGCTGGGGTGTGTAGCCGGCGCGGTAGGGCGCAACACGCTCGGCCAGCTCGGGGTCGCTGCGCTGCAGGTCTTCGCGGACCATGCGCGCCAGCAGCTCGACTCCCTTGCGCGACTTCATGAAGCAGATGCAGCGCGCCCCGTCGCGCACGAGTCGCGCCAGTAGCTCGGCGGCCTCGCCAAGCGCGGAGCGCCGCGCTCCGATCGCCTCGTCTGTCAGCGGCGGGTTCCACATCGCGATCTGCCGGTGCGGGGTGGGTGAGCCGTCGCCGTCGATCAATCCCACGTCGTCGAGACCCGTGAGGCGCTCGGCCAGCTCGAGCGGGTTGGCGATCGTCGCCGAGGCCAGCAGCACGCGCACTTCGCTGCCGTAGGCCGCCGCGATTCGCAGCAGCCGTCGCAAGACGTTGGCGACGTGCGATCCGAACACCCCCCGGTACACGTGGGCCTCGTCGACAACCACGATTCGCAGGTGGCTGAACAGGCGCTCCCAGGCGCCATGGTTGGGCAGGATGCCGACGTGCAGCATGTCGGGGTTGGTGAGCACGATGTTGGCGCGCCGGCGGATGTCCCCGCGCGCGTCGCGGGGGGTGTCGCCGTCGTAGATCGCGGGGCGCACCTGCTTGGTGAGGCCGAATGCGCTCAACGCGCGCGCTTGGTCCTGGGCGAGCGCCTTCGTGGGATACAGGTACAGCGCTCTTGCGAACGCGTCGCGGCACAGCGCGTCGAGCGTGGGCAGGTTGAAGCACAGCGACTTGCCCGACGCGGTGCCGGTGGTGACGATCGTGGTGTGCTCCCAGGCCGAGGCGAGCGCCTGTGCCTGGTGGGAATAGAGTCGCTCGATACCGGCGCGCTCCAGGCCGGCGACGACATCGGGGTGCAGCTCCTTGGGGATGGCCACGAGTCGAGCGCGTCCGGGCCCTTCGCGTGCCTCGCGCACCAGTCGCCCGTCCTCGCGAGCATCGTCGATCAAGGCGCTCCACGGGTCGAGCGTGCGCTCCTTCGCCTCGCTCGTCCGCGTCAGCGCGCCCGCTCGCGATTCCTTGGGGATCGTGTCGGTCGGTGCGTCAAGGGCGGGCTTTGCCATGGCTTGCGATAGTAGAGCCGATGCTCCATCCCGCGGCCGAGCGCTGGGCGAAAGCGCGCTCCTTCCATCATTCGCTCTATCCGGCGGCGCGAATTGCCGCCGAGCGCGAGCAGAGCGTGTCGGTGTGTCTGCCCGCGCGGGAGTGCGCGCAGACGGTGGGAGAGATCGTGGGCGTGCTCGCCGGATTGCGCGAAGCCGGCGTGATCGACCAGTTGCTGGTGGTGGACGCGGCGTCTGAGGACGGGACCGCCGCGATCGCCGAGCGCGCGGGTGCGAGCGTCGTGCAGGAGGCCGAGCTGTTGGCGCAAATGGGCCCGGTGCTCGGCAAGGGCGACGCGATGTGGCGCGCGCTGTCGGTGCTGAGCGGCGAGCTGGTCGTGTTCCTCGATGCCGACAGTGAGGGCTTCTCGGCGCATTTCGCTACGGGTCTGCTCGGGCCGCTGGTGTGCGAGCCGGGGGTGGAGTTCGTGAAGGCGTTCTACCGGCGGCCTTTCGAGCAGGATGGAATCTCCTTGCCTGATGGCGGCGGACGCGTCAATCACCTGATGGCGCGGCCCGCGCTGTCGCTGCTCTATCCCGAGCTTGGGGCTGTGCGTCAGCCGCTCGCGGGCGAGGTGGCGGCGCGCCGTGAGCTGCTCGAACGCGTGCCGTTCGCGACCGGCTACGGCGTGGAGGTCGCGATGCTGATCGACGTGTGGCACGAGCTGGGCCTGGAGGGGATGGCCCAGGTGGATCTCGACGTGCACCGCAACCGCCACCAGCCGCTGTTGGCGCTCAGCGAGATGGCAGAGACGGTGCTTGCGGCTGTCGTCAGGCGGCTCGTGTCGGAGGGCCGCCTGTCGAGGGAGGGGATTGCTGTGCGTGCCGATCGAGACGCTGACGCCGAGCGTCCACCACTTGCGTCGGTGCTTGCCCGATGACGATCCGCTGTTTGTATGTGGATCTCGACGGGACGCTGCTGGGGCGCGGAGCGTCGCTCGTGCATGATGGCGAGGGCAACGTGTCGCTGGAGGGAGTGCGTGCGATCCAGGCGTGTTTGCGCGCCCAAGTCGAGATCGTGCTGATGTCCGGACGGCGCCGGATGCAGGTGGCCGAGGATGCGCGGCTCTTGGGCCAGAGCGCCTACATCTTTGAGGCCGGCGCCTGCGTGGTGCTGGGCGCCGGCTCGATCGGATCGGTCGGCGCATCGAGCGGGTCTGCGGGTGAGCGGGTGGGCGGGCGGGTGGGCGGGCGGGTGGGCACCTCAATCAACGACACGACTGTGACGCCGCGCCCAAGCGGCGCTCCCGCCGGCGGCGAGGAGCATTGGCTCACCGGGGAGATGCTGCCCGGTGAGCTGACGATCGCCCAGCAGATCGAGCGCGGCGGGGCTCCGGCGCTGCTGCTGGAGCACTATGAGGGGCGTCTTGAGTACCACGAGCCGTGGCACGTCGATCGCGAAGTGTCACACCTGTTTCGCGGCCTGGTGGACGCGGCCGAGGTGGACGCGCTGCTGGCCGAGCACGGCCATGCCCATCTGCGACTGGTGGACAACGGCGTCGTCAACCGTCGCTCTCCGGCGCTCGCGCAACTGCCGCACGTGCGTGGCTACCACCTTGTGCCGGCGAGCGCGTCGAAGGCGGCGGCGGTTGCGTTTCACAGGCAGGTGCGCGGCTACGCACGCGAGGAGACGTTCGCCGTGGGCGACTCACGCGAGGACCTGGCCTGCGCTGAGCATGTGGGTGCGTTCTGGCTCGTGGCCAACGCGGTCGCACGCGACCCCTCGATGGGCGCGGCCGCTGCCGTGTATGACAACGTGCGCGTCGCTGAGGCGGGTCATGGCGCCGGGGTGTACGAGGCGGTTGTGAGCACGCTCGTCACTCGATGATGCGCTCTCGCTTCTCCTCCTCGTAGAGCCGTTCGACGACGAACTCCTTCAATAGCGTCTGATAGCCGGTGTTGCGGAGCGTGGCGAGGTCCTTCAGGCGCTTAATCGTGAATTCGTCGAAGCGTACCGCGATGGGTGTCGTCCGCCCCCTCGCTCGCGGCGGCCGTGTGGCGTGGCCGCGCTGTTTGCTTTCCTCGCTCTCAGCGATTTCGGTCTTGAACTGCTTTAGGGGATCGGAATCTTTATTTTGTTGCTGTGTGGGAGTCATCGATTTTATACCTCATACTATTATGACTACTATATGTATTCACAATAGTAGCAGGCACAAAAAGACAGTTATACATCCCTCCGCAACCTGTGCCACGCACGTCGCCAGAAGCCCGGCTGGGGACGGCGCCAGCGGGCGGGCGGGGGAACGGTGGCGCGCACGAGCGCGACCCAGTCGTCCAGTGGCAGCTCACCTGAGATGAGTCGTCCCAGCGCGCGTGTGACGGGCGCCTCGATGCCGGCGCGCTCCAGCGTTCCCGCCAGCAGCGGGACCAGCTCCAGCGCCTCGACGGCCTGGCCGATCTGAGCCGGTATCTCCGTGGCGGCCACGCCCTCGGCCAGCAGTTCGCCGGCGCGCCGGTTGCGGCTCTCTCGCGCCAGCGCGGTGGCGACGAGATCTCCCGTGCCGGCCAGCCCGATCATCGACTCCGGTCTAGCCCCGACGCCCTCCGCGTAGCGCCACACCTCGGCGAAGATGTGACCCGCGGCGGCTCCGGCTGCGTTCGGCCCCTGTCCCTCGGTGGCGCCCGCCGCGAGTGCCGCCGCGTTCTTGGCCGCGCCCGCCAGCTCCACTCCGACCGGGTCGTTGGATTGCTCGCACACGACGCCGGCGCGCGTAAAGACCTGTGCGAGCGTGCGCGCCAGCTCCTCCTCGCTTGAGGCGGCCACCAGTCCGGCGCCCGAGCGCACCATCTCCTGGGCGTGGGCGGGCCCTCCCACGCAGGCCACTCGTCGCGCGCCGAATAGCGCGCTCAGGACCACCGTCGGCGGCTGTCCCTCTGGTGGCACGAGACCCTTCGCGACCGATACGACAGCCGTGCGCTTGCCGAGCTCGGCTCCGCGCAGCGCCGAGATCGCTTGGTCCAGGCCGCGCGAAGGTACCGCCAGGAACACGTAGTCGGCACGTGCCACACCCGCTGAGACTGGCTCGATGCGCAGCTGGGCGGGCAACTCCACGCCCGGCAGATAGGTCTTGTTCTCGCGTTCGGCCTCCAGTTGCGCCGCCTGCTCGGCCGTGCGTGCCTGCAGCGTCGTGCGCAACCCCCCGCGCGCAAGCAGGACGGCCAATGCCGTGCCGAAAGAGCCGGCGCCGATCACGGTCGCGCGCCGTGCCACCGGACTCGGGAGTGTGCGGGAACGGGGGTGGCGTACCGTTGTGGCCGGTGGTGTGGGATCGCCGGCCGGCGAATCCTCGCTCTCTGTGCCAGACGGCATATCGGGGCTCGGAGTAGGCTCGGATGCGGTCACGATGAGCGAGCCTAGCGATACACACGATGGCAGCGTGGAGTGGCGCAACTGGTGCGGCGACGAGCGCAGCCGTCCCGCGGCGATCGTGCATCCCGAGTCGATCGAGGGGATTGCCGAGGCGCTGCGGCGGGCGAAGCGCGACGGTCTGCGGGTACGGGTAGCGGGCGCCGGGCATTCCTTCAGCGACATCGCTTGCACGGACGGGCTGCTGATCGTGCTCGACCGCTTTCAGCAAGTGCTCGACATCGACAGGGAGGCTGGGCTCGTGCAGGTGCAGGCGGGCATCACGATCGCGCAGCTGAACGCCCATCTCGCCAGTCACGGTCTTGCGATGGAGAATCTCGGTGACATCAACGCGCAGAGCATCGCGGGTGCGATCTCCACGGCGACCCACGGGACCGGTGCCCATCTGCGCAACATCCCCTCGCAGGTCGTGCAGCTGACGCTCGTGCTCGCCGACGGCTCCACGCTCGTGTGCTTGGAGCAGAGAGACCCCGAGCTCCTGCGCGCCGCGCGCGTGGGGTTGGGTTCGCTGGGAGTGATCGCGGAGGTGACGTTGCGCTGCGTGCCGGCGTTCACGCTGCGCGGGATCGACGTGCCCGCCCCGTTGGAGGAGACCCTGGAGCGCTTCGCGGAGCTGGCGCTCGGCAATGAGCACTTCGAGTTCTACGTGTTCCCGCACGCAACCACGGCGCTCACGCGCACCAACAATCGCACCGAGGAGCGCCCGCGCCCGCGCGGGCGCTCCAAGGCGTACGCCAGCGACGTGCTGTTGACCAACCGCACGTTCGAGCTGTTCTGCCGCCTGGGGAGGCTGATGCCGGCTCGCATACCGCAGATCAACCGGATCGTGACCCGCCTTGCGGGCGCCTCCAAGCGGATCGACCGCTCGGATCGAATCTTCTCGAGCCCGCGACTGGTGCGGTTCACCGAGATGGAGTACGCGCTGCCGCGTGAGCACACGACCGAGGCCGTGCGTCGTGTGCTGGGCGAGGTGAAGCGACGCGGCTTTGCCGTGCCGTTCCCGATCGAGGTGCGCACCGTCGCCGCGGACGACGCACTGCTCTCCACCGCCGCGGGTCGCGACAGTGGCTATGTCGCCGTGCACATGTATCGCGGGATGCAGTGGCGGCCGTATTTCGAGGCGGTCGAGCAGATAATGCTCGGCCTGGGAGGACGGCCCCATTGGGGCAAGCGCCACTTTCAGACCGCCGCGACCCTGCGCGACCGCTACCCGGAGTGGGATCGCTTCCAGGCGATACGCGCGCGCCTGGACCCCGAGGGCCGCTTTGCCAACGCATGGACCGACCGCGTGCTCGGGCCCGTGGGAGCGTCGACCCCGGCGCGATGAGCGACCCGCGACGGGAACGGTTGGAGCGCGCGACCGCCGAGCTGCAGGCGCCGTTTGCCGTCGTGGACCTCGATGCGTTCTGGGCAAACGCCGCCGACATGGAACGCCGCGCGGCGGGCAAGCCGATCCGGCTGGCAAGCAAGTCGGTGCGCTGCCGGGCGCTTCAGCGGCGTGTGCTGGAGAGACCCGGATTCGAGGGGACGCTCGCCTTCACACTGCCCGAGGCGCTGTGGCTGGCCGAGCTTGGCTTCGAGGACATCGTGGTTGCCTACCCCACGGTCGACCGCGAGGCGCTGGGGACGCTTGCCCTGTTGCACGAGCGCGTGCCTGCCGCGCGCGTCGCGGTGATGGTTGACAGCGTCGCCCAGCTCGATCGGATCGAGTCGGCGGTGGGCAATGGCTGCACACCGATCCGGGTTTGCATGGATGTAGATGCCGGCCTGTGGCTGCTCGACGGTCGTGTTCGCGTCGGCGCCAAGCGCTCGCCCGTCCACACTCCCGCCGCTGCCGCGACGCTCGCCCGCGAGATCGGCGCGCGCAAGCGCTTGCGGCTCGTCGGGATCATGGCCTACGAGTCGCAGATCGCGGGTCTCGGCGACGCGCCACCGGGCAGGCGCATGCGCGGCCTGGCGATTGGAGCACTGCAGCGACGGTCCGCCAAGGAGCTTGCGATACGCAGGGCCGAAGTGGTCGCGGCCGTGCAGGATGTTCTACGCGACACGTCAGGGCGGCCACTGGAGTTTGTCAACGGAGGTGGTACCGGCAGCCTGGAGCGCACTACAGCCGAGCCCGCGGTCACCGAGATCGCGGCCGGCTCGGGGCTGTATGGACCGGCGTTGTTCGACTCCTACCGCGCCTTCCGGCCTGAGCCCGCTGCACTGTTCGCGCTGCCGGTGGTGCGCAAGCCTCTCGCGAGCGTGGCGACCGTGCTCGGTGGCGGCTACCTCGCGTCAGGTCCGGCGGATGCGGCACGCCTGCCCATGCCGTTCCTGCCCACAGGGCTGGCGCTCGACAAGCAGGAGGGTGCCGGCGAGGTGCAGACACCGCTCACCGGCGTAGCCGCGCGCGAGCTGCGCGTGGGAGACCGTGTCTGGTTTCGCCACGCCAAGGCGGGCGAGCTGTGCGAGCGCTTCAACGCCCTGCACCTCATCGAAGGCGATCGGATTCTCGAGCAGGTCCCCACCTATCGCGGCGAGGGCAAGTGCTTTCTGTGAGCTACACCAACGCGGCTAGCTTCCTTCCGGCTGCGCTCAATGCGCGCGCGGTGCTTGCCTGAAGAATGATCTGTAGGTCGATGATCCGAGCCTCGAACGGGTCGAGCGCGTTGCGTCCTGTGATCGCGTAGGCGGGTACACCGGACTGCCGTGCGCGAGTGGCCGCCTCGAACGTGACGCTGCCGGCGAGTGTGCGGTCGTCCAGACGCTCGCATGCAATCACGAGTGCTCGCGCGGCCAGCATTCGCCGGCTGAAGTCGAGCCCGTCGAGCAGCTTCGCCGGTATGTCGGCGCGCGTGCCTGTGTCCACGTAGAGCGGGCACAGGTCGCACTCGAGATGCCCCTCAGCACACAGTCCACGCCCGATCGCATCCGCCACGCGGTTCGCGTCAAGGCCCTCGCCGAAGCTATCGGCGAGCACGAGCACCGTTTTCGAGATCACGGCTGGCATCCTTTCAGGTGTGCCACGCAAGCAGACTGACCCAGACGCGCCCGGTGGGGAGACTGGGGAGGCGGATTCCACGAAGAGCCGCAAGCGCGGGGCTGATGACGATCACGTCATGCTCGAGGCATCCGGTCGCGAGTTGCGCGTCTCCAAACCGGAGAAGGTGTTCTTTCCGCGGCCCGGATTCACCAAGCTCGATCTCGTGCGCTACTACGTCGAGTGCGAGGCGGCGGTGGTGCGCCACCTGCGCGAGCGGCCGACTGTGATGAAGCGCTGGGTCGACGGGGTGCAGGGCAAGCCGTTCTTTCAGAAGCGCGTCCCCAACGGAGCGCCCGACTGGCTCCAGACCGCCACCGTTACTTTCCCGAGTGGCCGCCACGCGCGCGAGCTGGTTCCCGATGACGCGGCGCATCTTGTGTGGGGTGTGAACCTTGGGGTGGTCGACTGGAACCCATGGCCGGTGCGTCGCTCAGACCTGGATCACCCTGACGAGCTGCGCATCGACCTCGATCCGGGCCCCGGTGTTGATTTCGCCCAAGTGCGTCGTGTGGCACTGGCCGTGCATGAGGTGCTCGAGGAGCACGCGCTGCGCGGCTTTCCCAAGACATCCGGCTCACGCGGGATACACGTGTTCGTACGGATTCAGGCCGAGCACGATTTCTCGGAAGTGCGCCGCGCCGCACTCGCGCTCGCCCGCGAGGTGGAGCGGCGACTGCCCGGCGAAGCCACAAGCCGCTGGTGGAAGGAGGAGCGCGAAGGCGTGTTCATCGACTACAACCAAAATGCGCGCGACCGCACGGTCGCCTCCGCCTACTCGGTACGTGCGGTTCCCGACGCACGCGTGTCATGTCCGCTGGAATGGGAGGAGGTCCCCGACGTCGAGCCGGGCGAGCTGCGCCTTGACACCGTACCCGCGCGTCTGCGCGAGCGTGGCGATCCGAGCGCGACGATCGACGAGCACGCCGGCTCGCTCGCTTCGCTGCTGGAGCTTGCCGCGCGCGATGAGCGCGAGGGACTGGGCGACGCTCCCTGGCCGCCGCACTTCCGCAAGCAGACGGGCGAGCCCCGTCGTGTACAGCCGAGTCGGGCCAAGTCGCGATGAGCCTTCCACTCTCCCCGCCGATCGCACCAGCGCTTGCGCTGTCGCGCAAGGTGCTGCCGAGCGGCGATGACTACGTGTACGAGGTCAAGCTCGACGGGTTTCGCTGTGTCGCGTTCGTGGATGGCGAGGACGTGTTCCTGCAGTCCCGCAACGGCAAGCCTCTGCACCGCTATTTCCCAGAGTTGACCTTCCCGGCGGGACGCTACGTGCTCGACGGTGAGATCGTGGTGCGCGACGCGCACGGGCGTGAGGATTTCGATGCGCTCGGCCAGCGGGTACACCCCGCGGTCTCGCGCATCGAACGGCTGTCGGTCGAGACTCCTGCCGTTTATGTGGCGTTTGATCTGCTCGCGCGCGAGCAGGAATCGTGGTTGGAGCGGCCGTTTGAGCAACGTCGGACGGCGCTGGCAGAGTTGGTCGAGGGCGAGCGGTTCGCGGCCTCATCGGTCGAGCTGATGGTCTCTGTCGAGGAGCCCGAGGCCGCCGAGCGCTGGCTGCGTGAGGCGGAGGGGGCGATCGCCAAGGAACGCTCGGCTCCCTATCTGCCCGGACAGCGCAAGGGGATGGTGAAGGTCAAGCGCACCCGCACGATCGACGCCGTTGTTGCCGGCTGGCGTCCGGGCAAGGAGGAGCGCACCGTGGGCGCGCTGATTCTGGCGCTCTACGACGGAGATGAGCTGCGCGTCGTGGGTCACTGCTCCGGGCTCACCGCCAAGGTCAAGCGCGAGCTGGTCGACTCGCTGGCTCCGTTCGAGACGGGCGAGCGCGGCTCGGCCGACCCCAGCCGCTGGAGTACCGGACGCGACCTGGAGTGGGTGGCGCTGCGCCCCGAGCTGGTTGTCGAGATCGACTTCGACCATGTTTCGGCCGGACGCATCCGCCACGGCGCAAAGCTCAAACGCTGGCGTGAGGACAAGCCGGCGCGTGAGTGTACGTATGATCAGTTGCAGCAATGACCGCCGATACAGCGACAGTCGCCGAGGAGGAGTATCTGCAGATTCTTTTCTGGCTGCACGAGGCGGGCCTGCCGATGACCGGCGCGAACGTCGCTCGCGCGATGCAGCTCTCCGCGCCCACGGTCCACGAGATGGTGGTGCGTTTGGAGCGCGACGGCTACATCACGCGCAATGCCTCCCGCACGATTGAGTTCACCGCCACGGGGGAGCGTCACGCCGAGGAAATCGTGCGTCGCCACCGCCTGATCGAGCGTTTTCTCACAGACGTGCTGGGTGTCCCCTGGGACGAGGTGCACGAGGAGGCCGAGCGTCTCGAGCACGCGATGTCGCCGGTGCTCGAGGAGAAAATGCTTGCCGCCATCGGCGACGCCAAGACCTGTCCCCATGGTCATCCGATCGTCGCGGGCGCGCGACTGGCTGGTGTGCCGCTCGCCGACGTGCAGGTCGACGCCTCGGTGCGCATCCTGCGCTTTGAGAACGAGGCCGAGGACCTACTGCACTATCTGAAGGCGTCGGGCATCGAGCCGGGGCTGGAGGGCAAGCTTGTGGCCCACGACGACGAGCAGGTCATGGTGGAGACGGCAGACGGGCGGCGCTGCATTCTCACGCCGAGCGTCGCCGAGACGGTCTCCGTTATAGCCGATCCGTCCCCCCCGCAGCGCACCGCACTGCCCGAGGCGCTGGTCCTTGGGCAGCGCTACGGCAGGTAGCTTCAAGGCTCGGGCTCGACCCGCGGGAGTGGCGACCGGTCACGTCCACCGACATCCGGTCGCAAGCGAATCTTGTCTCCCAAAAAAAAATCCTCAGAGGGACCGATACGCTTCGGCGAGGCGTGTCACGCCTTCGGCGATCTGCTCTGGCGTCACACCCGAGTAGGCGAGGCGCAGCGTGTTCTCGCCGCCCTCGAGCAGGAAATCGGTGCCCTTCACAAACGCCACTTCCATCTCGTTTGCGATCGCAAACAGCTCGCTCACGTCGGTGCCCCGCGGCAGCGTCACCCACATGAAGTAGCCGCCCTCGGGGGTCACGAACTCGGCCTCGGGCAGGTCGCGAGCGAGCGCCGTCTGCAGCGTCAGCGCACGCTTGGCCAAGGCGCTTCTGACCGTCTCGATCGAGCGGTCGATCGAGCCCGAGGCGCAGAACTCATACACGATTGCCTGCGAGACCATGTTCGGCGAGATGTACGTGTTGGTAGCGAGCTTCGCGATCTGCGCGATCAGCTCTGTCGGTCCCACGAGATATCCGACGCGGATCCCGGGGCACACCGTCTTTGAGAACGACGACGCATACACCACCCGCTCCGGGTCGAGCGAGAGCATCGTCGGCAGCTTTTCCCCGCGGAAGTTGAGCTCGACGTAGGGGTCGTCCTCGAAGACGATGAACTCGTGCTTGGCCGCGAGGCCGAGCAGTGTTTCGCGCTTGGCGAGCGACAGCGTGTATCCGGCCGGGTTTTGGAAGTTGGGGATGATGTGGGCGAGCTTCGGGCGCACGCTCTCGGAGTCGGACGCGCCGCCCGCGAGTAGCGTGGCGAGTGCGTTTGTGTCGATCCCATCGGGTTGCAACTCGACCGCGTGCACATTCGCTCCACGAGCGCGCAGCGACAGCAGCGTCCTGTCGTAGGTCGGGCGCTCGACCACCACATCGTCACCGCTGCCGACCAGCTGCTCAAACAAGAATGCGTCGGCCTGCATCGAGCCGTTGGTGACGAGCACGCGCTCCGGCTCCACGCCGTGGCGGTCGGCGATCCACGCACGCAGACGCGGGTAGCCGATCGAGGTGCCATATGCGGTTGTGCCGGCTGGGTCGCTCTCAAAGGCGCGCGTTGCCGCCTCCTTGAGTCCCTGCACGTCAACGATGTCGAGCGACGGAGCGCCGCGGGCGAAGGAGATCATGACGACATCCTATGCGGGGGGCTTGGGAGACAGCAGTCTGCTGTACTCGGCGATCAGTCCGTCCAGTGTGCGCTGCATTTTTTCCTTGAACTCCACCAAGTCGGCGATGTCAACCGACTGGCGCTCCGTTGGCGTGGCCGCGTAGGGGTGATGGGGAACAGGTGGAGCGTACGGTGGTGCCGGCACATGCGTGGAGGAGTGCGCTTGCGCTGTCGCGGAGAAGCGTGGCGGTGGCGGCACATGATGCGATGCCGAGACAGGTGGCCATGGCGCCTGTGATGCGTCAGGCGCTTGTGGGGGTGGTATCGGTATCTCGCCGTACGCCGTCTCGCGAACCTCTACCGTCCAGTCGCGTTCGATCGTCGCGCCGGCCTGAGCAGGCACTTCCTCGCCACCCCACACTGCCGGCCCTCCGAAGCCGTCGCCGTCGGAGATTGCTTCGGCGGTGGTGCGCTCTTGCGCGTCGCTCTCCTGCTCGAGATCGCGCTCGACGGCCTCGTCAATCAGCTTTCCCGGAGTGTTTGTCTGCTCGTGCGTGCCGGCCTGACGGACGGGCGTGTCGTGGTGGCCAAGCGATGTCAGCTCGCGCTCGAGCTCCTGGAGCTTCAGCTCCAGCTCGCCCAGCGTCTTGGCGACCTCCTGGTCCACGTGCTCTAGCGTAGCTGCTGGCAGATGCTTAGCGTTGCCGACCGCTTGGCGATCGCTTTATCACCGATCGGCGCCGACTCCGCCAAGGATCTCGATCGCGATCTCCGCGACTTCGGTTGGGGTGCGCCCCACGCGCACACCCTTGGCTTCCAGCGCGAGCGCCTTGGCGGCGGCGGTGCCGGCAGATCCCGACACGATTGCTCCCGCGTGACCCATCTGCTTGCCGGCGGGCGCGGTGAAACCTGCGATGTAAGCCACCACGGGCTTGCTCACGTGCTCGGCGATGTACTCGGCGGCCTCCTCCTCGGCCGATCCCCCGATCTCACCGGAGAGCACGATCAGCTCGGTCTGCTCGTCGGCTCCGAACAGCTCGATGATGTCCACGAACGAGGAGCCCGGCACCGGATCGCCGCCGATCCCGACGATCGAGCTGCAGCCGAAGCCGGCCTGGGCGATCTCGTTGCCGATCTGGTAGGTCAGCGTGCCCGAGCGCGACACCACACCGACATTGCCCTCTTTGAAGAAGGACGCGGGGATGATCCCGACATTGGCCTTGCCGGGGGAGAGGATGCCGGGACAGTTCGGGCCGATCAGGCGGGTGCCTGGATGGTCGCGCTTGAGCGTGTTGTAGACCCTCAGCTCGTCGTGCGCCGGGATCCCCTCGGTGATCGCGATCACCAGCTCCACGCCGGCGGCCGCGGCCTCGAGGATCGAATCGGCCGCGAAGCGCGGCGGCACGAAGATCATCGCCGTGTTCGGCTGTGCCTCTTTGGCGGCCTGCTCCCAGCTGTCGAACACGGGAATGCCCTCGACGTCCTGACCGCCCTTGCCGGGCGTCACGCCACCGACGACGTTCGTGCCGTAGTTGCGGTTGTTGAGCGTGTGGAAAGAACCCTCTTTGCCGGTGATCCCGGCAACCGCGAGGCGCGTGTCCTTGTCGACGAGAATGCTCATCAGGCAGCCGCTCCCGCGCTCTGGGCGCCAGCTGCAAGAGCCACTACCTTCTCCGCGGCCTCGTTCATCGTTCTCGCCGCGTGCACGTTGGGCAGCGCCGCCTCCTGCAACAGCTCGCGACCCTGCACGTCGTTGGTGCCATCGAGGCGCACGACGAAGGGAACGCTCGGTTTGATGTCGCCGAAGGCCGCGATCAGCCCCTTGGCGACCTCGTCGCAGCGGGTGATGCCGCCGAAGATGTTGAACAGGACCGCTTTGACTTTGTCGTTGGCGAGAATCAGCTCGACAGCTTGCTTGACCTTGGCGGCGTCCGAGCCGCCGCCCGCATCGAGGAAGTTGGCGGGCGCACCGCCGGCCTGGGCAACCACGTCGAGCGTGCTCATGACGAGCCCGGCGCCGTTGCCGAGGATGCCGATGTCGCCGTCCAGCGCCACGTATTGCACGCCCTGCTCCTTGGCCTTGCGCTCGATCGGGTCTTCGTTCTCGCTGTCGGACAACCCCTGGTTCTCGGGGTGACGGTAGAGCGCGTTGCCGTCGAGCGAGACCTTGGCGTCGAGCGCCTTCACCTTGCGCTCCGGCGTCACGATCAAGGGGTTGATCTCCGCGAGCGTGGCGTCCTCCTTGAGCCACACCTCATACAGCGCCACGAGCGCATCGGCCACGCCCTCGATCACGTCGGCGTCGGCGCCGCCCTTGGTCGCGATCTCGACGGCCTCCTCGCGGCTCAGCCCCTTCAGTGCGTCGACGTGGTGGCGCACCAGCTTGTCCGGCGACTCCTCGGCCACCTGCTCGATCTCGACGCCCCCCTCGACGCTGAAGATCACCATCGGCTGCTTGGCCGAGCGGTCCAGCAGCACCGAGGCGTAGTACTCGGTGGCGATATCGCTCGCATGCTCGATCCAAAGCGTGCGCACGATGTGGCCCTTGATGTCCAGGCCAAGAATGTTGGTGGCGTGCTCGCGAGCCTGCGCCTCGTCGTCGGCGAGCTTCACGCCGCCGGCCTTGCCGCGTCCGCCGATCAGCACCTGTGCCTTCACGACAACTGGATAGCCGATCTCATTCGCGGCCGCCACGGCGTCCTCGACGGTGGTCACTGCCCTGCCGTCGGACACCTCCAACCCGTGCCGGGCGAACAGTTGCTTGCCTTGGTACTCGAGGAGGTCCATGCGCGGCGCGAGACTCTAATGGATTTGAGTCCCACCCGCCCAGGCGCAACGCGCGCCGAGGCGTCGGCGAGGCATAATGCCCGCCCTATGCCTATTCCAAAGAACATCACCTTCGTCACGTTCGACGTCTACGGAACTCTGATCGACTGGGAGACAGGCATCTACGAGGCGTTTGCCAAGGAGGCCGAGCGCGACGACTTCGAGATCGACCGCAACGTCCTGATCCCGCTGTTCCACGAGATCTCCCAGGAAATCGAGGCCGGCTCATATGAGCTCTACGCCGAGGTTCTGCGTCGCACCGTGATCGAGATCGCCAAACGGCTCGACTGGAAGCTCGAACCGTCCCGCTCAGGCTTCCTGCCTGACTCGGTGCAGCGCTGGAAGCCGTTCAAGGAGACCTCCACGCAGCTCACCAAGCTCGCCAAGAAGCACAAGCTCGGCCTGATCTCCAACATCGACGACAAGCTGCTCGGCCAGACGCGCCGGCACATCCCGATGGACTTCGACCTCGTGGTCACCGCCCAGCAGGTCCGCTCCTACAAGCCCGACCCCGCCCACTTCGTCGAGTGCGCGCGGCGCTTGGGCTCCAAGAAGGGCTGGGTGCACGTCGCCGCCAGCCACCACTCCGACGTATCCCCGTGCATCAAGGCGCGCATCCCCGTCATCTGGATCAACCGCAACAAGCAGGTGCTCGAGTCCTCCCAGCGCAAGCCCACCGCTGAAGTCCCAAACCTGCGCGAGGCAGCCAAGCTGCTCGGGATCGCCTGAGTAGTCGAGCCGCCGAGTAGGTTCGGTCGAGATCACCGATAAGTGCGCGTCGTCTCGCTCCACCCCGATGTACTCGTAGCCACCAGTCGCATCTGGCAGACCACCTGCACGATCGTGCGCGGTGGGGGACGGCCACGGGGGCGGACGCGTCTGTCGGCGAGCTCGAGCGGGCCGCTCACGGTGCACCTGTCCGGCGGAGGTGCTGGTTCAGGGGGGGCGGGTCCGGATCTCGATGCAGGGCCAGGCGCCGAGACGTTCGTGATCGACTCGCCGATCCTCCCCGACGAGCTGGAGATCCTGCCGGCACTGCTCGAGCAGTCGCGCTTTCCCCAGCCCAGCGGCCTGCTGGCCACCCACGCCGACTGGGATCACCTGCTCGCACGTCTCGCCTTTCCCGACGCCACGATCGGCTGTGCCGTCTCGAGCGGCGAGCGCATGCGCTCCACTCCCGGCGCACCGCAGCGCGAGCTGCGCGCGTTTGACGAGCAGCACTACGTACGCCGCCCCACCCCGCTCGCGCTCGGCTCGCTGCAGGCGCTCGACGTTCCCGGGGACTGCGAGATCGGCTCGCGCGAGCTGGCGCTGCACCCAGCCGAAGGCCACACCGCCGACGGGATGGCGGTCTGGATCGGGTGGGCCGGCGTGCTGGTCGCCGGGGACTATCTATCGCCGGTCGAGATTCCCGTGCTCGGCGAGGGCGGGTCGATCGATGCCTATCTGGAGACGCTGGAGCGCTTGCGACCGCTCGTTGCGGCCGCCGTGCACGTCGTGCCAGGCCACGGGTCCGTGCTCGACTCTGAGCGCGCCACGGCTGTCCTGGAGGAGGATGTCGCCTATCTGAGTGCGCTGCGCGACAGCGCGGGGCGGCTGCAGATCTGCCGGAGGGGCGGCGCACCAAGGCGCAACGCGCATTCACGCGGAGAACGTCGGATCGGGTCAGGATCGGTCAGACGGAGAGAGCCGAGCCCAGCCTCGGTGAGGTTCCGCGGCTCAGAGGGCCCGGCTCAGCGCGCTCAGCGGGCGGCGTCGTTGCGGCGCACGTACCAGTTGACCGTCATCTCGGCGACGACGGCGCCCTCGGCGTTGGTCATCTCCACCTCGACGGGGAAGCGGATGCGCCCGTCCTCGTTCAGCTTCGCCTTCAGCGCGTCGCGGTCCTCGGTGAAGCGGGCCGTTGCGGTGATCTCGCCCTTGGCGAGCTTCTTGTAGGCGATCTGCGCCGACTCGGCCAGCGGCGTGATCTCGCCCATGATGTCCAGGAACGCGCCCACGAACGCCGCGCCCGGAGGCGGCCTCGCCCGCGGAGAACAACGCGCCCGCGTGCAGCGAGCCGACGTGGTTGCGCAGGTGCTGCTCGTCGGGCAGCTTCACGACGCCGTGGTCCTCGGCCACCGTGATCGTGTCGAGGCCCAGGTGCACGTTGAACGGGATCGCCTGGCTCAAGCCGGCGGCGACGGCGGTGTAGTCCACTGCTGACATGCTCAACCCTCCTGGGGGCGTCGCTCTTGATCGTGGCGATCGGTGCGCCCGCGTTGATCGGCTCGCCCTCGACGATCGGCAGCTCCGCGATCGTCCCAGCCTTGTGCGCGGTGATCTCGTTCTCCATCTTCATCGCCTCGATGATGCAAAGGATCTGGCCCTCGGCGACGGTGTCGCCCTGTTTGACGAGCACCTTCCACATGTTGCCCTGCAGTGGCGACTCGAGCGTGTCCGGACCGCCGGCGCTGGAGGACTTGGCCCGAGCGGAGCGCTTGGGGGCGGCTTGGCCCGCTGGCGCGGAGCCGTTGAGCGCCACGCCGCCGCCGAGTGGGGGGCCGACGACCTTCACGTCGAAGCGCTGGCCCTGACACCTCCACCGTGTAGGTCTGCTCGACCTTCTCCGGCTCGTCCTCCTCCCCCTTGGGGGCGGGCTTCTCGAACGCGAGCGTCTTCAGCCAAGCCTTGTCCTCGAGCAGGTCGCGGCAGGTCTCGCCTTTGGCCCACTGCTCGGTCGCGAGCAGCGCCTGGTGGAAGGGGATCAGCGTCTTCAGCCCCTCGATCTCGTATTCCTCGAGCGCTCGCAACATGCGCCTGGTGGCCTGCTCGCGGTCGGCGTCCCACACGATCAGCTTGGCCACCATCGGGTCGTACATCGGCGACACTTCGCCGCCGGCGCCCACGCCCGAGTCCACGCGCACGCCCGGGCCTTTCGGCTCGGAGTACGCGCCGATCTTGCCCGGTGCGGGCGCGAAGTTCTTGGAGGCGTCCTCGGCGTTGATGCGGCACTCGATCGCGTGCCCGCGCAGCGCCACGTCCTCCTGGCGCACGGCCAGCTGCTCTCCGGCGGCGGCGCGAATGCCTTCCTTGACGATGTCCACGCCCGTGGTCATCTCGGTCACGCAGTGCTCGACCTGCACGCGCGTGTTCATCTCCAGGAAGAAATACTCGGCGCTGCCGTCCTCTTTCGGGGCGAGCAGACCCTCGATCGTGCCCGCGCCGACGTAGTTGACGGCGCGCGCCGCCTCCACGCCGATCTTGCCGATGCGCTCGCGCAGCGCCTCGTCCACCACCCATTCGGGCGCCGGCGACTCCTCGATCACCTTCTGGTGGCGGCGCTGGATCGAGCAGTCGCGCTCGCCGAGGTGGATCACGTTGCCGTGGCGGTCGGCCAGCACCTGCACCTCGACGTGGCGGGGATCGGGCAGGTAGCGCTCCAGGTAGACGGTCCCGTCGGAGAAGAACTTCTCGCCCTCGCGGCTTGCGCCCTCGAAAGCACCCTCCAGCTCATCCTCGGTGAGCGCCACGCGGAAGCCCTTGCCGCCGCCGCCGCCGGACGCCTTCACCGCGACGGGGAAGCCGATCTCCTTCTTGGCGATCTTCAGCGCGTCGGCGACCGTCGCGACGGCCTCGGTGGTGCCAGGCACGATCGGCACTCCCGCGGCCTTCATCAGCTCGCGGGCACGCGTCTTCGACCCCATCGCCTCGATCGCGCTCGCCGGAGGGCCGATGAACACGATGCCCGCGTCCTCGCAAGCCTGCGCGAAGGGAGCGTTCTCGGCGAGGAAGCCGTACCCGGGATGGATCGCCTCGGCGCCCGCGCGCTTGGCGACGTCGAGGATCTTCTCGACGTTCAGGTAGTTCTCGGCGGCCGGCCCGTCGCCGAGGTTGAAAGCCTCATCGGCGCGCGCCACGTGCAGCGCGTCGCGGTCGAGCTCGGAGTACACCGCCACGGAGGCGATGCCCATCTCCTCCAGGGCTCGCACGATGCGGACGGCGATCTCGCCGCGGTTGGCTACCAGGACCTTCGAGAACATTGAGGCGGGGAGCTTAGTCAATGGCGGGGAGCGCCGCGAGCATGCCGTCAGATCGTGCCGGGCGGCGCGATCCAGACGCTTTGAAATCCGAGTACGCCCGCAAGGGTGTCGTAGTGATGGTCATAGTGCAAGACATCGAAGCCACGCTCGGCGGCTGCCGCCGCGATGAGATAGTCGGCGACCGGCACGTACGGATGGTTTGCTGTCGCCAGCTCGCGTGAGGCGCTCTCGGCGGAGGCGCAGACTCCTTGAGTGATCGGGGCTTGGCGCAGTGCGCCCAGCCACCCGCTGAGAGTGTCGTGCTCCGATGCGCTCCTCGCGGTGCTCAGCAGCTCGAGATTCGCTACCGGACAGCCGACGAGCAGGCGTGCATCGGCGGTCTCGCGGAAGCGCTGAGCGACGGCAGGGTGATGTTGGCGCACCCATGCTGATGTGTCCACCACGAGCGCGGCGCCTGTGCCGTAAGTCACGTCAGCTGGGATGCTTGTGACGAGAGTCCGAGCTTGTGCCGCAGATCCGACTCGCGTCGAGCGACTACATCGCTCAACTTCGAGAAGTCAAACGCAAGGAGCCCTTCAAGTGCCTGGGCTTCGGCTCTGGACTCGCGCTCGGCCCGCAACGAGATCTCCTCGGCGCCACGCAGGGCAAGCTCGCGGATCATTCCGGCGCGCCCGTGCGAGCTGTCGAGTTGGGGGAAGCACGGTCGACCGCCTTGGCGAACTCCGGGTCGAGGGTCAACTGGACGCGAGGATGAACGGTAGGCACATGGAAAGTGTACCACCGGGATCACCACCGGTTCGCGCACCTGCCAGGACTGCCTACGTCGCTGCTGGTCGCCGTGAGCCGAGAGCGTTTCCGGATTTGCGCGGGCTGCGCGCCTATTCAGCCCTTGATCGTGAAGTCCGCGCTCACCTGTCGCCCACTGCCGGCTGTGTTGCGGGGGAGTACCACCAGCCGGTAGGTCCCCGGTGGGAGTCTTCTCTTCCTCCTGCGCGCCGTTCTTCCAATCCATCCGTTGAAGTGGATGGTGTTCAATCCTGCCTTGTCGCTGTGGAAGAAGTATCCGAGAGTTTTCGAGATGGGAAGGCATGCCCTGCCTTTGTGTGGCTTTTCGCATCCGTCGCTACCTGGAAGTCCCAAGATCGTGGTTGCCGCCCGCGAGTCGTAATAGCTGATCGTCGTCCCATATCTTCTTCTAGCGTTCGTGCGCGTCTTGGAGATGCTGGCTCCCGTTGGTGCCGCGTAAAACGAGCTGGGGGAGATCTTCAGGTGTGTGATCTCCGGACGGAGCTTTTCGCTCGGCGAGGGGGCTTCGTAGGCGATCGCGCTTGCACTGCTCGCCAGCGCAATCGTGCCCGCGATCGTCGCGAGTAGGTAGACAGAGCGCTGATAGCGTGTCATGCGTTTGACGAGCAGCCTGTCCTCAGGCCACGACCAAGCCCGCTCCCACCGTGTTGTTCGATGCCTCGTCGATCAGGATGAAGCTGCCGGTGCGGCGGTTTTGCTCATACGGATCGAACACGAGTGGCGCGCTGGTGCGCAGACGGATACGGCCGATGTCGTTGAGCCCAAGCTCCTGGGGTGCGCCGGCGCGCTCGAGTGTGTGCACGTCGACGTGGTCGCACAGCTCGTCCACGATTGCGGTCACCTCGCGCGTGGTGTGCTTGACCAAATAGCGCCCGCCCTGGCGCAGGGGCTGATCTGTCATCCAGCACACGTCGGCTTCGAGCTCACGCGCGACGGTCGGAGCTTGCTCGGGAAGGCAGATCGTCTCGCCACGGGATATGTCCAGCTCGTCGCTGAGCCGCAACGTGACCGACATCGGCGCGAGCGCCTCTCCCAGCTCGCCCTCGTAGGTGTCGATCGCGGCGATGCTCGTGCGCTGACCGCCTGGCAACACCACGATCTCCTCGCCCGCCCGCAGCGCGCCGCTTGCGAGCTGACCCGCATAGCCGCGATAGTCGCTGCCGCCAGGGCCGGAAGGGCGGATCACCCACTGCACGGGAAAGCGGGTCGGCGTGTCGTAGGGATGGTCGTACGCGACCTCCACCTGCTCGAGCAGCTCCAGCAGCGTCGGAGCGGAGGGGTCGTACCAGTCCATGCTCTGCGAGCGGTCCACGACATTGTCGCCGTTGAGCGCCGACATCGGGATGTAGGTGATATCGCGTCCCAGGCCGCCGGAGCGGCTGCCGGTCCCATTGAGCTTCTCGGCGAACACGCTGAACTCCGCCACCAGCTCATCGAAGCGCTCCTGGGAGTAGTCCACCAGGTCCATCTTGTTGACCGCCACCACCAGGTGCGGAATACCGAGCAGCGCGCTGATGAACGCGTGGCGCTTGGACTGCTCCAGCACGCCCTTGCGCGCGTCGAGCAGGATCACCGACAGGTCGGCCGTAGAGGCGCCGGTCACCATGTTGCGCGTGTACTGCTGATGGCCGGGGCAGTCGGCGATGATGAAGCGTCGACTGGGCGTGGCGAAGTAGCGGTAGGCCACGTCGATCGTGATCCCCTGCTCGCGCTCGGCGCGCAGGCCGTCGGTCAGCAGCGCCAGGTCGAGCGCTCCCTCGCCACCGCGTCGCTCGCTTGCTTGAGCCACGTGGTCGAGCTGGTCCTCGAACACCTGCTTGGTGTCGTACAGCAGGCGGCCGATCAGCGTGCTCTTGCCGTCGTCCACCGAGCCGGCCGTTGTGAAGCGCAGCAGGTCGAGTGTCATCGTGTGGTTCCGTGGTTTGTCGGCTCGCGTTCGACCCGGTTCATCAGAAGTACCCGGCCTTCTTGCGATCCTCCATCGCGGCCTCCGAGACGCGGTCGTCAGCCCGTGTCTCACCGCGCTCGGTGATCCGCGTCGCGGCGATCTCGGTCACGACTTCCTGCAACGTGCCGGCCTGCGAGCGCACGCCGCCCGTGCAGCTCATATCGCCCACCGTGCGGTAGCGCACCGTCTCCGAGAACACGCTCTCGCCGTCGATCAGCTCCGTCCCTTCGCGCCATGCGTAGAGCATGCCGTCACGTTTGAACACCTCGCGCTCGTGGGCGTAGTAGATCGATGGCACCTCCAGCTGCTCCTGGTCGATGTACTCCCACACGTCCAGCTCGGTCCAGTTGGAGATCGGGAACACGCGCACGTTCTCGCCCTTGTTGATGCGCCCGTTGTAGAGGTTCCACAGCTCCGGGCGCTGGCTCTTGGGGTCCCAGCCGCCGAAGTCGTCGCGGAAGGAGAACATGCGCTCCTTTGCGCGCGCGCGCTCCTCGTCGCGCCGGGCGCCGCCGAAGGCCGCGTCGAACTTGTGCTCGGCGATCGCGTCGAGCAGCGTCACCGTCTGCAGCTGGTTACGCGAGGCGCGTGGTCCCTTCTCCTCGACGACCCTGCCTGAGTCGATCGACTCCTGCACGCTTGCCACGATCAGCCGCTCGCCCAGTTCGGCCACGCGCCGGTCGCGAAACTCGATCACCTCAGGGAAGTTGTGACCCGTGTCCACGTGCATCAACGGGAACGGAAAGGGGCCCGGGCGAAAAGCCTTCTCGGCTAGCCTCAGCAGCACGATCGAGTCCTTCCCGCCGCTGAACAGCAGCACCGGACGCTCGAATTCGGCGGCCACCTCGCGCATCACGTGAATCGCCTCGGACTCGAGGGCTCGCAAGTGGCTCAGCTGGGGACGCTCAGCGACGCTCATGACACACCAACGTGCAATCCGCACTCAGTCTTCTCCGTGCCCGCCCAACGGCCCTCGCGACCGTCGCCGGGCTGGGTGCACGGCGCACAGCCGATCGAGGAGTAGCCCTGGTCGTGCAGCGGGTTGTAGGGAAGCTCGCGCTCGAAGATTCGCGCCCACAGGTCCTTTTCGGTCCACTGCGCCAGCGGGTTGTACTTCCACAGCCCGCGCACAGGATCGTTTTCGATCAACTCCGTGCTCTCACGCGTGGGGCCCTGCTCGCGCCTGATCCCCGTTATCCACCCCTCAGCGCCCTGCAGTGCCTGCTCCAGGGCGGCCACCTTGGCTACAGAGCAGCAATGCTCGGGCCCACTCCATGGCGCGCTCGGATTGCTCGCATCGTGCACCTCGATGGCGATTCCAAAGCGCTCCTCGAACGCCTTCCAGGTTTGCAGCGTCTCGGGAAACAACACTCCGGTGTCGATCGTGGCAATTCGTACCGGCGTCTGCCCGTCGCCGATGCGCAGCAGCTCGTCAATCAGTACCGACTCCTCCTTCTGGAAGGAGCACAGCAACACGACCTTCTCCCCGTGGCGCTCGACTGCGGCTTGCAGGGTCTCGCTCAGAGTCTGCGCCACATCGACGCTCGGCGGGCTGTCGTCCGCACCCACGCCGGTGGCGGCCGCCGGGAGGCTGGATGCGGCATCGGCCGGGATGTTCTCTAGACCGCGCACTCGCCCTCGCCGCGGATCACCTGGAACGGCACGTCGCGGTTCCAGTCGATGAACGTGTTCATTGTCTCCAGGCCGAAGTCGACCGGCAGGGAGAGCTCCTTGACGAGCCCTTCGAGCTCGGGCGTGCCGACGCGCTCAACGAACGCGCCCCACTCCTCGCCCTCGTTACGGGTGGCCTCATAGTGGCGGATCCAGCGCTCGATCGCCTCAGGTGCGCGCTTGGCCGGCAGGCGCAGCTTCAGGCGGGTGCCGAACTTGACCTCGCCGCCTTCGTAGACGCCGCCCACGTGCGGGATGTACGCGGGGATTGTGTGCTCGCCGACCTTGATCGAGGCGCCGTAGAAGCCAATGTCGGCCACGTGATGTTGAGAGCAGCCGTTGGGGCAGCCACTCATCTTGATGTGGATCTGGCGCGTCAACGGGTCGGTGATGCCCATCGCTTCGATGCGCTCCTGTACGGCCTGGTTGAGCCCCATCGAGCTGGTGATCCCGAGCTTGCACGAGTCGGTGCCTGGGCACGACACCACGTCGGTGATCTCGCGCGATCCTGGGTCGCCAAGGCCAAGTGCGCCGAGCGCTTTCCAAACGTCGTAGACGCTCTCCTCGCGCACCCAGCGCAGTACAAAATTCTGCTGCACGGTGGTGCGCGCGTAGCCCCCTGAGTATTCGCGCATGATCTGCCCGAGCCCGCGGAACTGCTCGGGAGTGAGGTCGCCACGCACGATCTTCACCTCGATCGTCACGAAGCCCTCCTGCTTCTGGGCTGCCACATTGGCTTGCTTGAAGCGCTCGAACTCGGAGATGTCGCCGTTGGGACTGCTGTAGCTCGTCGGAGGCGCGGGGGCCGCTTCGCGCTCGTCGTCGAGGAACAGGCGGTCCTCGATCGAGAAGTCGCGTTCTTTGATCCACTCGCCTTCGAGCTCCTGCTCGACCTGGTTGCGCAGCTCGTCGATGCCGAACTTGTCGACGAACACCTTGATGCGGGCACGCGCGCGGTTGACGCGCAGCCACTCCTGGCGGTCGAAGATGCGGAAAACGGCCTCTGAGATCTTCAGGTAGTCGCCGTTGTCGAGCTCTACGAAGTCGTACAGAGCGGGGGCGACACGCGGCATGATCGAGGTGCCGCCGCCGACCAGCATCTCAGCGCCGCGCACCTCTTTGCCGTCGACCTCCTTGATACGCGCGCGGAAGGCGATGTCGTGGATGCCGCTGATCGCACGGTCGCGCGGTGAGCCGTCGAACGAGGTCTTGATCTTGCGCGGCATCCCCTGAGTCGTGGGGTGTCGGACGAAGTAGCGCGCATAGGCGCCGGCGTATGGGGTCAGGTCGAACAGCTCGTCTGCCGCCACTCCGGCCCAGGGATCGCCGGTCACGTTGCGCACGGTGTTGCCGCAGCCCTCACGGCTTGAGAGCCCCACCTCGCCCATCTCCCGGATCGCCTGCTCGATTTCAGGCAGTGGGATGTGGTGCATCTGGATGTTCTGGCGGGTCGTCACGTGACCCTTGCGCAAGGGCGCGTACTTTTCAACGACGTCGGCGAACTTGTCCATCTGCTCCGGCGTCACGCCGCCGAATGGCAGCTTCACGCGGATCATCTGTACGTCGGGCTGGCGCTGGCCGTAGACGCCCTGTCTGAGGCGGAACTTGATGAACTCGTCTTCGGGCATGTCGCCCTGGAGGAACTTGGTCGCCTCGGTCTTGAAGTCGTCGTACTCGCGCTGCAGGATCGGGATCACGTGCCCGGGGACGTTCTGCAGGATCTCGGGGTCCTCGAGTGAGCCCTTTTTGGTGGGTCGCTCGGCGGGTATCGAAACTGGCTCCATCTGGCGAAACCTCCTGATCCGGGCCCGATGGCGGGCGTCTCGGACTGATCGTTTGCGACCGGCAAAGAGATTGGTGCTAAAGCCTAGCGGCTTTCAGGTATTTATCCAAGGATCCGGCTCGTCAGCCAGATCCTCGCGCGCGACGCCTTCGAGCATAGCCGCGCGTGTCCACGGGTCCAGGTGCTCTGTTGGGGGCGCCATACGGGGCGCTGTGTCGCGCATGAAGCGCTCGAGTGCAGCCATGATCGCCGCCGCCTCGGCCGGTGAGGCAGAGGGTGCAATGAGCTTCAGTCGGGGGCGACGGTTGACCATCTCGTCTTGTTTCCGACTTGCCCGACGTCTCTATTTGGGCGCGCGTGGGGCGCGGTGGGAGTGGAGGCTGTGTACCTCTTTTTGTGCGGTTCACGATGGTAGCTGCAATTTGTAGTCACCATAGTGAATCTCAAAAAAACAGACATACACACCCCCTGTCAGAGTGGGATGTTGCCGTGCTTGCGCTTGGGGCCCGGCTCGCGCTTGGTGTGCAGCGTGTCGAGCGCCGCGATCAGCTTCGGGCGCGTCTCGTGCGGAATGATCACATCGTCGATGTACCCGCGTTCAGCGGCGGTATAGGGGTTGGCAAAGCGCGCCTTGTAGTCGTCCATCAGCGTCTGGCGACGCTCCTGTGGGGTTGGGCTTCCCGCAATGTCGCGCCGGTAGATGATGTTGACCGCGCCCTCAGGTCCCATCACAGCGACCTCGGAGGTGGGCCAGGCGAAGTTGAAGTCGGCGCCGAGGTGCTTCGAGGACATCACGTCGTAGGCGCCTCCGTATGCCTTGCGCGTGATGATCGTGATCTTCGGCACCGTCGCCTCGGCAAACGCGTACAGAAGCTTGGCGCCGTGGCGGATGATGCCGCCCCACTCTTGGGCCGTGCCCGGTAGGAAACCGGGGACGTCGCAGAAAGTGATCAGGGGGATGTTGAACGCGTCGCAGGTGCGCACGAAGCGCGCCGCCTTGGCAGAGGCGTCGATGTCGAGCACGCCCGCCAGCTGGTTGGGCTGGTTGCCGACGATCCCCACAGCGTGGCCGTCCAAGCGCGAGAAGCCGCAGATGATGTTCTTGGCGTAGTGCTCGTGCACCTCGAAGAACTCGCCGTCATCGACGATCAAGCGCACGACATCGCGCATGTCATACGGCTTGTTGGGGTTGTCCGGGACGACATGGTCGAGCTCGAGGTCCATCCGCAATGGGTCATCGCTTGACTGTACGCGCGGCGTGGTCTGCAAGTTGTTTTGTGGCAGGAAGCTGATCAGGTAGCGGCAGTCCTCCAGGCACGCGTCCTCGTCCTCAGAGGCGAACTGCGCCACGCCGGACTTGGTGTTGTGCGACATCGCCCCGCCCAGCTCCTCGAACTCGACTTCTTCGCCGGTCACCGTCTTGATCACGTCGGGGCCGGTGATGAACATGTGCGAGGTCTCCTTCACCATGAAGATGAAGTCGGTGATCGCCGGCGAGTACACGGCGCCGCCCGCGCACGGCCCCATGATCAGTGAGATCTGGGGGATCACGCCCGAGCTGCGCACATTGCGCAGGAACACGTCGCCGTAGGAGCCGAGCGATACGACACCCTCCTGGATGCGGGCGCCACCTGAGTCGTTGATGCCGATCACGGGACAGCCGATCTTGGCGGCCAAGTCCATGATCTTGCACATCTTCTCGCCCATCACCTCGCCGAGGGAACCGCCGAACACCGTGAAGTCCTGGCTGAAGACGCACACGCGACGGCCCTCGATCGTGCCGTGGCCGGTCACTACCGCGTCGCCCCACGGGCGGTTCTTCTGCATGTCGAAGTCGTAGGTGCGGTGGCGCACGAACGTGTCGAGCTCCTGGAAGGAGCCGGGGTCGAGCAGCTTCTCCACGCGCTCGCGCGCCGTGTACTTGCCGCGGGCGTGCTGCTTCTCCTCGGCCTCGGGGGCCGAGTGCAGGGCGGCCTCGCGCAGCTCGTTCAGCTGAGCAAGCTTCTCGTCGTAGGTTTCGGGGGCCTTGCTGCGCACGGGGCGCGCAATGTTATCCGCGCGAGAAGGGCCTGTGGTGCGCGGCGCCCAGGCGGTCGAGCACGCCCGTCAACAGCTCGGTCGTCTCGGCTGTCATCTGCGCTTCCACCGAGGCCAGTTCGGCGGCGAGGTCCACCTCGGACTCGGTCGGTGGATCAGGGTAGATCGGCTCGGGCGCTGCCAGCGCCACCACCTCCCCCGTTCGGGGACAGGCGATTTCGGGCTCTGGCTCCGTGGCTTGGACCATGTGCGCCCTATGTCGACGAAATAGCCTCGCAAAGAATCCCAGTTGCGGTTCAGGTTCAGGCTCTGGTTCGATCACAGCGACTGGCTCGGGCTCTATGACCGGCTCGGGCTCTGGCTCTATGACCGGCTCCCCCGTTCGGGGACAGGCGGGCTCTGGCTCTATGACCGCTTCTGGCGTGGGCTCCTCCTCGACCGGTGCGGTGCGCGCCACCGACAGCGTGACCTTCGTGCCCCAGCCGGACTGCTTGAGCTGCACGGTGCCGCTGGCGCCCTCTGCCTCCCACTCGACCTTGGTCTCGGGCTCGACCGCTGTGATGCGGATCTCGCCCAGCTCGGACAGATGGCGAGCGAGCACATCTGGGTTGCTCAACTCCGACCACAGCTCGGGCGGAGACTTCACAAGGGTGCGTTGCACCTCGGTCGAGACGCTCATCGCTCCAGGTTTCGAGCGTCACGGCGAGAGTCCTTCCTGTGCCGCGCTCGCTGCAGTTCTCGTGCAGCCGCGGCGCTTCCTATGCAGTCGCCGGTGCGCCGCGGGGGGCGATCAACCCCTGCTCGTGCAGCAGCTCTGCCAGCTGAACCGCGTTCGTGGCGGCGCCCTTGCGCAGGTTGTCGGCGACGATCCACATGTCGAGTACGCGCTCGTGGCCGGGGTCGCGGCGGATGCGTCCCACGAACACCTCGTCATGGCCTGTGGCGAGCGTCGCGAGCGGGTAGAGCGAGGCATCGGGGTCGTCGGCCACGGTGATGCCCGGTGCCGCGCGCAACAGCTCGCGTGTGCGCTCGGGGCTGAGATCGTCGCGCGTCTGTACGTTCACGGCCTCGGAGTGTCCGTTGACGACCGGCACGCGCACGCACGTCGCGCTTACGCGGATCGACTTATCGCCCAAGATCTTGCGTGTCTCGTTGATCAGCTTGCGCTCCTCGTCGGTGTGGTCGTCGCCGGGCGCGAAGCTGCCGGCGTGGGGGAGCGCGTTGAAGGCGATCTGGTGGGCGTAGACCCGCGGCGGCTCGATCTCCCGTTCGTGTAGCAGCGCGTGGGACTGGTCGAGCAGCTCGTCTACCGCCTTCTTGCCCGTGCCGGACACGGCCTGATAGGTGGAGATCACCAGTCGCTCGATGCCGGCCGCATCGTGGATCGGCTTCAGGGCAACGACCATCTGCATCGTGGAGCAGTTGGGGTTGGCGACGATTCCCCGGTGGGATGCGAGCGCATCCGGGTTGACCTCCGCGACGACGAGTGGCACGTCGTCGTTCATGCGCCAGTACGAGCTGTTGTCGACCACGACGGCGCCGGCCTCCACGAAGCGCGGCGCCCACACGCCAGAGGTCGATCCGCCGGCGGAGAACAGCGCCAGGTCGAAGCCTTGGATGGTTTCCTCGGTAAGCGGCTGCACCACCCCAACCCCATCGATATCCCTGCCGGCCGAGCGCTCGGAGGCGAACGGCACGATCTCGCGCGCCGGGAACTCGCGCTCGCGCAGTAGCTGCAGCATCAGTGTGCCCACCTGCCCGGTGGCGCCTACAACCGCTACTCGGTAGCCCTGGCTCATCCTGCCTCCAGGGTACAGCGCCCTAAGTTTTCAGGACCATGAACAAGATCGTGAGTATCACGAGCAGGTCCATCGCGGCGCCCACGGCGCCGATGCGGCGCACGAGCGTGTCGTGCTCGGCGCCGAACGTCACAGGTCCGTCGCCGGCCGCGACGAGGTCCTTCTCGGCGACCGCGATGAGGCGCTTCTCGTTGGGACTGAGGAACATGCCCTCCACCGCGCCGATCGCGAGCGCGACGACGAAGCCCCACTGGACGAAGAAGTCGCTCCACACGTGCAGCTTGGATGCGAGGTAGATGCCGCAGATCACGACGACCGCAAGTCCCGGCAAGATGACCTTCGTGCTGATCGCGTGGATCGCGCGGTAAAGCGCCGGCAGGGCGCGCGAGTCGGCTTTGCCCACGGTGCCGAGCAGCACCGGATAGGCGAAGGTCGCGCCGAAGGCGAACACCACAGCCATGATGTGCACGGCCAAGACCACTTCGAAGAACTGCACCGTTGCGATCACGGGCGAAATCCTATTAGAACGTCGGTGCGTACTTGCCGAACACGTCCTGCATCGCCCCGCACACCTCGCCGAGCGAAGCGCGGTCCTTCAGCGCCTGGCGGATGGCGGGCAACAGGTTGTCGGTGCCCCGCGCCGTCTCGCGCAGCTCCTCCAGGCGCCGCTCGACGAGCTGCTGATCGCGGTTGGCCTTGAACGCCTTCAAGCGCCCCACCTGTTCGCGCTCTGACTCGGGGTCCACGCGCAGCAGGTCGGGGACTTCGATGTCGTCCTCCTCGAACTTGTTCACGCCCACGACGATGTCCTGGCCGATGCGGTAGCGCTCCTGGTAGCCCCAGGCGGACTCGTCGATCTCACTCGTGATGAACTGGATCGCGTTGACCGAGCCGCCGAGCGCGTCGACCTTGGCGATCAGCTCGTTCGCGCGCGCTTCGATCTCGTCGGTCAGCGACTCCACGAAGTAGGAGCCCGCGAATGGGTCGACGGTGTCGGCCGCGCCTGACTCGTACGCAAGGATCTGTTGGGTGCGCAAGGCCGTCTTTGCCGCGCGCTCGGTTGGCAGCGCGAGTGCCTCGTCGAAGCCGTTGGTGTGCAGCGACTGCGTGCCTCCGCACACCGCCGCGAAGCCCTGCAGCGCGACGCGGACGATGTTGTTCTCCGGCTGCTGCGCGGTCAGCGTCACGCCGCCCGTCTGCGTGTGGAAGCGCAGCATCGTCGACTTCGGGTTCTTCGCGCCGAAGCGCTCGCGCATGATGTGCGCCCACATGCGCCGCGCCGCGCGGAACTTGGCGACCTCCTGGAAGACGTTGTTGTGACCGTTGAAGAAGAACGCCAGGCGTGGGGCGAAGTCGTCCACATCCAGGCCCTTCTCGATCGCCGCCTGCACATACGCGATGCCAGATGACAGCGTGAAGGCGACCTCCTGCACGGCCGAGCAGCCCTTCTCGCGGAAGTGGTAGCCGGAGATCGAGATCGTATTCCACTTCGGAACGTTTTCCTGGCAGTACTGAAACAGGTCGGTCGTCAGGCGCATCGTGGGCCGCGGCGGATAGATGTAGTTGCCGCGCGCGATGTACTCCTTGAGCACGTCGTTTTGCGTTGTACCGCGCAGCTTCTCGCTCGGCACGCCCTGCTCCTCGCCGACAAGGTCGTAGAGCAGCAGCAGGCAGGCCGCGGGAGCGTTGATCGTCATCGACGTCGAGACCTCATCCAGCGGGATCCCGTCGAAGGCGGTGCGCATGTCGTCGATCGTGTCGATCGCCACACCGGTGCGGCCGACCTCGCCCAGGCACCGCGGATTGTCCGAGTCGAGGCCCAGCTGCGTGGGCAGGTCGAACGCCATCGACAGGCCGGTCGAGCCCTTGGAGAGCAGGTAGCGGTAGCGCTCGTTTGACTCCTTCGCCGAGGCGTAGCCCGCGTACTGGCGCATCGTCCACGTCTGTTTGCGGTACATCTCGCGGTGCACCCCGCGCGTGTATGGGAAGTCTCCGGGCGTCCCCAGGTCCAGCTCCGCCGGCAGGTCCTCCTCGGTGTAGAGCGCCTCGATTTCGATTCCCGAGTCGGTGAAGCGGCGCGGGTCCTCGGGGCCCACGATCGGGGCGACCGTCAGGTGCTCCTCGCTCTCGGCCTCGGATCTGTTGTCGGTCATCGCCACAAGCAGATCATATTTGGGCGCCCAAGCCGGTATCGTCTCGCCCGTGCCTACGTGTCTGGTTACCGGTGGTGCCGGCTTCCTCGGTTCGCATTTGTGCGATGAGTTGCTGGCTCGTGGAAACCGTGTGATCTGTGTCGATAACCTCGAGACCGGCTCGCTCGTCAACATCGAGCACATTCGCGACCCTGAGAACTTTCGCAATGTCAATGTGGACATCATCGAGCCGTACGAGATCGACGAGCCTGTCGATTTCGTCTACCACCTAGCCTCGCCTGCTTCGCCGATCGACTATCTGCGCCTGCCGCTGCACACTCTTAAGGTCGGTTCTTATGGCACTCATCACACGCTCGGGTTGGCCAAGGCCAAGCGAGCTCGCTTTTTGATCGCTTCCACCAGCGAGGTGTATGGCGATCCCAAGGAACATCCGCAGGCGGAGACCTACTGGGGTCATGTGAACCCGATTGGCCCGCGCGGCGTGTATGACGAGGCCAAGCGTTATGCGGAGGCACTGACGATGGCCTACCACCGCCAGCAGGGCGTGGACACCGCGATCGTGCGCATCTTCAACACTTATGGCGCACGCATGCGTCCACACGACGGGCGTGCGATCCCGACGTTCCTGCGCCAGGCTTTGGCCGATCGGCCGCTCACCGTCTTTGGCAATGGTTCGCAAACGCGCTCCTTCTGCTTCGTCAGTGACCTGATCCGTGGTCTGATCGCGCTTGCGGAGTCCGGCTACCACAATCCCGTGAACATCGGCAACCCCGACGAGTACACCCTGCTCGAACTGGCCGAAGCCGTGAAGGAGGTCACTGGTGCCGGCTCGGAGATCTTGTTCGAGGCGCTGCCGGTTGATGATCCTAAGCAGCGCAAGCCGGACATCACGCTCGCGCGCGAGCTGCTCGGCTGGGCGCCCGAAGTATCGCTGCGCGACGGTCTCAGGCGCACCATCGACACATCCGGCATCGAGCAGCTGGTTGGGTGATCGACGCCTCCCAAACGGTTGCTGACCGCTACATACGGGAAACTCAACTGTTGTGAAGTCCGAGATGGGAGTTCGTTCCCCGGACGCGCCGCGCACCAGCCGGCCCCCAAGGCTGCCTGTCGGCGGGCGCGCCGACATAGCACCGCGGCCCTCCAGCGAAGTTGGAGGGCCGCCACGACCCGACCGTGACGTGCGCAGCAAGCGCCCTCCGGCGCTGTCGTTTCTGCTGCGCATGGACACGATGCGCCGTGGTCTACGAGTCCTCTCGCTGCTCGTGCTCGACCTGTTCGGGGTGTCGCTGGCGATCTTCACGGCGCTCGCGCTGAAGGCGGTGGTGCTCGCAAGCTTTGACGTGACCACCGCATTCAACGGCACGAGGTCGATCCTCGCGTTCGCCTACCTGCTCACCGCGTTGCTGTTCGCGCGCTCGGGCCTGTACGCCGAGCGCTCGCAACGCCCCGGCCTCTCACGCATCGTCGGATCGCTCTTTCAAGTCGCGTTCGTCGCGCTCATCTTCGCGGTGGTGAGCGGCGAACACTTCTCCAGCTACTACATCTTCTACGCCTCACTCGCGTTCGCGCTGTTCTACGTCTCCTCGCTGCGCTACCTGTACGAGCGCGCCACCGGTGCGGTGCTGCGCGCCGCGGGCTACCAGCGCCGCGCGGTGCTGGTAGGCACCGGCAAGCACATACACGATGTCGCCCACGCGCTCATGGACGGGCCACGCTCGCCGATCGAAGTGGTCGGCTTCGTCTCGCCTGAGCCGCTGCCGCCCAACGGGGTGCGCTGCCTGGGCACGCTCGAGCACCTACAGGCCGTGATCGTCTCCGAGCGCGTCGACGAGGTGATCATCGCCGACCCCGACTTCCCACAAGAGCGCGCGGTCGAGCTGGTCGACCAGTGCCACCGGCGCGGCGTGCGCGTGCGCATCGCCCCCTCCACGATGGAGATCCTGGTGCAACGCGCCGAGTTCATCCCGGGCCAGTCGGTCCCGTTGTTCGAGCTCGGCCCGCCCGTGTTCGAGGGCATCGACTTCGCGCTGAAGCGCAGCTTCGATCTGATCGGCGCGACGCTGATGTTGGTGCTGCTCAGTCCATTGCTGGCCATGATCACGCTTGCGGTGAAGCTGTCCTCGCGTGGCCCCGTCTTCTACCGCTCGATGCGCCCCGGCATCGGCCAGCTTCCGTTCGCGTGCTTGAAGTTTCGCACCATGTATTACGACGCCGACGAGCGTCAGGCAGACCTCGAGGAGCTCAACGAGGCCAGTGGAGCGTTGTTCAAGATTCGCGATGACCCGCGCTTGACACCCGTCGGTCGCTTCCTGCGGCGCTTCTCTTTCGATGAGCTCCCCCAGCTGGTCAACGTGCTGCGCGGCGAGATGTCGCTGGTGGGCCCGCGTCCGCTCCCCGAGCGCGACTTCGCGCTGCTCCAGGACTGGCACCGCAAGCGCTATCTCGTGCTCCCGGGGATCACGGGGCTGTGGCAAGTGTCCGGTCGCTCCGAGCTGGACTTCGACGATCTCGTGAACCTCGACTTCATCTACCTGGAGCGCTGGTCGCTGGCGCTTGATCTCGCGATCATCCTCAAGACGATCCCGGCTGTGCTGATGCAACGCGGGGCGTACTGATAAACGCCCGTCCGGGCTCTGTGAGCGCGCGCTCGTAGACGTTCCACGTGGCGCGCGCCACGTTCTCCCAGCTCCACGCGCTCGCCGGTTGGCCGGTCGAGTACGTCGTGGGATCGGGCGCCTCGGCTATAACGACCACGCGCTCGCGCTCGAGTCCGAGCTTGGTGATGGCATCGTGGGCCACAGCGTCGGTAGGGACGATCACGTGTGTAGCACGCGCAAGCGCAAGATGGCGCAGGTGCAGGTGCACGCCGCCACGGCGGAGTCGCTCGCTGGGGCGGGTCAGCGCGTCGACGTCGTGAACGGTCACGACCATCGGGCACGGGCTGCGCAGGATCGCGCCCTCCGTCCACGGGGCGTGGAACACGTCCACGCGGCGTGGCCTATGTGTCTCGACTATCTCCACGCCCTCCCTCGCGGTTTCGCGCAGCGCGCTCAGCAGGCAGCGCGAGTAGCGGCCGACACCGCGCACGTCACCCGCCGGTCGGCTGTCGAAAGCGACCCGCGCGAGACTTGCGGCTCCCGAGCGCGAGCTGAGACCGCGAGACCCCTTCACGTCTGTCCCGGCCAGAAGACGCGCACCGCCAAGACCATAGTCGGTTCGAGCGCCGCATGTGGTGGTTGGCCGAGATTTGTCCCGCTGTTTCCAAGCTGTTCTCGCCGCAAGGCACTAGCCTTGGCCGGAGATGCCCTCCCGCGACTACCACGAGAGTGTGTGGGAGGGTGTCTCCGAAGGTCTCGCGCCGCCAGACGCAATCCTGCGCGAAGCGTTTCTGCTGAAGCAGGTGTCCGAGATCGGCGTGCGGCTCGATCGCCCGCCGCGGGTGCTCGATATCGGTTGCGGCGAGGGCTATTTCGCGGCAGCACTCGTGCGTGCGCACGCCGATGTCCTTGCCGTCGATGTGGCCGCCGAGCCCTTGCGTCGTGCGCTGGAGCGACACCCGGAGCTCGATACACGGCTGGTGGAGCCGGAGGCTGCCTTGCCGCTGGAGGACTCGAGCTTCGACGTAGTGTGGGTCGGCGAGACGATCGAGCACGTGGCGGACACCGTGCGCTGGCTGTCCGAGTTGCGTCGCGTGTTGCGCTCGGGAGGCATGCTGGTGCTCAGCACGCCCGACCATGGGCTGCTTTCAAGGTTGTGGCTGGCCTCCAGCGAGCGTGCTTTCCGGGAGCACTTCGATACGCGTGGGGATCATTTGCGCTTCTACACCCGCCACGCGCTTGCCGGCCTGCTCGCCGATTTCGGCTTCGAGGATGTGACCGTCCGCGGTGCGGGTGGTCTACCGGGGGCGCGGCGCGTGCTGCTGGCGAGCGCGCGGCGCAAGCGCTTCTAAGCCGTGGCTTCGAGGGCTCGCACGTAAGCGTTCTGGGTGGGGATTGACAACGGGTCGAGATACACGGCTGCGCGTAGCTCCCGCACCGCTGCGCGCGGATCGTTTTGCAGGTCGTATTCGCCCAACGTCAGCCACGTTTCAGGGTTCGACGGCTGCAGCCGCACAGCCTTTTGCAATGTTGCCCGCGCGAGTGCGCTCTCGCCCATCGCATGCTCTACGGAGGAGAGCCTGAACAGGGCCACGGCTGAGAGCGGGTCGCGTTCGACCCCCGCCTGCGCCGCGTCGAGCGCCTCCACAGGGTTCTGCTTGATCAGGGCTACCGCCTGTTCTGAGGCTTCGACAGACCGTTGCGGCTGCCACTCCGTCCAGGCGGCGAGCAACGCTCCAGCGACGACAGCGATGGCAACGCCGATCCGCACCGGCCCAAGCGCACGCGCCGAGGGGACGCGCCGTCGTGGGCTGCTGCCGGCCGGCGGTCGCGGGCTTGATGAATCCATCGAGGATGCGCCTGGCTCTGTCGCCTCCGGTGAAGCCGGCACGGTGCCCGGTGAGCCCGCGGGTGCGTCGAGTCTGCCCGCAGGCAGCGGCCCGCGCCCGGCGAGCCAGCCGGCGCACAGCAGCGCCACGAAGGCGTCGCCCGGTACGTACCAGGTCCAGTCGGCGAACGAGTGCACACCGAACACCACCACGATGCACAGCATCGCGAGCATCCCGATTCGCTCGGGCGTGTAGGCGACTGGCGCGCTGGTCCATCGGACAGATGGCGGTGAGAGTTTGGCCACCCAGCGGCGGTTGAACGGGTGGGTCGAGCGTCCAGCGGCAGCCATCCATGCGATCAGCAACGCCAACGTGACCAGCAGTCCCACGATCCCGAGGTCGGCGAGCGTTTGCACGACGTATCCGTGTGCTTGGCGCACGTCGAGGTCCTGGGTGCGATAGCGCAGCCGCGCCGTTGCGTAGCCGGCCGCCCCCGCGCCGAGCGCGGGGTGGGCTTTGAAGACCTCAAGCGCCTCCTTCCAGTAGCGCGCGCGGACGCTGCCAACGGCCATCAGGCGTCCCGGAGTGTTCGCCGGTACCGGCGCGTTGGGGTTCGTCAACGAGGAAAGATCGTGGGAGATCGTGCCGGTGAGCCCTCGTTTTGTGGCAGCCAGACCACCGGCACCCGCCAGCAGGAGGAGAACGAGCAACGCCGCCAGCACGATCCCAACCGTGCGCCGTGTGTCGGCCGAGGGCGCACGTCGGTCACCGAAGAAACCGATCGCGATGCCCACGAGTGCCAAGACGACGAGCATCGCGCCGATCAGCACACCGAGTTGATGCCCGGCGGTAGTGAGCGTGGCAAGCGCGATGCCTTCGCTCGAGAGTGCGTGCGTGGAGAAGTCCCAGCCGACGACGGGTGCGGCGCCAAGCGCACCGACGATCAGCACGCGTGCTCCCCGCAAGCGCAAGGGCACGATGCACATCCACGCGATCACGCCGACCGCCAACGCCACGAGCGCGCCACGCGAGTAGGCGAGCATCAACGTGACGATCATCAGGCCCATCGCGGGGTAGGAGAGCGCGGTGAGCAGGGCGTGTCCGCTGCGACGCGCACCCAGCCACAGGCAGCCGATTGCGCCCATCGCCGCGGTCAAACCGATCGCGTTCCAGTAGCCGTAGGGTTCCTGCAGGCGCGCGTAGAAGTTGGCTTCGGGGTTGACAGACAGCTCGTTTGGCAGCACCTTCGTGAGCAGCGCGTAAACGCAGACCACCGTGGCCGCGAGCATGATCCCACCGAGCAGCGCGCGCCAACCGGCGGGCGCCAACCATGCGAGCGCGGCAGCGGCCGCGAACACGCCGCTGTAGGCCAGCATTCTGCCCGCGTCCTGCCAGCTCGCATCCGGTGCCACCGACCACACGACCGACAGGCCAGTGAGCGCCGTGAACGCCAGCAGCAAGCCGATCGGCCACAGTCCGTAGAAGCGAATGCCTGGTGGGGCCAGAGCGAGCGTCCCCGCGACAAGCGCCCCCGCGAGCAACGTGAAGATCAGCTCGAGCGTCGTCATCGACGCCAGTTTCAGACCGCCTCCGGCGAGGAATGTCGCAAGGCAGAGCAGCCCGGCGACGGCAACCGTGGCCAACGCCATTGTGCCCCGTTGCCGCGGTCGGTTTGCCGCGGGCGTGGGAGCTTGCGCCGGCTCGAGCGGAAGCTCCACCGTCCGATGTTCAGCTGTCACGGCGTGAGCGGACACGCTTGCGCACCTCCCCGATCACGAGCAGCAGGCCACCGGCGAGCATGAGGGCGAGCAGTGCGAACAGCGAAGGGGGCAGCGTGTTCACGGCGGAGGCGATGTCGGCGTGCACCACGCCCGGGCGCACCGGCTCACTGCCGACCTGGACCGGCGCGGAGCCGTTGCGATGGGCGCTCTGCACTGCATGCCGCTCGGCCGGGGTCAGCGGTAGGGGGATGTTCGCGGCGGCCGTACCGGCTGTCGCGCCCGTCCCCCCGCCGGCCGCGGCTTCCTCGGCCTTGCGGATTTCGCTTTCGCACAGAGAGTATTGGCTCCCCGTGGTTGACATCTGTTTGAGCGCTTCACGGTACGCCTTCTGGCTGTAGCCGCTGAAGGGTTCGTGGTGCCCGCACTTTTCGAGGATCCTCTGTGCTTGGTTTGCCGATGCGGTGGAAGCAAACGCCAGCAGCGCGAACGTCGCAAGCAGCAGAACCGCCCGCCGGTTGGCGTACCGGTTGCGCGCGGAAGCCAGGTTGAGCTGTCCTCGCGCGACAGCCTTTGCGCCACTCCGCAGATTGAACATCAACCCTCCCAAGAGGCCCAACGCTACCTCACCGTCCCCTGGAGAGGTTGAGCTCGCCCCCTCGAAAGTCCCAGGTCGGCAAACGCGTGTGAGAAGCCGGCCGCCCACGCCTCGGCGGTATAGGCGCGCACGTCCTCGCGTCCGGCGGCACCAAGACGCGCGCGCAAGGCGGGGTCGCGGGCAAACCGCAGCAGCGCGGCGGCCAGCGCGACCGGATCCGCGGCCGGCACGATCGCGCCGTTGTGCCCGTCGCGTACCAGTCCGCCGGCGGCGGCTCCCACGGCGTCACTTGCGATCACTGGAAGTCCACGGTTCATGGCCTCGTTGACCACGAGCCCCCACGGCTCGCGGAAGGTGCGTGTTGGAATCGATGGCACCACCAGAACGTCGGCGGCCGCATAGAAGTTGCGCAAGTCGGTAGGTGCGACTGGGTCAAGGCACACCACCGCGCCGCCGGACGGGACCCAAGGGGGGGTGGATCCCGCGCCGACGAGGACGAGCGCGGCGGTAGGCGCTTGTAGGCCCGACGTGCTCCAAGCCTCAACGAGCACCCCCAATCCCTTTTCCCGTGCCGGACGACCTGCAAACAAGAACTTCACAACTGCCTCGGCCGGCCATTTGGGATCGCTGGGCATACTCACCTCGGGCGAGCTCCAGAAGGCGTTGTCGACAGACTGTGGGGCTGTGTGGACGTGCTGTGCTCCGTACCCGCTCACGTACTCGCTCACGTGCGGACCGTAGGTGACCACCGCATCCGCCGAGTGATACAAACGCCTCAGGGCCAGATAGCTGAACGCGTGCGCGACGCTGCGCGGGTGCGCCCACAGCGAAGCCCACAAGATCAGTGGCACGCGTGCGCGGCGCGCCCCGGCCCACGTGGCGGGCAGCGCCACACGTCCACCCGTGGAGCACACCACGGCTCGGTAGCGACCGCTGGCGGCCAGCGCGTACAGCTCGCTTGCCTGCCTGTGCCCTTTAGGGTATGCCCCGTAATGGGGTACGCCCTTCAGGGTGTGCTCGCTGAGGCGCCTGTGAGGGAACGGCAGCTCGTCAACCGATCCCCCTCCACCGTGCTTGAGGCGCCCCCCGAACAGCGCGAACTCGACCCCCTCAGACTCGTGCAGCCGCTGGAACGCATTGACACGGTAGGCCGGTGCGTGGCCGGTGACGAACAGGACGGGCTTCATCGAAGGATCGGCGATGGGGTGTTGAGCCGGGGGAGGATCAACCACCGGACTCCTGTTTCGAAGAGGTGCTTGCGAGCGCGTGCTCATAGGCCGCCACGGTCTGCTCGCCGCAGTGGGCCCACGTGAAGTTTGCGGTGACCGTCTCGCGTGCGCGAATGCCCGCCTCGCGCAGTCGCTGAGGGTCAGAGAGCAGCTCGTCGATGCGCTGGGTGAGCCGCTCGATGTCACCCGGCGGGACGAGCACGAAGCCGTCGCCGGCCGCGGCGATCTCCTCGGGACCGGGCTCACCGCGACAGCCGATCGCGGGCATGCCGCCGGCCATCGCCTCGATGTAGGCGACGCCGAACGCCTCCTCGGTGGAGGGCATCGCGAACAGCGTGCACGCACGCACTCGCTCGAGCGCCTGCTCTGGGTCCAGCTGCCCGCAGAACTCGACGCGGTCGGCGACCCCGAGTCTTGCCGCGAGCCCTTCCAGGGTGACCCGCTCGGGTCCATCGCCGACGATCACATAGCGCAATGTGGGGTGGCGCTTGGCGAGCACCGCCAGCGCGCGCATCACATCGGCGTGGCGCTTGCGCGCCACCAGGTGGCCGGCCGTCACGAGCGAGGGCGCCGGCGATCGCCGGTCGCCGATCGGCCAGGTCTTCGTGGCTCTGGCTCGTCCGCGCGCCGGCAGGTCCGCGCCGAGGTGCACGACGCGCACATCGCCGGCGCCATAGGAGCCGGCCAGCTCGGCGATCCCGCGACTGTTCGCAAGCACGGTTCTCGCCGCGCCAAAGGTATGCCGCACAGCCTCCGCACCGGCTTCGCTGCGTGGTGCGGTGTAGAGCACGTCGCCCCCGTGCACGGAGACCACCAGCGGAACCTGCATGCGCGAGCGCAGCGCCGCGTCGCCGGCCGGCACCGCATTGTGGGCGTGGATCAGATCGAACTTGAACGAGTGGCGCAAACGGCGCAAGGCCAGGCCGAGCGCCGGCGCCGCCCACGATCCCCACGAGGGATAGGAGCTCGAGCGCGGGGGAGACGCGTAGCGCACGTACGTCAGCTCGAGCCCGTCGCGCGTCTGCTTGCGGGGCTCGCTCGCGAGACCCCGCAGCGCGCGCGCGGGACCGCCGGGGTGGGTGGGGCTCCGAGAAAGTGACGCGCGCGGTGGGACGAGCCGGTGGAGCACCACCACGCGAACCTCCGCTCCAGCTTCGCGCGCTGCAAGCGCCTGGCGATGAGCCCAAATACCCAGCACCGGGTCTCCCTGACGCGGGTAGAACTCCGCTACCACGAGGACCTTCATGGTTCCTCCCATGCCGCCTGTGGCGGCATGGTGAAGTTGTGGGGGTGGGTGTTCACAGGCGTCGATGCGTGACGAGGGTTTGCTGGGCTTCGCGTGCGTTCAAGTGGGGATGCTCCGCGAGGAACGCGCGCGCCTCATCGAGCGCCTGCTCGCGCGAGTAGGCGCTGGCGGCGGGCGCGGCACGATGGCGGATCGGAGTGGCGTCGATCACACCGCAGCGCCAGTCGTGCTCGCGAGCGAGCGCACCCCAGTGCATGTCAAGGCCCCAGCCCATCCGCAGGTCGGGGAACGGCAGCAGCGTCGAGAACGTGCGGCGCGCAAACGCGGTCACCGGCCCGATCTCCACAAAAGCCGTCTCGCGCACCAGGCTGTGGGGTTGGCGGCGAGTCACCCGCCAGGCGGCGTGCGAGGCGCGACGGTGGGCAGGCTGTGCGAGGTCGAGCTCGAAGCGCTCGGCGAGAAACAGGAAACGGTCGAGAAACCCTCGTGCCAGCACGATGTCGTCGTCCACCACCAGCAGCCAGTCGTGCGCGTCGGGGTCCTGGGTCTCGAGCAGCAGGTTCAGGTTCTCGAACTTGCCGCGATCCGCGGGCGCGCCGACGCACAGCTCGACCTCGTGGCGCGAGCGGCTCAGCTCGCCGCGGATGCGCTCCACCAGCGGGCGGTGCTCGGGGCGCGCCACGCACAGCACGAGCACCCGTCGCCGGGGCGGATGCTCGCGCGAGGCGAGCACCAGGCGCCGGCGCCGGCCCGAGGCGATCTCAAGCGCGTCGTCGGCGATGTCGAGCGCGGCCCGGCGCACGCCGTCGAGCCCGCCGACGGTGCCGCTTTCGCCCGAGAGGAAGTCGTCGGTGGGGGGCGCGTGTGCCGGCGAGGCGTTTCTTGCTTGGATCGCTTCGCGCATGCGGCCCGCGCTGTGGGCGACCATTGTCAGGCCGGCGGGGCAGCGGCGCCGAACCACGTGGCCCACACATCCCGCGAGCGTGCACAGCTCGCCGGCCATCGAAGGTGCTTCCTCGCGCCAGGCGTCGAAGCGTCGCGAGGCGCGCCCACGCGCGTGTGCCGCGCGGCACAGCGACCGCAGTCGCGCGTCCTGAGGGCTCCGACGGTGGTGTAGTGCGGCAGCCGCCACATAGAGCGCCTCCTCGCCGAGTCGTTCCTGCCACTCCTGCTCGTCGCCGCCGTGCTCCAGCGACACGTCGAACGGCCCGACGCGCTCGAGCGCGGCACGACGGATCGCCATGTTGGCTCCCCACGCGTATCGCGTGAGGCTGTCCTCGGAGCCGAGGTCCAGTGAGGTGATCGGAGGACCCTCGCGCCCGCAGCCGCGAGGTGGGGAGCCTTCCAGGCGCACGATGATTGGACCCGTGAATACCGCCCGCTCGGGCTGCCCGCGGGCGGCTGCCAGCAGCGCGTCGAGCCAGCCCTCGCAGACCTCCACGTCGTCGTCCACGAACACCACCAGCTCGCCGCTGGAGCGCTCGACCCCGGTGTTGCGGGCCACGTTGAGGCCGAGCGGCCGCGGGTGCGGCTCGTAGCGCGCGCCGAAGCGCTCGGCGAGCGCGCGAGCTTCCTCGGTGGGGCCGGCGTCGTCCACCACGATCAGCTCCGCATCCGTCCGGGCGGCTTGCGGAGCGATCGAAGCCAGAGCCACCCTCAGGTAGTCCAAACGCGCACGTGTAGGAACCACGATCGAAGCGGGCGGTGGGTTGGAATTAGAGGACATGACCGCAACAGTCTAGGTTTGAGCAGGCGATGGTCCTCTTCCTGCACAACCGTTATCGCACGACGGGCGGCGAGGAGCGCGTGGTCGAAGAGCTGCTGGCACTCGTGCGCGACCATCTGGGAGAGCAGGCGGAGCTACTCGCACGCGACTCGGCTGGGGTCGGCAGGGCCCGCGCGGCAGCAGGGCTTTTGCGCGGCGGGCTGGCGCCGGGGGATGTCGCCAAGGCCGTGCGGATCAGCGGGGCGCGGGTGGTGCACGCCCACAACCTGGGCCCTCTGTTCGGCTGGCGCGCGCTCGCGGCCGCCCGTGCGCAGGGGGCGCGCGTGGTGCTGCACCTGCACCAGTATCGGCTCGTGTGCGCCACCGGCGTGTGCTTCACCGATGGTCGCGAGTGCACTCGCTGCCACGGGCGCAACACGTTGCCGGGCGTCATCCACAACTGTCGCGGCAGCCGCTCGGAGGCGCTTGCGTACGGAGCTTCGCTTGCGCTGTGGCAGCGCCGCCTGAGCGAGCAGGCCGACGCGGTGATCGTGCCGAGCGGGTTCGCGCGCGAGCGACTGCGCGAGCTGGGAGCGCCGCTCGACTTCGAGCGCGTGCACGTGCTCGCTCCACCCGTGCGAGTTCCCGACCACGCGGCGGACGTACAGTCGGGGAGCTACGCGCTCGTCGTCTCGCGGCTCGCGCCGGAGAAGGGCGTCGACGTGGCGATCGACGCGTGCCGGATCGCCGGCGTGCCGCTGGTGGTGGCCGGCGACGGTCCCGAGCGCGACGCGCTGCAGGCGCGTGCGGGCGACGGGGACGTGCGCTTCGCGGGCCAAGTAGACGACGCCGAGCTTCAGCGCCTGCGTGCGGGAGCGGCGCTCGCGATCGTGCCGTCACGATCGGCTGAGACGTTCGGGCTGGCAGCCGCCGAGGCGATGGCCGCGGGCGTGCCGGTTGTGGCCAGCCGCATCGGGGCTTTGCCGGAGCTGGTCGAGCCTGGACGGGCTCGTGGAGGCGGGCGATGCCGCCGCGCTGGCCGAGGCGATCGGGCGACGCTGGCGGGATGTGAGTGCGGGAGAGCGCGGGCGAGCGCGTGTGCGCGAGCTGTGTGCGTCGGCGGTCGTGGCCGACGGGCTGCGAGCGATATACGGGATGGATCGACGGCCCGCTCGTCAGCTCTAGTCACTAGGCTCCGGCGCGGTGGAGGCCTCCTCGGCAATCGATCTGGGACGCGAACGCTCGGCCACCGAGATCCTGGGGGCGGCGCTGGTCATGTACCGGCGCTATCCGCTGCTGTTCGCCACCCTGGCCGTCGGCGTGATCGCGCCGTATGAGCTGGCGCGGCTCGCGGTCACCGGAGACGGCCCGCTCGGCAGCGGCGGGACCGCGAACGCGGGGACGCTGGTGCTGTTCGAGCTGATCTATTACGTGCTGGTGGGGCCGCTGATCTCGGCGCTGCATGTGCACGCGGTGATCGAGATCGGCGCGGGTCGCAGACCGCGTCTCGGTCCCGTCGCGCTTCAGGGCCTGCACGTGCTGGCGGTGGTCGCGGCAGCCGAGATCGTCGCCGGCATCCTGATCGGCCTCGGCTTCATCGCGTTCATCGTTCCGGGGATCATTCTGAGCCTGCGCTGGTCGGTGGTGGCGCAGACCGCGGCGGTGGACCACGAAGGCTGGCTGCCGGCGCTGCGCCGCAGTCGCAAGCTCACCGCGGGGCACTACTGGCATGTCTTCCGGGTGCTTTTGGCGGTCGGATTCCTGACGTTCCTGATCGCCGTGGTCACGGGCGCGGTGGTGGGCGGCGGCCACGGCACGAGCGTCGCCTCGGTGCTGATCGGGATCGTCGTGTACACGATCATCGCCTCCTTCGAGGCGCTCACGCTCGCGGTCCTGTACTTCGACCTGCGTGCCCGCGAGGCGTAAGCTGCCAGCGTGGAAACGCAGGCAAGACGCGCGCTGATCACCGGCATCAGCGGCCAGGACGGCTCGTTTCTGGCGGAGCTGCTGCTGGAGAAGGGCTACGAGGTGACCGGCCTCGTGCACGGGGACCCGCGAGAGCGCTCGCTCGGCTGCTCCGAGCACCTGCGCGAGCGGCTGGCGCTGCTGGATGGCGATCTGCTCGAACCCGCGTCGCTGCGGGCGGCGATCGAGCAGACCCAGCCGCACGAGCTGTATCACCTGGCTTCGCCCTCGTTCATTCCCGCGTCGTGGGAAAGGCCGGCGGAGACGATGCGCGCGATCGCCGGCTCGACCGCCGTGCTGCTGGAGGCGGTGCGCGACAGCGACTCGCGTGCGCGCGTGTGGGTGGCGGCCTCAGGTGCGATGTTCGGCGATGCGCCGCAGAGCCCGCAGAGCGAGAGCACGCCGTGCCGGCCGACGACGCCGTATGCGGTCGCGAAGCTCGCCTCGCACCAGCTCGTGGGGGCGCTGCGCGCGCACGACGGCGTGTATGCGTGCTCGGGGATCGTGTTCAACCACGAGTCCGAGCGCCGCCCGCGCCAGTTCGTGACGCGCACGGTCACGCGCGCGGCGGCGCAGATCAAGCTGGGGCTCGCCGAGGAGGTGACGCTTGGCTCGCTGGAGGCGGTGCGCGACTGGTCGTTCGCGGGGGACGTGATGCGCGGGGCATGGCTCACGCTTCAGGCGGAGCAGCCTGACGACTATGTGCTGGCAAGCGGGGTGGGACACACGGTGGCGCAGCTGGTGGATACCGCGTTTGCGTGTGTGGGCCTTGAGGCCGAGCGCTACGTGCGGGTGGATCAGAAGCTCGTGCGCGCGCCCGAGCGGACCCCGAGCGTCGGCGATCCGAGCAAGGCGCGGATGCAACTGGGGTGGGAGCCGCGGGTGAGCTTCGAGCAGCTGGTGGAGCGCATGGTGGAGGCGGACCTGCGCGAGCTGCAAGCCGTCGCCGGGTCGCGCCTAGACTCCGGGGCAGATGACGACCGTCGGCATCATCGGGCTCGGCTATGTCGGGCTGCCGCTCGCGGTGGCGTTCGCCGAGGAGGGCTGCGAGGTGATCGCGCTCGACGTCGATCCCACCAAGATCGAGGCGATCGAGGCGGGGCGATCCTACATCGAGGACATCCCATCCGAGCGTTTGCAAGCGGTGGGCGAGCGAATCGCCGCGACCACGCAGCTATGAGGAGCTGGCGCGGGCCGAGGCGGTGCTGGTGTGCGTGCCGACGCCGCTCACCCCCAACCGCGAGCCGGATCTCGGCCCGCTGGTGGACAGCACCCGCGCGCTCGCGGGCGTGCTGAAGGCCGGCCAGCTGGTGGTGCTCGAGTCGACCACCTACCCGGGCACGACGCGCGAACGGGTGGCGCCGCTGCTGGAAGAGTCGGGACTCACCGCCGGGGAGGACTTCCACCTGGCGTTCTCTCCCGAGCGCGTGGACCCGGGCAGGACCGACTTCACGCTGCGCTCGACCCCGAAGGTGCTGGGCGGTCTGACCCCGGCGTGCGCCGATCGCGCGCAGGCGCTGTATGGGCTCGTGTGCGATCGGATCGTGCGCGTGTCGAGCCCCGAGGCGGCGGAGCTGTGCGAAGCTGCTGGAGAACATCTTCCGCTCGGTGAACATCGCGCTGGTGAACGAACTGGCGATGCTGACCGACCGCATGGGGATCGACATCTGGGAGGTGGTGGATGCGGCGGCGACCAAGCCGTACGGGTTCATGCGCTTCGATCCGGGGCCGGGCATGGGCGGGCACTGCCTGCCGGTCGATCCGTTCTATTTGAGCTGGCGCGCGCGCGAGTTCGACATGAGCACCGAGTTCATCGAGCTGGCGGGGCAGGTCAACCAGCAGATGCCCTACCACTGCGTGGCGAAGGTGCAGCGCGCGCTCAACGACGCGGGCCGGGCGGTGAAGGGCGCGAAGATCGCCGTGTTCGGCGTGAGCTACAAGCCGGGCGTGGGCGACGTGCGCGAGTCGCCGGCGCTGAAGATCCTCGAGCTGCTGCGCGAATTGGGCGCGGAGCTGCGCTACCACGACCCGCACGTGCCCTCGCTCCCGGAGTTCGGTCTTGACAGCGTGGGAGTCGAGCAGGCGCTCGACGGCGCCGATCTCGCGCTGATCGTGACCGCGCACCCGAGCGTCGATCACGAGCTGATCGCGGCGCGCGCGCCGATCGTGGTCGATCTGCGTGGGGTGACGCGGGGGAGTGACGCGGGGAACGTGGTGCGGCTGTGAGCTCGCGTTGTTACGGATGGCAGTTTTTTGGGGGAGCTGGGGCGTGCCTGTGGCTGGGACCGGCGCGTTGAGCGCAGATGCCCGTGCCCCAGGGCTCGTCCTCGGCGAGGACGTGGGTATCGGCGTGGATGTCGTGTTTGGGGCGCACGTGGTGGTGCATGCCGGAGTGAGGATCGGCGAGGCCGTGTCGTTCGGAGCGCACGTGGTGGTGCACGACGGGACGGTGATCGGCGACGGCTGCGTGATCGAGGATCACGCGGTGCTCGGCAAGCGCCCGCGGCTGGCGCGCGGCTCGTCGGCAAAGGGTGAGGTTGGGAGCGCTCGAGATCGGCGAGCGCGTGACGGTGTGCTGCCGGCGCGGTGGTGTTCGCGGGCGCGAGCGTCGCGGACGAGGCGATCCTCGGCGACCAGTCCTATGTGCGCGAGCGTACGCGGATCGGTGCGGGGCTCGGTGATCGGGCGCGGCAGCGTGGTCGACAACGACGTGGTGGTGGGCGCGCGCGTGAAAGTGCAGACGAACGTGTATCTGACGGCATTCACGGTGATCGAGGACGACGTGTTCGTCGGGCCCGGGAGCGACCACCACGAACGACGACACGATGGCGCGTCACGGCGACGAGACGCAACTGCGCGGCGCGACGCTGCGGCGCGCGTGTCGCGTGGGCGGCGGCGCGGTGCTGACCCCGGGCGTGGAGATCGGCGAGGAGGCGTTCGTGGCCGCCGGCGCGGTCGTCACCCGCGACGTGCCGCCGCGCGCGGTCGCGATGGGCGTGCCCGCTCGCGTGGTGCGCGAAGTGCGGCGACGAGGATCTGCTCGAGCGCTGGCGCTAGCCCTGGAGGGCCGTGCGGCGTGTGGCCTCGCCGGGTCGCAACGCGCCAGGTGGCGGGTTACCGAGACGGTGGTGGTGGAGCCTCGCGCGAGATCAGTCATCGATCGAGGCTCCGTCGCCGGTGACCCCCGCTGTCGTCTCCAGCCACGAGTGCAGCGTCGTGCGCCCCCGGTGCAGGCGCGACTTCATCGCCGCGCGGCTGAGACCAAGCGCCTGCGCCGTCGCCCCGCCAGAGAGCCCGTGGATGTCGCGCAGCACCAGCACCGCGCGCTGGTCGGTCGGCAGACGCGCGACGCAATCGACGATCCGCTGCATCTCCATGTGGGCCAGGGCGGCGTCTTCGGCTGACGGTTCGACGCGCTCGGCCGGCAGCGGTCTGTGCAGCGAGAGCCGGGTGCGGCGGATGCACTCGTGGCGGACGATCTGGAACATCCACGACGCAAGCGCGGCCGCCGTGCGCAGCGTGCCGATCTTCCTGTACAGCACGATCAGCGCCTCTTGCGTCGCCTCATCGGCGTCCTCGGGCGTCGAGCAGAGCGTGCGTGCGAAGCGCCGCACGTGTGCGTGCGAGCCGTCGAGGAGCGTGGCGATCGCACGGCGATCGCCACGCTGGGCCGCGCTGATGATCTGCGCGGCCGGCCACGGCTGGGTACAGGCGTCAGTCACGAGAGCGGGCTCTGCGCGCGACTAGCGTTTGGGGCACGGCAAATCGCAATAGACTTCCACGACCGCTCCCCCGAGGAAGGTTAGCTGCGCCTTACCCGGGAACCCGCCCTTTGGACACTGTTTTGGAAGGGTTATGTAGGAGATCGTCTTGCCTCCCTGCTTGTAGGCGGCGCCGACGCTGATCGAGCCGTGCTCGGCTGACGCGTAGGGTGCTTCCGGCACAGTTTCGATCAGCGGCACTTCGAAGATCATTTCCTTGCTGAATGATGGGACGGAAGAAGCGATGGTGTGCGCCGCGACGAGGAATTCGATCGAGGCGGGCGTTTTGCCTTCGAGGAAGAACGCCAGTTCACCGCTCTGATCGAAGTACGGCTGCAACGACACGGTCTCGTTCACGCGGTCGGCCCCGAAGCTCACGACTCCGGTGGCCGATCCCACCCCACCTGCCTTGGAGCCCTTCGGGCACTTCTGCACTTCGTGGCTTTCGAGGATCGCGCTGGAGCACTCGGGGAAACCTTGGGAGTGAAGCGTAAGACCCTTGGGCACGAAGACCTTGATCTGCGTCAGCGGCGGTGGGGAGTCGTCTGCGTATTCGTCTCCGGAGATCGTGCCCTGACCTTCGATCATCGCGCCGGCGCCGAGGACGCCGGTGCCGGGAAAGCCCGGGATTGGCACGATTTTCGCCGTGAACGAGACGGTCGGCGTAGCGGCGGCGGCGCTCGAAAAGCCCAAGAGCGCGAGCGCGAGCACGGCTACAAGGTACGAGGATGTCCTACGTGGATGAACTGCTGAAATCATCGGAGCCTCCTGTCGTGCGGAACATGGATACGCAGATGAGAGGCGTGCGGGCGTGAAAAGGATTCACCTGTTCGTGCGCGAGCGATCGCGCGGCGCGATCAGAGCGCGTTGCGCACGGCTGCCACGACCTGCTCGGCCTGCTCGCGCGAGAGCACCGGGCTGATCGGGATCGCGAGGTGCGTGCGGGCCGCCTCCTCGGTGCCGGGCAGCGTGAGTTCCTGCCCCCACGCGCGCATCGAGGGTTGGGCGTGCACGGGCGTGCGGTAGTAGGGGCGGCAGCCGATGCTCGCCTCGCTGAGCGCGGCCGCGAGTGCGTCGGCGTTGGGGTGGCGGATGACGTAGAGGTGCCATGCGGGCGCTGAGCCGATCGTTGGACGCGGCAGCTTCACAAGCTCGCCGAGTCCCAGCTCGGAGTAGTGCGCGGCGCCCGCGCGGCGCCCGTCGGACCATCCGTCCAGGTGCGGGAGCTGCACGCGCAGGATCGCCGCCTGCAGCTCGTCAAGGCGCGAGTTGTAGCCGATCTGCTCGTAGCTGACCTTGTCGCGCGAGCCATGGAAGCGCAGCACGCGTGCCTGCTCGGCGAGCTGTGCGTCGTTGGTCACGACGATCCCGCCGTCGCCGAAGCAGCCGAGGTTCTTGGAGGGGAAGAACGAGAACGTAGCGGCCTTGCCGAGTGCGCCGGGGCGAAGCTCGTGCGCGGCGAGCGAGCCGGCGGATTGCGCGGCGTCCTCGAGCACGGGCACGCCGAGCGCTTCGATCTCGGCGACGGGCGCGACGTTGCCGAACAGGTGCACGGCGATCACCGCCTTGGTGTGGGGAGTGAGCGCCTCGGCGACGGTTTCCGCGTTGATGCAGAACGTTTGCGGGTCCACGTCGCAGAACACGGGCGTGGCTCCGGTCGGGGGGATCGCCTCGGCGGAGGCGTAGAACGTGAACGAGGGCACTAGCACCTCATCGCCTGGTCCGACGCCCATCGCGCGCAACGCGATCGTGAGTGCGTCGGTGCCGTTGGCCACTCCGACCGCGTGTCGCGCGCCGCAGTAGGCGGCGAACTCGCGCTCGAAGGCGTCCACCTCCGGGCCGAGGATGAAGCGCCCGGAGTCGATCACTCGCGCAACCGCCGTGCGCAACTCCTCACCCAGCGGCTCGAGCGCGGTTGAGGTGTCGAACAGGGGGACGGTCACGGCCGGCGCCGCGATCCGGGATGTGGCTGCGATCGTGGCGCCGTTGCCATATCCCCGGGCCAGACTCAGCCGCCGAGCAGCTCGATGTCGGCGCGCGTCATCAGCCGGATCAGCTCCTCGAAGGTGGTCTGTGGCTTCCAGCCGAGGTCCTTCTCCGCCTTCGCCGGGCTGCCGATCAGGTGATCGACCTCGGCCGGCCTGACAAACGCCGGGTCGATCGTCACGTACTGCTCGAAATCGCCGAGCCCGGCCTCGTCGAAGGCGACCTCGCAGCACTCGCGCACCGAGTTCGACTTGCCGGTGGCGATCACATAGTCCTCGGGCGTGTCGCGCTGCAGCATCAGCCACATCGCCTCGACGTAGTCCTTGGCGTAGCCCCAGTCGCGCTCGGCGTCGAGGTTGCCCAGGCGCAACTCCTTGACGAGACCGTGCTTGATTGCGGCTGCGTGCCAGGTGATCTTGCGCGTCACGAACTCGAGCCCGCGGCGGGGAGAGTTGTGCACCACGACTCTCCCGACTCCGGCGCAGAACTCGCCGCTCTCTGTCTCCAGGTCGAAGACCCATTCGTCATCTGGCACGGTTGCCTCGGTGATGCGTCGCACCTCCGAGGGGCTGCGCAGTAGGTGTTGTCCCTTAGCGCCGACCCTGGCGGCCGACCGGAGATTCAGCTGGTAGTAGGTGCGACCCGCCCGCTGCTCTACGTAAACCGAGGCTGGCTGCCCCTGGTTGAAGTACATCAGGCAGAGTCCCTGGGCGAGCACGGCGCTGTTCGTCTTGATCGACTCCCCGTTGCCCTTCTTCAGGCCATCGCCGGCGTAGTAGCCGGTCAGGAACGCCTTCTGGGTCTCACTGTCGGCGTTGAGGATGAGGGGTGGAACTTGCTTGAAGGCGCTGGGAGTGTAGAGCTGCTCACGCAACCACGGGCCGATGGTCGCGGCACCGTTGAAATTGACCGCTTCCACGGCGACATTAGGATCGAATCCCGATGCGCCGGTCCACTCGTGCGAGCCGCCCATCAATACCATCGACCACAGCCCCTTGGCTCTTGCGCGGATCGCGAAATCGTTGTTGGTAAGCCGTACGTGACTGCCATTGCGGGAGACGTACCCGTCGGCCGCCAGTAGACCGAGCAGCTCGGCCATCTCTGCGGTGGCGACGGTCCAGCCAGGAGCCGTTGGCATCCATTCGGCGATGGCGAGGTCGTCCCCCTCCTCCAGGTCTCGAGCCACGACAGGTGTGTGCTCGTCATCGAGCATGTGGTGATGTGTGGTCACGTCCACCACTCCACCGCGCGTTTGGATGCTCAGTAGCGCGTGGTCGGGATCGGTGCGCCGTCGCCGGGTGGCGGTGATCGCCTTCACGAACGTCCAGTCTTGGCCGTCCCACACCTCTATGAGGCTGTCCGGGCTGAAGCTCTGAGTGCTTGACCCCTTACGTCGAAACGGTACGAGTTCCGCCGGCGTCTTGATCGCAATGTTGCCGAGCCGTCTGACGATCAACGGAGTGTTGGCCGACAAGCACTCGTGGTTGAAAAGTATTCCCGAGGTGGCGTGCAGGTCGTAGCTCTCGCGGTAGTTGACGGTGATGAAGTGACCGTAGGCCTTGGCGACCCCGTAGGGGGAGCGCGGATAGAACGGCGTGCTCTCCGTCTGGGGCACCTCCAGCACCTTGCCGAACATCTCGCTGGAGGACGCCTGGTAGAAGCGGGCGTCGGGGCACACTTCGCGCATCGCCTCGAGCATCCGCGTGACGCCGGTGCCGGTGAACTCGGCGGTGAGCGTCGGCTGGATCCAGGAGACGGCGACGAACGACATCGCGGCGAGGTTGTAGATCTCATCCGGTTTGGCGGCGCGCATCGCGTCCACGAGCGAGCGCTGATCGAGCAGGTCGCCCTGGTGCAGGGTGACGCGGTCGCGGATGTGCTCGATGCGGTCGAACTTCTCGGTGGAGGCGCGGCGCACCATCCCGTGCACGTCGTAGCCGTGCTCCAAGAGGAGCTCGGCGAGGTAGGACCCGTCCTGGCCGGTGATCCCGGTGACGAGCGCGGAGCGTTTGTTGTTCATGGACAGGACCCTATATATCGTCGCCGTCAGACCGCCGCTGCACTATCAGCGAACCTTGGGAGCCGCGCTCACGCGGGCACGCTCCTCGTGTGCCCACCGGGTGACTGGGACCGCTGGGCGCGCAACCATTGCACGGTTGAGGCGATGCCCTGCTCGACCCCGATCCGCGCCTCCCAGCCGAGCAGGCGCTTGGCCTTCTCCACCGAGGGCCAGCGGCGCGGCACGTCGACCTCGAACGTCGGCAGGTGCTTGAGTTCGAATTCCTGCGGGTCGTTACCGCACGCCTCCCAGATGATGCGCGCGGTCTCTGAGACCGTCAGCTCGCGCGAGGCGGAGATGTTGAAGTCCTCGTTCAGCCCCGCCGGCGAGGACATCGCGGTGACCACTCCGTCGGCGATGTCGTCGATGTGGGTGAGTGTGCGCGTTTGCTCGCCCGAGCCAAAGATCTCGAGAGGGCGCTGGCCATCGAGCAGCTTCTTGATCAGGTCGGGCACCATGTGGGCGATGCCCGGCTCGTCGTCCGGCATCTCACCGGGGCCGTACGCGTTGAAGGGGCGGCAGATCGTGAACGGCAGCCCGTGCTCGGCGTGGGCCGCGCGCGCGTAGACCTCGCCGGTGAGCTTTGAGAAACCGTAGGCGGATTGTGGGGTGGGGCAGTCGGGCAGGTGTGCCTCGGTGGTGGGGAATTCGGTGGCGCGCTCGAACACCATCGAGGAGGACACGTACGTGAAGCGCTCCACTCCGTGCTCCAGCGCGGCGCGGTAGATCGCGTTGTAGAGGCCGTTGTTGACCTCGGTGAGCGTGTGGGGGAGCTTGTGGAAGTTGCCGATCCCGCCGACGATCGCGGCCAGGTGGATCACGAGCGGGCAACCGTCCATCGCGGTGCGCGCCTGATCGAAGTCGCGCAGATCACCCGTGTGCACCTCACAGCCCTCGCGCATCCATTGCGGCGCGGGGCGCTGGTCGGACACCCTTACCTCATAGGCGGGGTCGGCCAGCAGCCGCTTGACGACCGCCGCGCCGATCGTGCCGGCGCCGCCGGTGACTAGCACGCGGCTCATCGCGCGGGCGCCGTGTCCGTTGCCGGCGGTCGCGTCTGAGTGGCTGTCGCCGCGGACCTCATGCGCTCGGTGCTCCCAGTGCGGCCAGCTCACTGGCATACGCAAACACTTGGCCGGCGCCCCAGCAGTTCCACGGGTCCACCACCAGGCAGTCGTCGCTCGCGCGCTCGGCGATCGTCGCGAGCGTGGCCATGTCCCGGAACTCGTGGTGGTTGGCGGCGATGAACACCACGTCGGCGTCTTGCACGGCCTCCTCGAAGGAGGCGGTGGGCGTTGCCACGTGCGGGTCGTGCGCGACCACGTCGGCCAGCTCGCGCTCCAGCAGCCTGATCAGCTTGTGCGCGAGCGAGTCGCGCTCGTCGTCGGTGTCGGCCTTGAACGCCAGGCCGAGCACCGCCACCTTGCGTCCCGCCAGGGCGCCCAGACTTGCCGTCTCCGGCGCTTGCGACCCCACTCCTGGCGCTGCGGCCGGGGAGTCGCCGCGCGGGCTCAGCCGGCGTTTGACGCCTTCCACGAGAAACAGCGGCACCGACTCGTTCACACGCGAGACCGCGAGCAGCATTCCGGGTGCATTGGAGCGCTCCTCGGAGAACGCGAAGTCCTTGCGCAGACACGTGCCGGCCGTCAGCCCCGGTTGGGCGAGGCCACCGCGCGGGTAGTCGCGGTTGACGAGGTCGATCACCTCGAACACGTTGGCGCCATAGCGCTCGCAGTCCATCATCAGCAGGTTGGGCAGCGCGAAGTGGGTGTAGCGCAGAATGTTGGCCCAGATCTTCGCGAGCTCGGCCTGCACAGGCGTTGTTTGCACGATCGGCGCGCCGAACACGCCGAACAGCTCCGCCACCACGTCGCCCGAGCGCGCGCCCACACCGCCGACGATGCACGGCAGCGAATCGATCTCCTCGAAGAAGCGTCCCGCCGCGATCCGCTCGGGGGCGTGCGCCACGTACACGTCCTCGCCGATCTGAAAGCCACGGTGCTTGGCCAGATAGCCCGCCACGAACTCGGTGGTGCCGGGCGCCACGGTCGAGCGCAGCGTGAGCGCGTGTCCAGGTCGCAAAGCTCCCAAAAGGTCGTCCAGGGCGGAGCGGATGTCGCGCATGTCGATCTCGATGTGCGAGAAGGAGGGGGTGCCGAGCGTGATCACGATGTGCCTCGCGCCGGCGGCGTCGGCGACGCGCTCGGACAGCGTCAGGCGCCCGCTCGCGGCGACGCGATCGAGCAGCTCCTGCGCGCCGGTCTCCTCGAAGGGCATCGTGCCCTCCCGCACCGAGCCCAGCCGTGCCGGATCGTTGTCGATCCCGATCACCGACAGTCCGCGGTCGGCGAACGACAGCGCGAGCGGCAGCCCGACGCGTCCGAGGCCGATCACGGAGACGTCGGCGCTGGTGTGGGAGTCGGTCATGACAGCGCAGAGGTTATCGGCGCCGGTGCGGCGTCTCCGCAACGACGGCAGCCGCCGCTCAGCCGCCGCTGTGCGTTGGGGGGCGCCTGTTGCGCTCGTGGGTCCATTGCCTCAGGAACCCGACGACGAAGCGAGGGTTTTGGCTGGCGTAGCGCCGCCACAGTCGTTTCGGCTCGCGCGAGAGGCGATAGATCCACTCCAGGCCGTTGCGCTGCATCCACGACGGCGCCTGCGAGACGATGCCGGCGTGGAAATCAAACGCGGCGCCGACCCCCACCAGTAGCGGGGCCTTGAGCAGCGGGCGCATCTCGCTCATCCACAGCTCCTGCTTGGGCTGACCGGTGCCCACCCACACGACCTGCGCCCCCGAGGCGTCGATCTCGCCCGCCACGCGATCGCGCTCCTCTGGCGTCAGCGGACGGTACGGCGGCGACCAGCCACCCACGATGCGCAACCCCGGGAAACGCTCGCTCAGCCGCTCGCCGAGCTTCGCGAGCGCCTCATCTGAGCGCCCGCCGTACAGATAGATGGGGGTACCAGTGCTCGCCGCGTGCGCGCAGTAGTGGGCCATCAGGTCCGGTCCATACACGCGCGTCGCCCGTCGGTGGCCGAGTAGGCGCAGCGCCCACACGAGCGGCTGGCCGTCGGGCACCGCCAGCGTGGCGCCGAGCACGGCTCGCATCGTGGCGGGGTCGTCGCGGGCGGACATGACCAGGTTGACCGCCGCCGCGGTGAGCCAGCCGCGCGCGCCGGACTCGACCATCGCGTCCATCCAGCGAACGACCTCGTCGTAGTCGGACACGGCGAGCGGCACGCCCAGGACCTCCACGCGCGGCGGTGGCGCCGGGATGGTGGATGTCGCAGAACCGGAGATTGGTCGAAAGCCTACCCTCGCGCTGCGCCCCTGCGTCCGGCTGTCCGATGGATCTCCTCAGATGATCCGCACGATTCGCGATCTTCACATCGCTCCACCGGCGCGCGGGGCCTTGCGCGTCGGCCGCGACCGGAGACGTCGGGGCGCATGAGTCCATCGCGGTTGAGTCGCTATCGAGCCGAACGGCTGCTGCGCAAGGGGTTCCCCGAGCTGCGCTCCAAGGTGCTCGCGGTCGTGCGCGCGCAGCTGCGTGGCAAGGGCATCGCGCTCGACGCGGGCGACCTGGAGGCTTGCTACGCGGAGGCGTGGCAGGGGTTGTATGCGACGGTGCTCGGCGGGGAGCAGGTCGAGAATCCTTCGGCGTGGCTCGTGCTGGTGACGTTCCGCCGCGCGATCGACGAGAGCCGCGCGGCAAGTCGTGCCGGGGTTGTTGAGGGGGGAGGAGGAGCTGCGTGCCCATCGTGGTCGGACGCCCAGGCACACGACCTGGCGGGTGAGCTCGATGACCGTACGCGCCTGCGGCAGGTGTTCGAGGCGATGCGCGCAACGCCTCTCCGCGCGCGAGTGCGAAGCAGCGTCGCTTTGTTATCTGCAGGGTCTCTCGCGGGCTGAGGCCGCCACACAGATCGGGATCAGCGAGGCGCGCATGCGCAAGCTGATGGAGGGCGCGGGCCCAGGACGGCCGGGTGTCGCGGCCAAGGTCGGCGAGCTGCTCGACACGATCAAGGGCGGCGGCTGGTGCGAGCAGCAGTCCTCGCTGATGCGTGCCTACGCGTTCGGGATCCTCGACCCCGCCGGCGAGCGCCACGGGCTGGCCGTGGCCCATTGCAACGCGTGTCCCGCCTGCCGTGCCCACGTCGCGTCGCTGCGCGGTCTGGCGTCGGTGCTCCCGCCGCTGCCGCTCTTGTCCCGATTCGTGCTTGCGGGTGGCGCCAGTACGACGGCGGGCGGATCGAGTGTTGCGACAAGTACGGGGGTCGCCAGCTCACTAACCGCCAAGTTGGCCGTTACGGCATTGGTCGTGTTCGGCGCCGGCTATGCGGTGCTCGGCAGTCGCGCCCACGGAAGTCCCGCATCCCGCCATCCCGCGGTCGTGTCGCGGTCGGTCGTGAGCGGCGCGCGCTCGCGGGCTTCAGCTTCGACCAGAACCCGCTCTACTACCGCCCACCGTGCCCGCCGAGTAACGAGCCACTCCTCTCCGCGTCACACGCGCTCGTCGCGCAACACGCACCCCGCGGGCGATGCGGCAGCGCGCGAGTTCGGGCCTGAGCGAGTTGTCACGACCGCGTCACCCGCGCCCAGGTCTACGCACCCCAGTGCGGCCACCAGCGAATTCGGGTTTGAATAGGACCGCGCTCAGTCGCGCGGAAACACCTGCGCGAGTCGCCTCAGCGCGAGCGGGTTGCCGCGCGGACGCAGCCTGCCGGTGGCGAACGCTCGCATCGGGTTCAGCCGATCGCCGACGATGTCCACCCAGTCCTGCCATGACACGCGCAAGCGCAGGTCCGGGTCTGGCACGGTCCCCGGCTCGACTGTGCTCGAGCCGTTGTTGACCGTCAGGTGCCATGTCGGCACATCCGGGTCTGTGAACTCCCACTGGAACGTGGTGGGGCGCTTGAGGCCGTGCTTGGGGTTGACCTGGCGGCGGATCGTGTCGAACAGCAGCGCCACGGTGTCCTCGTCGCGCTTGCTCGGCGCCTCGCGCACGCCGATGATGTTGGCCTGCGCAAGCATCCTGCCGCGCACCGCGACCTCATCGAAGCTCAGTCCCGGTGGCATCACCGGCGGGCCGGGCAGCTCCTCGACGGGCAGGCCCGCGGAGCGCAGCTTCGTGTACATCGAGCGCGCGCCCTCGGGGCCGATCCGATCGAAGGAGAACCCAAAGCACGTCAGGTAGTGCTCGTCCCAGTTCGGCGGCATCAGCACCTGTCCGAGATACGGCGTCACTTCGCGCAGCAGCCCCGCTACCGCCTTCGGTACGCGCGAGTCTTCGCGGTTGAGGTCGGAGATCAGCTTCACCCCGAAGCCGATGTGGCGCTGCTCGTCCGCGGAGATGTTGTCCATTCCCTGGCGAAACGCCGGCAGCAGGTTGCGCTCCTCCAGATAAGTGCAGATCATGTGCTGTCCCGGCTGGGCCATCGTGGCCTCCACGATGATGTGGTAGAGCGTCACCGCGGCCGCCAGCTTCGGCTTGGAACGATCGGCGCGCAGCTCGTCGGCCATCGTGTCCAGGCGTTCGAAGATCTTGCGAAAGCCCGGCGTCAGCTGCGGCTTGACCGCGTTCAGCCCGCCCGCCATCGTGCCGTCGCCGATCCCGCACACCTCGTGCATGAAGCGCTTGAAGAACACCGCGTGACGCGCCTCGTCCACCTGCTGGGTGGTCAGGAAATACTTCTGCTCCTCAAGCGGCGCCGCGTCGATGTACGGAGACAGGTTGTCCGCCACCGCGTCCTCGCCCCAGAAGAACAGCCCGTAGTTCCACAGCGCCGCCTGGCGCTCGAACTCGGTGAACTCCTCGCGCCACTGGCGCGCGTCCTCGGTGAAGTCGAGCTCCATTGCGCTCCAGTTGCCCTTCTCCCAGCGCGCATACAGGTCTTCGTAGGAGATCGCGTCCGCCGGCAGGCTGCCCAGCGCCGCGCCGTTCGTGGAAGCTGATGTTGCCGTGCTCGCCATATGCCTGCTCCTGTTCACACCGTTTGTTTGGCTGGACAGCCAGTCATAGGAAATCTAGCGGATATGCGGCCTACGCGCCAGGCAGGCACAAGCACGCGTAGTGCACCGTGAACACACGTTTGGCAAGCGCAGGTGCGAGCGCGTGCAGCCCGCGTCGCATCCCCCACTTGCCGAGCGCCGCCGCGTTCGTTGCATGCGTTTTCGCAAAGAAGCGATGCACCTCCAGGGGGAGTGGGTCCTCCAGCTCACCCGCGACGCGCAATCCTGCCCGCGCCGCGATTGCGCGCATGCTCGCGCGGCTGAGATGTTGCAGATGGCCGACTTCGTCGGCGTGCTCGCGCTTGCCCGCGCGCTTCGCCGACAGATTGTCCTCCAGCGGCACCTCCACCACTACCGCTCCGCACACGCGCGCCACCTCCGCCAGCAGCCCGGCAGGGTCGGGCACGTGCTCGAGCACGTGCGAGACGATCCCCAGCTCATAGGCGCCGTCCGGCGCCGGCAGGTGCGCGCCGTCATACAGTCCCACCGAGTCGATCTCCGCACGTGCGCTTGCGATCCGCACGGCCGCCGCGGTGATCTCCACGCCGTGCAGCACTCCTCCGAAGTCGCGCGCGTGCAGCTCACCCAGCAGCGCGCCGTCGCCGCAACCGACCTCCAGCGTGCTCCGCGGGCGGATACCGGCCCGCACGCACAGGCTCGTCACGTGGTCGGCCTTGCCCTTCGCTCCAAGCGCGCGCCAGCGGGCATACAGCTGGGCTTGCTCGCCCTCGTGTGCGTAGGAGTCGTCGTAGAAGCCCACCAGCCCGCCGTGGTCCACCGCCGCCTGCGCGGACGGCCGCCGGTTCGCGGCTGGTCGATCGGCGGCAGACGGATTCGCGGACGGTTGATTTGCTGTGGGTGGGCGGCTCTCGGGCAGATCGGGCACTGCGTCGATTATGCTGGCCGCGATGACGCGATGGCTGAAGGTGTCGCTGCGCGACGCGCCCGCCACCGTGCCGGCGCTCGCGGCGGTTGTGCTGCTGATCGTGTGGGCCACCAGCCAGGCTGGCTACCCGCTGACCCACTGGGCTCCGGGCGGGCTGATCCTGCTCGCGCTGCTGGCGATCGCGCTGGGCGCGGTGCCGCTGCGCTTCGCCGAGATCCCCGTTGCCGTGAAGCTCGCGGTCGCGTGCCTCGCGCTCTACACCGCGCTCAGCTACCTCTCGATCCTGTGGGCCAATGTGCCGGGCGAGGCTTGGGAAGGCGCCAACCGCACGCTGCTCTACCTGGTCGTGTTCGCGCTGTTCGCGCTGTGGCGCGGACGGGGCGCCAGCGCGGCTCTGCTGTTGGGCGTGTGGACGCTTGCGCTGGTCGGGCTCGCGGTGTATGTGGCGCTGCGACTCGACAGCTCCACCGGCAAGAGCTTCGCGAGCATGTTCGTGGGCGAACGGTCTCGGCCTATCCCAGCGGCTACGCCAACGCCAACGCCGCCCAGTGGCTGATGGCGTTCTGGCCCGCGCTGCTGCTCGCACGCGGCCCGCAGCCTTCCCTGGGGCCTGCGCGGCCTGCTGGCGGGCGGCGCGGTGGTGCTCGCCGACGTGACGCTGCTCAGCCTCAGTCGTGGGTCGCTGTACGCCACGCCGGTGATGCTCGTGCTCGTGTTCGCGCTCGTGCCGCAGGCGGCTGCGCACGTTCGCCGTCGCCGTGCCCGTGGCGCTCGGGATCGGCGTGACGGCGCCGCTGCTGCTGCGTGTCGGCGATCGCATCAGGACTGCGCAAAGTCCCCTACGCGGCGACACACAGCCGCTGTGCTCGCGATGTTCGTGGCCGCGCTGCTCGTGGGCTTGGTCGTGGCTGTCGCCGGCGGCGGTGGAGAGCCGCTCGCACGGTCTCGCCGGGACTCGCCAGGGGTGTGCGTCGCGGCGTCCTGGTCGCGGCGCTGGCGACGCTTCTCGCGGTCATCGTGGGCGGCCTGGCGGTGGCGGGTAATCCCGCTGACGCGCATCCGACCACGGCTGGGACAGCTTCAAGGGCGGATACACCGCCGAATGCGGCGGCAGCAACCGCTTGCTGAGCGGTCTCGGCAGCAATCGCTACGACTTCTACCGCGTGGCGCTCGACGAATTCGTCGCCCATCCGCTGGTGGGGATCGGCGCCGACAACTTCCAGCAGCAATATCTCGTGCACGGGCGCAGCGATGAGACGCCGCGCTATCCCCACAGCGTCGAGTTGCGCACGCTTGCCGAGACCGGCGCTCGCTCGGCGCCCTGCTCGCCGTCGTCGGGCTCGGCGCGGCGCTACTGGCCGGCGTGGCGCGCGATGCGCCGCTCCGACCCGCTTGTCCGCGCGGTGGCCGCGGCGGCGCTCGCCGGCTTCGGATACTGGGTCGTCCACGGTTCGTTCGACTGGTTCTGGGAGTTCGCGGGTCTTGGAGCTTCGGCGTTTGCGTTGCTCGGGATCGCCTGCTCGCTCGCGACCGCGTGAGCTCGACGTTCAGCCGGGTCGATCCCCGCGGGACGCGCACTCAGGTCCGCGTGCGCCGCCGGCTGCTTGTCGCATCGGTCGCGCTTGGCGCGCTGGCGGCGCTCGCGGCGGCACTCTCGCTCACGGCGCCCTGGTTGAGCGAACGCCAGATCGACAGTGCGGCGCGCATCTGGCCGAAGGCGCCGCTTGACCGCCTATTCGCGACTGGAAGAAGCCGCGCGCCTGAACCCGCTGAGCGATCAGGCGTATCTAGTGGAAGGGGGCATCGCGTTGCGCTTTGGCGACCTCGCCCGCGCCGAGCATGCCTTCTCGCGTGCACTCGGGCGCGTGCCCGACGACGCCTACGCGACGCTCGAGCTGGGTGCGATCGCCTCCGAAGCGGGGGAACGCGCGCATTCACTGGCGCTGCTCGAACGGGCGGTCGGCTTGAACCCACGCGATCCGCTCGCTCGCGCGGCGCTGAGCATCGCACGCTCCGGCAAGCGCGTGAATATCGATGAACTGAACCGCTCGATTCTTCTCAACGCTGAACATCTGGTGTGAAGTTTTCGAGAGCATGCGGATTTCGATGGCGATTTCGGTCCATCTTCGGTACCGTATTGGCGTAGCCGGTTGGTCTCGACGGTTGCCGTGGCACACGGACTTCGACCGGCGAGTGACATCAGATGTTGTAGAGCCGAATTTTAGCGGGGCCAGGTGCCGATGCGAAGGCGGCAAGGAGAGTGACACGCGTGTTGCTCTAGCCGAAGAAGGGAACCCAAGGTAGGGACATGCATCAGAAAATCAAGATCGTCTCGGCACTGGTATCGGCCCTTACGCTCGCCGCATGCGCCCTCGCTGCCCACGTGGCACTTGCCGGCAGTCCGCTGCTGAGCGGATACGGTGGTCCCGGCGCAGGCGAACAGGCAATTCTCGGATCGACGCTCCTGGGGGGCGCCGGCGGAGACTCCGGATCGGGCGGCTCCTCGGGAGGCTCGACCGGCGGCGGCCAAGGCGGCGGTGGCGCGGCTTCCTCCACGGGCACCACCGGCGGCAGCCCGGCTACGGGTCCTGGGACCGCGCGAGCAGGCACAAGCGAATCGCAAGTCGGCGAAACCCCGACTCGGCGCGGGCACAAGCGGCTCGGCGGCGGGGCCGGCCGGACTGGCCGAACCCACGTGAGCCGCGCCGGTGCGAGCGCCTACGTTTACCCCACCACACTGCGCGCCGCCTCCTATAACTCGCCCGCACTCGGGATCTCAGGCGGCGATCTATCTGGCGCTTGTTGGCACGATCGCAACTCTTGCACTGCTCGGCGTGCTCACCATACGGTTGGTGCGGCTACAGCCCTGACGCCAGACAACCGATACAGAGGACCAGGAAGTCCCTCCGCTCCCTTGCGCATGCCAATCTCACGACAAACATCCACGACGCTCCCACTGACCGGCCAGATGCCGATCAGTCGCGACGCGCCGTTTCCCCAGCACGCGCAGCGCGGTGAATTCAGCGGACCGCTGCAGTGGCTGCTCGAGGGCACCGGCTGGAGCGTGCTGCGCCCGACCGTCGACTTCGTGCTGATGTGCGTTGGCGTCATGATCGCCCTCGGCGGGTTGCAAGCCACCCTCGATGTCCCCAATGTAAGGGCGCCGCTGCTGCTGCTGCCGCCGATCGCGCTGCTGTTGCTTTACCTGCGCGGGCTCTATCGGACACGGTTGCGCGCACTGATCCTCGATGCGGTCATCCCCGTCGTGAGTGCCGTGTCCGTCGCGGCGATGGCGGTGGCGATGCTGGGGATGTTCGCCAACAGCGTCGTCCCCGGCCAGGACGACTGGCTCAAAGCATGGCTGTTCGCGCTGCTAGGCCTCGGTCTCGGTCGTTCACTGCTGGCGCTCAGCCAGCGCCTCGCGCGCAGTCGCAGGCTCGTGGGCAAGCCAGTGCTGATCATGGGCGCCGGACTGGTCGGATCGCAGGTCGCGCAGACGGCTCGACAGCCACCCCGAGTACGGACTGGTTCCAGTCGGTTTCCTCGACGATGACCCCCGCTCGATCGCGGAGGTCGGTGGCCGCGATGTGCCGGTGCTCGGCAGCGCTGAGGATCTCGACAAGGTCGTCGAGCGCTCCGGCGTGCGCAACCTGATCGTGGCCTTCTCGTCGGTTGCCGATGCGCGTATCAGTCGCTTGATCCAGCGCTGCCAGGAACTTGGCATCGAGGTCTCGGTGGTCCCGCGGATGTTCGACACGATCAACGATCGCGTCGGCTACGACAGCGTCGGCGGCCTGCCGTTGCTGTCCTTCTCAGGCGTCAATCCAAAGGGTGTTCAGTTCGCGCTCAAGCACGCGATCGACCGAGCGTCGGCGGCTTTGCTGCTGCTGGTGCTCTCGCCGTTTCTCGGCCTCGCTGCGCTCGCGGTGCGCTTGAGCTCTCCGGGGCCTGTGCTGTTCCGCCAGCGACGGGTCGGTCGCGACGGCACCGAATTCGACCTCTACAAGTTCCGCTCGATGCGACTCGATCCGGTTCCCGCGGTGGCCCAGCCGGCCGGAGTGGACATCGCGGCGCTGGAGGACATGCTGGGTGTCGACACCGCGCCGGGCGGCGTCGAGGGCGACGATCGGCGCACGCTGATCGGCCGCCTCATGCGGCGCAGCTCCTTCGATGAGCTACCCCAGCTATTCAACGTGCTGCGCGGCGACATGAGTCTGATCGGGCCGCGCCCGGAGCGCCCCGAGTTCGTGGAGCTGTTTGGGCGCGACATCGTCCGCTACGGCGACCGCCATCGCGTGAAGTCCGGGATCACCGGCTGGGCACAGGTGCACGGCCTGCGCGGGCAGACCTCGCTTGCCGAACGGGTCGAGTGGGACAACTACTACATCGCCCACTGGTCGCTCGCGCTGGACATCAAGATCGTGCTGCTTACCCTCGTGGCGCTGTTTCACAAGGCTGAGTAGCGCACGGCGTCAGATGCTCGCGCGCCCAGCCTTGGCGGCGCCCATCCAGTACTGGAACACCTTCACCGACAGTTTGCTCGTGCCGAGCTTCTTCGGGAGCGAGATCGTGTAGCGGTTGAAGCGGTTGAGCGTGAACAGCGCCCGGTACACAGCGCGCCGCCCGCGGAACGCTTCCAGCTCCATGTAGTCGCCTACCGGGCCCGAGCCGCTTGCCACGACGCGCCCGCCCCTGCGGATCAGGTGGACGGTTACCGGGCTGGGTTTGCCGAAGGGCGAGGCGAACACGTTGCGCAGCGCCGCGAAGGAGGGCTTGCGCACGCCGTTTTCGGTCAGTACGCCGAAGTCTTCATTTTCCGAACTCAGAAGCTTGTATGTGATCGCCGCGGCAATCCACGGCGTATGAGCGACCGACCGGTACAAGTTTGCCAAGTTCGCGGCCTGGGTTTGCGGTGTCACGCACGCTTGTTCCTGCTCCACAGGCTGAGCGGGCCAGCAACTGCTCCACCCGAACTCGTTGAGCCAAAGCGGTGTGAAGTCACCGTTGGCCACCTGTACTTCATGGGTGTATCGCAAGCCCGCGAGGGTGAGGTTGTAAAAGTGGACCGAGAGCCCGTTGTAGTAGCCCTTGATCCCGGCTGCATAAAGTTCGCGCAAGAAGGCTCCGTTGGAACCGACGATCGAGCCGGCCAACACAGGGGTCTCTGGGTCTGCTCCCTTGATTGCGGGGTAGGCCGCTCGTAGAATCGCCGCATAGTGCTGGGCCTTGTTGGGTCCGGCCAAATAAGCTTCGTTGGCCTGGTCCGGCTCGTTCCACACTTCGATTGCGGCCAGGTTGTTTCCGTAGCGGCCGGCGAGAAACGCGACGAACGCGCCGTAGGTGCTGGCGTTGCTTGGTGGCCAAGCGCCGGCTTCGCCGTCGTTGCCCGGTACGCACTTGCTCAATATCGACGCCGGGGCCGAGGAGGCCCAGCATGGAGTGCTGTCGACCAAGAGGATCACTCGAATGCCATGGGCCGCAGCATCGCTGACCAACGTATCCAAGGAGGTTAGCGTTGCCTGGTCAATCAGATTGGGAGCTTCGGGCTCGAACAGCGACCACGACACCTCGGTTCGTACGACCTTGGCATGAAGCGCGTTTGCGTCTGCGATCCGGCCAGCAATCGCCGCCGAGTCACCACCCCCGGCGATCGTGATCCCGGTGAGCGGCGGTGGGAGTGACGTATGCGCGCTGGCCCCCAAAGCTCGATCGTTTGTCAGGGGCGAGAACAGTGCTGCTAGACACAGGCCTAGCGCAAGCGTCGCGAGCAGAACGGAGGACCGTAGATCCAACATTGGAAGGCGCTTTGAGATTCTCATACAATAGTCGCCTGCATACCGACACTCGGACTTGACTTGGTCACAGGGTGGTCGTCGCGGTTGCTCTCAGTACAGTACGTCTTCCATGTCGCCCACTTGGATCTGGACGCAGATTGCGATCGTCATATTCGTGCTGGCGGGTATGATCATCGCGATCACAAAGCTAGCCTGACGATCAGCGTCGACGTATACGCCAGCGTCGCGCCGGCGCTCGGCCTGTGGTGAGCATGTCGGGGCGAGCAGGGATTTCGTTGCCGCTGAGGATCGCGGCGGGGATGGCGCTGGTAAGCCAATCCGAGAGCTCACCGAGACCCGCTTGCTCGATCTCCTCTGTCATCCCTGGGGGACGCCTGACCGCGTCGTGAGCGTCCGAGACGACATTGTGCACCAAACCCTGCTCGAACATATGCAAGGCGAAACGACGCACCTCTCCCCCAAAGCGCCCCACAAGCGAGCCCGCGGTGATGGACATCAACACGCCTCCGTCAACAAACGACTCAATCAATCGCGGCTCGCGGCGTAGTCCCGGGCAACGCTCCGGGTGAGCGAGCACGACACGATGACCAGCGCCCTGTAGCGACGCTACGACGGAACCCAGCCCGGCGGCGACAGGTGTGAATGGTGGCTCGAGCAGCACCCACGGTCCATTGCCAAGGCGCAGGTGCAAGAGCTCATCGGGAGATATCTCCTCCATACGCGTCGCCGCGATCTCGGCGCCGCCGAAGATCTCCACCGCGATCTCCTCTTCCTCCAAGCGCTGATTCAACTCGTCGACCAACCGCGTGATGGTGGTGACGTCGTTTGGGTAGTGCCAACTCACGTGCGGCGTTGCGACGATCGCGCTTGTGCCTACCGTCTCCGCGGCCCGCACGAGCGCGATCGAATCCTCGATGGTCGCAGGGCCGTCGTCGATGCCCGGCAGCACATGGCAGTGCAGGTCGATCACTGACCCTGAACGATAGGCGAGGGCTCGCTGCCCGGTTGCACCGGCCGGGCGGATATGATCGCCTTGACCAAAGCGGGCAAGGAGGATCATGTTCAAGTCGATTGTGGTGGGGACCGATGGCTCGGGCACAGCCACTCAGGCTGTAAGCCAGGCAGTGGACCTGGCTCGCGCCGTTGGGGCGAAGCTTGAGCTTGTGAGCGCTTATGAGCCGGTGCCGGCGCAGCGGTTGCGCGATGAACGGCGCGATGCCCCAGAGGATCTGCAGTGGGCAATAGGGCCGCGTGAGGATGTCGATGTGACGCTCGAGGCCGCGGCGACTGTCGCTCGCGAGGCGGGAGTCGAGGTAAACGTATACCCGCGTCAGGGCGATCCTGCGGACGCGATCCTGGATGTTGCCGAGGAGCGCGAAGCGGACTTGATCATCGTTGGCAACAAGGGTATGACCGGCGCCAAGCGCTTCCTGTTGGGCTCCGTGCCCAACAAGGTGTCCCACCACGCGCCCTGCTCGGTCCTGATCATCCGCACGACATAGCGTCGCAGGGGACCCCAAGTCGGACAAGGCTGTCGGGAGCTGTTTTCGCATCCCGTCGGGCGAGCTGCTCAATATCGCTCGCTTGCGTGCCGATACCGCTGATTATGCGGCGCGTATTGCTCAAAGAACCCAATCAAAGCCGTCGACTGCCCGCCGGTGCACCGATGGCTGCTGTCGTCTCCAGCCGCTACGTTGTGGCCATGCCGTTTTCCCGGACCGCAGACGCGTGCCCTCGTAATGCAAGGCGATAGCGAGGCTTTCCAACGTTCCGCCTGGTTTGCGCCCCAAGGGCCGCGCGAGGGTCTGGGTCACTACGTCCAGGTCATCCGTGAACGCAAGTGGCTGATCATCGGCTGCGTGGTGGTGGCCACGGTTGCTGCCGGTGTTTACGCAAAGCTGGCACCCCGCACCTACCAGGCGGAATCGCAGCTGCTGATCACGCCGGTGAACGGGGAAACCAGCCTGATCGGACTCAGCCTCCTCACCAACACCTCGAACCCCACAGGCGCCATCTCCACGGCCGCCAGTTTCGTGACGACCCCTGAAGTAGGCGCACTCGTGGCCACTCGGGTAGGCAAAACCACGGGCGGCGCCGTGCTCGGAGATGTCAGTGCGACGCCGGTGGCATCCAGCAACGTGATCGCGATCACCGCCAAAGCATCGAGTCCCGCTCGTGCCCAGGCGGTCGCAAATGCTTTCGCGTTGGCGACCGTGCAGGATCGTACGCAGACGCTTCACAAGGAGCTTGAAAAGATCATCCCGACCCTGCAGACACGGGTCGAAGCGCTACCCCCGGCTCAGCGCACGGGAACGGGATCGCTGGGCGAACGACTCGCCTCTCTGCAGACGCTGCTTGCAGGGTCCGATCCCACCATCAGTGTCGAGTCGCTTGCTCAGCTTCCAACTGCTCCTTCGTCGCCAAAAACCAAGCTCGACATAGCGGCGGGGCTGCTTGTCGGCCTCGTCATCGGCCTCGCAGCAGCCTTTGCCCGTGAGGGACTTGATCCTCGTGTGCTCCGCGAGGAGCAGCTTCGGAGGATCATTCGTCTCCCTGTGCTCGCTCGCATCCCGCACGAGCGCACCCGTTTCTCGCGCACCACCCCGCTACGGCCCGGCGATCTGTCACCAGTCGCGCAGGAGGCCTATCGCATGTTGCGGGTAGCGCTCGGCGTGCGTAGCTCCTCCACTGCCTCTCGCTCGGTCATGGTCACGGGCTCGATGCACTCCGAGGGCAAGTCCACCACAGCCCTCAACCTTGCCGCCACGATCGCCGCCGCCGGGAGGCAGGTAATCCTGGTGGAGGCCGATCTGCAGCGTCCGTCGCTGGCCGCGGCACTGGGAGTAGACGCCCCGCAGGGAGTGGCGGAGGTCCTCATGGGCGATATCTCGCTCGAGGATGCGCTTGTGACTCCGGAGGGCGCGGGTGGTGGCAACCTGAGTGTGCTGCTGGCCGGGCGGTACGGCTCGCTGGTAGATGGCCTGCTGACAGCCGCCAACAGGCTTGTGGAGCCCGCCAAGGAGCTGGCCGACTACGTTATCTTCGATACTCCACCCGTCACCGATGTCAGCGACATCCTGCCGTTGAGCCAGCACGTTGACGACGTGCTGATCGTCAGCCGCCTCGGTCATAGTCGTGTCGATCAGTTGGTAAACCTGGGCGAACTACTCTCGCGTCAGGGTGTCTCTCCCACAGGGCTTGTGATCGTCGACGACGATCTCAACCAGGGACGCAGCTACTACTACACCCAGGCTCCTCAGCCCAAGCGCCGGGGACCACTGGGCCTTGGCGGTCGTGCGCGTGCGGCTCGCAGCTAGCTAGCCATGGCTGCTCGCGCTCGCGGGGTCGGACTCTTCGTACCGGGCGCCCTGCTTGCGGCGCTGATTTTTGGCGTGATCGCAGCGATAAACCCGACCATCGCCGTAGGGTTGGTCTTGGGTCTGGCTTTCGCGTTTGTGGTCTTCTCGGACCTTGCCCTGGGATTTGCCGTGCTCGGCTTCCTGAGCTTCCTTGAGGTGCTCAACACAACCGGGGGACTCAGCCTCACCAAGGGCGCGGGCCTCGTTCTGGCGATTGGCTGGCTGGCGCGCGCGCTCACCAGTCAGCGCGAGCGGGACTTCTTCACCGAGTACCCGGCTTTGAGCTGGATATTGATCGCCTTTCTGGCCTGGGCGTCGCTCTCGCTGCTGTGGGCGACACAGACGGGGGCTGGAACCACCGCGATCTCGCGGTACTTCCTCGACATCCTGCTGTTGCCAATCGCCTTCACGGCCATACGCACGCGTAGGGATCTCGTGATCGTCTTTGCCGCGATCGCGATGGGAGCGTTTGTGGCGGCTGCCTACGGGATCGTCAAACCACCCCCTGCCGAACTGATCGAAGCTCGCGCGACGGGAACCATCGGCGATCCAAACGAACTGGCCGCCGCCCTGATCGTGGGGCTTGCGTTCGCGGCGGGGCTGATGCTCTCGCGAGGCCGTTCGCTGGCTGTACGAGTGGGCGCGGCCGGGGTGATACCGGTCTGCATCGCCGTGGTCTTCATGAGCCTCTCCCGCGGCGGGCTGATCGCGCTGCTGGCTCTATTGCTCGCCGGGCCGGTCCTCGCGGGTCGTTGGCGCCCGGCCATGACGGGTCTGCTTGTGCTGGTCGTCGCCTCCGGATTCCTGTATTTCACGCAGGTGGCATCGCTGCCCGCCCGCGAACGGGTCACCAACGCCGGCGAAGGATCAGGACGCACCGACCTGTGGACGATTGGATTGCGCATGGTGCGTGCTCACCCCCTCGACGGCGTGGGCGTGGGCAACTTCCCGGTCGTCTCGGCCAACTACGTCCTGCAGCCAGGCCTGATCAAACGATCAGAACTGATCTTCTCGACCGCCCCGAAGGTGACCCACAACACCTACCTGGAGATCCTTGCCGAGATGGGGTTCCCGGGCCTGCTCCTGTTCCTGGGCATCGTCGGCAGCAGCCTGCTTTATGCGTTGCGTGCGGCGCGCTTGTGGGCCAGACGTGGAGCTGTCGGGATGGAGGCTCTGGCGCGCAGCTTGCTGCTGGGGTTGGTCGGCCTGCTGGTCGCCGACTTCTTCATCTCCGAGATGTACGGCAAGCTGCTTTGGACGATGCTCGCGCTCGGTCCCGTGATGTTCGCGATGGCGCGTCGCGAGGACACCGATCAGACTCTGGCGGTGGACGATCGGAGCTTGGTCTAGTCGCCCGATGTGGGTTTGGACGGATGGCCGACTGGGGCTAAACCCTCTCAGGCTTCGAGCCTGAGCGTCGATGATGGGATGGAGGACCGAGAAACCATGTCGTGGTCGATCGGTCCCCTCCTCGATAAAGGCAAACCCGTCGTAAGGCGGGGACGCAAAGCCACGAGACCGTCACTTGGCGGTCAGTCGGGCTCCCGAAAGGTAGATCCATGGCAATCATTGCCGCATCATTCTCAAAGAGTGCCCGCCGCAACATAGCCGCTACGGCGCTTGCGGCAGTCCTTACGGTCTGCTCCGCGATCGCATGCTTGTCGAGCAGCCCGGCGCTTGCCGCAACCGGGTCGACTACTTGCAGCCTGTATGCCTCGACCAGCGGGAACGACAGCAATCCGGGTACCGCCTCCGAGCCGTTCGCAACCGCCAAGCACCTGATGGAAAAGCTCTCAGCCGGACAAACCGGCTGCCTCGCATCAGGGCAGACCTTCGCAGGCTTCACGCTGTATGAAGGCAACACTCACGGAGCCGAAGGCGCACCGATCACGATCACCTCGACGGACCCCGAAGAACCGGCAACGATCAACGGGCGCGTCACGACGGAGAAGGGCAGCAACTGGCTGACCTTCATGCATCTGAACTTCATTTACGGCCAGGACACGCTGCTCCCAGGTCTGACGATCGCCTCCGCGCACACCAGCTGGACTTATGACAACGTCTCCGGCGGAGATCTGAACATCTGCTTCCTGACCAACCCCGTCGGCGATTCATACGGCGCGGGCGAATACACCCTGATCGAAAACGACCGCGTTCATGACTGTGGCCATGCGGTCACAAAGGCAGAACTCGAAGCGCAAGCCAACGACACCTACGAAGGCCGGGAGAACGGCTGGCACGTGCATGGCCTCTACGACGAGGGAGTGCACACCACGGTCAGGAACTCCTACTTCTATGACAATGCCGGCGTCGGGATCCTCCTACGCAGCGGTGGCTTTGCGGTGGTCGAACACAACGTGATCGACGCCAACGGCCGCGGCGTGGAGATCGGGAATGAAGGTAGCGAAAGCGACACGATCTCCTGGAACATAATCACCAACACCACGAGCCCCTGCGGTCGTGAAGTGGGCTCAGGCTCACACTGCGACACCTATGGGCTGATGGCGAACGGCAGTGTCGGTGCGGGAAGTATGTTCCGCGATAATGACCTCTACGGCAACGAAGGTGGCAGCATCGAACCGGGCATGAACAGCATCGTCGCCCGTGAAGCCAATGTCGAAGTCAACCCGCTCTATGCAAACGCCGCCGCGCACGAATATACCCTCCAGCAAGGCTCGCCAGTGGCGGGATACGGTCCCGACACAGCGCAGCCCACTGGGACGGCTCCGGTGACTCCTCCGGCCAAAACCGAAGCTCCGGTCACCCCTCCGGCCAAAACCGAAGCTCCGGTCACCCCTCCGGCCAAAACCGAAGCTCCGGTCACCCCTCCGGCCAAAACCGAAGCTCCGGTCACCCCTCCGGCCAAAACCGAAACAACCGGAACCAAAAAGCAAGACCATCAGCGCAGGGCAATCAAGGCTCGCGATGCGGCCAAGACAGCCAGCGTCCGCCACGGGTCAGCCCACCGTTTGGCCAAGCGCGCAAAGCGCAACCGCCATTCAAAGAAAGGCAAATCCTGACAGCTGACGATGCTGGGTCAACCCGTCGCAATGGCGTGGGTTGACTTGATAAAGATCTGTATGTGATGTGCCCGATGCCCCTCGCGGAGCCTTAGGAAAAGGCAAAAGCGGAGGGTATCGGTGCGTTTGCGATCAGGCTTGTTGATGCGACTGATCGTGGTGTCGGGGCGATCCCTGAGTCTGCTCGGCAAGAAGCTCGAGGTAGAGATATTCGAGGCGATGCACCATTACCTCGATGTCGAACTCCGTGCGCCGACGCTCTTGCCCTCGAGCCCCCATCTCTTGCGCCCTGGATGGATCTGCCAGGAGCTCTGAGATCGCGCCGGCAAGTGCGTCTGGGTCACGGGGAGAGACCAGCAGGCCGTGCACGCCGGGCTCGATCAGATCCGGCACTCCGCCGACAGCCGTCGCCACCACTGGTAGCCCTGCCTCCATGTACTCCATCATCGCAAGCGGACTGCCCTCGAAGTCCGAGCAGCAAACCGCGACATCGAGGGCGCGCAGGACATCGGGGATATCCGAGCGACGCCCCAAGAACCTGACGACTTCCGATACTCCAAGCTCTCCAGCCAAGCGTTCCAAGTTCGCTCGTTCAGGGCCATCGCCCACCATCAACACACGTAGGTCTCGCCATTGTGTCGCCAGCGTCGCGGTTGCATGCAGAAGCACATCGAGTGCCTTCTGGGGGCGATGCACTCCCACCGCGCCGACCACAGGCGCGCTCGGCTGGATACCCAATTCAGCTCGCACATCTCGCCCGCTTGGAGGGGGGGACGGGGGAACGCCGTTGGGGATGAACAGTGTATGACGGGGATCGATTCCCTCGATGTCGGTCATGCGTCGGCGATCCTCGCGCGAGACCGCGATGAAGCGGGTTGCTCCGCGAGCAATCAACTCACGATCCAAGAAGCGACGCAGCGGCTGACCCTCATAGGACCACGTGTGCTCGTGGGCGAGCACAACCGGCACCTGTGCGAGCCTCCCCGTCAGCGTTCCCCAGACGTTCGATCCGAACTTATGCGCATGGAGAATCTGCACGCGTTCACGCCGCAGAAAGCGGGCCAGTCCACCCCAGATCCAGATATCTCCCTTGCCACGACGTCCCAGCGGTATGAAGCGAACACCGGCCTGCGCAAGCTGGTCGAGCAGCCGTTGCGTCAAAGGATCGGTGTCGTAGGGAGGCGGCGAGCGACTCACACACAGGATCGACTCGAAGCGCTGAGCATCCAATCGTGTAGCAATCAGCAAGGCAAGTCGCTCCGCTCCGCCCTGAAAGCTCAGAGCGTCGACCAGAGTGACCACACGCACACGATCGGCTTGCTTCACCGCTGTGCTCATGCCACTCCGCCTCCCTGTAGGCGACGGTTCGCGATACGCGCTTGGATCGTCTTGCGTACCACTTGTATGAATTCGCGCGTCGAGTGTGGCGCCAGCAAAGCCATGAGGCCCATGTAGAGGGCGATACCGAGCAATGCCTCGACAGCCACAAGAGCGACACCTACGATCAGTCCGTGGCTATAGGCGTGTACAACGAGATGTTCCAACGGAAAGAGTGCTCCAGCCATCGCAAAGCTGGCCACCGTCGGCGGCCAGATCTCGCGCAGTAGGTCTCGCAGCGGGATATCCAGGGCGCGGTTCATCCCGTGCACCGCGTAGCCGGCAACGCCGACTGCGCTCAGCGACATGCCGATCGTCACACCCAGCAGGCCGAACGGAAGCAATCCGAATACGAACACCGCAGTCAGAACCAACGAAACCCCATGCATGCGCGGCAGCATGTCAGGTCGCCCGAATGACTTCCACGCCTCGCTGGCGAAGGAGTCCAGCGACAGCGCTGCACAGTAGACACCCAGTGCCGCGGCTCCGTTGCCCGCTTCGTGCCACTTCTGGCCAAATACCAGCACGACCATAGAAGTGCCCAGGGGCACCAGCAGCAGGCCGGCGGGGAACGAGGTGATGCACAGCCAGCGTAGTGCCCTGCACACTGCGCTACGAAAGCGCGCGTCATCGTGCGAGAGGCGCGCAAACGCCGGCTGCAACACATAGCCACCGGCGTTGATCACCGCTCCCAGCGGCTGAGTCGCGGTCTTTGAGGCGTAAGTGAACTGTCCGAGCACGCTCGGTCCCTTGAAGCGACCGAGAGCGACAACCGGTAGTTCCCCGACCACATGACGGATGATGTTGGCGCCCATCACCGGACGACCAAAGCCAGCCAGTTCGCGCCACATTTGCAAGCTGGCCATCCGTGGTCGCGGGCGCCAGCCGGCAAACGCCCAAGCGGAGAGCACGTTGACGAGTGCGGAGGCGTAGGTACCGATCATCAGTGCCCACACACCCAGGCCGGCCGCTGCCGCGGGAATCGCACCCGCCGCGAACGCCAGCGTGGAGAGCGGATCGATAACCACCCTGCGCATGAAGGAGAAGCGCCGCTGCAACAGGGAGTCGGGCACAACCGAGGTGACGCGCAGAAACATCCACCCGGACATCACGGCAGCAACGACCTCAGCTTCATGGCTGTGGAAGAACAATCCCACCAGCGGAGCCGCCGCGAGCGCGAGCAGAGTCAGCAAGACGCCCCCCGCGAGCGTGGCCAGGAAAGCTGAGTTCAACGCCTCCTCGATGTCGGTACGGCGCTGGATCAGGGCGCCCAGCATTCCCGACTCTCCCACCACGAAACCCACTCCGACCACCACGGTGCCCGCCGCGAAGTGCCCAAAGGCCGCGGGTTCGATCAGCTTGGCCAGCACGAAGTAGGACCCGAGCGTGAGCAGTTGGCTGAACACGTAGCCGGTGCCCGCCAGGCTGATGCCGCGGGTCACCGTCCGAGCGAGCCCGGCGGGAGGCGGCTCGGGTCGCGGTACAGATGGCTCAGCCACGCGGCTCAGCCCAGGGCGGCTCGTACGCGCCCGAGCACAGCTTGACCGTGTTGTGCGACCAAGACGTGAGGTCCATTATCGGGAGCTCTCCGGGGAGCTGGGTGGTCCAAGTCCGAGCCATGGGAATACTTCGGCAACTCGTGGGGGTGGACTTGATTGCAACCGCCAACGGGCGCGCGCCTCGCGCGTCGCCTCATCGAGCCGGCGACGTATGCGATGTCTCGCGCTGACGTCGCGCCGGGTGTGCCGGTCCATCTCCCGTAGCCTCGTCTCGGCCAGCGCTCTGATGCGCGGCGATGCGGGGTGGTGCTCGAGCACGGTCTGATAGACGATGCGTACTCCACGCTCCAGCGCTGCCTGATCGTGTGCCAGGGAACCTTCGCGAAACCGGTAAATCGCAAGCGGTCCCGCAATCCGCACCGCCCCAAAGCCGGAGATGACGATCCGTAGCCAAAGCTCATAGTCCTCACCATGAGACAGGTCGGTCTTGTAGCCGCCGACCTGCTCGAGCACGGAGCGGCGTACTGTCACCGAATTGTGTACGAAATTGTGTCGCAGCAAGGCGGCAATGAACTGCTCGTCGGATATGGGCGTGGGCGGATGGCGGCGCAAAGTCGCCGTCGTCTCCTTGAGGAAACGTCCGCTGACCTCCTCGAGTACCCAAGCGTCCGTGTAGGCAAAGCCGGCGTGGGGGTCCTTATCGAGCGCGCTGCCCATTTCCTCCAGGTAGTCTGGAAGCCACAGATCGTCGCTGTCGAGCATACTCACGTACTTGCCTTTTGCCGCCGCGATTCCTCGGTTGCGGGCGGCCGACGGGCCGGCGTTCTCCTGGCTGCAGACATGTACTCGTCCGTCGGCGGAGAACCCTCCGGCAATCGCCGCGGTGGCGTCGCTAGAGCCGTCGTCGACGACGATCACCTCGAAGTCTTGGCGGGTCTGGGTAAGCACCGAGCGGATCGCTTCCTCCAGGGTATCTGCCGCGTTGTAGGCAGCGATCACGACGCTGAATGTCATTGAGCTGACCCTATCGGCTGTCGCCTGTGCACGCAACGCCGCAGCCGGCGGGCCCGTGCTCGCCGGTGTCATCGTCATAATCACTGCGGTAGCGACTCGCGGCCATCCCTCTCTCGATCGGGAGGAATCATTGGCTCGAGTTCCAAGGAGATCTTCGCAAGTGAGGACCGCGTGACAAGAGTCTTGCTGCTGTCCGCCGCACCAGCTGGTCACGAGCAGGCATATCTTGACCTCGAGCAGCTACGAAGTGCCGCAAGGCTCGATCGGTTCGGCGTTCATCGCATGGTCGAGCGTCCCGAGGACGCCGAGCTGATTCTGTTCGTAGAGACAAGCGGGTACGCCGGATATTATTTCGAGCTGGTACTACGACACTCTCTGTATCGCTCGCGTCGAGCCGATTGCTACCTGTTCTGCTCGACCGACAAGTTCATTCCCATGTTGCCAGGCGTCTATGCGTCCGTAGAGCAGTCGTGGTACTGGGGGAGCTGGACCCGCTCGAGTCACTATCTTGGCGTGCGTGAACGTGGCCACATGTGCTATTCGCCCGATCACCACGAGCGGCCGTACCTGTTCTCGTTCGTAGGCTCGACCGCGTCGCATCCGGTGCGTCGTCGGCTCATGTCGATCGGCCATCCGCGCGCGCTGATGATAGATAGGCGGACCGCGCCCTGTGGTCCGCCACCGCTTCCGCGTGAGGATTACGAGTTGGAGTATGCACGGAACATCAAGCAGAGCGAATTCGTTCTTTGCCCTCGCGGCGGGGGTACGTCCAGTTTTCGGCTGTTTGAGACGATGATGCTCGGACGCGTACCCGTGATCATCGCCGATCAGTGGGTTGCCCCGAGGGGTCCTGATTGGGACAGCTTCAGTGTGCGCGTCAAGGAGGCAGAGCTCGACACCATCCCGCGTGTGCTCGAGGGGAGAGCATCGGAAGCGGGTCTCATGGGAGAGAGAGCACGGGTGGCCTGGCTGGAATGGTTCTCCGAGAGCGTGTCCTTCCATCGCGTTGTCGAGTCGTGCATGGAGTTGACGGAGTCCGCATCCTCAAGGTCAGGAATGCGTAGATATGCTCCACGTCTACAGCTGCTGCGTCCCTATCACTCGGCACGCTGGATCGCCAAGCGACTCGAAAATGGAGCGATGTCCTCGCGCTGACAGCGCGATCGCTGCCTCTGGAAGTCCGATGCACGTATACGCCCTTGCCGCTAGGCTCACCGACGATGAGCGATAACCCGAACGGTGGCCGGTCCAGCAGCCGAGTCGCCGCTGGATTTTTCTCGAGCGCGTCGAGCTTCTCGCTGCCGGTTGGAGGCCATATCGTCACCGGAAAGGTCGGTGGTTACTACATAGACATGCGAGTGAAGGCCTCGGAACCATGTTGGCCGCCTGCAATGTGGCCTGGAGGAGAACGCAAACTCTATGTGGCGGTAGCTCAGTGGGGGCTCGGCGCCTACGAACGCTACATGGCCGGCGAAGGCGAGGATTGGCTGCACGCCGTTTGCGCATGTGCGGATGAGCTGGTCGAAACCCAGGAGCAGGACGGGCCGTTGAAGGGGGGTTGGGTGCACAAGCGTCCGTTCGTGCACACCTTCCCGCTCAAGCCGCCGTGGCTCTCTGGGATGGCCCAAGGAGAGGCCGCGAGTCTGCTCGTGCGCGTATTCTTGGAGACGGGGGTCGAGCGTTACGCGGAGGCGGCGCGGCGGGCCTTGCTGCCGCTCGCACTCGATGTGGCCGACGGTGGAGTCAGGGCGTTGCTGGGGGGGCGCTCGTTTCCAGAGGAGTACCCCACCGTGCCGCCATCGTTCGTATTGAACGGCGGCATGTTCGCGATGTGGGGGCTTTACGACGTCGGCGTCGGATTGGATGATCCCGACGTGCTTGGCGCATTTCACGAAGCTGTCGACACGCTCGCTGAAAATCTGCATCGGTGGGACCTTGGCTATTGGTCACGCTATGACCTGTTTCCCCACCCGGTCCCCAACGTTGCCAGTTCCTTCTACCACAATCTTCACGTCAAGCAACTGCAGATAACCAACCGTCTTGCATCACGACCTCAGCTCGCTGAGACCGTCGCGCGTTGGGCTGATTATGAAACCTCGCCACTGCATCGCTACCGCGCCTTTGCCGGAAAGGCCCTCTTTCGTGTGGTCGTGCCGCGCAACCGTCTGCTCGCGCGCCGACTGCCGTGGTCGCCCATGCGCGGGTGGGCGTGAGCCGCAGCGTGTCCCTCGCGAGCTGGGAGGCCGGACTGCTCGGGCCGCAGGGCGAGAGAGTTACTTCTCGCGACGGCGAGCGCCTGTGAGGCCGAGGGATGGCTCTCCGAGGCGGCGCAGCGAATCCAGCGAATCCCATAGCACCGAGCGACGCAAGCGTGCGATGTTTGGAGATACCTTGAGGCGAAAGCGCACGTCGTCATCTCTGTGGTAGACGCCAACGCGCGGCCACCGCAGCGCCTCGCGCTCATGTTGGCGGGTCGGTAGCGTCGCCGCGGTGAGGTAGCCGGCGCTCGCAGTCCCCGTGACAACCCGAGCGTCGACATCGCCATAGGGGTAAGCCAGGGAGGTGCAGGGCTTGCCAAGATGGTCCTCGCAAGCGGCCTTCGAGCGGGTCAGCTCATCTGACAGCGCATCATCATCGATCTGTGTGAGATGAGGATGTGAGCCGGTATGTGAACCTATCTCCCACCCGGCCTCGGCGAGAGTGCGTAGCTCCTCCCACGACATCGGCATCAGCTCCCGCTCATGTGTGCCGTCCAGCCATTGATCGATTCCGGGCCACCTCATCGGACGCTCCGAGCCGATGAAGTCGGTGGGAGCAAACACAGTCCCCACCAATCCCAGGCGTTCGAGAATCGGTAGTCCCAACTCGAGCACCGAGCGATAAGCGTCATCAAAAGTCACGGCGACCACACGTCCTCTCGGCGCGGCGCTCGCGGCCTCGGTAAAGCTCACGCCACGGTAGCCGCGCGATACGAGCAATTCGAGCTGGCGTTCAAATCGCTCTGGTGTGGTCGAAAGGTCGGCCTCCCATGTGGGGCTCAGGGCGTGGTAGCAGAGGACGATTGAGTGGTTCATTGCGATCGCCGGTCGGAGGGCACGACGGATACCATGATCGATCTTCGTCATCGATGCGTGCAACCCTTGCCAGATCGCCATCGGGCCCAGTCATATCGGTGACGGAACCAAGCCAAAGATTAGTCATGAGCACCCATCAAGCCTCAAGTCCACCAGTATCAACTGCCGAGACAAGGCATGTGGATGTGAGCGTGCTGATCCCGGTGCTCAACGAGGAGCATCACATCCGTGAGGCTGTCGCGGCGATGCTGGCGCAGGAGCTGGACGGCACGTTCGAGCTGATGTTCGCCGACGGACGCTCGGACGGATCGCACGCGCGCGATCCTCGATGAGATCTCGGCAGAAGATCCGCGGGTCGGGTGCTCGACAATCCCGAGACGGCACACCGCGAGCGGGCTGAACATCTGCCTGCGCGCTGCCCGCGGCGAGTTCGTCGCGCGGATGGATGCTCACACCTACTACCCGAGCCGTTACCTGGCGGCCGGCATCGAGCGTCTGCGACAGGGCGACACCGAGTGGGTGAGCGGGCCGCAGGTGCCACAGCCGACGGGCTCGATATCGCGAGCGGTGGCGATCGCGTTGGGCACATGGCTGGGTCGTGGTGGCTCGCGCAAGTGGAGGGAGGACGACGTCACCGGCGGGCAGGAGAGGGATCTCGACACGGGTGTGTTCGGAGGGGTGTGGCACCGCACGGCGGTGCTCGACATCGGAGGATGGGACGAGCGCTGGCCGATCAACCAGGATTCCGAGATGGCCGCGCGCTTCCTGCGGCGGGGCGCGCGACTCGTGTGCATTCCGGAGATGGCGGCCAGGTACACGCCGCGCGACTCGCTGCGTGGTCTGTCTCGCCAGTACTTTCGATACGGGCTATATCGCGCCCAGACATTCCGCCGTCACCCCAGCAGCATGCGTCGGTCGCACCTGATCGCTCCCGCTCTCGCAGGCGCTCTCGCTCGCCGCGGTGGTCTCTCCCAAACCGCTGCGCCGATGCGCTCGGGCGGCCATCTCGCTCTATCTGACGGCCGTTGGAGCGACCGCCGTGAGCACGGCAGTGCACCGGGAGCAGCGCAAGCCGAGGGAGCGTTGCTGACGGTGGTCCTGCCGACGATCCACTTGTCCTGGGGCTTCGGAACGCTGATCGCCGGGGTCTCGCTTCGGGGTCCCTGTAAGGGCTTCGCTGAACATGCTCGGCCGCTCAGCCGAGCAGTCGGCCCCAGGCGAAGCGCAGGCAGTGTTCGCGCCCTCGCTGCATGGCGAGTCTGCGTGAGCGTGCGGCTCGCTGTCTACACCGACTACGAGTACCGCTCTGACGGCGTGCATCGTTACGGGCAGCGGGCATTCGTCGTCTTCCTCGAGGCGCTGCGTCCTCACGTCGACAGGCTTGTGCTCGTAGGACGGTTGGACCCGCAGCCCGGACGCTCGCACTACCAATTGCACGAGGACACTGAGCTCGTTGGTCTGCCCCATTACACGAGCCTCGCCCACCCGTGGTCGGTGATTCGCTCGCTGTTCGCTTCGATTCGGCGTTTCTGGCGACTGCTTGACGAGGTGGACACGGTGTGGGTGCTTGGGCCGTACCCACACTCTGTCGTGTTTGCGCTGATCACCGCGCTGCGAGGACGACGGGTTGTCCTCGGGGTGCGACAGGATACGCGGGCCTACATCCGCAGCCGTCGTCCCGACCAGCGATGGATGCACGTTGCGGCCGATCTGCTGGAGGGGGTCTGGGGTCTGTTCGCTCGTCGTCACGCGATCGTCGTGGTGGGTCAAGAGCTCGAGCGTAAGTACAGGTCGCGCGCATGACGTGCTCGCGATCAACGTGTCGCTCGATCCACGAGCAGGACGTGGTATCGCCGGAGTTGCCCAGAGCACGCTCCTACGAAGAACGAGCTGACGGTGCTGACGGTCGGCAGGTTGGACACGGAGAAGAACCCGCTCCTACTCGCGGAGATCCTCGCGCTGCTGCAGGCGCGCGAGCCCCGCTGGCGACTGGTCGTCTGTGGGGATGGTCCGATGATGCCCCAGTTGCGAGGCACGCCTGAGCGAGCTCGGGTTGCTCGATCGCGTCGAGCTACGCGGCTACGTGGCGATCGATGGGGGCTTGCTCGAGCTATACCGCGATAGCAACATGTTCCTGCATGTCTCCTGGACGGAGGGTTTTCCACAGGTTCTCATCGAGGCTTTTGCGGCAGGCTTGCCGACGGTAGCGACCGCGGTCGGGGGTGTACCGGCCGCCGCGGAGGGCGCCGCACTGCTGGTTGAGCCGGGGGACGCGGAGGCTGCCGCCGATGCCCTGTGGCGTCTCGCCGTCGATGGCGAGCTGCGCCAGAGGCTCGTAGGAGTGGCATTGGAGCGTTCCCGCGGATGTACTTTGGAGGCCGAATCGGAGCGCTTGGCGCGGTTTATCGAAGCGGCACCATGAGCAACTGTCTCAACGTGGCGGCGATGTGAGGGCCACGCCGGCGGGTTACGATTGCGTGCGTGATAGCCGGTTGCGAAGTACTCGCAGACGGTCGGCCTCATCGGCCGGTAGTACGCGCTTGGCGCTCTGCAACACGCGGCGCTTTGCCGCAGCGGGCGCGACTCCCATCAGTGCAACCGGCAATTGCGGTCCGACAGGGAGCAGCGCGTCCCACGTCACCGTGTCGCTGCCGTTGGCAAACTCGCGCTTGTAATCGACTTTGCCCCAGCCGAAGTTGAGGCGATGATCGCCTTGGCGGAACGCTTCTTCGATCATGCTCAGCATCGACAGACTGGGAGCGTTCAGGTGCTTGAAGCGTTCGTCCCAGCCAAGGTTGACACCGACGATCTCGCCGCCGGCGGCGACCAGCAGGTAGGCGCAGATCGGCTCGCCGTCGACTTCGAGTATCTGCAAACGGAAACGATTTTCCGCGAGGAGCGCTTCTGAGAGTTCGTCGAGAAGTGGTGGCAGGCGATCCCCAAGGGCCACCAGTCGCGAGCTGCCGCGTCCCTTCCAGCGCTCGGCGTGCAGTCGTATGAACGTGTAGATGTCCTCGGTCACAGTCTCCTGGGTGCTCATCCGCTCTGTACCGCCATGCTCGGCAAAGCGCCGCCGGCGCCGGCGAAAGTTGTTGCGAAATCGCGAGTTGCGTGATTGCAGCCAGGCATCAAACGACTCCTGATGCAGCGAGACGGTTGGCACCTCCTGGATTTCCATGCGCAGGGCGAGCGGGCGCACTCGAGCCGGCCAGCGCTCGCGTAGCGCCACTACCCACGGCGAGGTGCCCGGCAGCGCACCCATGCGGAGAGTGCCTACTGGAGGCTCCGCCTGCGTCAGCTCGTGCGCGACAGCTTGTGCCGCCTCCCACGCGCGATCCGGTAGCGCCAGCGGCGTGACTGAACCGGAGAAGTCGCTGGCCAGCAGGCGATAGCAGCGGCGTGGCCCAGACTCTCCGAGATCGACATACAACGGAGCGATCCCAATGAGCTCATCTCGATCGCGAACGGCCACGACGCGCAGCTCGGCACCAGGCGGCGCGACATGACGCCACCATCCGAGCATCCATGCGGGCGTGGATTCCGGCGCGGCGTTGTTCACGGCAAGTGCGTCCCACTCCGATGTGAGCTCTTCCAAGCGGGCCAGATCGCAAATCAATTCCGACTCGCTCATAGCGGGGCACTCGGTTTGTCGAGTGGTACCGGTTGGCTCGAGGATCCGGTGGCTGCGCGCTCCGAGGTGATGCCGAGTCTGTGCCGCAAGGCCTCGGCTGCGGCGGTATTGCGCAATCGCAGGTCAACCGCGGCGCTCGAGCCGACGATCCTGCCTCGCGGCGAGGGGCTCGCGACGACAAGGCGGGTGAACTCCCGGTCGCGTGCTCCCAGGCGGTACTTGTACTCGTCCCGACCCGGGCCGAGCTCGAACTCGGTACGTCCTTCCCCGATGGCTTCGCGGATCGCGTGAAGCTCCAGCGAGTTGCCTGGACTAAGATTCACGTGCTTCTCGGCGATGCCCTGCAGGTAGGTGTGCTCGCGAGAGCCTCGCACGAAGTGCAACGAGCTCGCGAGTATTTCGCCGTCTTGCTCCAGCGTCCACAGGTGGGCGCCGTCGGGGAGCAGTTCGCGCACCACCTCCACAAGGAAGCGCTCGTAGCGCTCGTCCATATGCGCGTGACGCTGGTCCAGCGCAATCGCACGCTGACGGCGCAGGTTCAACAGCACGTGAAGCGTGGAGACAGCCTCCTCGGGATCGCTCACCAGGCGCGCGGTTGCGCCCAGCTCTGAAAGTCGCCGCCACTTGCGCCTTTGCGCTCCGCGCTCTTTGGCGCCGAAGCTTGCCTCGAATGTGGCCACGTCATCGGGCAGCTCGATGAATGGCTGCAGACGTAGATCGTGGGCGGCTGCCCGCAATGGACTCTCCCGGTCGAGCAGCAGGTGCCCGAACGCGGAGTCCACACGCAGGCGCTGGACGCGCCAAATGTCCCACTGGTTGCGCCTTTCGGTCAATGCCTCCATAAGTGACGCTCCGAGCTCCGCTTCGCGGCCCGGAGCACAGATCAGTGTCTCGATGCCATTCCAGGTGTCGCCGGCGAAGGTCAAAGTGCGCGAGAAGGGCGTTCGTCTGCGGGCGAGCAGCACAAGGCCCTGCATGGATCCGTCCGAGTCCTCCAGCAGGTGGCACCACGGCTCGCGATCCCCCCCATAGATTCGCCACCACGCCATGACCCACGCGGGATCTGCAAACACGCTGGGGAACTCACCGTTGACCGCAAGTTCGCGCCATTCGTGGCGGCGACGTTTCAACTCCTCCATATCTATCCAGCGACAGCCCTGCATCGGTCGATAGCCTACGCGCTGCTCAGCAGTTAGGAGATGTCGGGTGTGCGGAGGCTTCGAATCGCCGTCACCGATAGTAATCTGGGGCTACGTGTCGGCACAACATCTGCCCTTCCCACGGACGCTGGATGGACCCGACCCGGACGGCCGCTTCTCGGCCGAGGCGATGCGTCGCCGACTCAAGGTCCTATTCATCGTCTCGCGCCCGATGGTCACTCCTGCCATCTCGGTACACGCGAACCTGATGCGGTATCTCGACCGTGAGCGTGTGGAGGTCCACGTCGTCTACCCCAGAAGGGCCGCCAGGCCCCCATACGTCTCGGGGAGCTCCTCCTTCGCGGCCATCTCCCAGATTTCGGGTGTGAGGTTGCGAGGACACGAGTTCGGGCCGGTGGGCGATGCTTCCAAGTCACAGTTGCTCACGCAAACCGCAACCGCCGCGGTACCAGCGTTGCGCGACACGGCAAGCCTGATCCGATATATCACCCGCGAGCAGATTGACATCCTCCATTGCGAGGAGGGCTCGCGCAATGCTTTCTTTGGTTATCTGCTCTCCCAGCTCACGCCGGCCAAGTGCGTCGTGCATTTCCACCTTGGCTACGGGGACTGGATGTCGCGTCCGTCGCGTCTGGCGATGCACCGGGCCGACGCGGTCATCTCGGTGTCCGGCTGGACCGGGCGCGAGATCCGCGACGACGGCGTGCCGGGGCAGCGGATCTTCCCGGTGCTCAACGGGATCGAGCTCTCGAAATGGGACCCAGTGGGGGTTGACGCCGCGGCAATCCGCCGCGAGTTCGGAATCGAGGCACAGGACCCGCTCATCGTGCAGGTTGCCCAGCTGGTCGACTGGAAGCGCCAGCATCTCGTGATTGAGGCGCTGCCCCGCGTGCTGGAGCGACATCCCAACGCTCGTCTCATGTTGGTCGGAAATGGGGCATCCAGCCAGGCCGGCGAGGAGACCTACACCGAGATGCTCCGGCGGCGGGTCGCCTCCGCCGGACTGGAGCGGCAAGTGATTTTCACCGGGCGTCGTGGTGACGTGCGCGAGATACTCGCTGCCGCCGACATCTTCACACTCCCGTCGGTGGGAGAGCCGTGTGCGTTGGCTTTCTTCGAGGCGATGGCGATGGCCAATCCGGTCGTCTCCGTTCGGGCCGGCGGAACACCAGAGATCGTGGAGGACGGGAAGACCGGGCTACTCGGGACTCCCGATGACGCTGAGGAGCTGGCGGAGAATCTGGTTGCCCTCATCGACGATCCTGATCGGCGCCTGCGAATGGGCGAACATGCCCGCCAGCGGGTTCTGGGCCACTTTTCAGTCCAGCGGATGGCCGACGACGTCGAGTCGGTCTACCGATTCGTCGCCGGCGCTCGCTAGATGACCGATCGAGACTTGGCGGGAGCCATCGAGGAGGTCGATGAGTCTCGAGCTGGGGTCGTCTCGGAGTGGGAGGGCCTGGCCGATCGCGTTGCGGCCAATCCATTCCTGTATCCCGGATTCGTGTTGGCGTGGCAACGAGCATTCGGAGATGGAGCCCTGTCGCTGGTCACGATTCGGCGCGGTGGCGAGCTGGTTGCCGCTCTACCCATGGCTCGTCGTGGGGCGGTGCTCGTGTATCCCGCCAACTGGCACACGCCGCGCAGTGGTGTGCTCGCGGTAGACCTCGAAGCTGCCACTGGGCTGGCGAGGCACGTCAGCCGGCTGCGCGCGCGCCGTATCTCGCTTGCGTTCGTCGACGTGGAGGATCAGAGCACCATGGCGCTGAGCGCAGAGGTTGGTCGCGCCGGGTACAGGATTCTCCGACGGACGCTTACGCGGTCCCCTTATCTGGAGCTTCGCGGTGATTGGGCTGAATACGAGGCCGGCATTAAGTCCTCGGTGCGCAGCAACCTGAGACGGCTGCGCCGCCGACTGGATGAGCGTGGCGCAGTCACCGTGGAGGAAGTGCAGGGAGGCGAGCGTCTTGAGCAGGCGCTCGCGGAGGTGATGCGTGTCGAGGGCTTGTCGTGGAAGGGCAGTCGCGGAACTGCGATCGACTCACAGCGGAACACACGCGACTTCTATGAGAATGTAGCGCGCTGGGCCTCAGCGCGCGGGTGGTTGCGCATTCACATGCTGTGCCTTGACGCCAATCCGATCGCCGTGAGCCTTGCAATCGAAGCAAACGGAGTGTTCTTCGGCATGAAGATGGGTTATGACCCCGCTTACAGTCGCATGGCTCCGGGCATGGTGATGATCAACGAGCTCGTTCGATGTGCCTTTGAGAAGGGGCTCAGTCGCTTTGAGATGCTTGGCTCGGATGACGCTTACAAGCGTACGTGGTGCCCGGATGTACATGAGCGTATTGGTCTGCAAGCGTTCGCTCCGTCAATCGCCGGGCGTGTCGATCACTTCGTCTTCGCCCACGGTCGTCCACTTGCCAAGCGCCTCGCGGACAAGCCGCTATTGGGACGGCTCGCCGCTACGGACGGCCCGCGTCTGTAGTCATCGGCAGCGAGATCCAGGTTGTTCGACGATCACCGCTCGCGCGTGCATGACTGAGCATCATGGCCGATTGACCACGCGCACGTCTGAACTCCCTGGGCTGGAGGCGCTTACACGCACGAGCTCATCCTCGAGAGCAAGGTCAAGCGCTTGATGTGCCGCCCGCTGGGCCTCAAACGGCCGCAGGGTGTGATCGCGGTTGGGGAGCGACTTCAAGCTCACATTCGGTCGGCGACCCAACTTGCCCAGACGGTCTTCCAACTCGAACTCTTCGTAGAGCGGCTCGTTGCTGGAGAAGAAGAAGTGGATGTACTTGTTGGTGTCGAGCAGCCGGTCCAGCGCCCGGTTCAAGTCGTCCCTGTCCGCTGCGACGCGTATACCAGCGGCTCAGCGCGCGACGCGGTAGTACGAATGGAGCGCGAACGGCGAGGGTGAGCATCGAGGCCAGCGGGACATCGCCGCGTAGAGCTCGCCGCCAGGAGGAGCGGCGAAGCAGCCCGCGGCGAAAGTCCCTGGCGATCTGTTGCGTAGGGCTCCAAAAGAGGGTCCTGGGATTGAGCATGAGGGCTGCCAACACCCGCTTGTCCTGGAGGGCCGCGTGGAATGACCAGTGAGCGCCCGAGCACAGTCCGGCGAGCACGTAGCGCGATCCCATGCCTCTGTCTTCCAGCACGTCAAGCGCGCTGAGCACCTGGCCGATCCGCTCTGGCACGTACAGCTCAGCCAGATCCCTGAAATGGCTGGGGTCGCCGTCGGCATCTCCGATGCCCTCGAGGTCGAGGCGCAGGGTCGGCACGCCTCGCGCCGCCCAACGGCGCGCCGCCTCCACCCACATGCGGTTTGGACCCACGCGACGGATCGCCCCGGCGTTGAGCATGACCACGCAAAGCCCCGCGGCCGGCGTATCCAGTGGCTCGGCGAGGACCCCGAACAACTCTCCAAAAGGCTGCTGGATGGTCAGCGGGGTCTCGCGGATGCGTGTGTCTCCGACCAAGAGCTCGATCGCGAGCGGACGGTCGTCCTGTTGGTGCTTGCTTGGAATGGGTGCGCCGGAGCCAGATGCGGATGCACTTGAGGGACTCTCCTCGAGCCATGACTGAACCAGTGCAAAGGTCTCGAGCGGAGGCTCTGCGAGATGGGGCTTGGTCATCATCGCGCCGTAGCCTGGGCCATCTGCGACGGTTACGGTCGCGCCGGCCTTCTCGAGGCTCGCGCACAGGTCGGCATCCACGCCGATCCCATCGCGCTCGAGCAGCAAAGCTCTGCGCAGCCGGTCGGTTGGAAGCTCGAGCGTCGACACGTCAAGCTCGTCCAACGCCTGCGTAGTCTCCGCGCTGAGCACAAATCCACCGGCTCCGGTGTAGCCGTCGGGGAGGGGCTTTGTCTGGAGATCGCTCGGCGCATCGAACTCAGAGTCCTCCAGACGGGCGAAGGCGCGCAGCTCGCGCAGGAACGTGCGTCCGCGCGTGGGAGTCGCCCAGAGCACGACTTCGTCGATGGCGGCGCCCTCGGAGAGGGCCTTGCAGATGATCAGCCCGCCAGATCCGACACCGATTGCCGCTACGCGCTCGCAGCAGACTAGCGAGCACAGATGGTTTGCGCCGGATGCGACCGCCGCCGACCATGCAGCCAGGCGGGCAGGGTCGCTTGGCGCGCCCTGGCTGTCGCCGGTGCTTGGTAGATCGATTCGCAACGTCGTGTGGCCGGCCGCCGAAAGCCGCTGAGCCCAGTCGCGACGGCTGCGATAGGAGCAGACGTCCTCCCAGCCAAAGGGTGGCACGATGAGGACGGCACCCCGCCGTTGAACTTCCGGGGCCGGTGTGTGCAGGACCCCGAATATCGCATCTCCTCCGTCTTGCAGATAGAGCGGGACGGCTGGATATGGGTACGTGGATGCGAGCAAGTGACGGTTGGCACTTAGTTATACGTAGATAAAGCGTACGCCCCCAACCGCGACATTGCGCCATTATCTTGATGCTATACGGCTGTGCTTTCGTGGGCGATCCTAATGCGACCGTCCATGTTCACCGCGCTTACACGGATATCCCGCAGCGAGCCGTCCGTGCCGGTCGGGCGAAGTACTACGACACGCTCGCCGCCTGGCTCGATCGAGAAACCATCGTCATCCGGCAAAAATCCAGGTACGTGCATCTCAACGCCATAGGCCAGTCGCCTGCACGAGAGAACTACGCGAACGCATCCGTCGGCTAGGGCCTCTGCCTGTGCGGCCAGCCCAAGCGTCTGCGGCGACTCGCGCTGCAGGGGTCGGCCGGCGGGAAACCGCATCGTTTGAGAGAGCATCTTCGTCTCCTCGTTTTCGTGCTGCTCGAGTGTGACGACGACTGTGTCCTGAGCCGGCGGCCCAAACCGATATGACCATCCCACGTCGAGGAAATGGCCGATGACAGTCTCCAGGTTCCAAGCACCCTGACCGTGCGCCTCCAGCTCGACGGGTGCTCGAGCCTCCTCCACGCGCTGCTCGCGCCCTCGATAGAGCGCCACGCGCAGAGACGCGCTCAGCGGCGTCGGGTTGTCGTTGGCCACGTGCGCCACGACACCGCCGAGTTGCTCGTCGACCGTCCATACGGCGATTGGTGCGAGCGCGCGCTTGAGGTGATAGTAGGCGAGCTTTGGGTTGCCTCGATGGTCGATCAAGCCCCAGCCGGCGCCTGGGAGAAGATCGTGCAACCACAGAACCAGCCCGCCGCCGCACGACGATGCGCCTCGACGCCACTCACCGAACACTTCAGCCAGGATCTCGCCGGTGAGCACGCGCGAGAGCTCCAGATAGCGCGAACGATCCACCCGGCGAAGCTCTGGGGCGTCGACATCGAACAGCAGTCGCAGGTAGTGGTCGCGGATGTCCTCAAAATCCCAGTCGGCTTCGTTCTCGCGAGGAACGCCGGCCTTCCATAGCGGGTGGTGTCCGGCCAGCCGCCCGGGCGCTTGTGGGAGCATCGCCTCGATGGTCTCCTCGGCCGGCACGTGAGAGAAGGCCAAGCACTCTGCCGCAAAGCGCACGTCCGCGCGGCGTACAGCCTCGAGCGGCAACCTGTAGCAACCGACGCCATAGTAGGTGCCGATGCCCCGATCCACGCGGAATGGGAGCTCGCCTCCACACGGCGCACTGGGGACATAAGCGGCGTCTACGCCGCTCTCCCGCACGAGCTTGGGAAGCAACTCACCAAATAGTTCACCACGCCCGAGCGCGGTATCCAGTCCCATCATTGCGACCTGTTGCTCGACCTCGCTGTTGCCACACAGCACGGTCAGACTCGGGCGAGCACCCAGTGCTTTCAGTGCGTCAGTGGCCTCGCGCATGACGCTTGCGCGAAAATGGTCGTCCGCTATCGGATAGTCGAGGTTGGCGAACATGAAGTCCTGCCAGAGGAGGATGCCCAGCTCGTCGCAGAGGTCGTGGAAGACGCTCGTCTCATATGCGCCGGTGCCCGGTATGCGCAGCATGTTCATGCCGGCGTCGCGCACTCGGTTCAGTTCTGCGCGAAGCTCCTCCTCAGATGGCGCGAGTCCGATCGGATCGATCGGCGTCCACACCGCACCGCGGACGAAGACCTGTACGTCGTTGACATGCAGATCCAGGCCATCCTGCTCTACATCGTGTCCAGGACTCGCTCCAAAGGTCAGGTTGCGAAAGCCGATGCGGCCGGAATCGAGCACAGTCGCATGCTTCGCGCTTGCAACTCGCAGGCGAACATCGTGCAGGTTAGGATCTCCGTGTGTGTGTGGCCACCAGCGAGCCACATCTCGAACGGACAGCTCACCCTGGGCAGTCACAGTCTTCGAGTTTGCGTTCGCGGTTGCATTCACAGTGAGGCTGGTGCTGTGCTCTCCGGAAGGGCCGCTCAGCTCGAGCTCCACAGAGTCCACTTCCTGCCCGTCCAACGGGCGCAGTCGGACAAGGGCTGAGAGCACGCCGTCATTGCCGTCCATGCGTGTGCGCAGCGTGAGCTCTTGGAGATCGATGGTCCGGCGGCGCTCGAGTCGCACGGCTCGCCACGGACCTACTGCGGCAGGCCCGGGCGCTATGCCGGGAAGGCGGCCGAGAAGCATGGTGCGAAAGAAACGCAGGTTGCCCTCGGCTACCAAAGGCGTGCGCCAGCGCGCGCGCGGTCGGCGGCGCACTTTCAGCAACGGACCAAGGGCCCGACAGCAGATCGCGAGCTCGTTATTCGCTCTGAGCCGCTCTGTGACATCGAGCGTGTGTACCGCGAACATCGAGTCGCTCTCGAGGATCAGCTCACCATTCAGATAGACCTCGGCGACAGTCGCGATCCCCTGCATGCAGAGGTTTATCTGCTCGCCGGGCACGGCCTGTTGTGCATCGAACGCGGTGCGAAACCACCAGTCCTCGGCATCGAAGTCGTACAGCTCGCCCATACGCAGCAGTCCCGCGTCGTGCAGTGCGCTTGCCGCGGTGCCCGGTACTCGCGCTGGAATCCAACTCAGAGAGTCCATGCTCGCGGCGTCAACGTGCGCTTGCGGCTCTGATCGGGCTGCCTGCCATCCTGTTGACAGGTCACTCAGCTCGTGGTCATCCCCAGGGGAGAGAGCACTCGACGTAGATTCGAAATGTGGGTCAGTCGAATGCGTCATCGAGCCGACCCATCGCCTCGTCCCATGCTGTGGCAAGTGCAGACAGGGTCTCACTGGGCTCGAACGGGCGTCGCCGAGCGAGCCTGAAGGAGAGGACCTTGCAACCCTCGACGATCCTTTGCAATGCCTCAGAGGCGGGAGTGGCGTCTTCGCCCAGAAGCCACTCGGCCTGGGACGCGGCGACCTCAAAGGCCGAGCCGGCCATCCGTACGGTCGCGAAGGCGTAGGCGTGATATTCATCTGCGCCGCCGTCCAGCAAACGCGGCAGGTCACGCTCGAGTTGCTCGCCAAAGCGCACAAACGGGTTGGAGGCCGGTCGTCGGGCGAGATGACCGCGTAGCAGCGTTCGAGCTTGGTCGCGCAAATCCGCGTCTCCCAACGGCTGAGTGGCGTCGAAGCGCACGAGCTCCGTGTAGGGGGGCAGGACATCCTCGGAAAACTCCCGCCCGAGGCGAAACACGCCGCGGTAGTCCTCGCCGGCGAGCTCGTATAGGCCCGTCGCATGGAAGTAGCGCATCCGCTCACCGGCTGTATCGATGCTCTCGATCACCACTGAGCTCTTGACATGTTCGTTGCGGTAGCTGGTAGCCGCTGTGTCCGGCAGGTACCAGGAGTCCAGCTCGACGATCAGCGTTCGGCTCTGCGCGATCTGCTCAGCAGCCTGCTCGGGTATCGGGCGATAGGGCTGCATCTCGTGTATGTCAACCCCGAATAGCAACTCCAGGTCCTCGACGAACGGCTTGAAGAAGGTCCATTGGTCGCCCTCGAAGTCCATACGCACGGTGCACCCCATCGCCGCCAGGGGCTCCTCTCCACGGGCGTGTAGGAGCTCGATCAGTATGTCGGTGTAGCAGTTGGTTTCGACGTACGTGCGCTCCGGTGCATGGATCGGATGGGAGCGGTAGCTCGCCGGGTCGAGCCCCAAGAGACTGACGAATCCCTGCGTGGAGATGCTCATGTCTCCCAGAGCCGGCTACGAACCTCTGCCGGCCACTTGCGGAAATCGAGCCCGTGTGTGCGGAAGAGCGCGATCGTGATCCGCTCCAGGCCGAATCCGAGGCAGGCGGTGTGTGCCTCAGAGCCGTCCGCGAGGCGGATTCCATAGGCCGAGGCGAAATGCTCCTGGTGATAGTTGAAGGAAGCAACGGCAGTGGGCTCAGGGCCGGCGATCTGGCACACCACCTCGAACTTCAGCTGCTGCTCGCGCTGGCTGGCGGCTAGCATCCGTCCACTGCGTCCGAAGAACGGATCGGTCGCAACCTCGAGTTTGACCTCCAGGCCGACCTGGCTCAGCAATTCAATCGCTCGGTCGCGCCAGACATCTCGCCAGGCTTGAACCGTCTCGGGCTCGGCGATGCGGACGATCTCGCGCTGGTGGAACATCTGCATGCGTGCCGGATCGCCCGAGGGCTCATGGCGAAAGACGTAGGCGCCGCCGGCATCGATCGTTACGCCGCCCGCCGCCAGCGGGCCGCGGGCGGCGATCGCCGGATATACCGGGTAGCAGGCCGCCGGCGTCAACACGAGATCGGTCATGTCCTGAAACTCGCTCCAGTCCTCATGACGGCTAGCCCGCTCTTGCTGCTCGGCGGCCTGACTTTCCGAGCCGGCGAAAGAGAAGATGCTGCCGGCCAGGTGGGGGAACGACTTCAGATAGCCGACTGTCTCCAGATCGTGGCGGGGAATGATCGGAGGGAAGCGCAACTGCTCGGGCGCTTCAGTGACACCTGCACGAGTGACCAGCGCGGCGACATGCTCGCGAACATCCTCGAAGTCACCGCCGCGCCCGTAGACACCGGCCACCCCGGTCTCAATCAGCAGGCGGTGCTCGACGAGCTCCGAGAGCAAAGCCGTCTGATCAGCGGTGCCCGGACGAAAGTCCGGCACTAGACGTCCTTGGCGATGAGCAGCAGGCTGGCGTTGGTCTGGTGAATGCGCTCATTGGCGACCATCAGACAGGCGGACATCGTGTCCCGAAGGTGACGTCCCACGCTAAAGGGCGTGTCGTTCTTGAAACCCATTATCCCGCACACTCCCAGCGCGCCTTGGCAGACACGGGGAGCCTGCTCGGAGGCGGCGATCTTCAGATTGTTAAAACGCAGTGCCAGCGCCATCGTTGAAAGGCGCTCGCGGCCTGGCTCCTCAGATGCCTCGATAAATTCTCCAAGGGCCGAATGGACCTCAGCGCGTAGCAGCGAAAGGTCGCTCATCAGGTGGGACAACCTCAGTGCGACCGGGGGTGGCTCGCCCGGACTCCGCTTGGCGGCAGCTCGCACGAACGCGCGCGCGCGGTCAAAGGCGTCGGTCGCTATGCCCAACCACAGATGCGACCAAAGGATGTGCGAAACCGGAACCATTGACTCGGCGGACACGCGTGGGAACGGCGTTGACAGCACCTGCTCGGGTCCGATCGAGGCGCGGACAACGTATCCGGGTGAGCACGTTCCGCGCATGCCGAGAGGATCCCAGGTGCCGTTCGGCTCGAGCGAGATCTGCTCCTTGCGGGCCAGAGCGACAACCTGGTCGCTGGGCTCAGCCTCGGGGGAGCGACGGAGCGTCACGAACAGATCGTCGGCGTATGCGCCATAGCTGACCGTTGGAGCCTGCTTCTCAAATGTGCGTGTGTCGTCTTCGGCTGGGGTAACGGCGGCAACGGAACGTCCCATGTCGCCTCCTGTGCCAATCTCGGAGGTAACCGAGGCGATCAGCCGCTGTTCGCGAGAGACGGACTGGAGGTAGTCCTCAAACCATGCGGCATCCTGGAGGTGGCGAGCGATCGAGATGACCTGGATCTGATGCATCGCAAAGACCATCGCAGTCGCGCCACAGCGTCGACCCAGCTCGAAGCAGGCCGCAGCGATCGTCTCGAACGCAACACCACCACCACCGAGCTCGCTCGGGATGAAGGCCGATAGGGCCTGCTCGGCGCGCAACGCCTCGATTGCCTCTGTGGGGAAACGCGCGTCGCGATCGACGGTCCCCGCGTTGGGTGCGGCGACCTCGTCGGCGATGCGAACGACAGCGTCAAGAAACGCCTGGTCGCTGTGTACTGCGACGCTCATGACACCGGGGTCTGGGAGCGTAGTTCCTCGAGAGCGCGCTCGATAGCTGAAATGCTCTCGAACACGCTTCGCTTGAGCATGCTGTCGGGGAACTCGATATCGAAATGATCCTCGAGTGCGAGCATCACGTTCACGCTGGCATGGGAGGTCATTCCTGCGTGGTAGAGGTCGGAATCGGGTGCGAGCTCTCCCACATCGACGGAAAGACGTCCATGTTCGGCGACTATGTTTCGGATCTCATCGGTCATAAACACGTCATCGGCTGGCTTCATCGATCACTCAAGTCTAATCTGCGATCACAACCGCCGACGCATAGCCGGCCTCGTGGCAGATGCTGAGCTCAAAGCTATCCAGATCGGCCTCGGCGGCCAGCGCCGCAGCCCGCCCACTGAGCTCCACAGCAACCCAGCCGGCCCCATGGCGCACGATCTCGATAGTTCGCCAAGGGATCGCCTCGTCCACCGGACGAAGCACCTTGAGCGTGGCCTCCTTGGCCGCAAAGCGTGCGGCGAGGCGCTCGGGGATGAGCCCCTGGTCGGTATGGCAATCGTGCAGCTCGCCCTCGGTGTATATGCGCTTCAGGTAGCGATCACCGTGTTCGCGGATTGATTCGCGTACCGAATCTACGGATACCATGTCGATCCCCACACGCATTGCCATGTCGGCACGATCCTTGCACATATGGCCGTTTGTGGGGCATCTCCGGTATTGCCGCTCGTCCGGCCATGTGCACCTGTTCCGAACCCTCGTGGCGGGCGCTGGTCGAAGACGCTCCTGTATCCGTACACGCGAGCGATCGTCTAGCCTTGGGGAGTTGCTCCAGAGACCTCTTAGACGCCTATGAGTTTGCGGGCCGGCGTGGCGAGTGCTCGGGCGTTTGCGCGTGCTGCCGCTGTGAGGGTCGAGGATCCCGCAATACTCACGTGTGCCGTGTCGGGCGGGATCGTTACGGGCAATCCAAACCAGCCAGTAACGCGAGACGACGTAATCAAGGAGGCTGTCGAGGCTGCGAGGGCGGGGGCGAGCATCGTCCATGTCCACGGGCGTACCCCGTTGGGTGAGATCGCACATTCCCTGGAGGACTATCTCGCGATCAAGCAGGCGATCCGCGAGCAGGTCGAGGACATCGTCCTGAACTTCACCACCGGCGGAGAGCTCGAGGCCTCTGCCGAGGAACGTCAGCCGTCCTTGATGGCACAACCGGACATCGCCACTGTTGTCTGCGGCAGCATGAATTTCGGCCCGGGCGACGATCTATTGCTGAATCCAAGGTCGCTGATCGTCGAGCTGGCGGAGGAGATGGCTCGGCGCGGAATCGTGCCGGAGTACGAGTGCTTTGACATTGGCATGGCGCTCACCGCGGCCGCGCTGGCTACCAAAGCAAACGGTGCCGGCGGCATGATGCATATGGTGCTCGGCGTGATGGGCGGTGCTCCGGCGAATGCCGCGACGATTTCGCTCTTTGCCGATCTTGTGCCTGTCGGCGTTCCGTGGACGGTCACGGCGATCGCTCGACACTTCCCGATGATGGCGATGACGCTTGCGCTCGGCGGTCATATCCGCACAGGCCTGGAGGACGTCCTATACACCGCGCCGGGTGAGCACGCCGAGTCCAACGCGCAACTCGTAGCGCGTGCCAGAGCCATGTGTGAGGCTATGGGTCGACCCGTCGCCACGCCCGCGCAGGCACGCGAAATCATTGGGGTCGGCGTCGAACAGTCGTCTTGACGCTGTTGCGATAATGGTGGGGTAGCCGCCGCCGAGTATAGATGTGGCAGCTGATACCACGCCAGTTCATGACACCGTGGCCTGAGAGAAAGCATGACTCAGTAACACGACAGAATTCATGGAAGCCGTGCCTGAGTTGCTGAATGTTTGGACTGAAATGGGCTGATGAGATGGGTCCTGAGCTTGTCCTCCGCCGCGTGGGCGTGCAGCTTGAGTTTGTACTGATTCATGGGAGGGTGCGGTGGTCTTGGGTGTAAGTATCCGGCGAGCAGTGGCGTAGCTGGCTACTTAACGACCTTCTTCACCCGCCGATCGGGCCTCGCTCCGAAGCGGGACAGGCTACGGATGACCTCTGGTTGTCGCCGTGCCCAGTATTGTGCGATCTCCTGCTTGCTCTCAGGGAGGAGGTCATCCTCGTCGACGTCATCGAGATAGCCGAGAGCGGTCACGATGTGCATGATGCTCGTGTCCTCGGGCTTGACGTCGTACCGACTCATATACAGCCCCAGGCCTTCCTCGAAGGTCCTGCCGGTCATCTGCTCGATTCTCTCGAGGTCGAAGTAGTCGCGCAGCTCGCCACGATCGTCGATCACCTTGACCTTCATCGCAAGGATGTCCGACAGGCCGAGCACGCGGATACCGGCAACGAGTAGCGGCTCCTCGAGGTTGATCTGACCTTGGGCTCCCAAGAACTGGACTCGCGTCTGGGAGAACAAGCCGTTTAGTGTGTCGCGCGCGCGACTCGTGACGGCGAATGGTCCAAGGCTCCGCAGTCGTAGATCGAGTGCGTCGAGGTCGAGTGTCGGGTCGTCGAAAAAGAAGTCAAGGTCGCGGCTTTCTCGGTGGCACAGGTGTACTGCGAGCGCGGTCCCGCCGGCGAGGTATGCGCTCTGGGGGATTGCAGGGGAGATCGTCTCCCATGTGCGTGCAGTGTCAGCAGGAAGAACCGCGCTCACCTCGGGGGGGGGGGGGGGGGGGGGGGGGGAGTGTCACGATCGTGCCTGTGCCGCGAGGTTGAGCGCGAGCGCGTTTTGGCTAAGTGAGATGCCGCGTGTGGCGGCGGCATGACGCCAGTCCTCCGCGGTGAGTTGATCCGATCCCCACGCGAGGCCTTCGGGGTCGCCGGTGCTCAGCAGTCGCCGCGCGATGTATCCGCCCGCTTGCCGCGGATCGGTTTGTGTTGGTGCTGTGTTCCAAAACAGATGCCTGAGGTGTGCCGGAACCGTTCGATCGGGAGCCGGCGAGCGGGGTTCGATGGCGGGACGCACCCGGGCGAGTTGTCCTGCTATCGAGGGCCACCGCGGACTCTTCATGTTTGCCTTGATGATTTGCCGTTCCCGCACGTTGGGCCCTGGCATTGAGGGCTGCCCGACGGTCACCAATCCCTTCGCTTGTAGCGCGCGCAGTGCCACTCCCGAGGCTGTCGGGGAAACTCCGGCCCGTCGAGCGACCACACGCAGGGAGATGAGCCCAAACGGCGATCTGGAAAGCGCCGCGAGCACAAGCGCTTCGGTCCGGGACAAACCAGGGATCCGGGGCGTGGTCCCGAGGCTTCTGCGCAACAACTCGACTTGCTCGGGCGAGAGCCTTACGCGTCCATTCGGGTCTTCTCGCACACTCAAATTGAGTCGTGTGATCGCGCGCTTGACACGCGGGATAGTCGTTCCGCTTGCCAGCGCCACTTGGTGGGCCGACAGAAAACCTCTGTCCATTTCGTTACATTGTAACATCGCTCAGACGTCTACGTAAGCAATGTACGCATTTACTGTGCGGGCGTGGAAAGCGCTACATCCCAAGCGCCGCAAAGAATCGCTGCACCACATCGACGGCATCGGCCCGTAGCAAAGCCGCGTCAGCGTCGGGCTCGACCTCAAGCGCCTGTGCGGCGTACCCCGTCGGCCCACTGTCGCCTGTGTTCACATAGCGCTCCCTCACCTCCATGAGCGTGGTTCGTAGCGAGCGAAGCGCGTCAGCCAGCTTTCCCTCCAGTAGACGCCGCGCGGCCTGCTCGGGCCCACCCGCCCGGTTGTGTAGGAGCACATACACGAAGTCGTAGTAGTCCTTGGTTGCCGCGCGGGCACGTAGCGCGACGCACTTGGAAAGCAAGTAGCCCTCGAGCCCGGCGAAGCGGGCCTCGACCGTAACCTGCCGGCCGTCAGCCAACTGGCCGGTCAACTTCTTCAAGGCGAAATCCGAGGCCACATAGCCTGTGCCGCGCAGGTTCGCGGCGGCCAGCTCCGTGCATCCACGTGGTCGGATGATCTCCCGCTCTCGCTCGTCGGACAGGTCGCATAGGAACTCAAGCCTTACCGCCGCGTTATCGACTGGGCCGCTCCATCTCCAGCCATCCTCTGTCTGATCTGGCGTGAAGCTCATGTATTGCAGGGCTTGCTCGACGCTGCCGAGATCGGCTTCCGGATCGAGATGCGTGATCAACAGGATGTCGACGTCGGTCGTGCCGAGATGCGTGGGGGTTGAGCTGTCGTCCCGGGCGAGGATCTCGGGCACGAGGCCACCGAGCACCACGAGTTGAACGCTCTGATCGCGCAGCTCGTGTAGCAGCCGTACGAGCGCAAGCTCGGCCCGTGCCCTGGTCTCGCGGGAACGAGTCTCATCCATTTACGTTTGGCTCGCTCGTCGCCTTATATGTGTGCAGCCGATCGAGAAGCTGCTCTCTCACATGATCGGCGGCGTCCTGTCCGCGCGCGCCTAGCGAGGACAGGTCCGCATACAGGCGCGGGGCGCTCACGATCGGAATGTTGTGCATACGCCACACTAGATCGAGCATACTGGGCTCGGCCGGCCAAAAGATCACTCGCCCACCCTCGTCGACCTGCTGCAGACCGGCCTGCTCGATCGCGTCGCTGAGCCGGCCCGCGAAGTCGTCTCGCGCTATGTAGATGTGCAAGCTGGGGGTTGTAGTCGCGAAGGGGACCGCGAGCTCGAGGCCCGCCCATCCGCTCATGGCCCACCTGGTGCGTTGCTTCAGCGCCGGCGCGAGATCCTCACGCAGGAGCATCATCACATCCTGTGTTGCCCGATGTGCTAGACGCGCCGGACGGGGTTGTTCGGCGACGGCGGAGGACCACGTGGCGAGCATGCCCGCCGCGTTGACGAGCTCCCGGTGGGCGCCGGGGCCGCGTTGTGTTCCCTGCTTGACAGTCCAACCCTGCCCGTCGAATGCCTTAAGCACATTGGCGGTCTGCGCTACCGACCAGCCGGTCGTGCCGGCAAGCTCTGTTGCCCGCAGCGGGCGATCCTCACGCGCAAGGATCGCCTCTGCGGTCGCGATCGCGGACCTCGACCACGTAAACGCGGACAGTGTGCGCTTCCTGGATGGGCGTTGTGCAGGTTCGCGGATCACGGTCAAACCGCCCGGTCCGAGTATTCGCGCCTGGCCGGTCTCGTCTGCCCAGTTGGCTCCGCGTGCACGTAGCCATTCGATTGCGCCGGGGGAGAGCTGTCGCGCGAGCAGCACCACGTTGGCCGGCCACGACTCGGCTACGTCAGCCGCCGCGAGTCGCACGTCCTGGGGCCAGCCCTCGCCCGCCCACTTCACGTCGAAGCTAACCGTGTGGCCACTGTGCAGTCGGAGCGCGATGTCGCCGTCCGAACCGCTGTGGGTGTCGGCGATTGCGCCATCGATGGTCCTCGTAAGGACGTCTTGGGCACGTTTTTCTACTCGCATTCCTTTTCTACTGTAACAGCAGAAAAGGTAAATCGATGGAAAACCCCAGATCAGCTCCCAAGCAGCCAAACCACAACGCTCGCGGGCACAGCCCACACGTCTCCATCGGTGTCGAGCACGTTGCGGGTGGCGACGACGCCGCGGCCGTAGCGAGACTTGAGGGCGCGCGACTCGCCCCGCCAGTTGCGCTCGACATACTTGCTCTCGAACGGCACGTCGATTGCGCTGCCAACGAAGTCGATCTCGGACGTGGTGGTTCGCTCATACATGACCTCGTCGGCGGCAACGAACGCGTCCGCTCGCCCGTCCGCCTCGGCGCGGGCGAGCGCGAGACCGAGCTGCTGCTGACTGAGCTTGCTGACGTCAGGCGGCTCGTAGGCGCTATGACGCTCGCTTGGTATGCGCGCGATCAGCGGATCGGTGAAGTACACCTTGCGCTGGGAGTTGGTGTTGGGTCGCCCGCTCTTGTCGATCTGATGGCACTTCCAGATTTGGAAGGCGAACATGAGATCGTTGATGCGGTCGTTGACCGAGTGGTGGCTGCCAAGTCCGACGTCTCTGGCGACGCTGGTTGTGTTGAACGGGCTGCACATGCCCCGCGCGATGCGCGCGAGCAGATTCAGGAGCTCGGCGTCGCCGAGGCTGGTCGCTCGAACCGCCTCGCCGCGCACGACATCCCAAAGGTCCTGGACGAACCCTGGTGTCACGTCGCCGCTCTGCAAGAAATCGCCGACTGCCCGCGGAAAGCCGCCGCAGCGTAGGTATAGCTCCCATGCGTCCACGAGGTCGCTGGACCAGAACGACAGCTCCTCGATCGCCTCGCGAGCCTGGCGGCCCATCATCTCGCGGGGCCGGATCGGAGATATGTCGGGCAGGCTGTCCAAGCCACCGACGAGTCGGCAGAAATCCCGGAATGGGATGGGCATCAGCAATCGATCCGAGCGACCGGTGGCTGGACCGCGCCGGCCGGCAAAATTCTTGGTGGCGTCGCGCAGTTCGCGCGAGTTCGAGCCAGTCAGGATGACGGCGTCGCGTCGCACGGGAGTGTCGTCACGGAGATCCTTGATGACACTTGACCATCCCCGTCCGACTGAGGTGATCTCGTCGATGAACCACCACTTCGTCGCCTGCTCACCCCGCGTGATGCTCTCACCGACACGGAACAGACGGCGAAGATCCTGTAGCGAGAAGTCGTCACACGAGCAGTAGACGATGCTCCTGCCCGGCACACCTCGCTCGATCAGGGCCGCGATAGCGCGTCGCAGCTCGAGGCTCTTGCCGATCCTGCGGGGTCCGCTGAGCGTGTAGAGGCCGCCTGACTCGATGTCGTCGAGTACGCCGGGGCGGTAGTTGAACGGAGCCCGCGCGGCCTCGCGCAAGCTCTCATCCTCATGCTCCCAGCCATGCTCGGTGCGCCACCAATGATTGCGATTGCGTAGGCGGTCCGCGATCTCGGCGTCCTTCATGCCCCGATTCTACAGACTTCCTCCCAGAACCACCACCTTTTTGGAAGAATTTCTCCAAAAAGCCTATGTATTTTGGAATGCTTAATCCCAAAAGCCTAGGTATTTTGGAGATCCATCAATATTCCCGGAGGCTCCGAATGTCTGCGGGACCTACCGAACCGTCCCCGGCCCGCAGTAACGCCGCGTCGGCGTCAGGCTCGACCTCGAGCGTCTGCGCGCGTACCCCGTCGGCCCACTGTCGCCTGTGTTCACATAGCGCTCCCTCACCTCCATAAATGCGGTTCGTAGCGAGCGAAGCGCGTCAGCCAGCCCTGGTCTCGCGGGAACGAGTCTCATCCATTTAGGTTTGGCTCGCTCGTCGCCTTGTGTATGTGCAGCCGATCGAGAAGCTGCTCTCTCACATGATCGGCGGCGTCCTGTCCGCGCGCGCCTAGATGATTGATCCCGCGTGGAATCAATCATCTGACATGGAGCAAAAAGTCAAGGGGGGCCGGCGCGGGTTGGTGCTGAGCGGTGCGAAGGGTTTCTACATTCACCGCTCTTGGCCTGACTGGGGCCGTGACGCCGTTCATCCGGGGCCGGACTGACTTCTGGATTGTTGCCATCAAACCGGCTGCCCCTCCATCAGCCGCCGGCGGAGCAGCGGGTTGACGACGTGGTAGTGGCCTCTTCCAAGGTGCTCTATCAATCCTCCCTCTACCAGCTTTTTCAGCGCCCGGTCGGCGTCGCCGCGGTGCATACCCGCTGTGAGCGGCACCCCGGCGACGACACGTCGTGCGATCCGAAGCGCCTGTCGGTGACTGGAGCGAATCTGCTCGACGAGCTGATCGAGCAGCGCGCTGTCACGCTGATAGGCGCTGTCATAGCCCTGTTCCACGAGCGCTCTGTCGATCGCCACGCGGTCAAGCAGCACACTCAGGAAATGAGTTTGCTGGGCGATCAGCATGGTCACGCGGGGGTGCAACTCACCAAGCTCCACGATCCGCGCCAGGGCGTCCTCGGCGATCTCGCACCCGTCCGCCTGAAAGCGCTCGTCTAGCCCCTTCTGCCAGTCCTCCTCTGAGATCGGGCGCAGCGGGTAGAAGCCCCCGAAGCCGCTGAGCGCACGGTTTTGCGGCGCAAACAGGTCACGCATCACATGCTCGATACTGCCGTACACGTTATCTGTGTACTAGCGGGCCCAGCTCTCCCGGGTGTGGGCCGGCGGCTCTCGATACGTATCGACCGAGTCAATACACAATCTCTGTAAGTATTGTACACGGTAATTGTGTACAAACAGAAAGGGCTCATCGATAGAAGCATCATCCGGCGCCCAGGACGCCCCATAAGCGCCTGGATATCTGCCCGGTCTACACCATCGCTCCTATCGAACGGCTCCTGGCCCACCGCGAGCCGTCGCCGCCGCGGCGTTGAGCAGTCCCGCTCCGTAGTCGGCCTGGTCCTGCGGGTCGCCGAGCTTGCGCGCGGTCGCCGTGAGCCGCCTGGTGAGCTGCGCCACTGTCGGTTTGGGGCCGAGGATGTGCGCGGCGATGATCATCGCCGCCGTGGCAGCCACGTGCGGCGTGGCCATCGAGGTGCCTTCATAGCCGTTGGGGAAGCCGAACACGCGCGGATTGGAGCCCGTGAAGGTCATCTGAAAGATGTCGCGCCCCGCGGGCTGTTCGGGGCGGCAGTTGGGATCACCGGGGAGATTCATGTCCGGTCCGCCTCCTGGTGCCACGAGCGTGATGGCGCGACCGTAGTTGGAGTAGCTCGCGAGGCAGCCGTGTTCGGTGGTGGCGCCCACCGCGATCACGTGACCCGCCCGCGCGGGATAGGGGATCGTGGTGCTGCCCTCGTTGCCCGCCGCCGCTACAACCAGCACGTTGTGGCGGTATGCGTAGCGCAGTGCTTCGACCAGCTCGGGGATGTCCGAGCCGCTCACGTCGCTTGAGAACTCGAGGCTCATGTTGATGATGCGCGCGCCGTGGTTCACGGCGAAGCGCACCCCTTCGGCGATTGTCGACGCTTCGCCTTCCCCCGCGCCGTCGAGCACTCGCACCGGCATGATCCGTGCGGCGTAGGCGAGACCCGTGAGGCCATAGTGGTTGTTGGTCGCCTCGGCGATCGTCCCAGCCACGAACGTACCGTGACCGTTGTGGTCGTTGGGGTAGGGCGTGTGGTCGATGAAGTCATACCCCTTCACGAACGCGTAGTTGCTGAAATCCGGCGAGCGGCGGTACTTGCCGCGGTTGGCATATGCCACACCCGTGTCCAGCACGGCCACGATCACTCGCGAGCCGCCGGGCGCACCGTCAGCGTTGACGTTCGCCCACGCTTCCGGGGCGTTGACTCCATATTCCCCGTCGAAGTTCCATTGCACCTGCTGCCAGCCGCTCGCGGGGTCCTTCGTGCTCGTGCCCGGATCGTTGGGGATGAACGTGCCGGAGGCGTGGGCCACATAGTCAGGGACCGCCCACACCACGTCCTTCTCGGCACGCAGTTTCGCGAGCGTCGCGCTCAGGCTGGCGCCTGTGGGTACGCGCAGCACGTGCGTAGCGGAGGGGTTTTCTTCTGAGGTTTCGCCTCGAGTCAGCCGTGCGCGAGGCATGGGCGCTCGCGCTGCCGGGCACGGCGTACTTGACGACTATCTGCTGTGGCCGGCTCGCCTGTGGTTCCCCGGCCGGGGACTGCAACCCGGCGCCGGGCGCCGCTTCGATGGTCGTTGCGACTTGCGCTCCGGTGGCCGGTGCCGGCGAGTGTGCGGCTCCGAGCCCGAACACGGCCGCGGCGAGGAGCGCGACCACGCACGTGGCGAGCACCAACAGCCGCCTTGTGGGCGAGCGTGGAGATTGGGGTCTGGTGGTCGGCGGCAAGTGGGCTCCTTGGTAATCATGATGTGTTGGAGGCCACGGAGTTGCGCTCCTTCCAAACGGGCCGCCAACCGCAGGATCAGAACCACCCTTCGTGGGACGCGTGAAACCAAGGACACCATGAGCAACGACTTCGCACACGACGAGCGCCATCGACCACGCGATGAGTAGCCACTTCTTTCCGCGCGACGAATATTTCATGCGCTTGGCCCTGCGCGAGGCTCAGCGGGCCACCGAGCACGAGGACGTGCCGATCGGAGCGGTGGTGGCCCACGCGGGCGAGCTGATCGCGGCCGCTCACAACGAGCGCGAGCTGCGCCAGGACCCCACCGCGCACGCGGAGATCATCGCCCTGCGCGAGGCCGCTCGCGTGCTGGGAAGCTGGCGCGTGCTCGACGCGGTGCTGTACGTGACGCTCGAGCCGTGCTCAATGTGCGCCGGGGCGATCGTGCTCGCGCGCATGCCCCGCGTCGTGTTCGGCGCGCGCGACCCCAAGGCCGGCGCGTGCGGCAGCGTGCTTGACGTGCTCGCCGAGCCGCGTCTCAACCATCGGCCGGAAGTCGCCGCCGGTCTGCTCGCGGGCGAGTGCGCGGCGTTGCTGAGTGAGTTCTTCGCTTCGCGTCGGTGAGCGGGGGCGTCGGGCTCGGTGGCGATCCTCTAGCCTTGAGCGGTCGCTGTGGAAGGGTGGCAGAGTGGTTGAATGCGGCGGTCTCGAAAACCGTTTCAGGGGTGAAGCCTCTGACGGGGGTTCGAATCCCCCCCCTTCCGTCCTGCGGTGTCTTCGACGATATCCCGAGCCCACGCGACAGCGGAAGCAGCCCACTTCAGTGCCTGGTCGCGGTCGAGTCGGGCCGCCGGACTCGCGTCGTAGCGCAACCTGACGGCGAACACTGACAAACGCCCCACTCCCGACAGATCTTCTGGCATCTTGATTCCGTTCCTCTCGCAGAGCCCGATCAGCCCGTCCAAGTCGTGCGAGTAAGGAAACTCGATCTCGTGAGCGAGCGAGCGTAGCCTTTAGAGACTTCTCGACTGCTTGCTGTACATGAAATCCAAGCCCAGCATCGGTAACCCCCTCGATCGGGAGCAGCGACCTGGCCATGAACTCGTCATCCGCAGCGAGGTCCAACAGTTGGCGAGCGACATCTATGACGTCAGCCATCACGCTGCCAGCGCGCGACCCTCAGACAGCGCTGCGTGGATCACGGTTCCGTGCACCTTGCCCCATGCGTGGGCTTCCTCGTCGGTCACGAGCACAACATCGGCGAACACCTCGAGGTCGTCTAGCGTATGCCGCAACCGATACGTCTCCTCGACCAGGTCCTCGACGGACGGCTCGATCACGAGGAAGTCTAGATCGCTGTGCTTAGTAGCCTCGTGCCGGGCGTGCGATCCGAACAGTATCACCCGTGTTTTCGGCGGTGCCCCCGCCAGTAGGCGGCGACCAGCCTCCTGTATCACAGTCTCGTCAAACATGCTCCAAACTCTACTGTGGTCGCCCCGAAAGCTGTCAGCCAAGCGATACGCAGGTATGTCAATCGCAAGGTCACACACCAACGCTACCTCGGGGGGCAAGCGCGGGCGCAATCCGAGAGCGTTCTGGTGAAACCGTTGATAGCTGACGTATTCCCCGAAGTTTCGGAACGCTAAGCGGCTAATCTTCCTAAACACCATCCCTTACGGAAGGAAGCGATGTCAGGCCACGAGCACATGATCGAGTGGAGGGGCCGCAAGGTTGCCGCGTGGGTTCCTGACCACCTGGCGAAGCGTGAGCTGACACTGACCGAGCCCACAGCCCGGCGCACCGAGCGCGCTGCTGGGGCTGCCCGCCGCGGCAGCGACTCCCTTCCCGCCGATTGGGGCGCACTTGCGCGATTGTTGTTGCGCGCCGAGGGTGTGGCGTCCTCCTACGTGGAGGGGGTACAAGCGCCGCTGGCGCAAGTGGCGGCGGCTGAGTTTGATCCGAGTGTGGGGGAGAGCGCCGCGTGGATTGCCGATAACGCGGCGGCGACGCTCGCCGCGATCGAGGAGGCCGGCCAGGCGCCGCTTGACGCCCAAACCCTTCACCGTTGGCATCGCCGTCTAATGGCGGGCGCCAGTCACCTGCCCGAGCACCAGATCGGCGCCTGGCGCGAGCTTCCCGGTTGGATCGGTGGCACGAGCCCGTTGGACGCGGCTGTGGTCGTGCCGCCCCCCGAGCTGATCGCGTCACTGATGGCTGACGTGATCGAGTTCGCCAATCGCACTGACGTAGATCCGGTGACACAGGCAGCGGTCGCGCATGCCCAGTTCGAGTTGATCCATCCATACGCGGATGGCAACGGTCGTGTGGGACGTATATTGATCGCGTGGGTTCTGACCCGCCGCTTGAATCTCGCCACCCCACCTCCAGTGAGCGTGAGGATCGCCACGGACAGGGGCGGATATCTTTCCGGTCTTGTGCTGTTTCGCCTCGGTCAGATCGATCCGTGGGTCGCGTGGTTCGCGGAGATCGTGGAAGACATCGGGCGACGCCGCGATCAACCTCGTGGGCGCGGTCGCTACGCTGAACCACGAATGGAGCGAGCGTATCGCCGAGGTCCGCTCTGACGCGGTCGTGCATCGCGTGCTGGCATTGCTGCCCGCGTACCCGGTGATCGGTGGGGAGATCGTGGCAAGCGAGCTGGGTGTAAGCGAAAGGGCGGCGCGCACGGCGCTTGACACCCTCCAGGATCACGGCATCCTCGAGCCCTACGCCGCCGCGCGCCGGGAGACGGGTCGTCCGCGCCGCTGGTGGGTTGCCTCTGAGCTGCTAACGCTCGTGGGTGCATGGTCCCGCTGAACAACGGTCGGCTCCCGCTCAATCAGGCGCTAGGTGCTCGGCGCCCAGTCAAACAGGTGCTAGGCGCCGGGCGCGTCCGCGCCAGGCGCCACCACGTACACGATGTGCGCGCGGGCGATCGCCATGAACGCGTGTCGCTCGACCGGCCCGCCGTCGAGCGGCGCCAGCGTGACGTCGGTGAGCGTGAGGAAGTCGCGCTCGGAGGCGTTGAGCATGTCCGACACGCGCGAGCGGTAGCCGTCGCGGGCCAGCATCAGCGAGCCCTCGATGCGGTGGCGGGGAGTCTCCAGGCGGATGCGCTCACGGCGCTCCTCGGTGCCGTCGGGGTCCCTCTCGAACGCGTGCTCGTCGGGCGGAGTGCTCATCTCGTTCATTATCGGGCCTGCGGGCCGGGCGCTTGCCCGCCGGCTCACGGCACGACGATCGTGAAGGCGTAGCCGCTCGTCGGCGTGGTGCCGCCTGGGTGCGTAGGTGTCGACCTCGAAGGTGGTGGCGGGGCAGCCACCCGTGCGCTGCGCGTTGACCGCGACGACGCCCGGCAGTTTGCCGGAGCTGTAGCTCACCTCGGGCGACACCGCGACCGTCTCTTCGGCGGCGTTGATCGGGGCGGCGGGCGCGACGCAGTAGACCCCGGCTGCCGGTCTCGGTCACGCCGGTGATGTTGTGCGGCGTGATCGAGCGTCGCCGTGTTGGCGAGTGTGGGCTGCACGACCGCATACCCGCGCGCTGTGCCAGCGGGCCTGCCGGGCGGTGGCCCCAGCCCCGGTGGCACCAGTTGCCCCGGTGGCGCCCGTTTTCCCGGTCGCACCCGTTTTCCCTGTGGCGCCCGTTTTCCCGGTGGCGCCCGTGTGCCCCGCGTGGCCCGGCCGGTCCCGGCAGCCCGCGCAGCCCGCGCGGTCCGGCGCACCAGGCACTCGCGCACCCGGTGTTTGGCGATGCGCGCGTTGAAGCATTTGGTCGAGGGGCGGTGTGGGCGCTGGGCAGGATCGGGATCCCGCGAGCGCGGGCACGGCGACGGTCATCGCGGCGATCATGGCGGGGGTGGCGAGCAGGGTGAGGGTGCGACGGCGCATGGGTGTGCCTCTCCGTGGTTGGGCCTGTGACCATAACCGCCGGCAGGCACCGAAGGAGCGGTGTGATCGCCGGGTGGACCGCCGACGAGGCGCTTCGACGCGCGAACGGCTGACGTCCTCGCCGGGTATGTCGAGAGCTGGCTCAGCCCACGCGCTCGGCCACGCGTGCGGGCAGCCCGGCGCGCGCGGAGGCGACCGGTCCGCTGTGCGCCGTCTGCGGGCGGTTGCGCTCCTCGCGCACGATGTACAGCGGGCGGTGCTTGACCTCGTCGTAGATGCGCCCCACGTACTCGCCGATCACGCCGAGCGCGATCAGCTGGATGCCGCCGAGCAGCAGGATCGCGATCGTGAGCGTCGCCGAAGCCCGGCAGGTAGCAGCCGGTGAAGTGCAGCGCGATCACGATCGGGATCGCGATGAAGGCGACGCCCGCCGAGAGCAGGCCGACGTAGGTGGCGAGCTGCAGCGGCAGGTGCGAGAAGGACGCGATCGCGTCGAGCGAGAAGCGCAGCATCTTGCGCAGCGTGTACTTCGTCTCGCCGGCGGTGCGCGCGTCGCGCTCGTAGGGGACCGCGGTCTGCGTGAAGCCGACCCACACGGTCATGCCGCGCAGGAAGCGCGAGCGCTCGGTCATCGACAGCAGCGCGTCCAGCGCGCGGCGGTCGAGCAGGCGGAAGTCGCCCGAGTTGGGCTCGAGGTCGACCTGGGCGAGCTTGTCGAAGAGCTTGTAGAACCAGGACGCGGTGGCGAGCTTGAAGGCGGTCTCGCCGTCGCGCTGCTTGCGCACCGCGTAGACCACGTCGGAGCCCTGCTCCCACTGCTCGATCATGCGCGGGATCAGCTCGGGCGGGTCCTGCAGGTCGGCGTCGATCATCGCCACCACATCGCCGGCGGCGTGCTCGAGGCCGGCCGTGAGCGCCGCCTGGTGGCCGAAGTTGCGCGAGAGGTGGATGACGCGCACGCGCGGGTCGGCGGCGGCGAGCCGGTCGAGCAGGCCGGGCGTGGAGTCAGAGCGAGCCGTCGTTGACGAGCACCAGCTCGAACGTGTAGTCGGCGACCGCGGCGCAGGCGCGCGTGACGAACGCCTCGACGAGCTCCTCCTCGTTGTAGACGGGGGCGACGACGCTGAGCAATGTGGGGGCGCGCACGGGGGTGTCCGGCATGTTTCCTTCCGAAGAGGACGAAGCTGGTTAAGTAGTGGCCATGAGAAGAGTAGGGGACGGGGCCGCGCGAATCGCTGAGAACGCCCTTGGTGTTGCAGTTCGTGAAGTTCGGGATCGTGGGCGTGTCGAACACGCTGATCGCGTTTGCCGTGTACACGCTGCTGTTGAAGGTGTTCGGGGTGTGGTACGTGGCGGCGTCGGGCATCGGCTTCGCGATCGGCGCGGTCAACGGCTTCCTGTGGAATCGCGCGTGGACGTTCAGGGGCCATGTTGGCGACGCGCTGACGCCGGTGCGCTGGTTCGTGGTGCAGGGCTGCGGTCTGCTGCTCGACCTGGGCTCGGTGTACGTGCTCGTGGACGGCGCCGGCATGGACAAGCTGGTGGGTCAGGCGGTGACGACCGTGATCGTGACCGTGCATCACCTTCTTCGTCAACCGCGCGTGGACGTTCAGCGGGCACGCCGCGACGGCGCTCGCCGAGACGGCGGGCGACACGTAGCGCGCGAGAACCACGGGCACGCCCCAAATCCCTCCCCATTTTTTGGGAGACAAGATCCGCCCGCGACCGCGGGCGGGCACGTGTCGCCGGTCGCCGCGCCCGCGGGCCGAGACCGCGCCCTTTCAGCGGTACACGGCGAGCAGCGACAGGCCGGCGGGTATCGGCCTGCCGCGCCCGATCACCGCTGCCTCGAGGTTCAGCGGCTGGCGCAGCGCCCAGTTGAGCGGCGCCGGGGGCACCCACAGGTCGAGGCTCGACTTGGTGGTGGAGGGCTTGAAGCGCTCCAGCACGCGCAGCAGGATCGCGACAGGGAGCAGCAGCGAGTTGAAGTGCGCCGAGCTCTGCTCGTGCCAGCCGGCGCGCTCGGCGGCGGCGAGCAGCGTGCGGCGGTTGTAGCGGCGGTGGTGGTGGTTGATCTCGTCGTGGCCACTCCACAGCCACTGGTAGGCGGGCACGGTCACCAGCAGCGCGCCGCCGGGCTTGGTGACGCGCCGCAGCTCGCGCAGCGCGCCGACGTCGTCTTCCAGGTGCTCGATCACGTCGAGGCTGACCGTCAGATCGAACGACGCGTCGTCGAACGGCGTGTCGAGGATCGAGCCTTCGACCACCTCGCCCGCGTCGCGCTCGCGCGCCAGCTCGACGCTCGTGGGCGACAGCTCGATGCCGGTGACCGCGCCGTGGTGGGCGAGGTCGACCATGTTGCGCCCGCTGCCGCAGCCCGCGTCGAGGATCGACGCGCCCGCGGGCAGGCCGAGGCGCTCGATCGCGCGCTCCAGCACTCGGCGGCGCCCCTGGTACCACCAGTGGCGGTCCTCGGCGCGGTGGGTTTGCAGCTCGTACTCCCGCTCCATCAGCCCGCCATCTTTCACGATGACGCGCTCCGCTGCGGTGCGACCCCCCTCCTCAGCGTGGGCTATCGTTGGTCGATCGTTCCCGTCGCCGGGTCCCATCACGAGCAGGAGGCAGGGCAGATGGCGAGCAACCTCTGATGTCGCTTCCGGTCGAGGGCTACCAGCTGAAGGGGATCTCCCCCAAGGCCTACGAACATCCGGCCGACCGCGCGGCGACCGCCGCGCTGAGGTCGATCCCATACCTGAACACGGTCGTGCGCAAGCTGATCGAGCTTGGCTACGAGCGCGCGCTGCGCCAGGCGTATCTCGGCTCCTCGGTGCGGCTCGGCGACGATCAGCTCGCCGACGTGTGGATGGCGCACGTGCGGGCCTACGCCACGCTCGACCTGGAGCCGGTACCGGACCTGTACTTGACGCAGTTCCCGGTCGCCAACGCGCTCACGATCGGCGCGGGGCGACCGATCGTGGTGGTTCAGTCAGGGCTCGTGCAACTCCTGGACGTCGAGCAGCTGCGCGCGGTGTTCGCGCACGAGGCCGGCCACGTGCTCTCAGATCACGTGCTCTACAGGACCGCGCTTGTGATCCTCATGCGCCTCAGCTCGATCCCTGGGATCCCGCTGCCCTTGCTGCCCGTGCGTGCGGCGCTGATGGAGTGGTTCCGCGCTTCTGAGCTGAGTTGCGACCGGGCGGCGGCGCTGGTTACCCGCGACCCGCTCACGGTGTGTCGCACGCTGATGGTGATCGCCGCGGGCGCCGAGGCCGAGCGGCTCGATCTCGACGTGTTCATGCGCCAGGGCGCCGACTACCGCGAGAAGGGCTCGGGTCTTGAGCGTCTCTCGCGCCTGCTGCTCGACCTCAACATCACCCACCCGATGCCCGTGCGTCGCGTGCACGAGCTGATGGAGTGGGTCCGCTCCGGCGACTACGACCGCATCGTCGGCGGCGACTACATCACCCGCGACGTGCCCCCCGACCCGCGCGCCGAGGCCGGCGACGCGGTCGCCCACTACTCCGATCGCTTCCGCGCCATGTTCCGCGACGCGAGCGAGTCGGTCGGCGACATCGGCGAGCAGCTGGGCGACGTCACCCAGCAGCTCAGCGACTGGCTACGCCGCACGCGCGACGGCGAGGACGGCGAGCGTGACAACGACGACGACACCGCGGGCGCCGCCGCCGAGCAGGATCAGTAGTCCGTAGCGGTGACGCTCGCGAGCGTCACCTCGGCGCGCTCGCTCTCGCGCGTGCAGCGCCGCGAGGAACGCGTCGACGACGCGCTGGTCGAACTGGCTGCCGGCGCAGCGCCGCAGCTCGGCTCGCGCAGCGCGCATGGCCGATCGAGTCGCGGTAGGAGCGGTCGCTGGTCATCGCCTCATACGCGTCGGCGACCGCCACGATGCGCGCCTCCAGCGGGATCGCGTCGCCTGAGATGCCCAGCGGATAGCCGAGGCCGTCGGGACGCTCGTGGTGGGCGCCGACCCAGGCGCGCACGTCGGTGAGGCTCGGGTGTTCGAGGATCTGCTACGCCGAGCTCGGGGTGGCGGCGGATGACGGCGAGCTCCTGCTCGGTGAGCGGGCCCGGCTTGCGCAGGATGCTGTCGGGGACGCCGACCTTGCCGATGTCGTGCAGCATCCCGGCGAGCCTCACGCGGCTGACGCGCCGCTCGGAGAGGCCCAGCTCGCGGGCCATCATCTCGGCGTAGCGCCCGACCGTCTCGGAGTGGCGGGCGCTGCCGCTGAAGCGCAGGTCGACGGCCTCGGCGAGGTCGAGCACGACCGCGAGGAAGCGCTCGCCTTCGATGTCGCCGCGCGCCGCCTCCGGCGAGCGACGAGGTCACGCAGCAGCGGGCTGTGGCGGACCGTGCGGTTGCGACCGCTGTCCTTGGCGGCGTACAGCGCCTCGTCGGCGGCGCGCAACAGCGAGGCGGCGGTCTCGCCGTGCTCGGGGTAGGTGGCCAGGCCGAAGCTGATCGTGATCGGCACGGAGTCCCCGGCGAACTCGTCGCGCAGCGCGCAGCGAAGACGCTCGGCGACCATGAACGCGTCGTCCTGTGCGGTGCGGGCAGGATCAGCGCGAACTCCTCGCCGCCGACGCGCGCGGCCGAAGTCGATCTGGCGCTTGTGCTCGTCCAGCACCCGTGCGACCCGCTGCAGCGCGGCGTCGCCGACTTGGTGGCCCGAGCGGTCGTTGACTTCCTTGAAGTGGTCGAGATCGCCGACCAGCACGGTCATCTCGGTGTCGCCGCGACGCGCCCGTTCGAGCTCGAGGTCGAGCAGCTCGCGAAAGCCGCGTCTGTTGGACAGTCGTGTAAGAGGGTCGGTGCGGGCGGCGTCATACAGCCTTGCGATCAGCAGCTCGACACGCGCGCGCATCGCCATGATCACGATCGCGGCCACCAGCAGCGTGCCCATCCCGACGAGCCACCAGGCGGGTACGCCACTCACGGCGGCCTCGCGGCCAGCAACACGCCATAGGCCAGGCCCACATAGGCGATCTGCAGCGCTGCCTCTCTGCGCGTGAGGAAGTAGGAGGCGTAGAGGAAGATCCACAGGTAGAAGAACACGAGCGGGCTGGGCGATCTCGCCTGAGAAGTAGGCGACTCCGGTGATCAGCGTGCTGCCCCAGCCGAGCGCGAGCGGCAGCAGTCCAGCGCTGGCAGTGTGGACGCGCGCCAGTACAGCAACGCCGCGATCACGTACGCGTTGGCGACGATCGCGAGCAGTCCGTAGGCGTTTGCGTTCGCGGGATGGGGCAGCACCACGGTCAGCGCGGCGAGCGTGGCGCCTGCCGCGTACAGACCCGCCAGCACCTTGGCCACGAGGCTTGTCTGGAAGCTGGCGCCGACGGCCAGCTCGCCAGGCGCATCGCCGGACCCGTTTCCTCCCCGAAACGACGCCATCCAGATTTATCGGTCGCCCGGCGCCGCGGCATGAGGCGTCGTAGGCTTGGGTAGTGCGCAGCCCGCCGGTCATCGCGATGCCTCGCCTCGCCGCGGCGCTGTTGTGCGTGTGCGCGGTGGCGCTGGGGTGTGGGTCGGTCGCGTTCGCCGGCGCGGGATCTGCCGCCCGCCGGGGCCGGGCTGCGCAAACGCGGTCGACCGCACGCGCGGGGAGTCGTTGCGCAGCGGGGACCGACAGCGCGGTCCTCGGCCACCGAACCCCAGAGCGACCTGCAGATCGCCGAACTTGGCATCGCACGCGCGCAGCGGCTGTGGCGCAACCCGCACCTCGGCTGGTACGACAGCGTGCTCGACGACAACGAACGCTATCCGCTGGCGACGATCTGGGACGCGACTCCGCTGTTCGAGGCGCTGGACGCGATCGACATCGCTTCGCCCACGCCCGCGCACCGCGCGGCGGTGATGGCGTTCGCGCGCGGTGCCGAGCGCTACTGGGACGCGACGCTGAAGCCGGTCCCCGGCTTTGCGCCGTACCCCGGCGATCGCGGTCAGGTGGTGACGTGGTTCGACGACAACGGCTGGTGGGGGCTTGCGTTCCTCGACGCCTACCGGGCGACGCACATAAAGAGCTACATCCGCGAGGCCGAACGTGCATTCACGTTCATCGCCGACGCGGGCTGGAACGGCTCGGGTGGCGGGCTGTGGTGGAACACCTCCCACCCCTACATCGCGGGCGAGCCGCTGGCGGCCGGGTCGCTGCTGGGCGCGCAACTGTTCAAGCTCACCGGCAAGCAGCTCTTCCGCCGGCAGGTGCTCAAGTTCCTGGACTGGGCCGAATCGGATTTCCTCACCGAACGGCGCCTGTACAAGCGCACGGAATCCGACCCGACGCCCACCCCCTATATCGAGGGCACGCTCGTGGAGGCCCATCAGGTGCTGTGCGAAACGGGGGATCTCCGCAGCTTGCGAACGCGCCGCCCAGCTCGCGAACGCTTCCGCCGAACGCTTCTCAGACCGCCTGACCATGGGCCCACAGTTCGACACGATCTACCTGCACTGGATGCTTGTGTACGGCGCGCAGTCCGGCGAAGAACGCTGGCGGGAACTGGCCGAAGAGATGGCGACCGACGCACAGGAGCACGCTCTGGGCGCGCAGGGCCTGTATCTGCGCGCGTGGGATGGCACGCCGATCACCGAGCACCAAGCGCAGCCGAACATGCTGCAGACCGACGCCGCCACGCTCGAGCTGTTTGCGTGGCTGGCGGTGGCGGAATCCTCGCACGCGCTGGGCGCGAGGCGTGAGCGGCCGGCGAGTGTCTGCTCGCCGTCAGGCGCTCGCGGCGAAGTCCTCCCCGGCCGGCGTCGCCTCGCGCGCGAGCGCGTCGATCAAGGCGTCGACGACGACCGCGTCGAACTGGGTGCCGGCGCAGCGGCGCAGCTCGGCGAGCGCGGCCTCGTAGCCGATCGAGTCGCGGTAGGGCCGGTCGCTGGTCATCGCCTCATACGCGTCGGCGACCGCCACGATGCGCGCCTCCAGCGCGATCGCGCTGCCGCGAGAGGCCGTGCGGATAGCCGAGGCCATCGGGGCGCTCGTGATGGGCGGCAACCCATTCGCGCACGTCGGAGAGGCTGATGTGCTCGATCATCTGCGCGCCCAGCTCGGGGTGGCGCTTGATGCTGCGCGTACTCCTCCTCGGTGAGCGGACCGGGCTTGTGGAGGATGCTGTTGGGGACGCCCGCCTTGCCGATGTCGTGCAGGATCCCGGCGAGGCGGATGCGGCTGACGCGTCGCTCGGGGAGACCCAGCTCGCGGGCCATCATCTCCGCGTAGCGTCCCACTGTCTCTGAGTGGCGGGCGCTGCCGCTGAAGCGCAGGTCGACGGCCTCGGCGAAGTCGAGCACCGCCATGATGAAGCGCTCGCCGCCGATGTCGCGCACGTCGCTTGGCATGCGCAACTCCAGTCGCAGCGCCGGGCTGTGGGCGACCGTGCGGTTGCGCCCGCTCTGCTTGGCGCCGTAGAGCGCCTGGTCTGCGGCGTGCAGCAGCGCCGCCGCGGTCTCTCCGTGCTCGGGGTACACCGACAAGCCGAAGCTGATCGTCAGCGGGGTCGGGTCGCTCGCGAACTCCTCGCGCATCGCGCGGCGCAGGCGCTCGGCTAAGGCGAGGGCGCCGTTGCGTCCCGTGTCGGGCAGGATCAGCGCGAACTCCTCGCCGCCGACGCGCGCGGCGGTGTCGATCTGGCGCTTGCCCTCGCGGAGCAATCTCGCCACGCGCTGCAGCGCCGCGTCGCCGACCTTGTGGCCGGAGCGGTCGTTGACGTCCTTGAAGTTGTCGAGGTCGCCGACGAGCACCGCCATCGCGGTGCCGCCGCGGCGCGCTCGTTCGAGCTCGAGGTCGAGCAGCTCGCGAAACCCGCGCCGGTTGGAGAGCTTGGTCAACGGGTCGGTGCGGGCGGCGTTGTAGAGGCGCGCGATCAGCAGCTCCACGCGGGCGCGCATCGCCATGATCACCATCGCGCCCACCAGCAGCGTGCCCATGCCGACCAGCCACCAGGCCGCGACCGCGCTGAGCGGCGCTCGTGCGACCAGCAGCGCGCCGTAGACCAGGCCCACGTAGACGATCTGCGCCGCGGCCTGCCTGACGGTGAAGAAATAGGAGGCGTAGAGGAACACCCACAGGTAGAAGAACACGAGCGGGCTGGGCGATTCGCCCGAGAAGTAGGCCACTCCCGTGATCAGCGTGCTGCCCCACGCAAGCGTGGCTTGCAGCGTCCACGCGGGGAGCCTGGCGGCCTGCGTGTAGAGCACCGCGGCGACCAGGTAGGCGTTGGCGACGATCAACAGCATCCCCAGCTCGTTCATGTGCGCGGCGTGGGGCAGCGCCACGGTGAGCGCCGAGAGGCTCGCGCCGGCGGCAAACAGCACGCGAGCACCTTCGCGACGAGGCTTGCCTGCAAGCTCGCGCCGACCAGCGATCCGCCCCAGATTTCGTCGCGGCCGTCGGCCTGTGAGAGCGCGGACATAACCTTCGGGCATCGAGCTGCCCGCGGAGCTCACGAGGGAATTGGGAACTGTTCGCATTGTTGGTCGTTGCCTGCGGGTAAACAGCGTACGAGGAACTTCGAAAATTCGCAACCGCACGACGATCCTGGTGCTCGGCGCCGCTCAGTTCGTGATGGTGCTTGACAGCACCGTCATGAACGTGTCGATCTCTCAGGTCGTGGCAGATCTGAAAACGAGCGTCTCGGAGGTGCAGCTGGCGATCACCGCCTACACGCTGGTGATGGCGGCGTTCATGCTGACGGGCGCAAAGCTCGGCGACATCTGGGGTCGGCGTCGCGCGTTCTCGATCGGGCTTGCGATCTACGGGACCGGCTCGCTCATCACCGCGCTGAGTCCCAACGTGACGGTGCTGCTGATCGGCTGGTCGGGCATCGAGGGGCTCGGCGCGGTGCTCGTGATCCCGGCGATCTTCGCGCTCACGGCCGTCAACTACAGCGGCCGCGAACGGGCGATGGCCTATGGGCTGCTCGGTGGGATCGCGGGCGCGGGCGCCGCGGCGGGCCCGCTGATCGGCGGGTTCGTGACGACCGTGCTCACCTGGCGGGTGGTGTTTGGCGCCGAGACGGCGATCGTGCTGGTGCTGTTGACGCTGGTGCACCGCATCGGCGAGCAGGCGCGGGAGAGCCGCCCGACGCTCGACCGCGTGGGCGTGGGGTTGTCGGCGCTCGGCCTGGGCTGACGGTGTTCGCGATCTTGAAGATCAGCACGTGGGGGTTGTTCGTGCCAACTGGGGCACTCACGATCGCCGGCACGCGGATCACCCCGTTCGGGCTGTCGGCCGTGCCGTTTCTTGATCTTCGCCGGGCTGATCGTGCTCGGCTGCTTCTTCCGCTGGGAGGAGCGCGTGGAGCGCGCGGGGCGCACGCCGCTGCTGCGCGCCGACCTGCTGAAGATCGCGCAGATGCGCGCGGGCCTGTCCACGCTCGTCTCCCAGTACCTGATCCTCGCGGGCACGTTCTTCGTGCTGCCGCTGTACCTGCAGCTGGTGCTCGGCAAGAACGCACTGCAGACAGGCGTGAAGATCCTGCCGATCTCGGTCACGATGATGCTCGCGGCGGTGCTCGGCCCGCGCCTTGCCACGCGCACCTCGCCGCGGCGGGTGGTGCAGATCGGCCTGGGATTCCTGCTGGTGTCGATCGCGGCGCTGATGGCCACGATCTCCCCGTCGCTGTCCTCACTGCCGTTCGCGCTGTCGCTCGCGGGCTTTGGCGTGGGCGATCGGGCTGTCGATCTCACAGCTCGGCAACGTGGTGATGTCCTCGGTGGAGGAGTCGCGCTCCAGCGAGGCCGGCGGCGTGCAGGGCGCGGCGCAGAACCTCGGCCAGTCGCTCGGCACGGCGCTGATCGGCGCGGTGCTGTTGACGGGGCTCACCGTCGGCTTTCACGACCGCGTGCTCGCCGATCCGTCGATCCCGGCGGCGGCGCAACAGCAGATCGTGAGCGCCAGCGAGGAGGGAGTGCCGATGGTCTCCCAGGCGCAGTTCAAGGCGGCTGTCGAGCAGGCGGGTGTGAGCGGAGCGCAGGCCGACGCGCTGACCGCCTACTACAACGAATCCCAGATCGAGGCGCTCAAGCGGGCGCTGCTTGCTTGCGTGCGGGTTTGTGCTCGTGGGATTGTGGTTCGCACGCGATCTCCCCGGTGAGGCCCTTGCCAAGGATGAGGGGGAGGAGCGGGTCGTGCCCGCGGGAGGCCCCTCCGGTGGGGAAGCGGTCGTGTAAGGCGCGCGGCGTCAACCGCTGTGGCGCGCGCGCACGAATGTGAGTGCGAGCGCGCATAGGCCGACGCCCAGCAGCACCCTACCGAGCACGCCCCCAATCGCTCCCCAGGCGGCGCCGGCGACGAGGCCGACGAGCACGAACGCGGTCGCCCACAGCGCGCAGCCGATCGTGGTGAGCAGCACGAACTGCGCGAGTGGCACCCGCCGCGCGCCGGCGGGCAGCGAGACGAACGTGCGCGCCAATGGGAGGAGTCGTGCGATCAGCACCGCGCGCGGGCCGTGGCGGTCGATCAGCCCGCCCCAGCGGTCGATCACGGCGCCCGCGACGGGAATGCGTTGGAGCAGCAGCGACGCGCCGAGCGCGTAGGCGAGCAGCGATCCCAGCAGGTTGCCGGCGGTCGCCGCGAGGATCGCGACAGGGAGGCTCATCCAGCCGGAGTGCACGGCAAAGCCTGCGAACAGGAGAGTTATCTCACTGGGTATGGGAATGCAGGCGCTCTCGGGCACCATCAACAGGAACACGCCGAGCGCCCCGAACTGTTCGATCGCCGCAGTCATGCCACCTCCTATATGCGCATGCTCACCGGCGGGCAAACGCTCAACCCGGATTCATACGGCGCGCCCACCGCGATCTTCGGTGGCGCGAGGTTTGAAGACTACGTGGCAGTGTTGCCGACTGGCGGCGGTACCGAGGTGTCGTAGCGCGCGACCGTGAAGCCGATCAAGACCGGCACATGCACGGCGAACACGACCAGCGACAGTGTGAGCACGACGAGCGCGCCGCCACTGACGCTGTCGCGCAGGAACGCGTACTCGATCATCCCGGCGACCACGATGTAGGCGAGCAGCGCCCAGCGGGCGACTTCGAAGAAGCGATCCCAGGCGAAGCCCTGCACGCGCGACAGCGCCAGGAGGTTGCCGACGAGCAGCAGGGCCGAGGCGGCCAGCAGCGCGATCGCGGGCGCGAGGGGAACCTGGTGGGGGAGGTGCGCCGCCAGATATATGCCGGCGGCCACGATCAGGGCAAGCGAGAGCATCCCGAGTTGAGTGACTGGGGGAAGGCGACGTTCGCTCATCCGATCCTGCCTGACTGTCGAGCTATGGCGTGACTCATCCGACGGTCAGCTTGGCCATGATCACGAGCGTGGCGACCTGCATCGCGCCGGTGGCCCCGGCGGTGTAGATGAAGCGCTTCATCAGCCGCTCGATCACCTGCGGGTTGGGTTGCGGCTTCTTCAGCTCCACGAGCACCGCGATGTTGGCCGGCTCGAGCAGGCCGAGCGCGATCACGGCCATGATGCCGACCACGATGTAGCTGGCCACGAGCCAGCCGTGGAGGTAGTAGCTGCTCTGGACCGTTCCGAGGTGATTGCCGAGCTGCCAGCCCGCCGCGAGGGTGACGGTGACCACGGTCGGCATGATCAGCAGCATCTTCGGCATCAGTCGCGTGGTCAGCTCGACGCGCGCGGGGATCGAGAGGCGACCGAGGATCGGGCCGAGCACGAAGCCGAGGAACAAATCGATGATCGTCCAGGCCGCTCCCCCTACAAAGTGCAGGAACGCGAGCGGCCACAGTTCGTTGACGGCGATCGCGGCGATCAGCAAGGCGAGGACGACCCCGACGATGCCGAGTCCCACGCGCGGCACGATCTGAAAGTCCGGACGCTCCATCGCGCCGGGAGGTGGACCATCGACGTGAACTGCCGGTAGCGAGACCGCAGCTTGAGCCATGTAGCGATGGTAACGACCGGGCGGACGAATAGCCAGACCTCCGAGTCGTGACCCCGCTGGACGCGGACAGGGCTGCGTGTGGGCGGCGGGATCGGGACGCTGCTCGCGGCGATCCTCGAACGCCGTGAGGGCGCGCGAGGGATCCTGGTCGACGCTCCGGAGGTACTGGTCGAGGCCGAGGGCTTCCTGCGCTCGCGCGGCGTCGAGGGCCGGGTGCAACGACAAGTGGGCGACCTGTTTGGTGAGATCGACGCTCGTGCGGACGTGTATGTGCTCAAGTGGATCCTGCACGACTGGAGCGACGAGGCGTGCCGCGACATCTTGCGTCGCGTACGAGCAACGATGCCCGCGGGGTCGAGGATCGTGACGATCGACCAGCACCTGGAGCACTGCCGCCCGAGCCCGGTCAGCTCACTGGCGGACCTGCTGATGCTCGTCGAGTGCGAGGGTGGACGCGAGCGCTCACCTGCGGAGGTACACGGCCTGATGCGCGACGCGGGGATAGTGCCCGGTCGAGTGAGGCACGCGGGGCTGCACATGGTTGTCGAGGGTGTGGCGGGGTGAGCGGTGCTGTGCAACTGATGTGGCGAGGTGGATGTAGTACCGACGGACGTGGCGTCGAGTTGTAGCGCTGAGGATGTAGCGTCAACGGACATGGCGCATAGGGACGCGGCGCCGACTTGACATGGGTGCAGAGGGATGCGGCGTCGAGGAGTACGGCATCGACGGTTGACGAGCTCTGGTAGCGCACGTCGGCGAGTGGGTTGAGATCATCGCTGCCGAGAACGAGCGAGCTTGCGAACAGTGATCTACCTTCCCACAGCGTTTCTGCCGAGCCCTCCACACAACGGCTTCTACGTGGGGCCGTTGTTCTTTCATTTCTACGGCCTGGCCTACGTCGTCGCCGTTTGCGCCGCCGTTGCGATCACCGTACGTCGCTGGGAGGCGCAGGGCGGCGATCGCGCGCTTGTCTACGACGTGGCCAAGTGGGGTTTCCCCGCCGGATTGATCGGCGGGCGTTTGTATTTCATCGCCACCAGCTGGAACGAAGTCCCTCCCCACTGGTGGGGCCCGTTCGCGGTGTGGGACGGAGGCTTGGGTATCTGGGGCGGTATCGCCCTCGGCACGCTCGCGGGGATCTGGGTGCTGCGCCGTCACGGCGCGAACGTTCCCGTATTCATGGACGCGGCCGCTCCGGCGCTGCTCGTCGCACAGGCGATCGGCCGGATCGGCAACTACTTCAATCAGGAGCTGTTCGGTGGACCGACGACGTTGCCCTGGGGGCTGGAGATCTCCCCGGCGCATCGCCCGATCGGCTATCTGCGGTACGCGGCATTCCAGCCGACGTTCCTATACGAGCTGATCTGGAACCTGCTGCTGGCCGGCGCGCTGGTGTGGCTCGGCCGGCGACGGACGATACGCGCGCCGGGCCTGTTCGCCCTCTATGTGGCGGGCTATTCGTTCGCTCGGATGGGCGAGGAGCTGATGCGCGTCGACCCTGCCCACTACATCTTTGGGTTGCGGCTGAATTTCTATGTCGCGAGCATCCTCTGCGCCGCCGGGATCGCTTGGTTCGTTCGCATCCAACGTGGGGGGAAGCTCGTCTCGGCGGCGCGCGCGCGGCGCGGCGGCGCGCTACTCGCGGTGGGCGGCCTGCTCGCGCTTTCCGGCTGCGGTCAGCTGTCGCGGGCGAGCAGCGGACACACGCAGGCAAAGCCTTTACTGCTCCACGGCGACTCGTCTTCCACCTCAAACAGGGAGTAGCCCGTCTGTCTCGATCTGCTCGTTTAGACACCGACCCTGTGTCGTTGCGGTGACGCCGACGAGTTGGTTGTGTCGCTCGGCTCCGGCGCCTGCTCGGTGTAGTGGTAGGTGCCGCCTCGCATCAGCGATGCGGCTGCCGCGATCAGGCAAGCGACGATCGCGAACAGGAAGGCCTCGTGTAGCCCGGTGCGAAACGGTCCGGAGATCAGCTGCGGGAAGAATGAGCGGCCGGCCAGCGTCGCGCGGTTGGCGACCGAGAGTGAGGCGAGTACGTGCGCTCCGAGCAGATGTTCGATCGGGTTGTAGCCAAGAAAGGCCGCGAACAGCACCGACACCGGCGGGGTGTGCGCGACGCCGCCGGCGGTCGCGGCCGAGACACCATGAGCCTGTAGCCCGGAGGACAGCGTGTGGGGCAAGTCGGAGGCCAGGCCCATGATCATGAGCGTGAAGAACACGCCGATCGAGAGCACCTGCGCGGAATTCTGGAAGGTCTGGTTCATCCCGCCCCCGGCGCCCCGGTGCTGTGGCGGCAGGCTGTTCATCACCGCGGCCCTGTTAGGCGAGGCGAACATTCCCATCGAGACGCCGATCATCGCGAGTATCAGCGCGAACACGGGGAAAGAGAAGTTGATCGGCAGCAGCGTCAATAGATAGAAGCTGAGGGCTGAGCCGAGCATTCCGCCCGTCGCAAACCAGCGGGCGCCGAAGCGGTCTGAGAGGTAGCCGGAGGTGGGGCCGGCAATGAGCATTCCGAGTGTGAGTGGGAGCATGTAGATGCCCGCCCGCAGCGGCGTGTCAACAAAGTTGACGCCGTGCAGGGGCAGCCAGATGCCCTGCAGCCAGATGATCAGCATGAACATCAGCCCACCGCGGGACACGGCCGAGAGGAATGTCGAGAGCGTGCCAAAGGTGAAAGCGCGGATGCGAAACAGTGGCAGGCGGAACATCGGCTCGGCGACCCGCAGCTCCACCGCCGCGAACACCAGCAGGAAAAGGACCCCGGCGCCCAGCAGCGCTAGTACCCGCGGGCTGCCCCAGCCGGTGGCGTGGCCGCCGTAGGGCCGGATCCCGTAGGTGACCGACACCATGATCAGGATCAGCCCGAGCGCGAACGTGACGTTGCCCCACCAGTCCACGCGTGCGCGTTTGGGTGTGCTGCGCTCCTCGAGCTTCAGGTACGCCCACACCGTGCCGAATAGGCCCACCGGCACCGAGATCAAGAACACCAGCCGCCAGTCGATCGGGGCCAGCAGCCCGCCGAGAACCAGTCCGACGAACATCCCGCTGACGCCGACGATGTTGTTGATACCGAGCGCCATGCCGCGTTGGTTGGCCGGGAACGCGTCGGTGATGATCGCGGCCGCGTTGGCCAGCAGGAACGCGGCGCCGACGCCCTGCACGATGCGGAACACGATCAGATAGGTGGCTCCCGCCCGCCCGGTCATCCAGTCGACTGTCAAGATCAGCGAGGCGATCGTGTAGATGACGAAGCCGAGGTTGTACATCTTGACCCGGCCATACATGTCGCCGAGGCGCCCGAGGCTCACGATCAAGACGCTTGTGACAACGAGGAACCCGAGGATCATCCACAGCAGGTAGAAGCTGTTGGCGGGCACCAGCGGGTCGAGGTGGATGCCCCGGAAGATGTCGGGCATCGCGATCAGCGTGATCGAGCCGTCAAGGGTGGCCAGCAACACTCCGAGGGTGACGTTCGACAGGGCGATCCACTTGTAGCGATCTGGAGCCGGCGGGCTCGGGGTGGGCGGGCCACCATTTATTAGATCTGGGGTGGGTGGGGCCTGGGTGGGTGGGGCCTGGGTGGGTGGGACCTGGGTTGGTGGGACCTGGGTGGGTGGGACCTGGGTGGGTGGGACCCTATCCGTGGCTGCTACGTTGGTCGTTCGGTTTGTGTTGACGCCTGCGCTCTCGTTCACCGCGAGACATTATACAGGCAAACTGTGCAGTTTGCCTGGGCTTCCCGTATAGTTCCATTTGCAATGGGCTCGTCCGTCGATGTGTCGTTTGTCGCCAGCGAACTGCGTGTGGTCATCGGTCAGCTGATACGACGGCTGCGCGCCGAGCGCCGGTTCTCGCTCGCGCACGTGTCCGTGCTCGGTCGCCTCGATCGCGAAGGCGCGATGAGCACCAGCGATCTGGCCGCCGCAGAGCGTGTGCGTCAGCAGTCGATGGCCCAGACCGTCAGCGAACTCGAGGCCGACGGGTTGATCAGCCGCCGCCCCGACCCCGCCGATGGACGTCGCGCTCTGCTCGAGATGACCGACAAGGGACACCAGACATTGCAAACGGATCGCCAACAACGCGAGGGCTGGCTGATACAGGCGATCGCCGAGGGCTTCGACGAGGAGGAGCAGCAGGTCCTCGCCCAAGCGGTTCCGCTGATCGCGCGCTTGGCGGACTCCTGAGCCGGCGTCCTCGGCTTCGCCAATCGCATCCCACGGTCACAAACGCGGTGAGTTGGGCTAATAGTTGCCGGCGATGGAGCGAGACACGAACACCGAGTCTGCTCTGCTGGCGATGGCAAGCTCCGACGGTGAGGCCTTCGCGGCCTTCTACCGGCTGTACGAGCGGCCGGTGCTCGGCTTCTTCATGCGAGCGACGGGTCGTCCCGAGCTTGCGGCTGATCTCACCGCCGAGACGTTTGCATGCGCGCTCGAGTCCGCTGGTGTCTACGACCCCGCCAAGGGCCGGCCCGACCAGTGGCTGTTTGGGATCGCGCGCAACGTGCTGGGGTCGAGCTACCGCGAGGGCAGGGTCGAGTCGGCCGCGCGCGAGCGACTTGGCCTGCCGCGCCTGGTGATCGACGATCACGCAACTGAGACGATCGCACGGCTGAGCGAGGGTGAGGAGCAGGCAGCGCTCGCGCTCGCGTGTCTTCCCGAGCAACAGCGGCAGGCGATTCACGCCCGCGTGGTGCAGGACCGCGACTACGCGGAGATCGCCGGCAAGCTGCACTGCTCGGAGGCCGTCGTACGTCAACGGGTCAGCCGCGGGCTGAGCACTCTACGAGCAAGATTGGCTGGTGAGCGATGAGCGTCCTTCCACAACTCGAGCGAGACCTGCTCGAGGCGGCAAACCGCAGGCATGGCAGGAGCGCTAAGAAGCCGGACTCTCGGGCGGCGATGCGCGTGCGAGCACGCCGGCTGCGCCTGCCGCTGATCGCGCTCGGCAGCCTGCTGGCGAGCGCCACGATCGCGCTCGCCGCAAGCGGCGTGATCCTCACCGGCGCCCCGGTCCGCCCCGAAGGGCAGTTGAACCCCGGTGTCGGCGAGGGTGTACCGGAGCCGGGGGCGTCGCGACTGCTTTCTCTGCGTGTGCCAGATCCCGAAGGTGGCTTGCCATGGGGGATGCGGATCGTGCACACCACACGCGGGGAGGTGTGCTTGCAGATCGGCCGTGTCGAGAATGGACAGCTCGGGGAGCTTGGAATCGACGGGGTGTTTCACGACGACGGGCGCTTTCACCCAATGCCCGCGGATGTATTGCCGGAAACCAGCAGGGTTGGCGTGCGTGTGAGGGACGACGATGCGAGTGCAAGCGTCAGCTGTCACCTCACAGGCCAGGTTATTGTCGGTGTGGATCGCGGCGTTGACCGAAGTGCAGGTGCCGCAAATGGAGGTGAACGTGCCAGGTCGCGTGCCGATTTGCGCAACATCTACTACGGGATGCTTGGTAAGCCCGCGGTGAGCGTGAGCTACCGCGTCGGCGGGGCGGTCCGCGGTGTCGCGGTCCAGCAGCCACTCGGGGCCTACCTGATCGTGCAGCGCACTACGCCTGGCGAGCAGGTAGGGACAGGAAACGAAAGCCTTGGCAGCGAAGGGGATCTGCCGCCCTCCTCGCCGCTCACAGCGATCACCTATCGACTCGACGGCAAGCTCTGTCAGCGCGGACCCGTCGAGCCTCCCGGTGTCACCGATCATCTCGCCAATCCCTGCCCATGGCCGCACTGGCCGGCCAGCCGCGATGTCTCCCCGCGCGATCTGCACCAGCCCATACACGCGCGGCTTCAAATCAGCAGTCGCGTGATCGCCGGGGTACAGCTGAGCTTCACGGCGCCATTTGCGGTCACCAGCGCCAAGGAAGATTATGAAATCCGGATTCCCGGTATTTCGTGCAGCCGGACCGTCGTCGGTAGGCACGGAGTGGCGGTCGGCTGGTCGGGAAGCGGCGCGTCCCTTGGTCGCGATGTCTCACGTGGTGCGACGGTAACGCACTGGCTCTCCGCTTCCGCCCTGTTCACGGGCATATGTGGATTTCCCAAGCACATCAGACATGTGAGCAGACGCTCGGCCACCGTCGAAGTCCTCTACCACGCCTACCAAGGAGCGGTGCCGGTACTGGTCGGGAGCACTACCATCGACGAGCCGTCGGGCGCCAAACTGGCGCCCTGACAGGTCGGACTATGATCTCGTGACCTGTATGGAGCACCCCCGACCGAATATTCTCGCGAAGCCGCTCGAGCGGTCGCTCGCTGAATGGGCCAAAGGGTGAGCGATCAGGTTGCCCTCATCACGGGCGCGGCGAGCGGTTTCGGCCGGGCTCTCACGCAGGCGCTCCGCGGTCGCGGGGTGCGGGTTGTGGCGTGTGACGTGGATGAGGCCGGCGCTAGCGAGGTGGCCGCGGACACCGGAGCACTGTTTGTGCGCTGTGATGTGAGCGACCCTGAGCAGAACGTCGCGGCCGTGGAGCTCGCGGTTGAGAGGTTCGGGGGCCTGGACATGGCGTTCCTAAACGCCGGCGTCGCAAGCGAAACCGCGCCAGGGGAGAACTTCGACCTGGCCCTCTACCGCCGTGCCATGGGGGCCAACCTTGATGGCGTCGTGTTCGGCATCAACGCGGTCCTCCCCGCGATGAAAGCCCGCGGTGGGGGCTCGATTGTGGCCACCGCGTCGCTCGCCGGGCTGACAGCGGTGCCGATGGATCCGCTCTACTCGGCCAACAAGCACGCTGTCGTGGGCCTTGTACGGTCCTTGGGCCCAGCGCTTGCGAGCGAGGAGATCCGTATCAACGCCGTCTGCCCCGGCTTCGCGGAGACGGGCATCATCAAGCCGATCCGAGAGCAACTGGTGGAGTTTGGTCTGCCGATCATCCCAGTTGAGCGGGTCACCGACGTCGTGATCGAGCTCTTCGACGGCGAGATGACCGGCGAGTGCTGGTTCGTGCAGGCGGGTCGTGAGAGCCAGGCATTCAACTTCCGAGGTATCCCAGGCCCACGGCCCTGACGCTCGCTCTCAATCTCGGTTCGTCAAGTGAGGTGGACGCGGCTACCGAGCAGGTGCGACGATCGGATGTGAGCCAGCCGAGACATTTTGGGGCGGCTATAGCTCCGTGTTCATCGACACCGACGGTCATCCCTGGGAGATCGCCCACAACCCACACTGGACCCTTAACACTGGACCTCTGAACGCCGCCGGCAACAGATTGTCCTCGACCGGAGTGCTGCGATTCGCGTGCTAGCCAGCGCTTGACTACCTCCATCCATCCGGCTAAACTGTATCTTGCTAGGAGCGATTTATGCCAAGGACTACCGCAAACTCTATGCTCACGCGTCGTGAGGCTGTCGAGATCGCACACGTGTCGCTCGGTGCGCTCGACAAGGCGATCGAGCAGAAGATCGTGACCGTCCACAGACGCCGCGAGCGCAGTTGGCTGGCGAGCGAGGACGTGGGGGTGATCGCGCTTCTGCAGAAGCTGGCGCTCCCGCTGCCCGTGACGGTCAAGCGGAAGATCAGGCGATGGGTCCGCGAGACCGAGCCCTACCGCACCAAGAACGACTCTGAGCTACAGATCAGCGACGCGCTGGTGGTGCGCTGGTCGCCCGAGGTCAGCGAGACCGTCTATGCAGCCGAGAGCTATGCGAGGCTGCGTGAGCAGTGGATCGAAACGGACCTGAACATCAAGGGTGGCGAGCCCGTGATCTGTGGCACCCGCATCGGTGTGCGCGCCGTCGCACAGCGCATCGAGCACGGGGACACTATCCAGACGCTTATCGAGGATTACCCACACGTCCCCGCCGAGGCATTCCAGACCGCCTACACCTACGCCAAGGCACACCCGCGCCGCGGAAGGCCAACACGACCCTGGCGGGGTGGCGATAAAGCTCTGGATCGACGAGGATCTCTCCCCGTCACTGGTTGACGTCGCGCACCGTCACGGTCTCGACGCGACGTGCAATCGTGACAGAGCGCTGCTCGGCCACCCCGACACAGAAGTCCTGTGACATTGCATCGAGGATGTGTGGGTTCAGGACATGTGTCTCAGGTGATGGGTCTCAGGTGAGTCGGGACATAGGTCTCATGTCGGGCTGAGCGTTTGATGGTGCTGACCGCGGGTAGCCAGTCCGCCGGCAGCGCGGCGGGCACCTCGGGATAGTCGGGCACGACCCTGCGCGCGAAGGACTCCGCCGGACGTCCAGCCACGAGGCGGCTTACGTCTCCCATCGCGCTCAGCACTCGCACCGAGGAGGCGATCTGAAAGTCAGCTGCCCCGAGCTCCTCGCCGCCGATGACGCCGCCCTCGAGCAGGCTGTCAACCCTGTCGAGCAGTCCGGGCAGCTCGGCGAGACCACGTTGCACCCGCTCGTCGCTCGCCCCAGCCTGCCGCACGAAGACTGGCACCACTGGTGTGAGCAGGATGCCCATGAGCGCCGGTGCAGGCAGGGGGCTGGCGACATCGGCGAACCAGCGGCGCTGACTCAGGTGGTGTCGAAGACCCCAACGGATCAGGCGCCGTGGCACCGGTTGCAGCACGGCCTCGCCCCAGCGCTCGGCCTCCTGGGCGGCAGCACGAGCGGCAGGCTCGCTCGGGTAAAGGGATGGCGTCGGGGCGAGCTCCTCAAGCGCCTTGGCGATCGCGAGCGAGCCCTGCACTCGACGGCCATCCGGAAGGCGCATCGCGGGCACCGTGGCCCGGGTGAACCGGAGCGCGAAAAGGGCCAGCGGGTGGCCACCGCCGAGCAGCTCGACGTAGCGGTATGTGAGCCCCTTTCGCTTGAGCATTCCCCGCACGCCGAGGACCGGGTGCGAGAGCGCGATCCCATACAGGCGAATGGAGCTCTCGACCATCTCACTCGCCATCACGCCCGCATGCCCACCGCGAGCAGATACTCCATCTCAAAGCGCGCATCCCCTGTGGTACCAAGGTTCCACTCCTCGCAGAGTTCGTCCAGAGCGCCATCGAGCTCTGCCTCGCGTCCGGCCTTGGCTGCATTCGCACGTGCCGCGATCGTCGGGCCGTACCGCGCCTTGAAGTGCTCGCCGAAGTCACGTGGGTGCTGGAAGGCAGTGACCTCCAACACGTCACGCTCTAGCAGGCCGAAGTCCGCATGCTCGCCGAACAGCTCGGCGATATGTTGCTCACTACCCCACAGAGGTGGCGGTTGTGCACCCGGCGGCGGGGTGGGCACGAATGGGCCCATCGTCCTAAATAGCGCCCCGACCAGCCCTTCGGGGGTCCAGTTCAGTAGCCCGACCTTGCCACCGGGGCGACATACACGGATAAGCTCGTCGGCGACCTGTTGGTGGTGTGGAGCGAACATCGCGCCAATCGAGGAGATCACGACATCGAAGGACTCGCCCTCGAACGGCAGGCGCTCGGCGTCGGCCGGCACCCACTCGAGGGCCAGCCCCTCATTCTCAGCACGGATGCGGCCGGCCTCGAGCAACTCCGGTGTCAGGTCGCTGGCGGTGACCTGAGCGCCGACCTTCGCCGCGGGTAGCGACGCATTGCCAGTCCCGGCAGCAACGTCCAGGACCACGTCGCCGGGAACGATGCCGCACGCCTCCACGAGCCGCGGCCCCAACGGAAGCAAGAACGTCTCGACCATATCCGGGTAATCACCCGACGCCCACATCGCACGATGACGCGCCTTCAGCTCAGAATCAGACATAGCCATTTAGTCGCCGGTCGAAGGATCTATTACCGTCGAGACCTTGGATATGCGATCTGCGGGGAAACCACCGCAACGGGCGTGCTCAAGAAGGATGTCCTCGTCGGGGGCGACGTAGACACAGTAGATCTTCTCGTCTGTCACGTAGCTGGTGAGCCAGCGGATCTCAGGGCCGAGCTCGCCGATCACCTTATTGGACGTCGCTGCGATTCCCTGCAGCTCCTCGGCGCTTAGGTTCCCGGCTTCGGGAATCTCGCGCTCTATCACGTACTTGGGCATCTGTCTTCTCCTGTCGGATTTGACCTGCGCTACCATACTGACGGTACGTATGATGCATACTCAGAGTACGGATGTCAAGAGCAAGAAGGCAAGGCAAGGCGCGGCAACCCGCCAGGCGCTACTAGATGCCGCGTGCGACCTGTTCGGCGAGCGTGGCTACGCCGCGACCTCGATCGACGATGTCGCGCAGGCCGCGAACGTCACTAAGGGCGCCTTCTACCACCACTACGCCGGCAAGCAGGATCTGTTTGCCGGCGTCTACGAACAGGTCAAGCGCGAGGTCTCCGAGCGTGTGGCGACGGCGTTCCTGGAGCCCGACCCGTGGGTGGACCTCTGCGCAGGCTGTCAGGCGATGCTCGACGCTCACCTCGACCCACGCGTGCAGCGCATCGTGCTCCACGACGCCCAAGCAGTGCTCGACGCGGACACGATCCGCCGCGTGGATACCCGCTACGGCGCGGTCGTACTGCGCGGCGCGCTAAGACGCTCGATCCGTGCCGGCGTCGTCCTGCCCCTCCCATTGAAGATGCTCGCGCTGATGCTCACCGGGGCGATCCTCGAAGGATGCATGGCGATCGCCGACAGCGACGACTCGACCCGGGCGCGAGCGGACGCCGGCGATGTTCTCACCACTCTGCTGCAAGGACTCAAACCACCCACCCTTTGAACAGGCACTGCCACATGCCGGCCCTGCCATCCACCCGCACGTGCCCCGATCGCTCAGTGCGCGTGAGACGGCGCCGCCTGGCTGCTCCTTCGTCATCGAAGCGGAAGCCCCGGCGCCCCTCTCATCACTTCCCCTCGGACGAGGAGCAGTAGGTCGGAACTCGCCTCCATGCGCTTCCGCTTTTGTGCCAGGAGCTGATCTGCCGGGGTCGTCTGGGGTCTACTGGAGAGCAAACCCGGCAGGTGTCGCACAGTCGCTCAGCGACCTTTCGCGAGTCAGGCGAACACGCCCACCCGGATTTTCGCCAGCATACAAGCGGAATGCAGGCGACAAGGGTTTAGGCCCACGAGCGACCTCTGGGCCTAAACCCGGCACCCATCCTGAAGACAATACACCTACATAAACCGACGATTTGCAGGCATTCTCTGCATGGGCGCGGCGGGTTTCGAACCTGCGACCTCTCGCGTGTGAAACGGCCTGGGAAAGGTTTGAGGAAGCGCAAGAAACGGCTCTAACAAGCCAGTTGCAGAATGCGCTCCGATTCGTTGCTCCTCGTAGATACCCTGGAGTTCCCGGTGGATTTAGCCCACCAAACGGCTCCGGTGGGCTAGAGTCGGGCGGCGTCCATACGGCGTCCTGTACAGCCACTTGGAGATGCTCTCGTCTTCGGCATGAGGGCGCTGCATCAGTGTTGGGGACGTGCGTTGCTACGGGCAAGCCGAGCGTCAAGCCGGTTTGGTTGCTGGTCGCGCTGTGTGACACTCCGATCATAGGCGGGCGGGCCACACTACAGTGAGGCGATGCGGGTGGTTGAGCTGGACAGGCTCGCGGAGCCCTACTGGGAGGAGCTGGTGGCCGGCGAGCACGAGCCGTTTGGTGGCATCGGCGAAGATCTGCTCTGGCGGGATAAGACTCGGAACATCGGAGTTCGCGAGGACGATGGGCGGCTGGTGGCCGCCGCCGGCGTGGTCCTGGCGGAAGTCAAGATCGAACAGGAGCCACCTTTCGAGGTCGCGGGCCTGGGTGGTCTGATCGTGACTCGCGGCGAGAGAGGGCGCGGGCTGGCACGCATGCTCTGTCACGGGTTGATCGAGCTTGCGGGCGAACTCGGGGTGCGACGAGCGATGCTCTTCTGCCTCCCGAAGCTGATGCCGTTCTACCGCGAGTTCGGGTTCCTCGCGATCGACGCACCGGTATGGGCCGACCAGCCCGGCGGGCGGATCGAGATGCCCCTGCAGGCGATGTGGAAGGCGCTAGACGACGAAGCCAGGTGGCCCTCCGGACGCGTTGAGCTGCAGGGGGAGCCATTCTGAGATGTAGGTCGGAATAGGGCGCTGGCCGATCTTCGGAAACCGGCTGACTTGGGTCCGATTCGGCTGGGTTTGGGCCAGTGAGCGGGTCCACTGGCCCAAACGTTTGGAGGTTCTGCCGGGAGATCTGGACGAGGCCACCAAAGCGCGGTCGGCGAGGGCGGACTGAAACACCTATCGATGGCCTCGCATCGCATCGAAGATTCCTGGCATCCTGGAGTGGTGGTATTGTCACGAATATGTCCGGAGAAACCGTAGATTCTAGTGACAGTTCGGTGATGAGCCGACTATACGAGATCGCCGAGGCCCAAGGCGGGTTCCTCGCCGCGCACCAGGCCGTGGCCGCGGGCATTCCACGCTCCACGCTGTCCTACCACGCCACCGAGGGCGACGCGCTGGAGCGCGTCGGGCATGGGGTCTATCGAATGCGACGGTTTCCAGCACCACCGCACGGTCACGTGATCGCTGGATGGCTTGCGTTCGCGCGCGCCGATGGCGTGGTCTCCCACGAGAGCGCGCTGGAGCTCCTCGATCTCACGGACGTGATCGCCGACGAAGTCCACATCACCCTGTCACGCGCCAAGCGAGGGCTGCGCACCCCACTCGGTGTGCGAATCCACTTCACCGACAGGCTGATCGACCACCGAGCTCGACGCTATGTGCTCGGTATCCCCGTGACCAGCGTCGAGCGCACCGTTGCTGATCTGCTACGCAGCGGTGGATGGACGGAGCAGACGGACCTCGCCGTCCGTCAAGCCATCCGGCGCGGCCTCACGACACGCCGGCGGCTGGAGGCGGCACTGCCGGCCAGGTGGCGCTCGCGGCTCGACGGCGCTATCGATCGGAACTCACGGCGGACTAAGGGCGCTCAAGTCCAATCCCGCACTTGATACCATTACGGTATGAATGGTGGCGATCTGATTCTGATGGCTCGCCGGCGGGCGTGTTTGACTCAGCGCGAGCTCGCGGAGCGGATCGAGTGCCGGCAGGCCACCGTCGCGCGCTGGGAGCGCAGTGACCGTCAGCCCTCCTATGAGGATGTGCAGGCTGTTGCGCGGGCGTGTGGACTTCAACTCGACGCTCATCTTGCTCCGGAGGATCGCTCGTGGTGGCCACAGATCGCCATGCAGCTCGACCGCACGCCGGTCCAGCGTGTGCGCAGGCTGACCCCGCCGGGAGCCTTCGATGTCGTCCCCGTCCTCGAGGGTTTGGCGAAGAACCGGGCGTCTATAATTGTGATCGGAGCGGTGGCTGGAGCGCTTCATGGTTGGCCGCTCGTGCTTGGTGGAGATACGGTTGAGGTCTGCGCGAAAGCCGATGGCACCATGCTCGACGGCCTTGGGGCTCGCAAGGCGGGCGATGGAGCCTACGTGCTGCCCTGGATAATGGGAGGGCGGCTGCTCGTCACGGAGGTCCCGTCGGGCACAGCGGGTTTTGTCGATCTGGCGCGCGACGCCAATCAGGTCGAGATCGATGGTGGAGTGGTGCGTGTGGCTGGCTTGCGCGACCTCTTGCGAATCGCCGATGCCTCCCCGTACCCGGACGCCAGGCGCCACGCGCTTGCCTACAGCGCGGTGCTCGACGTCCAGTCCGCAAATCACAAAGCGCGAGTTGCTGACGATTGCGACGATGAGGAGAAGATCCAGGCATGGCTGAGCCGGCAGATCCCGGTGGCATAGATCCTGGTAGGGAGGCTCTGCTCGGCGTGCTTGCGCGCCATCGTGTGGGGTTCGTACTGATCGGTGGCGCGGCGATCCAATCTCACGGCCGCCGCTACGACACCCAAGACGTCGATCTGACCCCGGACGCTGAGCCAGGAAACCTCGCCCGACTGGCCGATGCACTTAACGAGCTTGATTGCCGGCTGATCACCGACCCGGCCGACATCGGCAGCTGGGTTGCGCTGCCTTCTGACTACTTCACGCCGCGCAGTCTTCTCGCCGCGAGCGTGTGGAACCTCGTCACTCGTCACGGTCAGCTCGACCTGTGCTTCGCACCCGCTGGCTTCCCCGGCGGCTACAGCGACCTGGCGCCTCGCGCCACGCAGCGACCCGTAGCGGGAACTACGGTCGTTGTGTCCATCGCCGCGCTCGAGGATGTCCACGAGTCAAAGCGCCAAGCCGATCGGCCGAAGGACCGCGAGTATTTCCGCCAGACGGAGATGGAGTAGCCGAGGGACGGCGGTTCTCCGATGGGCGCGGCAGATGGGCGCGGCGGGTTTCGAACCTGCGACCTCTCGCGTGTGAAGCGAGCGCTCTCCCACTGAGCTACGCGCCCTCGACCACCGAGTCTATTGGCTCTGCGCCTGGTGCGCGGCTCTCCCTCTCGTGGCCACTTTTCCACATCAAGGCCGTGGCGTCGCCTTCGAGCGCACGTGCGCGGTCGGCTCTACTCAGCCATGGCGGCGCTTGGCGGAGCCGAGCGTCACCTTGACGGGCGCTTCGCTTGCGAGCGTCTTGCCGGGCTTCGGGCTCTGGCTATTGACCACAAGCGCACCGTGGTGTCCGTGCGAGCGGCTGACCTTGCCAAGTGAGCAATGCGCCGTGTGCAGCGAACGAAGTGCCGCAGCGAGCGACTTGCCCTCGATTGACGGCACCACGCATCGTAACGCCGCGGCTTCGGCGGCCTGTTGTGCCGCTTCATGTTCAGCGGTCGCCTTCTGTGTCGCTTCGCGTTCAGCGGTCGCGTGTTCGGCGGCTTCTCGTTCGGCCTTTTCCTTAGCTTGCCGCCATGGAGGATCGGCCTCGAATTCTTCTTCAGCCTTCTTGTTGACAGGCTGCGGTTCGGTTGCTCCTGGCGCTACACCGACTCCGCCCGGCAGATGTTCGCCTTCGCCGCTGCCCATAGCGGAGATGCCTCCGGATTCTTGTTCCAAGCTCCATGCATCGCTAGATACCACCGGCCCGGCTAGCGTCCACACGCCTACCGCTGCCACCACCAGACTCATCAAAAGCTTGAAACGCACGAGCAGATGGTACTCAGGCGGCTGCGAGTGTGCAGCTTGGCGGAGGCGAGATCCGTCGGCTCCCGAGTCGGCGCCGGACCGCCGCCGTCACACTAAGCTTCCGACACACCCCGCCCCGGATGCGGCTGGAGCCTCACACCCGGAATCGAATAAGCGGCCGCGAGCGCGGTGACTTCGCCAGGCGGCAGGCTGGCCTTGAACGCCGCCGCACCCCCGAGCTTTTCGTAGCCGCTCATAAGACTCTTGCCGAGCAGCGACAGGTCGAAGTGGCCGTCGTAGATCGCGTCGATGTACAGCGAGGAGTTGCCTCTCGCAAAGCTCGCGGTGGCAGGCGTTCCGCGTAGGATCGCGGCGATCCCCGTTTCTGTCAGACGCCACCCCTTCGAGGCGAGGCGGCTGTAGCTTTCATACAGTCCCGCGATCCCCGCAGCCGGCCCGGTGAGCCCGCTCACGTGCACCATGAACTGAGGTCCGGGCAGCGCCTGTGTGGCCGCGCTCGCGACGGCGACCCCGTGTTGCAGGGACACGGAGAGTGTGGCGGGGAGCCCGTTTGCGATTGCGGGCCACACGACTCTCGACGCGGCGACCTCGCGCCCCACGGGCGCCTCCAGCGCGCGCAACCCGTTGCTCACCTGCACCAACTGGGTGCGCTCGAGCGCCAGTTTGGCGCTGGTAGGAGTTTGCGAGGAACCGGAGCCGCAACCGGCGAGCAGCGCGGCGAGCGCGATTGCGATCAGGGCGCCCAGCAGTGTGGAGCGTGCCGCGGCGGCGATCCCGCGGTGCGCAACACGGACCGCCGCTTGTGCCTCCACGATCGACTTGCGGCTCGCCGCGGCACGTGTGCCCGCGCCGTCAACCCTCGCGCCATCCACCGGTGTGGCGCGAGGTGCGGCGGTGCGGGTGGTGGAGTTGCTCAGCGTCAGACGCCGAGCAGGTCCACCACGAACACGAGCGCCGAGTTCGGCGGGATCGTCGGCGGCGAGCCGGCCTTGCCGTAGCCGAGTTCAGCGGGGATGATCAGCTCGCGCCGGCCACCCACCTTCATGCCCTCCACGCCCTGGTCCCAACCCTTGATGACCTGGCCCTTGCCGAGCGTGAACGTGAACGGTTCGTTGCGCTTCCACGACGCGTCGAACTCCTTGCCGGTGCTGTACAGCACACCCACGTAGTTCACGGTCACCGAGTCGCCCGCTTTCGCTTCGGCGCCAGTGCCTTTGATGATTTCCTTGGTCACCAGCGTGGTCGGCGCGGGGCCGCTCGGTGGCGTGACCTTCGGTTCTTTGGACAGCGCACCGCTGGTCGGTGTCTTCACGGTGCTGGTCGGCGTGGTCGGTGTGCTCGCCGTCGTGGGCGTGGTTTCGCCTTTCACGTGCGGCACCGAGCTGGTGTCGGACTCGTTGCCGACCGTGATCGAGCTCGAGCCGCTCGAGCCGCAACCGGCGATCAGCGCAACTGTGCAGAGCGCGGGCACGACAAGACCGAGGCGTGCGCGCGAGAGTTTGGGTGAGTGCAAGTGATTGAAGTTCATATCGGCTGGGCAGCCTAACGCATAACGACATATGTGTGCCCCGATCGTCTGGACCATGAGTTCGGGAGTCAAGTTCACAGGGAGCCCGCGCTCGACGCACGCGCTAGGATCGACGCGGACCGTGCTAGGCGGGGATGTAGCGGCGCCCTGAATCCGCAATCCGCTCTAGCGGGGCTGAACTCCCTTCTGAGGGGCAACGCTCTGGTCGCTCCGCCGCACGGAGCGTCGATGGTTCGGGTCCCGCGCGGTGTCGGCTCGTGAACCAGGTCAGGTCCGGAAGGAAGCAGCCTTAAGCGATCCCCGGCAGGCGCAGCGGGAGTACCCGATCCGGAGTCCCGGGCGGCGATCAGGCGATTGGATGCGGGGCCACGACGGAGGGTGCACGGTCCGTTTTTTGATTTGCGGTTCGTGCGGGTCGCTCAACCCAAGCAACCCCCACGTCGGCCGCGCGCCGATCGCCGCGACTCACGATCCGAGCACTGTGGCGGTCGTCCCGAAAACGAGCCGCAAACGTCGCGGTCAACCGCAGTGCTTGAAGATCAGCCACGAGCGGTTGGAGCTCGCCTCGGTGAAGCCCGGTGGGATCGACACGGCCGCGTGCGGGTCTTTGGGGTCGAGGATGTAGTCCGTTTCGACTTCCGCGCTCGCTGGGTCCACATATGTGCCGCTTTCGATCGACCGCGCTTCGGCGCTCACGATCAGCGACGGGCGTCCTTTCAAGTACAGCGCCAGCAGCGGGATCGGCGCATGGTTGGGCACGCCCACCTGTCCGCACTTCAGGGTGATCGCGCCGTTGTGCACGAGCGCCAGCAGGTCGTTCTGGATGCTTTCCTGGCGTGCCAGTTCCTCGAGTTGGTGGTGGGCCGAGCGCGCCTGTCCGGGCGTGTACGCGACGAGTGCGACCAGCACCACCGCGCCCGCGATCATCCACGGCCGCCGACGCCGGTCGCCCGGCGGGAGCGCCATCCAGCCAAACACCCCCGCGCCACAGAACACAATCAGGATCGCACCTGCCAGAAACGCATAGCGCGTGTCGATCGGCAGACCGAACGCCGCGAGCAGCGCAAACACGAGCACCGCCGCCACGCCGGCCATCGCACCGAGCATCGCTCGCTCGCGCAGCCACGCCAGCGACAACACTCCGCCCAGCGCTGCGCCAACAAGCACCGGCACGCGCAGGATTTCTCCGATGCGCTCGGGGATGTAGCGCGGCACCTTCGCGATCCCCGTCTCGCGCCCGAGCGTCTCTGCTGTTTCTTTGGTGTGGGTCAGCGACCACATCGCGTTGCCCGTCACCAGCAGGTCGCTGAGCACCCAAATCAAGGGCGCCGCGGCCGCCAGTAGCGCAAGGCCGGCGAGCCGCGCTCGTGTGCGCGCATGATCTGAGGAACGAGCGGATGAGACGACCAGCACGACCCAGTAGATCCCAGAAAAAGCCCATGCCTCAGGCCGCAGCAATCCTGCCAATCCCAGCAGCACGAGCACCGGTGCTCCCGCGCGAGGACGACGTGTCTCCACGAGCAGCGCGGACAGCACGAGCAGCATGTAGGGCACGTCCACGTACGCGCGCACGCCGTAGGACAGCACCGGCACGCGCGTCAGCAGGATCACCGCCGCCAGTGCGCCCGCCGCGCGGCCGAACCATTCGCTCCCAAGCCGATAGAGCATCCATCCGCACGCAGACAGCGCGAGGAACGCCAGCGCCACCGTGACGGCGGTGGCGCCGCCGGCGCCGAGTGGCGCGAGCACCAGCCCCAGCGCCTCCGCCAGCGGATGGGGCGTCGGCGCGATTGGCAGGTTGTACTGGGGCGTTTCCCCACGCGAGAGCTGCTGACCCCACACCAGCCCGTACAGCGTGTCGTAGTTCACGAATCCCACTCCCGTGATCAGCCACAACAGCAGCGCTCCGGCGGCGATCGCAAGCGTCGCGCGCACCCAGCTGGATACCTTCGCGCGGGCATCCCCCTCCTTCGTCCCGTCAGGGCGGGCGCCTTGCGGGCGCAGCCGTGCGAGTAGGGGTTTGATCGTGGTCGCCACGCGCGGGACGCTATCCGCTCCGATGGGTTCGTGGCCGCGGGTAGACTGGCCATCGGTGGCCACCGGCGCTCAATCCCTGTATCGCTCACACCGTCCGCGCTCGTTCGACGACGTTGTCGGGCAGGACGCGGTGGTGCGCACGCTGCGCCACGCTGTGGAACGCGATCAGGTCCACCATGCGTACCTGTTCGTGGGTTCGCGCGGTACCGGCAAGACCTCGATGGCCAAGATCCTCGCGTGCTGTCTCGATTGCGAGCACGGCCCGACGGTCACGCCGTGCGGGCAGTGCGACTCCTGCCGCGCGATCGCCAATGCCACCTCGCTCGATGTGATCGAGATGGACGCCGCGTCCAACAACTCGGTCGACGACATCCGCGAACTGCGCGAGTCGGTCGTGTTCGCGCCCGTGTCCGGCCGCCACAAGGTGTACATCCTGGACGAGGCCCACATGCTCTCCCAGGCCGCGTGGAACGCGTTCTTGAAGACGCTCGAGGAGCCGCCCCCCAACACCGTGTTCGTACTCGCCACCACCGAGGCCGGCAAGGTGCCCGCCACTGTTGTGGACCGCTGCCACCGCTTTGACTTCCAACGTCCCACGGTCGAGCAGATCGCAAGCGTCGTGATGCGTGCGGCCGCGGCGGAGTCGATCGAGATCCCCCCCGAGGCGGTCGCCGCGATCGCCCGCTCGGCGACCGGCAGTTTCCGCGACGCGCTCGGCACGCTCGAGCAACTCGTCACCTACAGCGGCGCCCATGTCGAGCTGGCCGACGTGCTCGCGGTGCTCGGCGTGGCCGATGAGCAACTGCTCTCAGACGCCTTCGATGCGGTCGCCGGCGGAGACGCGCGCGGCGCGCTGCTCGCGGTCGCGCGCTGTGCCGAGGGAGGTCGCGACGCGGGCTCCTTCACGCGCGACCTGGAGGGTCGTGCGCGCGAGCTCTTGGTCGTGCAAACGCTCGGCGACGTGCCCCCCGAGCTGTCGCTCACCCCCGAGATCGACGCACGCCTGCGCGAGCAGGCGCAGCGCGTGGGCCCCGCCGAAGTGGTGCGCATGCTCGACCTCCTGGGCGCCGCGCTGGAGGCGGTGCGCGCGGGCGCAGACCCCCGCACCCAGCTCGAGCTCGCGCTCGTGAAGGCCGCCACGCCGCAAACCGACGGCTCCACGCGTGCGCTGCTCACTCGCATCGAGCGGCTCGAGCAGGCGCTCGCGGGAAACGCCCCGCGGCCGGCGCCGGTTTCCGTGGCGTCCGTGCCTGTGTCAGCACCCCCCACGCCAGTACCGCCGGTCGCTGCCGAGCCTGTGTCGGCTTCCGCGTTGCCACCAGATGCCGCGCCGGCGCCGTCCTCCCCGCCCGACCCCGCGCCAACCCAACCGGACGCTTCGCCCGACCAGTCCGCTCTCCAGCCAGCCGTCGAGGCCCATGAGCAGGAGCAGGCAGCCGTGGCGCCTGTCGCGGTTGCAGTACCTCCCGCCCCCGGCGACCTCGACGCGCTGTGGCCCGCCGCGCACGAGTCGGTGCGCGCCGAGCACAGCCTCTTGGGCGCGGTCCTGAGCGAGGCCACGCCCGCGACTCTCACCGAGAGTGAGCTGGTGCTCGCGTTTCCCCCGACCGCCGCGTTTCACAAGCGCAAGGCCGAAGACCCTGCCAACCGCGCCACGCTTCTCGACACGCTGCACCGGCTCACCGGACGGCGCTACCAGGTGTCGTTCGAGTTGCGCGAGGATCTCGTCGCCGAGGGAGGGTCTGGTGGCGCGCCTCCGACGGAGGACGAGATCATGGCGCGCTTGGTCGCGGAGCTGGACGCGGAGGAGCTCCCTGAGGATTGGCTTCAACAGCAGAAAGGCGGCGAATAGCGGTGCCCCAGCCACGACAGCGGCAACCCAACATGCAGCAGATGCTCAAGCAGGTGCAGAAGATGCAGCACGACATGGAGGTCGCCCAGCAGGAGCTGGCCAACGAGACCGTGGAGGCGTCCGCCGGTGGCGGCATGGTCACGGTGACCGTCAGTGGCGAGCTGGAGCTGCGCTCGGTGAGGATCGCCCCCGAGGCGGTTGATCCCGAGGACGTCGACATGCTGTGCGACCTCGTGCTCGCCGCCACCAACCAGGCGCTGCGCTCCGCGCAGGAGCTCGCCGCCAAGCGCATGGGCGCGGTCACCGGCGGTCTGGACCCGGGTGCGCTTGGCGGCCTCGGCGGGTTGGGCCTCCCGGGGCTCTAGCGAGCACACGAGCCAGAGAGGGCGGGTTGAGTGATATTCAAATTTGTAAGGCTACAATAGTGACTATATATCGTAGTCACTATTGTAAATCGCGTAAAAAGTATATGTATATGCACACCCACGATCAGACCCCCCGTTGAGCTCCTTCGCGCCTCCGGTTCAGCGACTGGTCACCGAGCTCTCGAAGCTCCCCGGCGTCGGCAATCGCACCGCGCAGCGGCTCGCGTTTCACGTCCTGCGCGCCTCGCCGGAGGACGCGCGCGCACTCGCGGAGGCGATCGTGGAGGTCAAGGAGCGGGTGGGGTTGTGCGAGGTGTGCTTCAACCTCGCCGACGAACCCCGCTGTCGCATCTGCCAGGACACCCGCCGCGACGCGAGCGTGATCTGCGTGGTGGAGGAGCCTTCAGACGTAATCCCGATGGAGCGCACCCACGAATTCCACGGTCTCTACCACGTGCTGGGAGGCGCTTTGTCTCCGATTGACGGGATCGAGCCCGAGGACCTGAAGATCGAGCAGCTCTACACGCGTGTGAGCTCCCCCGCCGATGACGGCTCGCCCGCGGTGCGCGAGGTGGTGCTGGCCACCAATCCCACCACCACCGGCGAAGCCACCGCGCTGCACATCGCCGAGCAGCTGCGCGCACGGGGTGGGGGGGAATCTCATCTCACGGTCACCCGCCTGGCCTCCGGCCTGCCCGTCGGCTCCGACCTGGAGTATGCCGATGAGGTCACGCTCGGCAAGGCGCTCGCAGGACGCCGCTCGCTGTAGCCTCAACTCATGTCCGAGATCGTGGTCATGAAGTTCGGCGGCACCTCCGTGGCCGACGCCGAGCGCATCAAGCACGCCGCCAAGCGCATCGTGGAGAAGCGCGAGGCCGGCTACAGCGTCGTGGTGGTGCTCTCGGCGCGCGGGAAGACCACCGACGAGCTGATCTCGATGGCAGAGGAGGTCTCCGCCGCGCCCGACCCGCGCGAGATGGACATGCTGCTCTCCACCGGCGAGCGCATCTCCTGCGCGCTGTGCGCGATGGCGATCAACGATCTCGGTCACCGCGCGATCTCCCTGACCGGCTCGCAGGCGGGGATCGTGACCGACACCTCCCACACCAAGGCACGCATCCTCGACGTGCGCGCCGACCGCGTGCGCGCTGCGCTCGAGCACGGCGACATCGTGCTTGTGGCGGGTTTTCAGGGCGTCTCCACTACCGATGACGTCACCACGCTCGGGCGTGGCGGCTCGGACACAACCGCCGTGGCCGTCGCCGCCGCGCTGGGCGCCCGCGAATGCGAGATCTACACCGACGTCGCCGGCGTGTTCACGGCCGACCCGCGGATCGTGCCCGACGCCCGCAAGCTGTCGGTGGTGTCTTTCGAGGAGATGCTGGAGATGGCGGCCTCTGGGGCCGGTGTGTTGCAGCTGCGCTCGGTGGAGTATGCACGCAACGAAAACGTCCGTATCCACTGTCGCTCGTCGTTTGACGACTGTCCCGGTACCGTGGTTGTGTCGGAAGGAGAGAACATGGAGAAGCCCCTCATCACCGCCGTAACCCACTCGACCTCGGATTCGATGATCACGTTGATCGGTGTCGACCACGTTCCAGGTATAGCCGCGCGCATCTTCGAGACCCTTGCGGAGGCCAGTGTGAACGTGGACATGATCGACCAGAACGTGCCCACATCCGCGGGCGGCAAGGCAGAGATCTCCTTCACAGTGCCCCACGAAGACCTGAGGGTGGCCACCGGTGCGCTGGAAGCGATGACGGGCGATGTATTTGACCGTATGGCCACACAGCGCGAGATGGGCAAGGTGTCGATCGTGGGCGCCGGCATGCGCTCGCACCCCGGTGTGGCCGCGAAGGTCTTCCGTGTGCTCAACGACGAGGGCATCAACATCGAAATGATCTCGACCTCCCCGATCAAGATCTCCTGTGTCATCGCCCGTGATCGCGTTGAGCGGGCCGTGCAAGCGCTGCACAGTGCGTTCGAGCTGTCAGGTCCCGGTACGGTGGACGTGGAGGAGCCGTTCAGGGCACGTAGCTAACCGGTAATCGCGCCGAAATCCTGCGTATACACGGCGCCAGGCTGACCTTCGGCAAGCGACGGTGGCGCGGCGGGATCGACGCCGATCGCGGTATCGCGATATGCGGGGTCGAGGATGTTCGCGAGATGCCCCGGCGAGGCTATCCACGCGGCCACGATCGCACTCGGAGTTGCGAGGTACAGCGTGCCCCACGCAATGTTCTCGCCGATCGTGTAGCCCACATGCCGGCTGGGGATGTAGCCGGCTGCACGGATGCGATCAAGTGGCGTTTCGCCGTTTGGGGCGACGTGCGCGAAATAGTCTTCGCTGACCATGTCTTTGCTGTGCAGCTGGGCAGACTGTGCCAGCTGCGCGTTGAACCGCAGCGGAAGCTCGTCGTTGCGCGCGCGCTCCTGGTTGACCAGGCATAGTGTCGCGGTCTCGATCTGTGCGAGGTTGCCTGGTTCGGGGGTCATCTGGGTGCTCTGACAGGGTGATGCGAGCACGCTCGCGATCGTAGTCGCGCGGTTGGCGCTTGCGGTGGCACACAAGCCCCCGGTAGTCAGAGCCAATGCGCTGAGAAGTGTGCATATACGGCTCACACCTTCGCTATCGGCAGCGATCTATACGTGTCTAAGTATCTGGAGTGAGCTGGACGAGGGTTGAGGAGTATCACCGCGCGTAGCGCGGTTCTATCCCGTAATGACGTGCGTAAAAACCGCCCGTGAGTCGTGTGGATCGTCGCCTTGAAGCGCGAACCAACCTACTCGGATCTCACTCCTGGGAATCTGGGGGCGTGTCGCCGGCCGGCTCCGACGGCAGCTCGCGCACGGGCTCCGACGGCAGTATGTCGGCTTGAGAGGGAAGCGCGTCGGCCTGCAAGGGAAGCGCGTCGGCGTCGGCCGCGGCTGCCGCGCGGTTCTCCTCCTTGACCGCGAGCCATATCTCCTCGCGGAAGATCGACACCCCACGCGGCGCCTCGATCCCCAGCCGTACCGTGCTGGCGCTGACCTCCATCACGGTGACCAGGATCTCGTCGCCGATCACGACGCGCTCTCCCGGACGTCGCGCCAGTATCAGCATCGCGGGAGATTATGAAGCTATTTGCGACGGCTCGTCCGCGACGGTGAACAGAGGAGCCTGCAACTGGGCCTCGGGGTTGGCGTTGATCACCTGGTAGCCACGGCCTTGGTGGACCACCAGCGGGGCACGCAGGTTGGCGGTGATGTCGAGCGGGTTCGGAGTCGCGCGCACGGTCACATACAGCTTTGCGTCCGCCTCCTCTTCGATGCCGGTCCGCTCGCAATCCTCGGGCGCCATGTGCAGCGAGAACTCGGGAAAGAACAGCTCAGGGCTGACTACAGGCAACGCGAGCGCGGGCTCGTCGAGCGAATGCAGCCACAGGAATCCGGTGCCGGGGTTGCGGTCGATCAACGCGTAGCGCGAGCCCCCGAGACCGATCAGCCCGAAGGGGAACTCGATCACCTCCTCCTCGGCGATCTCGACCTCTCCAAAACGGATGCTCTGAAATGTCACGGACATGTTGGCTCTCTCCTCAGCCGGCTACTGCAGGAACTGGAGCAGGGATTCTTGGATGATGCTCGCGCCGGCACGTAGCGCCGCCTCATAGGCGGCCTGCTCATTAGCGTAGGCGATCGACGTCTGGGCGATGTTGGCGTCCTCGGTGTTGGAGAGGCTTTCGGTGATCGAGCCCTGTAGAGATTCGATACGGCTCACCGCCGTTTGCAGCTGATCGGTCACGCTGCCCGCCGTCGCCTGCAATTGGCTGAGCGTTTCGATGTTTGCTTCCAGGTCTTTCAGATCGCTCGAGCCGAGTGCGCCGATGTCTTCGGTGGTGCCGCCACGCAGGTGTTCGGAGATCGTCTGCAGCGTGTCGAGCAGCTTGCCGTCAGCGGCTTCCTGACCGTTGCCGAGCAGCGTGGAGATGTTGGTGTTGATGTTGACCGACACGCCGGGGCCGATCGCGCGTGTGATCGTGCCGTTGTCGCCCTGGTAGGCGTCTTCCGCTCCCTGTGGGTAGGGGGTGGTTGTGGTATTCGTGCCCGAGAACACGTATTGCCCGGCGTACTGCGTGTTCGCGTCCTGCTTCACCGCTTCGGTGAGCTGGTCGACCTCGGTGGCGATGCTTTCGCGGTCGCTCTGGTTGTAGGTGCCGCTCGAGGTCTGCACCAGGAGCTCGCGCACGGTTTGCAGCACGTTTGAGATGTTCGACATTGCGCCGCTGGCGGTGTTCTCCCAGGAGATCCCTTCCTGGGCGTTGGTTTCGTAGGAGCTCAGGCCATCGAGCTGGCTCTGCAGGTCGATCACCTGGCTGGCGCCGTAGGGATTGTCCGACGGTTCGAGGATCGTCTTGCCGGAGGACAGTTCGTCTGAGGTGCGCTCGAGACTCGCCAGCGAGGAGTTGATGTCGTTGAGCGTCGTGGCCGTGACCATCGCGGGGGTGATGCGTTCGGTCATCGCTCGGCCTCCACACGTCGGGCTGTGTTGTTGCGGCTCATCTCTACAGCCCCACCACGCCGGTGTGCTCGATCAGCGTTTCGAGCATGCTGTCCATCGCGGTGAGCGTGCGTGCCGAGGCCTGGTAGCCGCGCTGGAAGCTGATCAGGTTGGTCATTTCTTCATCGAGCGACACGCCTGAGACGCTCTGGCGCTGGTTGTCGATCGCGGTGACGGTGGTCTGCAGGTTGGCCTGCTCGTCCTTGGCCGTCTGCACGCCGGCGCCCACCTGCTCCACGAGCGCAGCGTAGTTTTGTTCGGCCGCGCCGCCTCGCAGGTCCGCGATCGCCTGGGACACGTCGTTGCCTCCGGCGTCTCCCGTCGAGGAGGTCTGCACCTGGGCGGCGGTGACCGCCACCGCGAGTGTGGCCGCGGTCGTGCCGGAGAAGAACGGCGTGGTCGTGTGCAACGCGTTGACGCTGCCCGCCAGCGCGCTTGCCACGTTGTTGAGCTGGGCCTGGTAGTTGCTCAAGGCCCCGGTTGGGCTCGTGAGGCCAAGCAGCGCGCCGAGCTTGCCTCCGGCGGATTCGGTAAGCGTCTGAGGCCAATTGACTGTGGTGCCTTCGACCAGCGGCTTCGCGGCGTCGCCGAAGCTCACCGTGTCGGTGCCGTCAGGCTGCTCGCTGACGGTGATCTGCGCGAGACTGGAGAGCTTGTCGAGCAGCTCGTCGCGCCGATCGAGCATTTCGTTGGGCTCCTGGCCGGCCTCTTCAGCGGCCTTGATCTGCCCGTTGAGCTGCGCGATCTGATTGGCGTCCTCCTGCACTTCGCCGGAGGGCCCGGTGATCGCTGCGTACTGTTCTCCCGCCTGGGTCGAGATCGTCGAAAGCTGTGAGCTGAGTTCGTGGAAGGTGTCGGCCAGCTGGTCGCCGGCGGCGACCACTGCCTGCTTGGCGGGGCCGCTTGTGGGCGCGTTGGCAAGTTCGCTCCAGGCGCTCCAGAACTTCGATATCTGGCTGGCAAGGCCCGAGCTGGATGGTTCGTTGAACGCCGCCTGGGCCTGGGTCAGCTCTTCAGACTGGGTGCTGGCTTCGCTGAGCGCGCTGTTTTGCGTGCGGTATTGGGCGTCCAGGTAGACGTTGCGCACGCGGGCGATGGTCTCGACGCTGACGCCGGTGCCGAGCTGCGCCCCGTCGCCCGTGACCGGCGAGATCGAGGGGATCGTGATCGGCGTGTTGGTCTGCAGGACCGCGGTCTCGCGCGAGTAGCCTTCGGTGTCCGAGTTGGCGATGTTGTTGCCGGTGACGTCGAGCGCCGCCTGCTCGGCGACCAGCCCGCTGAGCGCGGTTTGCAGTCCTTGCAGGGTCGGGATCGACATCTAGGCCCTTAGGTCCAGGACGTGCAGGTTGCCGCCCGGACGCGGTCGCGTGATCGGCGTGGAGGTGCCGTGTGTGTCGTAGCCGTTCACTCCGTCAAGCGCGAGGATTCCCATCAGATGGTCGAGAAAGCCCAGTTCGATCTGCATCAGCGAGCGGTTGCACGAGTGCTCGCGTTGCAGCTCTCGCAACAGGCCGCGCAGCTCTGCGCTCCGCGTCGCGGCGCGCTCCGCGTCCTCGAGATCCATCAACGTGCGCAATTGCTCCAGCGTGACCGCCTCCGCCGGGATGCCCAGCCGCGCTCCGCTGCGGGCGAGTAGACGCGAGCGCTCCTCCTCGAGCAGCTCGCGACGGCCCATCTCTCCGCGCAGGATGCCGGCCAGGCGGACCACGGTGTGCACGTCACGCGCGCGGATCGCCGCGCCCTGCTCCAGCACAACCTCGAGCAGTCTCCGCGCCGAATCGATCTGTGCGTCGAGGTGCGCGAGCACATCCGTGCCCAGCGCATGGTCTTGCACAAGTCCTTCTGGTACGGCAAGCGCGGTCATGCTCATGAGCTTGTGCCACCGGTCGTGGCCGTCGGGGTGGCGCCGGCGGCATCTTGCGGCTGGTGGGTCATCTGGGCGGCGAGCCCCAGTCCGCCGTCGTTCATCACACCGCTGGTCAGCGCTTGCGGCAGCATCGATGAGATCGGTCCGCTCGCGGCGCTTGATCCCGAGGAGCCCCCTTCTGAGGATTCGCCTTCTTCACCGCTTTCGCCGCCGAGGCCGCTGCTTGCCGTGAGTGACTGCGAGAGCTGTTCGACCAGCATCTGTTCGAAGGCGAGCGCGGTTTGGTAGGCCTTTTGAGTGGTGGCGGAGCCATCCCGCACCCATGCGGGCTCGAGCGTCTGGTTGACCACCGGCAGCCCGCCGCTCGGTAGCGGCGAGCCCGAGGAGAGCGGGATGCTCATGACGGACGCAGCTGGTTGGCGATCGACATCATCTGGCTCTCGGTTTGGATCGCCGAGCTGCTCATCTGGTAGGCGCGTTGAGTGCTCACCATCAACGCCATCTCCTTCGACATGTCCACGTTGGAGCCCTCCAACGCGCCCTGATGGATTTTCGCGGCGTTCGCGCTGACGGCTTGTGGAGAGCCGCTACCAGCGGTGGGTGTCAGCGTGCCGTCCCCGCCGGCGAGCAGGTGGTCCGGCGAGGCCACGGTGACGAGCTTGATGTGCCCGAGCGTGCGCTTGCCGGCGGTTACCGTGCCGTCGGGCCCGATTTTCACCTCGTCGGCCGAGATGCCGGCGGGGAGCTTGATCGGCGGTTCGAGCGGGTTGCCCTGGGTGTCCACGATCGTGCCGTTCGCATCGACGCCAAAGCTGCCGTTGCGGGTGAGTGCCGTTTGCCCGCCGGAGCCCTTCACCTGGAAATAGCCTTCGCCTTCGATCGCGAGGTCGAGCGGGTCGCCCGTTTCCTGTATCGGTCCTTGGGACTGGCTGCGCCCGATGACCTGGGCGCTTGCGCCCGCGCCGATGCTCGATTCGGTGCCGGCCTCGTCCACCGCGTTGTAGAGCAGGTCGCTGAAGGCGACACGCTCGGACTGGTATCCGGTGGTGGAGGCGTTGGCGAGGTCGTTTGAGATCGCATCGAGCTGTTCCTGCTGGGCGGACATGCCCGCCGCCGCCGAGTAGAGACCTTCGAGCATCAGTCCCCGCCCGCGCTCAGCGAGCCAACCTGCGAAGCGGACTCCTGCAGGGTCTGGGCGATCGACTGGATCGCCTGCTGGCCGGACTGGAAGCTGCGCAGCGAGGTGATCATTTCGACCATGATCTTCGCGGCATCGACGCCCGATCCCTCCAGCGATCCCTGGCGCACCGTGCCTGTCGGCTTGCCGGAGGCGGTGCCGGTGTAAAGGTTTTCTCCCTGCTTGACGGCACCGGGCACTTCAAAGACGCCGAGCGCGCTTGCCGGGACCGTGCCTTTTGCGCCGACCTTGATCTGCGCTCCGCTCTGGTCGAGCACGGGGTCGCCGTTTGCGTCCGTGAGCACTCCCTGTGCAGAGGTCGTGAACTGCCCGTCGCGGGTGTAGCGCACGCCCTGGGCTGTCTTCACCGCGAAGAAACCGCTGCCGCCGATCGCGAAGTCAAGCGGTTCCCCGGTTTCCTGAAGCGATCCCTGCGTCATGTTCGTGTAGGTCTTGCCCAGTGCGACGCCGGTATTGACCGATCCGATCGCGGTCCCGCCCTCGGTGTTGGCGAGCAGCACGTCGCCAAAGCTGTGTTGCGGGGATTCGTCGGGCTTGTAGCCCGGAGTGGAGGCGTTGGCCAGATCGTTTGAGAGCTGGTCTTGGCGCACCTGCTCGGCGACCATCCCGGAGGCGGCGATATACAGGCCAAGATCCATGTCGTCCCGGTGTTCGACCGTGGAGGACAATTCTTTAGAGGGAAGGCCAGGCCGCATGCGGCCTGGGCCCCGGACGGTGCATGCACCGTCCGGCCGACCGGTACATGTACCGGTCGGAACAGCAACGATCAGACCGGCTGTTCAGCCAACGGCGCTGAACAACGCCAGCTCGTCGGAGAGCCGGTCGTACAGTCGGCGGCGCAACTGGGTGTGGATCTGCGACACGCGGCTCTCCGATACCCCGAGCCGTGCACCGATGTCGCGCAGCGTCCAGTGCTCCAGGTACAGCAACACCGCGACTTCGCGCTCAACCGGTGGCAGCAGCGCAAACGCGGCGCGGAAGCGCTGCTTGGCTTCGCGCCGCTCGGCGTAGATCGTGGGGTCGCAGTCGGTGTCAGGGCTCTCCAGCGTGTCGATCCGCTCGATCGTGGCGTTCTCATCAGAGCGCACTGTGCGGTTGAGCGAGCCAACCTCCGCGAGTGCGACCTCGTCCAGCCGTCGCACGAGCTCGCCCAGGTCCATGTCGAGTATCCCCGCGAGCTCTTCGCGGCTGGGTTGGCGCTCGTGGGCGGCGAGAAACGTGTCGCGCGCATGGTTGATCGCGCGCTCGTCGCGCCGCAGCGAGCGGGGCGCCCAGTCGTGGCGGCGCAACTCGTCGAGCACCGCGCCGTGGATGCGCGTCCACGCGTACTGCTCGAGCGTCGCGCCCTTCTCGGGGTCATAGCGCTCGATCGAGCGGATCAGCGCCTCCAGGCCGCAGGAGAGGAAGTCCTCCACGTCGCACTGGGCCGGCACCTCGCGCACCTTGCGGTAGACGATGTAGCGCACCATCGGCGTGAAGGTGAAAATCAGCTGGTCGCGCAGCCTGAGATCGCCGGTCCGCTGGTACTCGCGCCATGTCTTGAGGGCTTCCGCCGCCGAGATCCTCACGGTGCCTTTTGCGATCGTTTCCATTTGCGACTCCGATTTCGAGGGAACTGCGAACAGGTGCCCCCGCGTGCGCCAAACCTGCCCGCGGTCCGAGATGCGCTATTTGCGAAGATTTCGGTCGCGGACCGTATCGGGCGTCCCGGTCGTAACCGTTTGATTGGCTCGCTCAGATATCGCCGCACCCGGTCGATGACCATGCGTGAAGATGGCCCGTCGCGCTACAGCCACCGACCCCAAGGGCGAGCTTGCCGGCTATCGCGAGCTCCTCAGGCGGCTCGAGTCGATCGAGGATCACCACCGTCGCTATCAGGCGGGCGTCAGCCTGATCGAGCGAGGTCTCCAGGTGAGCGCAGGCACCCCGCCCGCACATCTGCCAGAGCTGTTTGCGACCATCGCGGCAGGCGCTTTGGAAATGCTGGAGCGCGAGCCTCGCGAGCCCAAGCTGCTCAACTATGCGGGCGTCGCGCTCTACGAGCTGTGGAGCCTCGATGCGGCCCAGGCGATGTTCGAGGCCTCGGGACGCCTCGATCCTCGTGTGGAGCAGCTGAATCGCAATCTTGCCGCGCTCGAGGGGCGAAGGCGCCGATTGCGCGGAGCGCGCCGCTCCTCTCCACTGCATCCCGCGATCCCCACGCTTGCCGGCCAGGCGCTCGAGATCGCCTCACGCGCGCAGCCAGCCGAGGGTCTGCGTCTCAGCCTGTGCATGATCGTGCGCGACGAGCAGGACATGCTGCCACGCTGCTTGAGCGCGGTCGCGGGCGCTGTCGATGAGATCGTGGTCGTCGACACCGGCTCGACCGACGCCACGGTCGAGATCGCTCGCTCGTTCGGGGCGCGCGTGCTCTCCCACGAGTGGACGGGATCCTTTTCCGAGGCGCGCAACGTGTCGTTCGATGCGGCCGGCGGAGACTGGTTGATCTATCTCGACGCCGACGAGGTGCTCGTGGAGCGGGACATTCCGCTGCTGCGCTCGCTGACGGGTCGCACCTGGCGCGAGGCGTTCTATCTGTCTGAGACCAACCACACCGGCGATCTCGACGATGGGACCGCCGTCACACACAACGCGCTGCGCGTGTTTCGCAACCGGCCCGAGTATCGCTTCGAGGGACGCTTGCACGAGCAGATCGCGGGACGCCTGCCAGGGTATCTGCCCGAGCGGGTGGAGGCCACCAGCGTGCGCATCGAGCACTACGGCTACCTCGGCGCGGTGCGCGACAGTCGCGAAAAGTCGCGTCGCAACATCGAGCTGCTGCGGTTGCAGCAGGCGGAGAGTCCGCCGACGCCGTTCCTGCACTACAACCTCGGCTCGGAGTATGCGGCCGCCGACGAGCCGGCGGCCGCGCTTGTCGAGTTCGAGCGGGCCTGGGCGCTGCTCGAGGATCTTCCCGATCGCGACAGCTACCAGTTTGCCCCAGCCTTGATGAGCCGCATGGTCAAGGCCCTGCGTGCGTGCGGGCGTCCGGCGGATGCGATCGCACGCGCAGAGGTTGGGCTCGAGCGCTTCGACGGGTTCACCGATCTCGTGTTCGAGCAGGCGATCGCCGCGATTGCGCTGGGGCAGGACGAGCGTGCCGCCCTGCTGCTCGAGCGTTGCATCGAGATGGGCGACGCTCCGAGTCGCTACACCGCGACGCTCGGCTGCGGCAGTTACCTCTCGAGGCTCCAACTGGCCGAGCTCAGACGTCGTAGCGGCGAACAGGAGGCGGCGGTCCTTCTGCTTGAGCAATGCCTACGCGAGCACCCGCGGTTCATCGGCTCGGTGATGCCCTACGCCGCCGCGCTGCTGGCAAGCGGAGTCGAGCCGGATGAGGTTGTGGCGAGCGTCGAGCGGCACATGCCCGACCCCTCGCCCGCGGCTCGTTTCATGCTCGGCACCGCACTTTATGAGGCCGGCGCGACGGCCGCGGGAGAGGTTCAGTTCAGAGCGGTGCTCGCGCGCCAGCCCCACTCCAGTCGTGCGCGCGTGGCGCTGGGTGAGGCGCTGCTGGCGCAACGGCGCTACGGCGAGGCGGCCGAGGTGGCGTCCGAGCTTGCGGACGACGACCCGCTCGCGGTAATCGCGCGCAGGACCGAGCTGTTCGCGCGCATCGTCGGGGGAGAGGGCGATAGTGTCGAGGATGCGCTCGTCCGTGCCCGCGAGGCGGGTATGCCCGCGTATGAGCTCGACCTGTTCGCGACCTGGCGAGAGCTTGCGTGCTCGACGGACGAGCAGGTATTGCCATCGCTCACCGCGCAGGCGGTGCCGCTGCTTGAGGTGATGCTCGAGGCGCTGCTGCGAGTGCACGACTTCGAGAGCTTTGAAGTGCTGCTCGGCGCGTTGGGGCGCACGCCGCTACAGCCGCGTGAGCGACGCGAGCTGCTTGCCGACATGTATCTGCGGCGTGGATTCGTGGCCTCGGCGGCGCAGGAGTGGATGGCTGTGTGTGAGCAGGAGCCCGACGTCCCGGCTCTGCTGGGCCTCGCCCGCGTGGCAGCCGCCAGAGGCATGCCGCGGGAGATGGGCGACTTCGCCGCCGCCGCGCTCTCGCGCGATCCCGACAACGAGGACGCGGCAAGCCTCCTGTCCCAAGCGCATGTTGCGACCGCGTAGACGCTCGGGCCCATGTGCGCCGATCCTCCGGTGGGCGGCGTGCGCCCAAGTTGGGCGTACCCATCGCGCCAAATGGGTAGCTCGCAATAAAGTTTTTCTCAAAGAGGCCGATCACCTTGAGAGATATCAATCGCGAGGCGGCCCAGGGACCGGGTCGCGTCACACGTTTTCAGGGAGAAAACGCCATATGACCTCGCCGATCATGCCATTCAATGGCCCGTCTACCCCTTCGGGCTCGTCGCATCAGACGCCGTTCATAAGGGGAAATGCCGGCGAACCAGCCGCATTTGAGTCTGAGCTTGCCGCGAGCGATCGTGTGCTCGCAGGCCAAGACACCGGTGGCACGCCGCCGCCGGAGGTACTGGACCAGGTGGCGGCCGCGGGAAGGATAAGCCGCGAAATGCGCGAAAGCGGACATGAACTGCGCTTCTCCGAAGGCCAGGGGGGGCGGGTAACCGTCGAGCTTTCCGATCACAAGGGCAAAACCGTGAAGAGCATGTCTATTTCAGAGGCGCTGGAGATCGCCGCCGGAAAGCCGGTGCGGGACGTCACCGGAAAGCGCTCGGCGTAGACCTCGATGTCATCGCTTGCGGTCAACTCGACGGCCGGTGCCCCGATCGCCATCTCGGGTCTCGCCTCAGGGCTCGACACGAGCTCGATCATCTCTGCGCTGATGGCCGTCGAACGTGAGCCGGTCACACGGCTCACCGACGCTCAGGAAAAGCTGCAGGGCCAGCAGAAAGAGCTGGCAAGCGTCCAGAGCAGCCTCCAGCAGCTTGCGCTCGCCGCCTCGGAATTCAGCATGCCCTCGCTATTTGAAACCTCGCAGGCGGTCATCTCCAGCGAACCCACACGAGTGAGCGCGGCTACCAGTGACGGAGCCGCCATCGGCGGCTATGAGGTGGAAGTCACGCAGCTCGCCAACTCGGCCCAGCGCACGTTCACGTTCACGAGCCCCGCCGCCGAAGAAACGCTCACGATCGACGGCAACAGCTTCACGGTCAAGGCCGGCGAGAGCGCCAAGGAATTCGCGAACGCGATCAACTCCGACAGCAGCTCGACGGTGTACGCGGCGGTGCTTGAAGGCGACACCCTGGTGCTGTCCAACCGCGCGACAGGCAACACCGGAGCGGAATTCATCCAGGTGAGCGATCCGGGCGCGACGCTCGTTGAAGAGGCCGGTAGCGCCAAGGAAGGCAAGAACGCCGAATACATGGTCGACGGAGTCGCGGGGACTTCGGCATCGAACACCGTCACCAACGCGATCGCCGGCGTCACGCTGACGCTGAACGGACTGACCACAACCGGCCCGGTGACGATCAACGTGCAGGCTCCGGGAGCCAGCGTCAGCGCTGTGGAAGCGCAGGTGCAGTCATTCGTCAAGCTCTACAACTCGACGGTGGAAGCGATCCAAAAGCAGCTTTCGACCAAGCCGATCGCCAAGCCGACCAGCGCAGCTGAATACGGCACAGGCACCCTCTTTGGCGATTTCGAACTGGAGAGCCTGCTCTCGAACATGCGCGAGAGCATGTACGAACCGATCGCTGGGCTTGCCGCCGAAATGTCCAATCCCAGCGATATCGGGATCAGCACGGGTGCGGTCTCGGCAGGCGGAGCCTCCCAGTCCTCGCTCGAAGGACTGTTGACGGTCAACTCCACCAAGCTCTCCGAAGCGATCAAGGCGAATCCCGCGGGTGTGCAGCAGATGCTCGAGAAGTGGTCGCAGGGCTTGCAGAGCACGCTTGAAGACGTGGCCGGGCCTGGCGGGACGCTCGAAGCGAGGGCCACAGGCGACACGTCGCAGATCACTGAATTGACCAGCCAGATCACGACGATGAACGAAATGCTTGCCGTGCGCGAAAAGGCCCTGCAGGCGACTTATGCCGAGCTGGAAAGCGCCATATCGCAAAACACCTCACAGGCCGATTGGCTTACCTCCCAAGAAGCCTCTCTGGTAGCCGCCAAGGCATGAGCAACCTCACCGCATCACCGGCGGCATACCGCCAGGGCGCCGTGCTCGCAGCCACGCCAGGGGAGCTGGTGGTGATGCTCTACGACGGCGCACGACGCTTCCTGCGCCAGGCGAACGTGGCGATGCGCGAGGGTCAGGTCGAGCGCGCGCACAACACCCTGCGCCGAGCGGAGTTGATCATCGCGCATCTCGACGGAATCCTCGACTTCGATCAAGGCGAAGTTCCAGAGCGCTTGCATGCGATCTACCAGTTCTGCCTCGCTCACCTCAACGCCGGTCGTCGCGAGCGGGACGCGGGCAAGCTCGAAGAAGTCAGCGAGCTACTGGGCGAGCTACGCGAGGCGTGGGCGCAGGTCGCCGAGGAGATCGCCCGCACGTGAGCGAGCAAACGGCGGCATTGCGCCCCTATGAGGAGATCCACGAGCACGCCGAGCTCGAATTGGAGCTGGTCGGCCGCGGTGAAACCGCGCGCCTCGCCGAGCTCGCCGAGCACTGGACGCGGCTGACTCGCGATCTGCCCGCCCGCCCGCCCGCCGATGCCGTGCCGCTGCTGCGACGTGCCCGGCTGATCAACGAACGCACTCGCGTCGAGCTGGTTCGCCTGCGCGAGTCGCTGCTGGCGGAGATTGGCACAAGCGTGCGCGCTAGGCGAGCGGCCGACGGTTATGCGGGCCAGCTGCCCCGTCGCTCCCGCTTGGATCGCAGCGCCTGAGCTTCCGCTCACCGGCCTTGCAATTGGCGCAGATAACGGGATTCCGCGCTCGCGACAGTGTCTGCCGGCGTCTGGATACTGGTCGTCGACCGCTATCCAGATCGGAGATCCACTTCATCATTTGCCCATCGTCCCGTGCCTCCGATTACATGCGTAAACTAACGCTATACGTAATGTTAGCCATGTTGTTCGATTCAACGCCATTCGTAGACCGGCGCTCAACGTAAGAATGGTCACCCACCTGAGAGTCAACGATCTTCCCGACCACTTCCTGTCCCAGGGGCGGTTCTCGGCGAGCACCGAGGAGATCAGCGAGCTGACCGGGATTGCGCGTCGCGCGCTGGGACCGGCGCTGAAGCGGCTTCGTGACCGTCGGCTCGCGTTCTCTCCGGCGCGCGGCCTGTACTGCTTCGTCCCGCCCGAGTACCGCTCATGGGGCGTGACGCCGGGCGCATGGATGATCGACGACACGATGCGTCATCTCGGGCGCGACTACTACGTGAGCTTGCTGTCGGCCGCTGAAATGCACGGAGCTGCCCATCATGCTCCGCAGGTCTTTCAGGTGCTCGTGGGCATCCAGACGGCAGACCGCGATATCGGGCGAGTGCGGTTGCGGTTCGTGCTCGACGCTCATCTGGACAACGGCGCCGTAGAAACGCGCGGCGTGCCGACGGGAACGGTGCGCGTAGGCACCCGTGAGCAGACGGCCGTCGATCTCGTGGCGCACCACCGTCACGCTGGGGGTTGGAGCAACGTAGCGACCGTGCTCGGTGAGCTCGAGCGCCTGGACGGCGGCGAGCTGGCACGCTTGGCGGGACATCGCCCGCTGGCGCAGGCCCGTCGCCTTGGCTGGCTGCTGGATCGGTTTGCGGCGGGTATCGACACCGATCCGTTGGCTTCTCTGGCGTGTCGCCCCACGGCGCTGCCGACGCCGCTCGAACCCGCCGCCGCGCGCGCCGGCGAGCTGAACGAACGCTGGGCGCTGATCGTCAACGCCGACGTACAGCCAGACCTGTGATCCCGCGGGCATACCTGACCGAGTGGGGCGTGGACGCGCCGTGGCCCACAGTGGCCCAGATCGAGCAGGACCTGATCCTCTCGCGGCTGATCGTGGATATCGCTGCGCACCCGCTGCTCTCGCGCGAGCTTGCGTTCCGCGGCGGCACGTGCCTGCACAAGCTGCACCTCCCCAGGCCCTACCGCTACTCCGAGGATCTCGATTACGTGCGCACCAACAGCACGCCGCGGCTCGGCGACGTCTTCTCCGCGCCGCGCGAGATCGCGATCGAGCGTGTCGGCCTGCGCGAGCACCGGCGCAGCTTCCCGTCCCAAGAGTCCGACGTCGCCGGCATCTGGTTCGACGCGGACCCAACCAGCGAAGAAGGTCGTATCCGCGTCAAGATCGAGATCAACACAGCCGAGACCGACCCGTTTCGCGAGCGCGTAGTACGCCCGTACGCGGTTCACTCGCGTTGGTGGTCAGGTTCGGCGGATGTGCCGACGTTCGATCTGAACGAGCTGCTCGCGACGAAGCTGCGAGCGCTCTACCAGCGCCGCAAGGGGCGTGACCTGTTCGACTTGTGGGTAGCGCTCGACACGAGCCGTATCGACGATCGGCTCGTTGCCGAAGCGCTGAACCACTACATGCGCGAGTCCACCTTCAGCTACCGCCAGCTCGAACACAACCTGCAGGGCAAGCTCGCGGACCGTGGATTCCTGGAAGACATGGAGCGGCTTGCCGCAGAGTTGCCCATGGGATACGAACCCCGTACGGCAGCCGAACTGGTCATGAAGCACCTAGGCGCCCAGCTTCGCAACGCACCCGGACCCTTGATCGGCGAGCGGCCAGCCTGATCTCCGGATGTTGAGAGCGGCTGAGAGCTATGCGGCCAGCTGCCCCGTCGTCCCCGCTTGGATCGCAGCACGTGAGCGCCAGCCGGGGATGGTGTGTGGCATGAAAGCTCCCGGCGAGCAGCGTGGGCTCGGCGATCAATCGGTGATGGCAAAGAGCGAGCTGGCATTGATTGGCTTCCTGTTCTTGCGCACGTCCTCCCAGATCGTCCTGAGCGGATCGGCCGCCTGGTAGTAGGTCCCGCGTCGAGCTCCGAATCGTTCAAGGAGCCCTGCGTTCACCATCGCTCGCAGGTCGTCCGTGGCGCCTTGATTGGCGATCCCCTCGTCCAACATCTTCAGGGCCGCTCGATAGGAGGCGTTGCGAACGCGCATACCGACCGTAGCTTCAAATAGGGCGCTAAGTACCCGCTGTGGCAGCCGCTTCTCGGCGCATATGCTTTCAAGCCGCGTCCATATCTCCTCGGACTCCTTGACGCGGCGCAGGACGCTGCTTGCCTGTACAAAGTGCGCCTCCAGGCAGTACCGAACCCATGGTCGTGCATCGCCTTCGGGGTGCCAGCTTTCAGAGCCGACCTCTTGCAGCACCTTGTAGTAGGACTGCGTGTTGCGCCCCAGGTACTCCTCAATGCTGGAGAATTGGGGCGCCAGGATCTGGTCGCGTGCCAGGACCAGGGTTTGAAGGCACCGAGACATCCGGCCGTTGCCGTCACGGAACGGGTGGATCATCACGAGATTCAGATGCGCCATCGCGGCCTTGACCATGACTGGCGTTTCGCTGTCTGACGAAACATCGCTCGTCAACTCCCGCATGAGTTCCGGCAACTCGTCAGAGGGTGGACCTTCGTAGACGATGTCGCCGGTTGCGTCGTTGCGAATCCATATCGGTCCAGGGCGCCACAGCCCGGGACTGGCGTCGAGCGTGTACTCGGTCATCATGAAGTGCAGGCTGCGGAGGATTTGCGGCGTGTATTCGAAATGCTCGTCCTGAGCAAGCTGGAGCACATACGTCATCGCTCGCCGGTAGCCGGATACCGCGTTCCAGTCCTCCTCGCGTGCGTCTGTCGGCTGCTCACCGCCAATCGCGGCGAGAGCGTCCTCGACCGACACGTCGTAGCCCTCGATGCTGTTCGAACCTTGGATTGCGCGGGCGCCGAGAACCCGTCTGACAAGACCGACCCAGCGTCGTGGTTGGGCAACGCGAAAACGGAGCTGACGCCGCAACTCCTCGATCTTTTGCAGAGCCGCTGCCTCTTCGAAACTCATGGGGGGTGTCTGGAAGATCATTGCCATCCTCGGGACGAACCTTGAAACATGGATGCCATCACGGACACATAATGATAGCATCATGGATTGCCGTGAGAGGATCATTGGGTGGTGCCCTAAAGACCCAGGCAGGGCGGCCGATTACGAGGGACGGTATATGGCTCTCGTCGATTCGACCCAGCAGCTGCTCGAGGCCGCGATGCGTGGTTCCTGGCAGCGCGAGACTGCCCTGACGAGCAACATCGCCAACGCCGATACGCCGGGCTACAAACGTCAGGAAGTCAACTTCGAGTCTGAGCTGCAGGGCGCGATGAACAGCGGCGAACCGCTCGAACAGGTGCAGTTCCAGACCGAAGTGCAGCCAGAAGAGGACGGGCCGAACGGCACCAGCGTGAGCGTCGATCAGGAATCGGCCAAGCTCGCCGAAAACGGCCTCGACTACCAGGCCCTCACGCAGGTGATCAGCACCCGCAACAACATCCTCAGCACAGCCATCGGGGTCGCCCCGTGAACGCGATTGCCGGGACGGGCTGATGGGGCTCTTCGAAGCGATCGGCATCGCCGGCAGCGGTTTGACCGCCGAGCGCGTGCGAATGGACGTGACCTCCGAGAACCTCGCCAACGCCGACACCACGAAGGCCGCGAACGGGCAGCCCTATCAGCGCCAGGAGGTCGATCTCAAACAGGCCGGAGAAGGCGGCTTCAGCGGCGCGCTGTCGGGGGCGATCCAGCAGGCAGAAAACGCACCGCCCGCGGGTGGGGTCGAAGTGAGTGGGATCGTCAGCGACACCACCCCCGACCAGCAGGTGTATGACCCCGGCAACCCCGAAGCCGACGCCCAGGGCTATGTGAAGATGCCGAACATAAGCACCGTCACCGAAATGACCGACCTGATCTCCGAGTCGCAGTCCTACCAGTCCGATGTGACCGCGATGCAGACCGCCAAGTCGATGTTTACCTCGACGCTCGGGATACTCAAATGATCATCCCCGCGGTCGGCGGGCTGGCGGGGAGCCTGACCGAACGCTTGACAAACGCCGCATCGGCTCAGACGAGTGGTGGTCTGGCCGGTAGTGGACAGTCAGGTTTGAGCCTGGAAAGCGCCGGCGGCCCGGAAGGTGCCGGTGGCGTAGGGGGGGCAGGCGGAATCGAAGGGACCAGCGGCGCCGGCGGTCTGGAAGGCACTAGCGGCGTCGAAGGGGCCGGCGGCAGCGGATCAACCGGCTTTGGCAGTGAGCTCTCTGAAGCGATCTCCTCGCTTGAGAGCACCCAGCAGAGCGCCGGCAGCGCCGCCCAGTCGCTTGCCACGGGAACGGCCAAGGACCCCGAGAGCGCGGTGGTGACCGTCGAGGACGCACAGATGGCGATGGACCTGGCGGCGCAACTGCGCACCAAGGCCACCGAAGCGGCCCAGAACATCTTCCAAACGCAGGTATAGCCGATGCCGCCGATTGCTCAGCTGGCTTCGCGGCTCACCACTCGCGGATGGCTGATCGCGGGAGGGTTCGCGGTCGGCGCGATCCTGTTCATCTACCTGTTCCTGCACCTGGTCTCCCAGCCGAGCTACTCGACGCTCGTCAGCGGCCTCGAACCGTCCCAGACCGGCAAGATGACGAGCGCGCTCAGCGAGCATGGCGTCAACTACGAGCTGCAAAACAACGGAACCGCTCTTGCTGTGCAGTCCAACCAGACCGCCGAGGCGCGCGTGGCCCTTGCCGGCGCGGGTCTGCTCGGCGACACCCAGCCGGGCTTCTCGCTGTTTGAAAAACAGAGCCTCGGAGAAAGCAACTTCCAGCAGCAGGTCACCTATCAGCGCGCGCTGCAGGGACAACTGGAGCAGACGATCGACTCCGTGCAGGGGGTCTCAGGGGCGCAGGTAGAGCTCGTGCTGCCGAGCTCCCAGAGCCAAGTGTTTGGCGAAAACCAAAGCATTTCCTCCGCCGCGGTGCTGTTGTCGGGAACCACCTCTCTGGCGCCCACCTCGGTGCAGGGGATCGCTCAGCTGGTGAGCTCCAGCGTGCCTGGGCTGGCGCTCAACAAGGTGACGATCACCGGCGCCTCCGGGCAGCTGCTGTGGCCGCAAGCCTCCGGCAGCGCTGGAGGCGGGGGCAACAGCGTGCAGGAAGTCGAGCAGCGCTACGACCAGAGCACGGGCGCGAGCCTCGACGCGGTGCTCGCGCAGATCCTCGGTCCTGGCAAGGCACAGGTGCTGGTGTACGCGAACATGAACGTCAACCAGGCCACCCAGGAACAGCTCACCTACGGCAAGGCCGGCGTGCCCTTGCAGCAGAGCAAGGACCTGGAGACGCTCACCGGCAACGGCTCGAGCGCGGGTGGCGCGACAGGCACCGCGAACCTCCCTACCGGGACCAGCGCCGGCGGCAAGTCCAACTACAAGCATGAAACGACCAGCAGCACGCTCGGCGTGAGCAAGACCGTGACCCACGAAACCATAGCTCCCGGCAAGGTCGAAAGCCAGCACGTGTCGGTGCTGCTCGACCACTCTGTCCCGGCGGCATCGATACCCGCGATCCGCGAAGCGATCACCAACGCCGCCGGCATTCAGACCAAGCGCGGGGACACGATCTCGATTGGTCAGCTGGCGTTCGCCAAGACACCGGAAGCCGCGGCCGGCTCCACGAGCAGCATGCTCGGCTACGCCAAGTACGCGCTGCTCGGCATAGGTGCGATCGTGTTCCTGTTCTTCACGACGCGCTCGCTGCGCAAGCGCGAAACCGACTCGATCGTCGAGGAGCCAGTGTGGCTGCGTGAGTTGGAGGCGCCGATGCGGCTGTCTGAGCTGCAGCGCGAGAGCGCATCCAGGCCGGTTCCCGCGATGGCGGGCGTTGGGCCCTCAGGCGGGAACGGCAATGGCAACGGGAATGGAAACGGCAACGGCAGCGGCAATGGGCACGCCTCCAGTGAGCCGCTGCGCCGCCAGGTCGAACAGCTTGCCGACAGCGACCCCGACCTGGTCGCCAAACAGCTGCGCAACTGGATGCAGGAGGACTAGCGTCGATGGCCGAGGACACGTCCACCGAGACCGCTCCCGAGCTGTCCCTGGCGCCTGTCGAGCGCTTGCCCGGAGCGCGTAGGGCGGCGGTGTTGATGACCGCGCTCGGAGCCGAGCGCGCGGCCAGCGTCATGCAGCGCATGGACGAGGATGAGATCGAGAGCCTGTCGATGGAGATGGCGCGACTGAGCTCGGTCGGCGCCGAGACGACCGAGTCGGTTTTCAGCGAACTTGCGGCCGAGGCAGGGTCGGGCATGAGCACCGTTACCGGCGGTATGGACTTCGCGCGTGGGGTGATCGAGCGTGCGCTTGGACCTGAGGCTGCCGCGGAGCTGCTCGGCCGACTGGCCAGCGCCAGCGAAACGCGTCCGTTTGAGTTTCTGCGTCGTGTGCCACCGGAGCGGATCGCGACGCTACTGCGCGGCGAGTCGCCTCAGACGGTTGCACTCGTGCTCGCCAGCCTGAATGCGACACTCGCAGCCGGGGTGCTCGCGCGCCTGCCCGAGGCCGAGCAGCCCGATATCGCGCTGCGGATCGCGCGCATGGGCCACGCCGGCACACGTGTGATCCAGCAGGTGGAGCAGGTCATCCGCCGCAAGCTGGGCGCGACGGTCGAGCGCAAGTATTCCGCCAGCGGAGGAGCCAAGACGCTCGCCGGGATCCTCAATCACGCCGACCGCACCACCGAGCGCAACGTGCTCGAGAACCTTGCCGGCGCGGACAAGACGCTGGCAGAGGAGGTGCGCGGCATGTTGTTCGTGTTCGAGGACATCGTGAAGCTCGACGAGCGCGCGATCCAGCAGGTGCTGCGCGAGGTCGACCAGAAGGACCTCGTGCTGGCGCTGCGCGGTGTGCCTGAGAACGTGATGGAGATGGTGTTGACCAACATGTCCGAGCGCGGCGCGGCGATGCTCAAGGAGGAGATGGAGATCCAACAACCGCAGCGCAAGCGCGACGTCGATGACGCCCAAGGACGTGTGGTCGCGGTCGTGCGCAAGCTCGAGCAGGACGGCACGATCGTGATCGCCGTCGCCGGCGAGGAGCAGGGGGGCGAAGCGGTTGTCTGAGGCGGCGGTCAGCTACGCGTTTGAGCCGCTTGAGCCCTCCGATCCACCAGCCCGCGACGCAGCGGCACGGATGCTCGCCCAGGCAACGCTTGAAGCAGAGCAACTGCGCGAGCAGGCACGCGTCGAGGGATACGCCGATGGACGCCGCGCCGGTCACGCCGACGGCGCCGCCGAGGTCTCTCGCGCGGCGGCGGCGCTCGCCGAGGCTGCACGCGGGGTCGAATTGCTGCGCGCCGATACGGTTGAGGCGGTTGAGCGCGATGCAATCGAGCTGGCATTGGAGCTGGCCGAGAAGATCCTGGGAGGCACGCTCAAAGCCCATCCTGACACGGTGATCGAGGTGGTGCGCGGTGCGTTGCGCAGGATCAGCGACCGCCGCAACGTGACGGTGCTGGTCAACCCGGCTGACCTCGAGACGGTCAGGGCCGCGATCGGCGAGCTCACGGCGCGAGGTAGCGGAGTCGAGGTGTGCGACCTTCAATCGGAGGAGCGCGTCGGCATTGGTGGAGCGATTGTGCGCACCGCCGAGGGAGAGGTCGACGCGAGCGTATCCACACAGTTGGAGCGTGCCCGCGAGGTAGTGGAAGACTCGCTCGCCTCAGCCGAGCACGCGGCGTGAGCGACTTCAACTCGCCCGGTGCGCGCCTGTCGAGCGCCGCCCGGTCCCTGCGTGAGGCGGACCTCGCCAGGCGCCACGGCAAGGTCTGCAATCTGATCGGTTTGATCATCGAGGCGACGGGTCTGCAGGCTGAGGTCGGAGAGGTGTGCATGGTGGGAACCGACCGCGGGCAGGCGCCCATCCAAGCCGAGGTGGTCGGTTTCCGAGACGGACGCACGCTGTTGATGCCGCTTGGAGAACTGCACGGCATAGGTCCCGGTACGCGTGTGCTGGCCACAGGCGCGCCGTTTCGTGTCACCGTGGGACCAGGCTTGCTCGGGCGCGTGATCGACGGCCTTGGCGTCCCCACCGACGAGCTACCGGCTGCTGGTGGGGTGGCGCGCTCGACCGTAGCGCCACCTCCGGGTGCACTGTCCAGACCTCGCATCAACGAGCGCGTCGGGATGGGCGTGCGCGCGCTGGATGGACTCGTGCCTTGCGGACGCGGCCAGCGGCTGGGCATATTTGCCGGATCCGGCGTGGGGAAGTCCTCGTTGCTGGGCATGATCGCTCGGTCGACAAGCGCCCAGGTCAACGTGATCGCGCTCGTTGGTGAGCGCGGGCGCGAGGTGCGCGAGTTCATCGAGCGCGATCTCGGTGACGCGCTGCAGCGCTCGGTGGTGGTGGTTGCGACCTCCGACCAGCCCGCACTGGTGCGCATCAAGGCAGCCTTCACCGCCACGACGATCGCCGAGTACTTCCGCGACCAGGGCCACGACGTGATGCTGATGATGGACTCGGTGACCCGCTTTGCGATGGCACAGCGCGAGGTGGGCCTCGCGATCGGTGAGCCCCCCGCCACACGCGGCTACACCCCAAGCGTGTTCGCGCTGCTTCCGCGCCTGCTCGAGCGCGCCGGCACCAGCACGAGCGGATCGATCACCGGTCTCTACACGGTCCTGGTCGACGGCGACGACATGAACGAGCCGATCGCTGATGCCACACGCTCGATCCTCGACGGACACGTGGTGCTCACCCGCTCGCTTGCCCACGCGGGCCACTATCCCGCGATCGACGTGCTGCAAAGCGTCTCGCGCCTGGTCGGCGAGATCGTCTCACCGGAGGTCGCGGCTGCCGGCCAGCGACTGCGCGCCGCGCTGGCCGTGCTGCGCGAGAAGGAAGACCTCGTGGCGATCGGCGCCTATCAGCCCGGAAGCGACCCGGCGCTCGACACGGCGCTCGTACACCGCTCGCGCATCGAGGACTTCCTGCGCCAACCCGTGGACGAGCGAAGCCTGCCCGAGGACGCCGACGCGCGCCTGCTCGAGCTTGCCGCCTCGCTAGCGGGTGAGCCCACGCTATCTGCTGAGGATATTCCCGAGGCCGAGGAAGTCACAGCCGAGCGGATCGACCCAGGCGCTCTGGCGCCTGTGCCTGTGGCGGTCGAGGCGCCGGCTATACCGGCGCTTGGGCTGAGTATCTGAGCTGTCACCTATGTCTTCCTACTGGACGCACGAGTCCATGTATTAGGCTTGCCCGAGGGATAGACTCGGCAGGATGATCAGTTGGTCGCGAAGTTACGGAATCTGTTTGTCGAGCGAGATGCCATAGCTCGTGGATCACGCGGAACACATTGCGTTTGGGGTCGCGCGCGGGTTGCTGGGTGAGCTCGACATCGAGGTCGTACTCAAGGGTGTGGCGGAGGCGGCGCGTGAGTTGACGGGCGCCGGGTATGCAGCGCTCGGGGTACTTGAGGAGCCAGACCACGGGGGTATGAGTGAGGTCGGCCTTGCGCAGTTCATCACGGTTGGTGTGGATGATCAGACGCGATTGGAGATCGGGGCTCAGCCACGTGGGCGTGGTGTGCTCGGTGAGCTGATCGGAAATCCCGAGCCGCTGCGTCTGGCGGATATCGGCCGGCACCCCCACTCCTGCGGATTCCCACACGGGCACCCGGATATGCACACGTTCCTGGGGGTGCCCGTGCTCGTGCGGGACAGGCCGTTCGGAAACCTGTACCTGACCGAGAAGGCGGACGGCGAGCAGTTCACGGACGCCGATCAGGAGGCGATCGTCGATGCTTGCGCAGATCGCGGGTGTGGCGATCGAAAACGCTCAGCATCTTACGAGGTGCACGGGAGCGGCGCGAGGAGCTCGAGCGAACTGTGGCGGCGCTCGAGGCGACCACCCAGGTCACGCGCGCGATCGGCGACGAGACGGATGTGGGTGTGGTTCTCGATCTGGTCGCAAAGCGTGGGCGGGCGCTGGTGAGCGGCGCGTGTGCTTTTGATCGAGCTCAGCCAGGGCGATGAGCTGCTGATCGCGGCAGGCGCCGGGGAGGTGCCCGAAGGGCTGGTCGGGAGGCATATGCCGCTCCGCCGGCACGTTCGCCGAGCAGGCGGTGCGCACCCGCAGCGGGGTACGCGTCGAGGACGAGGTCGAGCCGGGAGCGCTTCAACGAAGTCGGCGTCGGCCGGCTGGGTGTTCAGGCGCAGGCCGGATTGGTGGTCCCGCTGCTCTTTCGCGACCGCTCCTACGGCGCGCTGCTGGCGATCGACCGTCTCGAGGACGGCCCGGCATTCTCCGTCGAGGACCAGCGACTGCTGGAGGCGTTCGCCACGAGCGCGGCGACTGCTGTCGCGGTCGCGCACACGGTCGCAGCGGACATCGAGCGGCTCGCGGCGGTCGTGCGCTCCTCCACCGACGCGATCGTCACGACCGACGAGCACGGCGATCATCACGAGCTGGAACCCGGCGCCGAGCAGCTCTACGGTTACACGGCGGCCGAGATGGTCGGCCAGCCGGGATCGGTGACCGCCAAGCTCGTCGTGCCCGAGGAGCACAGCGAGGAGGTGGACATCACGCCGCGCGTGCTGCGCGGAGAGACCGTCCAGCACCACGAAACCTCCCGCGTGCGCAAGGACGGCACCCGCGTCGAGATCTCGCTGAGCGTCGCGGCAACCCAGGACCGCTACGGCAGGTCACGGGCATCGCCTCGGTCGCCCGCGACATGACAGAGCAGAAGCGCACGCAGCGCATCCTCTCCCAGACCGAGCGGCTGGAGAGCATCGGACAGCTCGCCGGCGGGGTCGCGCACGACATGAACAATCTGCTCACGATCATCCTCAACCACACCGACTTCGCGCTGGAGAGCCTCGCGCAGGACGATCCCGGCGGGCCGGGAGATCGCACGAGGCGCGCGGCGCCGCCGAGCGCGCCGCGACGCTGGTACGCCAGCTCCTGCTGTTCGCGCGCGAGGAAACCGGGACCGTGCAGGTGCTCGACGTCGGCGCGATCGTCGGCGAGCTCGGAGAAGATGCTCGCGCGGACGCTCGGCGAGCACATCGCGTTGCACACCGAGCTCGCGGAGGGCGCCTGGTCGATCGAGGCCGATCGCACGCAGGTCGAACAGGTCGTGATGAACCTCGCCGTGAACGCCCGCGACGCGATGGCAGAGGGTGGCACGTTGACGATCTCGACGGCCAACGTGACGCTCGACGAGGAGACGCTGCGCACGCACGCGGGACCGGCGGAGCCGGGACGCTATCTGTGCCTGGCCGTGAGCGACACCGGCGTCGGGATGACCCCGGAGGTCGATCGCGAAGGCGTTCGAGCCGTTCTTCACGACCAAGCCCACCGGCTCCGGCACCGGCCTCGGCCTCGCGACCGTCTACGGAATCCTGCGCAGAGCAGGTGGGCATCTACATATCGCATCCCAGCCAGGTGATGGCACGACGATTACGACATACTGGCCGATAGCACAAGCCGCTCAGGAGATCGCGCCGACTGAGCCGTCGCGCATACACTCACTCCAGCACATTCCCAATGGTGAGACGATACTGCTGGTCGAGGACGAGCAATCACTGCGTGCTCTTGTGCGGCGCATGCTCCAGCAGCATGGCTATGCGATCATTCCCGCGAGCGGACCGAGCGAGGCAACAGAGATCTTCGACAGCCACGATGGATGCATCGATCTACTCATAACGGACGTTGTCATGCCTGATGCCCGCGGCACAGAGCTGGCCGTGCGGCTTCAAGCGCGGCGCCCTGACCTCAGGGTTCTCTACACCTCGGGATACGTACCGAACGCAAGCGAGCTGCCGCCGGGAGCCGCGTTCTTGGCGAAGCCCTTCAACCGCGAGCAACTCCTGACAGCCGTCGCCGCAACCCTCGACGGTCGGCAAGCCGCCGGCGAATAGCAGGTTTGGAAGGCGCCTCAGTCCTCGAGTATCCGCCGGACGTCCTCGGGAAGGGTCATGGGGTCGAATGGCTTTGCGATCACACCGGCGGCGCCGAGTGAGAGCAGACGCTCACGTTCGGCGTCCCCGACCTTCGCGGTGAGAAAGATGACAGGGACCTGGAGTGGGAGCACGCCGTCTCGCATGCGCTCCAGTGTCGAGGGCCCATCGAGGCCGGGCATCATCACATCCATCAGCACCGCATCGAACGGCCCGTCATCTTCGACGGCTTCCAGCCCAGCCTGCCCCGATGCGGCAGATGTCACGGTCCACCCTCCGATACGTTCGAGGCTGATGGCGGCGATCGTGCGGATCGCTTCCTCGTCGTCGACAAGCAGTAGTCGCGAGCTCACACGGCACCATCCTCCCGATCTTGGACCAGTTCGTTGACGTAGCGCTCGACCTCCCGCGGGTTGACCGTTGCCTTCGATGTGAGCTCTGTGTGTCCGTCCTCCAGGAGAGGTAGCGTGAAATAAAAAGTGCTGCCTTGGTCGATCTCGCTCTCAACGCTCATCTGTCCGCCATGGTGCTCGACGATCTCGCGTGCGATGGCCAGTCCGAGACCACTGCCGCCCTTCTCGCGAGCGTCTGAGGAGTCGACTTGGCGAAAGCGCTCAAAGATCGTCTCCAGTCGGTTGGCCGGAATGCCGCGACCGGTGTCCTTGATCGAAAAGAGCGCGCGCCCGTTCTTGGAGGCAGCCGCGACGGTTATCGTGCTCTGGCGGGGCGAGAACTTCACGGCGTTGCCGAGCAGGTTGACAAGCACCTGGACGATACGGTCGGAGTCGGCAGAGACCATCAGATCCTCTTGCACCTCGACAGTCAGGGTCACCTCAGCTTGCGTGGCTGTCATACCGATGATCTGCGTCGCATTGCGCACCAGCTCCGATGCCTTGACCGGGGCGAGCTCCAGCTCCGTTCGTCCCGCATCCATGCGCTCGAGATCGAGGATGTCGTTGATGAGTCTCACCAGCCGGTCGGTATTGGTGACGGCGAGTGTGACCATGCTTGTCGCCTCCTCCGGCAGCTTGCCGAAAACGCCGCCCTCCAGCAATCCCAGCGACCCACGGATTGACGTCAGACGGTGTTCGCAGCTCGTGCCCCACCACCGAGATGAACTCGTCCTTGACCCGTTCGGCCTCCTTGCGCGTCGTGATGTCCTGCAGAACTCCGATCACATGGTGTGGAGTGGCGCTCTCGTCGCGCAGCAGCGACAGTGTCAGGCTCCCCCACAGCGTGGTCCCGTCGTGGCGCAGGAAACGTATCTCGCGCTGGAACCCGTCGATCGTCTTGGGCGTCAGCGACTGAAAGGCCTCGACTTCTTCCGGGTGGGTGAGCGTTGAGAAGTCACCGCCTCGCAACTCCTCTGGGGAATATTCCACCATCCTCGAGAAGGTCTGGTTGACGTCGAGGATCGTCGGTCCCTTCAGATCGCTGAAGGTGATCCCCACGCCCGCGTTCTCGAAAATCGCACGGGAGCGTCGCTCGCTTTCGCGCTGCGCCGTCTCAGCGGCAGCGAGCTCCCGCAACGACAGGTACTGACGAGCTGCAACCAGCCCTCCAATGACAGTGATGATAAGGATGAGACTCAGGTCTGGAAAGAATGGTCTTCGCCACTCCACGCCGATGAGTAGACCGAACCCAATCGGCGCGGTGATGTACGGGAGCCAGCTCGCGCGCGGGACGGGCTGGCTCCAGTCCCGCGCCGCTACGACCTGATCGCTCGGCCTGACGGGCCTTTGTGCGATTCCGGCGAGCGCAAAGGCGATGAACTCGAGCACGTACAGCGTGTCGATCGGATCGCCTCCGGTGTATGTATCGTTCAACACGCCATTTCCATATACGACATCAGCCACGATGGACATCACCATCCCGGCCGAGATCAACAAAAGCGGCAGCTTGAGGACCGGCGGGCTGCGCTGCAGCAGCACAATCGCGAGTCCCGCCAACAGGATCAAGTCGCCGACAGGGTAGGCGAGCGACACCGCCGTCGCCAATGGGCCTTGCCCCCCCGCCTTCGCTGTGGGACCGAGAACGAAGTACCACACGACGGCGCCTCCACCAAGCACGATCGTCGCGCCGTCGAGCATGATCCGCAAGCGCTTCATCAGCGTCCGCGGGGCAACCGGCACACGCAGCAACGCGATGAAGAGCAACACGTAGAAGGAGAGGAAGAACGCGTCCGCGACCGTCGGGAACGGCGGCACGTTGTACTTGATGTCATACCTCAGCAGACAGGATGTCGGCGATCAGTCTCTGCTGCCACCGCCGCGCTCATCATGCGCCAGAAGGAGCGCAGCCGTGGAGATCCCTCGCAGCGCCGGGCGGCCATCCAGGTCGAGCACAACGCGGTCATGTCGGCAGGTATCAGAAAGGCCTGACCCAACTGCTGCTTGCCTGGGAGCCAGTGAAACAACTGCCAGCTCAGATACACAAGCACGTAGCCGGCAAGCCCAGAGGATCGCCAGGCGCGATGGGGTGAGTCTCCGCGACGGCGAGACCTCGGCGTGGTCAACATCAGAGTTGCTCAACATTGGCTTCGTCACGGTCGACTACCACTCTGGTGAGGTCCACCGGCTACCACTCGGGCTCTCCCAAGTTTCTTTGAGCGGTAGAGCGCTTCATCGGCTGCTCCGATAACCGCGTCGAAATCGGGCCCATCCAGTGGGTACTCCGCGACACCAGCGCTGAAGCTCACTGTGAACGTGTCCCCGCCCGCGGCGAACTCCTCTTCACAGAAACGTTCCAGCGTCTCGGAAAGACGCTTTATTCCATTTTCACGTGTCATGCCGTACATCCCGATGACGAACTCCTCGCCGCCCCACCGTCCTACGATGTCATCCCCACGGAAATCCCGCCGCAGACGCTCCCCGAGCGTTCGCAGGACCGCATCACCGGCCGCGTGGCCGTGGGTGTCGTTGATCTGCTTGAAACGATCGAGATCGAGCATCCCCACCGACACCGGCTGCGCGAAACGGTCGGCGAGCGAAAGCAATCGTGCCAAGCCCTCGCTGGACTTCGCTCGGCTCGCCAAACCGGTGAGACCGTCCGTGTCCGCTTGCATGCGGTGCAAACGGATGCGATCGAGACGATTGGAGATACGTGTGATCAGCTCGGACTCGACGATCGGCTTGGCCAGGTAGTCATCCGCGCCGGCCCGAAACGCCTCTTCGATCGTCGCGGGGTCTTTGTGTACAGTCGCGAAGATCACAGCTATCTGGCGCCAGCGTGGGTCGTTGCGCACAACGCGGCAGAGCTCGTAGCCGTTGACACCGGGCATGTCGACGTCGAGGATCAGCAACTCTGGCGCCACTTCCTCGAGCGTGTCCCAGAAGCGCGATGGCTCGATGAGGGTCGATACCTCGATTTGATGCCGCTCAAGGAGCGCGCGCATCGCCGCGAGCACGATTGGGTCGTCATCGACGATCAGTACCCGGGTCTTCTGTAGCCGCTCACGTGCGAGAAACTGAGTAGCAGCGTCCAGCATCTCAGACGGCGACAGCGACTTGGGCAGGAAGGCGCGACCGCCACGTCTGGCCGCCTCCACGCGGTCAGTGAAAGCACCACTGCCAGTGAGAATGAGCACGGGAACAGGTGGTGTGTCGCTGGCCAGCCCTGTCAGAAGATCGTAAGCGCCCCCCATCCCGTCGGGTGGAACAGTCAAATCGAGCAGCACGACCTCCGGCCGCCACTCGACGCACACGGTGCGGGCCTCCTTCAGACTACGGGCGGTCTTACAGTCGATGTCAAGCGACGCCGCCTCGCCCGCTATCCGCGCACACAGTGCGCGATCATTGTCGACAACCAACACACGCGGTCGCTCCTCGGGGGGTGAGGATCCCGCGGGTGTGTTGGGGCTCTCGCGATCCACAGCTCCCGATCTTGATGATTGCCGAGCAGGCTCGTCTTTGGCTCTCATGAAGGTCGCCGGTAGCGGTAGCCAAAGCCGCGCACCGTCTCGATCGGCGTTGACTCCGGTGCGTGGGGATCGAGCTTGTGGCGTAGATATCTTACGTACAGCTTGACCTGCTCCGGCGAGACCCCAAGCGTGCCACCCCATACAAGCTCCAGCAACTGGTCGCGGCTGAGTACCTGGTTGGGGTTGCGTACAAACGTTGTGAGCAGCTTGAACTCCAGCGGCGTCAGGCGCACCTCCCGCTCAGAGTAGGAGACCGCGCGCTGTGCATAGTCGATCCTGACGAGCGCGTCGGCATAAGTCTGTTGCTCACTGGCGCGTTTACCCGATCGGCGCAGTAGCGCCTGCACGCGCGCGGCGAGCTCTTGGTGGCCGAAGGGCTTGACTACGTAGTCGTCGGCCCCACCCTTCAGGCCGCGTACACGCTCGAGCTCGGTCTCGCGCGCGGTCAGCATCAGCACGGGCACCTCTGATAGGTCACGAATGCGCTCAAGCGTCGTCCACCCATCCAGCTCGGGCATCTCGACGTCCAGGATCACGAGGTCCGGCGGGGCTGCGTACAGGTCGCGCAGGCCCGCGCGACCGTCGGCAGCCTCGCGCACGTCGTGTCCGACCCGCTCCAGCACGCCGCGCAGCAACTCCCGCGTGATGGCGTCGTCGTCTACCACCAGAATCCGAGTGTGGCTCATACGCCGTTCATACCGCCCAGCACCCTGGAATCTCACATGCCCGGTCGATTATCGACACATGGCACGAATATTGATCAGCGAGCCTCACGATGACGTCCGGCGCCTGCTGGAGCGCATGGTCACCCGCCTCGGCCACGAGCCGATCCTCGTGCGGGTGGCGGCATCCGAGCAGCTGCAGAGCGCCGACGTGCTGGTGGTCGAGCCCGCGGCGCCGACCGGCGTTGTACTGGCGCAGGCCACGTGCATGGTCAATCCAACGCTGCCGCTGATCTGCGCCAGCGTAGACGCACCTCCGACTGAGCTCGCCGAGCTCGGTGTCGTGTTCGCCGCGACTCTGGTCAAGCCGTTCACAGCCCAGCAGCTCGGCGACGCGATCGAGGAGGCGTTGCGCACCCAACGCCCCTTCCACCACAGCCGCGTGGCGTAGCGGGCAGCGCACACCAACTCCGGCGAGGCTCAGTCGGCATAAGCTTGACGGATGGCCTCTATCTCAGAGCGCTCATGAAAGAACGCGTCGAGCAGCTCGGGGTCGAAGTGCCGGCCGCGCTCGTCTTGCATCATCTGGATGGCCGACTTGACGGGCAACGCGGAGCGATACACCCGGTCGCTGGTCAGGGCGTCGAAGACGTCGGCTATCGCGGCGATCCGTCCCTCCGCGGGATCTCCTCGCCGGCGAGCCCGCGAGGATAGCCGCCACCGTCCCAGCGCTCGTGATGGGTGTGGGCGATCAGCGCGCCGAGCTGTACGACCTCCGAGGTCGAGCCGGCGAGCATCTCGTATCCCGTCTCGGCGTGGCTCTTGATGATCTCGAACTCCTCCGGGGTGAGCTTGCCACGCTTGAGCAGGATGCTGTCGGGGACCGCGACCTTGCCGACATCGTGCAGCTGGCTTGCGAGGCGCACGAACTCGCAGCGCTGCTCGGGAAGCCCGATCTGGCGCGCCAGGATCTCGCAGTAGGAGCTCATGCGCTGCAGGTGGTGTCCGGTCTCCTCGTCGCGGAACTCGACCATACGCGCCAGCCGGAAGATCGTTTCGGCCTGGGAGACCCAAACCTGGGTCTCGGAGAGCTCGAGGTCCTGCAGCGCGTCCTCCAGCGTATTGCTGCGCTCCTGGACGTGGCCTGCAGGCGCTCCACGAGACGGCGGTTTTCCGCTCGCGGCGCCGGCGGTGCAGCGCGTTGGCCACGTTGATGAGCAGCTCGCCCGACCCGACCGGCTTGACCAGGTAGCCGTAGGCGCCGTGCTCGATCGCCGCCATCGCGAGCTCGGTGCTGTCCTCGCCGGTGACCATCATGACCGCCACCTCGGGATGCTCGCTGCGAATGTGGGAGAGCAGCTCCATGCCGGACTCGCCCGGCATGTTGACGTCGAGCAGCGCGAGCTTGTATGAGCCTTGTCTCAGGTGCTCGCGCACTGCTTGCGTCGCAGGCGCCGTCGCAGGAGTAGCCCTGGTCGCCCAGGACTCGCTCCTCCCAGCGTCGCAGCGCCTCGTCGTCATCGACGACCAGCAGATCCGGCATTTGCCATCACCTCCCACGCTCGATGATCTGGGCGATCTTCGCAAGCAGCCCGGGCCCGGAGAAGGGCTTCTCGATCAACGCCATGCCGGCGTCCAGGTGTCCTCCCGCGTCGAGGATCGGCTGAGCGAAGCCGGACATCAACAGCACCCGCACCGAGGGTCGCTCCAGCAGCCGCTTGGCCAGCTGCGGTCCGGGCATCTGCGGCATGATCACGTCGCTGAGCAGCAGGTCGATCGGACCGCAATGCCCCGAGGCCGCCCGGAGCGCCTCGGGACCGTTCTCCGCGACGATCACGTGGTAGCCGGCTCCGGTGAGGATGCGGCGGGTGACCTCGCGCAGCGCCTGCTCGTCCTCGACGAGCAGGATCGTCTCCTCGCCTGCGCACGGGGGAGTTGGCCTGCGGCTCGGGCGCGCGGCAACCTGTTCGGTCGCCGGCAGCAGCACCGTGAAGGTGGTGCCGACGTCAGGCTCGGAGTAGATCTGCGAGCGTCCGCCGGCCTGCTGGATGATCCCGTAGACGGTGGCCAGCCCCAGGCCGGTGCCCTGTCCCGGTGGCTTGGTGGTGAAGAACGGATCGAAGGCGCGCCTGACCGTCTCGGGGGACATGCCGGCGCCGGTGTCGCTGACTCGCAGACGAACGTGCGGACCGGGCGAGAGCTCTGGCCGCGATGCGGCGTATTCCTCGTCGATGTCCATGTTGGCGGTGTCGATCCTCAGCGTGCCGCCGTCGGGCATCGCATCGCGCGCGTTGACCGCGAGGTTGACCAGGATCTGCTCCAGCTGCCCAGGATCGATCAGCACCGGGCGCAGGTCGTCGGCCAGGGAGCTGTGCAGCTCGACGTGCTCGCCGAGCGTGCGGCGCAGCAGCTGCTCGACATCGCTGACGACATCGTTGACGTCGACGACCTCCGGCTGGACGACCTCGCGGCGGGCGAATGCGAGCAGCTGGTGGGTCAGGTGCGCGGCACGCTCGCCCGCGAGGCGGATCTGCTCGACATCCTCGCGCGTGCTACGCCAGCGGTCATCGCCGTCTTTGTCGGACGCCGCGTCGAGGTCGCTTGCGATGAACTGCCGCGTAGTTGATGATCACGGCCAGCAGGTTGTTGAAGTCGTGCGCGATCCCGCCCGCCAGCTGCCCGAGGCTCTCAAGGCGCTGGGCCTGGTGCAGCTGGTTCTGAAGTCGCTCGCGCTCGGCCTCGGTCTGCAGCCGCTCGCGCTCGCGCGCCGCCACCACGCGTTCGCTCACGTCGCGGACCGCGGCGATTGCCGAGCGTGCCGTCATCGGTCTCGATGCTGGACAGGCTGATCTCGGCGGGGAACTCGCCGCCGTCCCGGCGCCGCCCGAACAGCTCCAGCCCGGCGCCCATCGGTCGCGTGCGCGGATCGGCGAAGTATCCCGCCCGGTGAGAGCGATGCGTGTCGTGGAAGCGCTCGGGCACCAGCACCTCCACCGGCTGCCCCAACAGCTCCTCGCGTGCGTACCCGAACAACGCCTCCACCTGCGCGTTGACCAGCACGATCAGGCCATCGACGACCGATTCCCACGATCGCGTCCGGGGCGAGCTCCAGCAGCGCCGTCTGGGATTGCAGGCGCGCGGTGATGTCTCGGTTGACCTCGAGCAGCCCCACCAGCGTGCCCGTCTCGTCGTAGTGTGCCGCCCAGCGGCTCTCGACCACCAGACGACGGCCGTCCTTGGTGTGCTGGACCAGGTCGCCTTCCCAGCTCCCCGTCTCGGTGACGAGCCGCTCGATCTCCTCCAGCGGTATCGGGTACTCCGTGCGCAGCAGCTCGCTCGGAGCCACGCCGAGCGCTTCCGCGGGCGAGAAGCCGTAGGTGGTCTGCGCGCCGCGGTTCCAGAAGGTGATCCGGCGATCGACATCGCGCGCGAAGATTGCGTCTGGCGCCAGATCGAGCAGCGCGATGTGAGCCGCAAGCTCCCGTGATCGCGCCGTAGGATCGATCGCCGGGACAGTGGAGCGGTACACCCGCCGGCCTCTAGTCTGCGAGCCCGAATTCCACATCCCAGGCCTTTTCCACCCTGGCAGCGTACCACTCCGCACGCACCCTCGCTCTCATCTGAAATATTTGATGTTCTCGAAATAATGAAATCACCACCGTGGTAGCCACAGGGCTCGGAAGCAACCGTTTGAGTCGGTCGACAGCGAGTGATCGATGTACCTGGCGATCGATCGAACTACATCGATGGCATCGGCTACACGAGCCTCCAGGGAACCTCGTCGGTATTTCGCCCTGATGATTCTGCGAATACTCCCTGTCTCGTTCACGGTTGCGGATGTCGATTCTCAATCCGATCTCGCGATCAGGCGAGATAACCGCATGAGCCCGACTACAACATCCACCGTCACAGTCCCAACCCACGAGCCTGGCTCAGAAAACGCTGCATGGACGGCTGAAGTGCTGAGCTCTGTCTGGGAGCGACAGCGGGACCGGGTAGACGGTCTGATCGACATGATCGAACAGGCAGTCTCCGCGCTCGCGGAGGATCGCATGGACACGAAGCTCCAAGTAGATGCCGAGCGCGCCGCGCATATGCTGGCCGGCTCGGTTGGCATGTTTGGCTTCACAGGCGCCTCCACGGCGGCACGCGAACTCGAATCGGAGTTGGCGCACCCGACGCCAGAGCACGCGCAGGTGTTGTCAGCGCTCCTGGGGAGATTGCGCCGCGGAGTGCAAGGCCCGGTAGCCCTCTGCTCTGACGCCCCCACCGGACACTGAGAACGTGTCTCAAAACCTGCGGTGCTTCCGCATGCGTTCATGGACCAAGCTGGGCGCCGCGGGATGTCGCAGCGCGTACTGGTGGTACGTGCAAGACGTCACGTGGCGATCCAGCGCCGCGTCCAGGGACGCATCTCGGGGTGCCGCAGGTTTTGAGACACGTTCTAAGAGCACTCCATTCCACCACGCCGCGTGCCGACGGCAGCGAGGCTCGAGTGCGTCTCCCCCGGGCCGGAGGGTCTCGGATAATCCGTCTGCTACCGCGGTCTAATACCGATCAGTGGGATCTCGTCAGGCCGAGAACATAGGTATGCAGGGGAACATCAGCGAGCCACGGCAATGACGAACATCCGCCTCACGCACAATGCCGTCGTCGGCTATCAGCGCCTACTGGCTCCCGGCAACTCGGTCAGTGGCGCCTACGGGGAGCTCAAGCGCGCCTGTGCCCGTGGGCGCTATGAGCACCAGACGCCGGCCTGGCTACGCCGAACCTCCAAGGGGACCGATGGGTACGTGTTGCTGGATGGCGACCTCGCCGCGCTGCCCGTGCGACGCGGTCGCGTGGTCGCCTGCCTTGTCAACCCGCAACACGTCGCCCGTTAGCAATAGGCAAAGAGCACCACTGTTGGGGTCGGTGATATCAGGATGATTAACAGGATTTACTGGATGTTTTCAAGGAGGCGGCCGTCGAGGTCGCGATCCAGGAATGGTAGGCGGCGCTGACGCGGTAGTAGTAGACGGTCGAGGGTGCCAGCGAGGATTCGTTGTCTGTGTAGGAGGTCTTGCTGATCGGCACCGTGGTAATCACGGTGTATGAACCGTTGCTGCCAGTCGAGCGTTCGACGACGTAGCCGGTCGCATAGCTTGAGCTCGTGGCAGTCCAGGCAAGGCTGATTTCGATCGACTTGCCCGCGTGGCAGGCAACTTGGACTGCCGTCAATTGGGTAGGCGCGGCGAGCGTGGAGCTGGCCACCGTGAGAGGTCCGCCGGTCGTGGACTTATTGAAGACGGCGAGCGCGAGCGGCGAGCACACCAGCGCGGCGATCGTCAGCAACGTGGCGATCGCGCACGAGGCGGCTGTGCGATTAGTAGACATGACCTTCAATCTCGAACGTCCCATGGCTCGCCGTCCGCGCTTGCTTCTCATGCGGACGCTCGGTTGGTGTGTGCGGCGCCCAGATCTCGAGCAGGAACAGCAGTGCCAGCATCGCCGGCGCGAGGAAGATGGCGGCCTTCCGCAGCGTGCTGGAGCGCAGCCAGTTGACCACATAGCCGAGGTGGGGGATGACGGCGACCATCCGCCACGCGGTTTTGCCTTCGAGCTTTGCGGTCCATGGGTCCGGCCAGTTGTTGGCATCGCCCTGGGTCTGGATCACCGGATGCGCGCCGCCCTGGAGGATCTTCACGATGCGGTGCGTCTCCACCTGGTGAATACCCGTCGGCACTTGATAGGAGATCACCTGGCCAACACGCACGGAGCTGACTGGCTCTGGTGTGACGATCACCATGTCGCCGGGTGAGAAGGTCGGGCGCATACTGCCTGAGAGCACCGTCACGGGCCGGTAGAGCCCCAGTCGGGGCAGGACGGCGACGGTGAGGAGAAAAATGAGGCCCAGTGCGAACAGGGCACGCTGGGCCCACACCCAGCAGGCACGGACGGTCTGTGAGACCGTCCGTGCCTGGCGAGGTGAGCTGACCTGCCAAGGCTGCTCTGCTGGGATCCTCAGCGTGGTCATTGGAGGTCTCCTACTTGTTGCCGGCGACACGCTGGGTGCCGACGAAGTTGTAGGAGATGGTCGAGGTGAGTCCCTGCATCGTGTTCGGCGCCGCCGTCGGCAGCGTCAGCGTCACGCGCAGGTGGTCTGTGGAGCCGGTCGTCAGCGACGACAGGTTCGACAGCGCCATGCTCGCGCCGATCACCGCGCGCGAGGGGAGCACCGTGGAGGTGGTGCCGCTGCACGTGTATGTGTAGGCCGGAGCGGTGCCACCCTCAGTCCATGGCACCGAGCACTTTTCGATGACCATCTGCAGACCGTTGGTGGCTTCGGTGTCGAGCAGTGAGCTCGGCGACGCTGTGGTGCTCAACACGATCGAGGACAAGTTGTCCGCGCTTGCGCCGCCGTTGTTGATGAGATCCACCGAGCGCTGAATCGTGTCGCCCGGCACCACGTTGGAAGCGCCGACCGTGAGTCGGTTGGTGGACGCTCCGGTTGCTCCGAGCGCGATCGAGACGGTGCCTGAGGAGATCGTGTGAGAGGCCGAGGTGGAGCTTGTGAATGTTGCAAACGTGCCCAGCCCCGCCATCGCGGCGGCAACGCCGACCACGGCAAAGGAACCGAGCAATCTCTTGAGTGTCTTCCTGTCCATTGTTTTCATCCTTGAGTTAGTGGAGTGCTTGTCCTCCACAAGATCGCTCGGCCAGGTTGAAGGCAAGGAGTCGATCGGTATGAAACGGGTAGGAGCCGTTTCTGCTCAGATGAGGCCGTCGTGCTCAGATGAGGCCGTCGTGCTCGCATGGCGCCGCCGTGAAGACATAGGCTCAACTTTCCGTGAGCTTCGAGACTCTTCTTGTGATCGGGCTTGCCGGGCTTGGCGGTCCGCTGCTGGGCGTAGCGGGACGGCGGTTCGTGCCCGTGGTGATCGGCGGACCCAAGCGCCTCACTCGGGCTTTCAGAGCACGTGCTCTCGGCCGGTGCCGCGACGGCGATCATCGTTGCCGCGCTCGTGAGTCTCGGCGTTTGCACAGTGGGGGTCGAGTTGCTCATCGGTCGCGAACGCGATGGCGCATCCGAATCGAACCCTAGTCTCGCGGTAGCTCCCTGGCCTGGCGCGTCGGGTTGGCGATCTTGTGGCGAGAGGACAGCCGGGTAGGACATGCGAGGATGGCAACGGTGTCAGCTCCCCAACAGTTGAGCCACAAGCAGTACGAGAAGGAGCTCCTGCGCCTGCAGACCGAGCTGGTCTACATGCAGGAGTGGATTATCGCTCAACGCCGCCGGCTCGTGGTGCTGTTCGAGGGTCGCGACACGGCCGGCAAGGATGGTGCGATCAAGCGGATCGCGGCCTACCTGAACCCGCGCACCTGTCGCATCGTGGCCTTGCCGGCGCCCGACGAGCGCGAGCGCACGCAGTGGTACTTCGCTCGCTACGCCGCTCATCTGCCACCGGCCGGAGAGATCGCCTTGTTCAACCGCAGTTGGTACAACCGCGCGGGCGTCGAGCACGTGATGGGCTACTGCACCGCGGAGGAGTACGAGGAGTTCCTGCGCTTCTGCCCCCAGTTCGAGCAGTCGCTGCAGAACGAAGGGATCACGCTCGTGAAGTATTGGCTGTCGGTCTCAGATGCGGAGCAGGAGCGCCGCTTTGAGAAGCGCCTGACCGACCCGCGCAAGCGTTGGAAGTTCAGCCCCACCGACCTGCAGGCCCGAGCTCGTTGGGTGGACTACGCCGAGGCGAAGGACCGCATGTTCGCCCGTACCGACACCGACCACAGCCCGTGGCATGTGGTCGAGGCCGATGACAAGCGCACCGCGCGATTGAACCTCATCAGCCACCTGCTCTCACTGATCCCCTATGAGCACCCCGACAAGGCCAAGAAGGTAAAGCTCCCGCCGCGTCAGCGCCGCAAGTACAAGCGCCCGCCGAAGCAGTCCGAGCGTGAGGTGCCGGTGCGCTACACGGTGAGCTGAAGCTCAGGTTGCCCAATCTCACAGCGCCCAGGCGCCGATCCGGGTCGAACCGGCTGGACGCTGCTCAGCTCAGCGGTTGCAGGCGCGTCTGTTCGACCTTCGCGAGCTTGCGCCGCAGCCGCTTGTATTCGCGCTCCTGCGTCGGCGTGCGCTTGTGGCCGCTTGTAGGCGAGGTTCGTGCGCTCGAGCGGGTCGGCCTTGAGGTCGTACATCTCCCACTGGTCGGGGACCTTGCCGGCGGCGTCGTAGTAGCGGGCGAGCTTGTAGCGCTGTTCGCGGATGCCGACGACGTGGTTGGGCGGCTCGGGGTAGGGGCCCTTCGCCTGTCCGGACTGCCAGTCGTCGTAGGTGAAGACGGTGTAGTCCTGCGGCGAGCTCGGCGCGGCGCTGAGGATCTGGTCGGAGTAGTCGATCCCCTGCCATTCGGAGCGCGCCGAGGCGGGCGCGCCGACGAGGCTCGCGAGCGTCGGCAGGAAGTCGACGTGGGAGACGAGCGCGTCGCTCGTGCGCGGGCGCTTGAACAGGCGCGGGTTGGAGTAGACGAGGGGGACGCGCGTGGACTCCTCGTAGAAGTTGAAGTTCTTCTGGCGCAGCCCACCGTGGGCGGTGCCCATCTCGCCGTGGTCGGCGGTCGCGATCACGAGCGTGTTCTCGAGCAGGCCGGTGCGCGGCGAGCGAGTCGAGGATCTTCACGAGGTAGGCGTCCGAGGACTTCATCAGGTTGCCGTAGAAGTTGAGGTAGTTGCGCTTCATCTGCGGCGTCGGGATCGGCCCGGAGGCGTTGAACAGGCGCAGGAACTGCTCCTGCACGGTGGGCTTGGTCGAGAGGTCTTCGTTCGCCGTCGCCGGCGGGTCGATCTCGCCCGTCAGCCACGAGTCGTCGTAGCCGCCTTCGGTGTAGGTCTTCGGGTAGAACAGCACGTCGTGGGGGTTGACGAGCGAGACGACCATGAAGAACGGCTGCTCCTGCGCGGCCGTCGGAGCTCGAGGTACTGGAGCGCGCCCTCGGTGCCCGCTTCGGGCGTGCCCTGCGAGTTCATGAAGCGCCCGTCGTTGTCGTAGCTGCCGCCGCCCTCCTCGGGGATCGTCTGGTTGGCGCCCGCGTCCGGCGGATCCCAGCGGGTGAAGCCGTACTTGTTGACGTCGTTCGGGACCCAGCGTCGTGCCGTTGGCCGGCTTGTTGCAGTGGAACTTGCCCTTGTACACGGGGGTGTAGCCGGCCGCCGCGACGACGGTCGCGGGGTTCTTGAAGCTGAGTCGCGAGTTCGACCTGCGGGTATTCGGGGGCGGGCATGTTCGGTCTCGAGCGTGTACTTGACGCCGTGCTGGGCGGGGAAGTAGCCGGACATCAGCGTCGAGCGCGCCGGCGAGCACATGCACGCGTTCGTGAACGCGTTCTCGAACGTCAGGCCGTGTTCCTGCAGCCGCGTCACGCCGGGCATGTTGCGCGCCGACCAGCCGGGCGGGAAGTGCTGGACCGCGCGCTGCTGGTCGGTCAGGAACAGCAGCACGTTCATGCCCGCGACCTTCCCGGCCGGCGCCGCGCGGCGGGGCTTCGGGCGGGTCGCGGCAGCGGCCGCGGAGGCGGCGCGTCCGCCGAGCAGGATGCCGGGGGCGGCGACGGCCGCCGTCTTCAGCAGGTCGCCGCGGGTGATGCCCTCCTGCTCGGCCTCGCTGTCCTGCGTGGGCGCCTGTCCTGCTCTGAATCACTGTCCGATCTGTCCATCGTCTGCTCCTTTGCTCTCAGCGCTGCCCGCGCGCGACCGCTTTGGTGACTCGCTTGAAGACGCCGACGGCGTTGCTCGCGAACGCCGCCGAGTAGACGTACTTGCCGTCGGGGCTGACCGCGATCGAGCTCGCGCCGAGCAGCCCGCGCCCGAGCGCGCAGCTCTGCGGCACGCCCGCCGCCAGGCAGCCCGCGCGCGCGCGGCTTCTGCGTCAGCGCGCCCGATTCGGCGCTGCGGTCGAGCACGTCGATCGCGCCCGAGGCGAAGGCGGTCGCGTAGACGCTCGCGCCGTCGGGGGAGACCGCGAGCCCCTCGGGCGCGTCGAGCGCCTGGCCGAGCGAGCAGCCGACCGCGAGCACGTAGATGCACGCAGGCGGAGGTGCCGGTCAGCTGGGCGAGCTGGCCGGTGCGTCGGCGTGCGGGCGAACGACGTCACGCTGTTGCTCAGCACCGACGTCACGTAGACGTCGCGTGCCGTCGGGGCTGACCGCCACGGCGTCCGCGCCGCCGAGCTGCGTGCCGGTCGTGCAGCCGGCGAGCGCGGCCTGCGACGATGCAGCCGGCGCCGCCGCTCGCCTGCGTCAGCGCGCCGGTGGAGGAGTTGCGGGTGAACACGTCGAGGGCGCTCGCAGAGCGCGGCCGCGACGTAGACGTTGTCGCCGTCGGGGCTGATCGCGATGCCCTCCGGAGCGGCCAGCGCGACGCCGGGGCGCAGCCGGCGATCGGGGGCGTGTCGGCGATGCAGCCGCTCGTGCCGGACGGCTGGGCCAGCGCACCGGTGGAGGGGTCGCGGGTGAAGACCGCGATCGCGCTGCCCTTGAACGCGCCGACGTAGACGTTGCGGCCGTCGGGGCTCACCACGACGACGTCCGGACCGTCGAGCGCGCGGCCGGTCGCGCAGCCGGAGGTCGCGACGTTGGCGATGCAGCCACCGCCGGTGCCGGCGCTTGCCTGCGTGAGTGCGCCGGTGGAGGGGTTGCGAGCGAAGACGTCGATCGCGTTGCTGTCCAGGGAGGTGGCGTAGACGTTCCGACCGTCCGGGCTGACCGCCACCGAGTTGGGGCCTTCCAGGCCGATCCCCGTCGCGCAGCCGCCGGCGCCCTGCGCGGCGATGCAGCCGGCAACGCCCGCACGCTGGGTCAGCTCGCCGGTACGCGCGTTGCGCTTGAAGACCGCGATCGCGTTGCTCCTCGAGGAGGCGACATAGACGTTCTTCCCATCCGGGCTGATCGCGATCGCCTCGGAGCCGAGGAACGGCGCGGGCCCGCGCAGCGCGCGCACGGACTTGCAGCCGGCGCGGGGCGCGGAGCGATCGACCAGACACCCACTCGCGCCGGGCAGCTGCACGAGCGCTGCCGAGCGTCGTGACCGGCGGACGACTCCGTTGCGGCGCGGGTACCCCGAATGCGGTCGCGGGGAGGACCAGGGCGGCGAGGACACCAGCTGCCCTGAGCGCCCAGGAGCCACGTATTGGGAGAAAGTGAAAGCGCATACGCCTTGATGAAACATCAAGGCGTTCCCACACTAACAGTATTTGTTCGGCAGTCGGACTTTGATTGTTAGGGCATGGCTCCCGCGGAATCGTCACCCGAATGGTCGAGATGTGCCAGACGAGGCCAGCACCAGGCCGAGACCCAGCAGGCACAGCTGTTTGACCTCAACAGCGTATGCTCGTTGGTTCTATATGGCTCGCGCGCTCGTCACCGGAGCTTCTGGTTACGTAGGCAGCCGACTGGTGCGCGAGCTCCATGCGCTCGGCGAATCGGTCGGCTGCGTGGTACGCGACCCGAGCAGGGTCAGCTTCGAGCAAGCCGTCACGGTGCATCGTGGCGACATGCTCGACCGGAGTTCCCTGAGCGCGATCGGCGACGGCTACACGACGGCCTACTACCTCGTCCATTCAATGGGACGCGGGGGCGACTCCAAGTACGAGCAGCGCGACGCCATCGCGGCCTCCAATTTCGCCCGCTTCGCGACTGCCGCCGGTATCGAGCGGACCGTTTATCTGGGTGGCCTCGGTGATCGTCCCGTCTCCCAGCATCTGCGCTCGCGTCTGCACGTCGGAGAGATCCTGCGCGAGCAAGGGCCGTCGCTGACTTGGTTTCGTGCGGGCATGGTGGTGGGAGCGGGCTCGGAGAGCTACCGCACGCTCCGCTCGCTGGTCGAGCGTTTGCCGGTGATGCTTGCACCCTCGTGGCTGTCCACTCCCACCCAGGCGATCGGCATCGGCGATGTGTTGCGCTACCTGATCGAAACCCCTCGGATACCTGAGACGCGCTCCCGTGAAATACAGGTAGGGTCGGCCGAGATACTGACGTATGGCCAGATGCTCGACCAGATGGCCGATGCGCTGGGTTTGCGGCGACGCCCGCGCATTCCCGTGCCGCTGCTGACACCGTGGCTATCCTCGCATTGGATTGGACTCATCACACCAGTTGACGCGGGCGTGGCGAGACCATTGATCGAGGGGCTCTCCACCGACACGACCGTCACCGACCCGTCGGGGATGGCGCTGTTCGACTTTCAACCAAAACCGTTTGCGCAGGCATTGCTCGAGGCGATCGCCGAGGAGGAGAAATCCCGACGACCTATACCGTCGCTGTAACACTCTGTCAGTGCAAACGGTAGAGACCCATCGTTCGCACATCCAGCAGAAGCTCCGGCTTTCAAGCCGCGCGAAGCTCGTGGGTTACGCCCTCGATCGCGGGCTGATCAGCGCCGAGCGCGAGCGCACGGCCTGACCTACGCGCTTTGCTGCGCGTCGTAGTGCTCTTTCCAGATCAGCTTGTAGATCGGGATCTTGCGCGGTAGGGCGTTGATACCGGGGATGAATGGGATGCAGATAAACGCGAGGCTCAGCAGGCCCATGATGAGCATCACCTGGATGTCTGCGTTGGGTGAGGACTTGATCGGTTCCACCTGATACCACAGCGCATACAGCCAAAGCCAAGCCTGGCCAGGGTAGCTTCCGGTCTCGTTCATCATGCCCCACTGCTCGCCGAGCAGGTGCTGAGCTTCCGCGCGTTCGCCGAGCAGGCCGCCGTCAGCCATGAACAACAGCGGCTTGGTGTAGTCGGTCTGGAAGAACTGGTTGCTCGTCAAGAGACTCCCGTCGAGCCCACCGCTCTTTGCCAGGCCGAGCAGCCCTGCCATCATCCTCGGCACCGGGCCCGTGCCGCTCGCCTGCACTGTCACCGCGCCAGTGCTCGGGTCGAGCGTCACCGTCTTGGGCGGAGCCTTCTTTTCTTCAATGGCTGTTTCATGTTCTTCCAGGGGCTTGGCGTAGGCTTCGCCCCATTCCTTCCTGGTCTTTTCGGGCGCGGCCTGGTATTCCGAGACAGCGCTCGCCAGGGCCGGGTCGCCGGGGATCGTCCTCAGCGGATCGATCACGTAATCGTCAGCTGTGTTGATCGGGTGGCTGACGCCAAGCCAGCGTTGCGGGTGCAGGAACAGGAAGTGCTGCACGCTTGCGCTGTTGTGGTTATACGGGGGGCCGTATTCAGCCGTGTCGCTCGTGCCGTCGAGCTCCCTTGCCGCCGTGGCGATGAAGTTCACAGGCTGTTCGCGCGACCACTGCGCGATCGTGCTCGGCTTGTCATCCGGTGATGAGAACAGCACGGTGAGCACCACCGCCAGCAGGCCGATCACGCCGACCGCGATGCACAACTCCTTGACCAGGTCATATGGCGCGTAGCCACCGGTCCACGGCTGGGTGTCATCCGTGGGCCGCGGGAGGCTCACGACTGGACCTCGCTCGACGGTTCGGTGGAGCTCTCGGCGCTCGCGGCGAGAGCCGTTTTGCGCTTGTCGAGCTCGAACGGTGGCACGACGCCGTGACGGCGCACGAGCAGCACGTGGGCGCTGACGAGCGCGACCACCGCCACTGGCAGCAGCAGCACGTGATAGCTATACATCTGCCCGAAGTTCGTGACGTTGAAGAACGCACCGACGCCGACCGAGTTCAGCCCGTCCTTGGCCTGCGTAGAGATCCACTGCGCGTCGAAGTTCTGCTGAGAGACGTAGCCCGTCAGCGCGCAGGGCACCGCGACCAGGAACGTGATGGCGCCGGTCATCCACACACGCGTGCGCCCGCCGCGCCAAGCGGCCATCCAGAACTTGCCCCACAGGTGGACGACCATCACGAAGAAGAACAGCTCAACAGACCACATGTGGATGCTGTTGAAGAAGTGTCCGATGCCGGTGTAATGCCACCAGGCGGGACCCTTCAGTGCGAGGATCGAGCCGGAGGCGATGATCACGATCAGGGAGGCGATGCTTGCCACCCCGAACACGTAGATCCAGGAGGCGACATATGTCGGCTGGCCATCGGGGAGCAGCTTCTCGGGAGGCAGCGCCTCGACGGCCGCTTCTCTTACACGCACCGTCCAGGTATCGGGGTGAGCCGGCGTACCTGAGGGAGGGGGTGCGACGCTCACGATGCCCTGCCGCGTCTGCGCGCCGCCCCCGGGAACGGAAGTACGATCGCCAGGGCGAACACGATCAACATCAGCACGATCACAACGACATTCGCTACCGACAGGTGGATGAAGCTCCAATCCACCGTATGGGCCGGATGATTCAGGTTGACGATTGCGCCCAGTACGCCCACGGGACTCACGAGGAGCCGTCTCGCAATACGACGAGCTCGACCTCCGACCGCCCGTCAGATGACACCTTGGCGGTTGCGGCCGGGCGAGTTGGCGATGCACAGTTCACGATGCTCACCTTGCTGCACGCGTCAGCTGTGGGCATCGGAGATTGCCCGTCGGCCTGACGCGGAAAACTACGCGGTGCGACTCACAACGACCAGTAGTGGCCGATGTGCGCGGCGGCCCGCGATGTCAACAGCGGCTCTGGCGCGGCGGATCGCGCCGGCTCATCCCCGCCGAGTGCAATGAGTGTCGCTTGCACGGATTGCGCGAGCGCCACGGGTTCATAGCCGCCCTCCAAGACCGCTCCGAGAGGCACGCCGAGCTCATCGGCGAAGTCACGAACATGGCGGGCCATCTCCGCAAAGGAGCTGCTCTGCAGACGACAGCCCGCGAGCGGGTCTGCCTGGTGAGCGTCAAAGCCGGCTGAGAGCATGACCAGCTGCGGCTCGAACTGCTCGGCGGCGGGAAGCACGATGTGCTCGATCAGCGAAAGCCACAGATCCTCCTCCGAGCCGACAGGCACGGGAAGGTTGATCGTGTAACCCTCGCCGGGGCCGGAGCCCACGTCGCTCAGCGGTCCGGTGCCAGGATAGATACCTGACTGGTGGATGCTCGCAAACAGCACATCGGGGCGACGGCGAAACGCCTCGGCGGTGCCGTTGCCGTGATGCACGTCCCAATCGAGGATGAATACCCGCCGGAGGCCGAGCTCACAAATCGCGAACTCAGCGGCGATTGCGACGTTGTTGAAAAGGCAGAACCCCATCGCGCGATCTGGTTCGGCGTGATGCCCGGATGGTCGCACCCCACAAAACCCGACTTGAGCCTGGCCTGCGACCAGAGCGCTTGTCATCTCACACGCACCGCCGGCCGCGTGCAACGCGGCGCGATAGGACGGCTCGCCGACAAACGTGTCCGCGTCGATCGCTCCGCCACCGGTCAACGCCAACTTCTTGATCCCCTCGACATGATGCGCGCTGTGGACGAGCTGGAGCTGCGTCTGGGAGGCCGGCGGAGCCTCGCGTCGCTCCCAGCCCAGCCAGCCTTCCCTTGCCAATGTCTGCTCGATCCCAAGCAGGCGCTCCGGTGTATCCGGGTGCTCGGGCATATACGCGCGCGGATCATGCTCCAGGCACGCAGCGTGACTGAAATAAAGGCCCGCCCGCGGACCTAGTTGCCCAACGTCGCTCACCGGCGTTGTGTACCACGTCGGTCATCGAGTGACGTCCGCCCGCCGACGGGCACTAGCCGAGTTGCTGGGGAGCGAATGTCTCGACTGCGGCCAATCGTGCGCTCTCTCGCTGGGATTGCCGCTAAAGAAGGCGACACACCGTCCGATAACCAGGCCGTGAACGGACCCGTTTTTCGCTTTCGACTGGAGCGCGTGCGCGCGGTGCGCGAGCGCGCCGAGGACCTGGCCAAGCAGGAGCTGGCACAGGCGATCTCGCGTCGCTCAGACACGCAGGCCGACCTGCGTGCCGTCGAGGCTCAGCTGGAGCGCGCGCAGGTGGAGCAGCGAGCGCACACAGCCCAGACGGGCACTCGGGGATCGGAGGAGCTGCTCGCACATCAGGTATTTCTCGAGCGGGTCGAGGCGCAGCGAGGGATTCACGCCGGTGAGTTGCGTCAACGCGAAGCCGAGGTGGCCGAGAGTGACGCCAAGCTCGCGACCGCCGCGGGTGAGCACGAGATGTTGAATCGACTCAGAGATCGCCAGCGCGGCGAGCACGACCGCATGGCCGCCAACCGCGAGCAAGGTGCGCTGGACGAGATCGCCGCCTCGCGCTTTGGCCGGAGCTCGGCATGAGCGTCGAAGCGGTCACGACTGCCGTCGGTGTGCCTCCCGAAGAGCTGGCGATCGCCCAGCGCGTGCGCCAGTTGCAGACGCTGATCGAACAGGCCCGCCAGGTGAGCGTCTCAGGGGTATTGAGCAGCGCGCCGGCAAGCGGCACCTCGCAAGCGCCCGCCGGCGACTTCGCTTCCGCCCTGCAGGCGGCCACTACAGCCGATGCCACCACAGCCGATGCGCCGCCGCTGGTCGAGCAGTCCGACAGTGCCGCCGGCGGTAGCGCCGGCTCCAGCGAATACAACCCACTGATCGAACAGGCCGCCGCCCGCTATGGGTTGGACCCGGCGGTCCTACACGGCCTGATCCAGCAGGAGTCTGGCTTCGACCCAAGCGCGCAGAGCAGCGCGGGAGCGGCAGGTTTGACACAGCTGATGCCTGGCACCGCCACGTCGATGGGAGTCGCAAATCCGCTCGATTCGGCCGAATCGATCGAAGGCGGCGCACGCTATCTCAGCCAGCTGATGAGCGAGTTCGGCGGCAACACCGAAGACGCGCTGGCTGCCTATAACGCTGGGCCCGGAGCGGTTCAGCGGTATGGCGGCATACCCCCATACGCCGAAACGCGGAGTTACGTGTCAAAAGTGCTCGGCAACGCCGAAGCCTACCGTCAGTCACAACCTGTGCCGAGCACCGTGGGGGGCCTTGCATGAGTGGGTCGACGACACTCGCGCCCCCACCCACTGCGCCACTTGTCGGCGGCGCAGGTTCATTCCGGGCTCCATCTGAAGCTTCACGGGGCGCTCCACCGGGGGCGCCACCGGGAGGGCCGCCGGAAGCTCCTCAAGGAGCTCCACCAGGCGCGTCGCCCTTTCAGAGCGAACTCGCCACCCATTGGGCCCGGACCGCCACCGCGGAAGGCCATCGAAGCAATAGCTCGCGATCGGGCAATGATGCGAGGGCGCGCTCGCACGGGTGGGCGCACGCCGGTGGATCTAGCTCCGCGACGGCGAGCGCGCAGACAGTAGCCGGGGGTAGCGCTAACACAGCCACGGGCACGGCCGGCTCTCTGGAAGGAAGCCTCGAACCATCGGCTCCCGCATCCTCCGCGGCAGGGTACGCATCCGTCGATGCACTCGTTGCGACGGCCCAATCCAGCCCCGTTGTCGTGGCTGGCGCGATCGTGCCAGGACAAGCCGACTCTGCCATCGGAAGCCCCGCGCCCGCATCGACCGGCACATCGCCCGCTTCTGTGCCCGGACTGCCTACCACTCCGGGATTCGCTACGACCTCCCCCGCCGCCGCGGCTCCTGCGCCCGCTGCGATTCCGAGCGCCGTGCCCGACGCAATCCCAGGTGCCGCGCCCGCGGCCCTATCGAGCGCCGCGCCTGCTCCCGCGGCTGCTTCTGTCGCTGCGCCCGCTCCCGAGACCGCTGCTGCTTCGGCGTCCGCACCCGTCGCCGCCGCTACGCCTGCCATTGCGCCCACAGCCGCCGCTGCGTTCTCGCCGGCATCCGCTCCAGCGTCTACCTCTCCTTCGACGCCCGCACCAGTTCTCACGCCTGCCCCGACCACCGGCGCCACACCTCAGGTTGCCGGGACCTCGAGTGTCCTCGCCACCGGCTCCGCGGGGGGCGCGCCGCCTACAAACCTTCCTGGCGAGGAAAACAGCTCTCCTGGCGAGGAAAACAGCTCTCCTGGCGAGGAAAACAGCTCTGAAGGCGAAGGGGCCACAGCAGCGGGCGTCTCATCGCCGCGCGAGAGCGCGGCGCCAAACATCGTGGCGACACGCTCAGATCCTTCCGCCGCACCCGCTGTCCAGGGCGGAGCCAAGATTACGACTGGCGACAGCTATGCGCGCGCCGATCGCTTCCCGACCGACGCCGGCCAGGAGCACGACGCCGGCTCAGGCGGGACGAGCGCCGGCCCCACGCCAGACGCCGCCCAAACACAGTCCGCGGACCCTCAGACCGTCGCCGACACCCCGGCGCTTGCAAGTGCGCACGACGCCCAGCCAGCAACCGCCGAGAGCGTGCCTGGACAGGCGACGAGCGCGGCCGCACAATCCGTCGCGGACGCAGGTTCCCTGGCACAGACCGCCGCCATTTCGACAGGCACCGCCACTGCTCCAGCCA
>CAVRXK010000010.1:0-83099 GCA_963725165.1 uncultured Solirubrobacterales bacterium
GATGTATTGCTGGGTTGTTCTTGGTGCGGCGCGAGAGGATCTGCATGATCCGCTCGAATCTCGGTCTCGCGCCCGACCACAGGATCGAGCTTGCCGTCGGCGGCGAGCTTCGTCAGATTGCGCCCGAACTGGTCGAGCAGCTTCGGAGGACTTCTTGCCCTCGCCGGGGCCGGAACCGGAGCCTCCGCCCGAACCCGAGCCCGACGGCGTCCGCCGGGACCGGAGAGCATGCGGATCACCTCGTTGCGGATCTTCTCGCTGTCGGCGTCGAAGTCGAGCAGGATGCGAGCGGCGACGCCCTCGTTCTCGCGTACCAGGCCGAGCAGGATGTGCTCCGTGCCGATGTAGTTGTGGCCAAGGCTCAGCGCCTCGCGCAGAGCGAGCTCCAAGACCTTCTTGGCGCGCGGGGTGAAGGGGATCTGGCCGGAGGTGACCTCCTCGCCGGAGCCGACGATGCGGACTACCTGGGCGCGGACCCGCTCGACGGTGATGTCCAGCGACTCGAGCACGCGCGCGGCTAGACCCTCCTCCTCGCGCAGCAAGCCGAGCAGGATGTGCTCCGTGCCGATGTAGTTGTGCTTGAGCGTGCGCGCCTCCTCTTGCGCGAGAACGACGGTCCTGCCGGGCCCGTTCTGTGAATCGCTCAACATGGGGTACGTCCTTCCTGTGCGGACCACGCGCCTCGCGCGTATGGTCCTGTGGCGCCTTTCAGGCAGTCTACCAACCGGGTATACGGCCCCCGTGCTCGCCCTGCCGGCGTTGGATGTGCATGCCCTAAAAGACCGCCAGAGGAGCGCTAGTTGCGCTGGGCCACGAGCACTCCGAGCGAGCTAGCCGCGCATCGCCGGGAACAGCACGACCTCGCGGATCGAGGAGCGCCCCGTGAGCAGCATCACGAGCCGGTCAATCCCCACGCCGACGCCCCCGGTGGGCGGCATGCCCTGCTCGAGCGCTTCAAGGAACAGCTCGTCGTGGGGCTGGGTCTCCTCGTCGCCGGCGAGCGCGAGCCGTTGCTGGGCCTCGAAGCGCTCGCGCTGCTCGTCGGGGTCGGTGAGCTCGCTGAACGCGTTGGCGATCTCCATGCCTCCGGCGAACGCCTCCCAGCGCTCGGCGAGACCCTTCTCGGAGCGATGTGCGCGCGCGAGCGGCGACAGCTCGATCGGGTAGTCGAGCACGAACGTGGGCTGGATCAGCTTCGGCTCCACGAACTTGGAGAGCAGGTCGTCGGCCAGCTGCGGCCAGGTGAGCCCGTCGGTGGGCATGCCCAGGTCGCGCTCGGCAATGGCTGCCACAAGCTCGGGGGCCTCGCGCAGCGAGCGCAGGTCGATGCCGGTCGCCTCGCGCACCGCGTCGGTGAAGCGCACGCGCCGCCACGGCGCCCTGAAGTCCAGCTCGCCCTCATAGCCGATCGCGTCGACCGCGGCGGCCACCATTGCCTCCAGGCGTGCGGCCTGGTCGCTGTAGTCGGCGTAGGCCTCATACCACTCGACCACCGTGAACTCGGGGTTGTGCTTGGTGGAGAGGCCCTCGTTGCGGAAGTTCTTGCCGAGCTCATACACGCGCTCCATGCCACCCACGATCAGGCGCTTGAGGTAGAGCTCGGTGGCGATGCGCAAGTACAGCTCGCGGTCGAGCGCATTGTGGTGGGTGGTAAACGGCCGCGCCATGGCGCCCCCGTAGAGCGGCTGCAATACCGGCGTCTCGACCTCCAGGAAGCCCTCGCGGTCGAGATACGCGCGCACGGCTGACACGATCCGAGCGCGGTCGGCGAACAGCTTGCGGGCGTCCTCGTTTGCGATCAGATCAAGCTCGCGGCGGCGCTGACGTGTCTCCACGTCGATCAAGCCGGCGTGCTTGTCGGGCGGGGGCCGCAGGGCCTTGCCGAGCACCTGAAAGCCGTCCACGCGCAGCGTGAGCTCACCGTGACGCGAGCGCAGGGGCGCGCCGTCGACGCCGAGCAGGTCGCCGAGATCGAGCGAGAGCAGCTGCTTGAGCACGTCGGCACCGAGCACGTCCGCACGCGCGTGAAGCTGGATCTTGCCGCCGCGGTCGACGAGGTCGAGGAACGCGGCTTTGCCGGCGCCGCGACGCGCGGCGATGCGCCCGGCGATGCGGTGGCGATCCTCAGTTTCCTGGCCGGCCTCCAGGTGCTCGTAGGCGGCGCGTACGCCTGAGATCGGCTCGACGCCGGGGAAGGCGTAGGGCCCGATCTCAACGCCCTCTTCGCGCAATCGCCGCGCCTTGGCGCGACGCTCGGCGATCAGCTCGGGCAGGCCGTGGCTCTGAGCTCGAGAGTCGCCAGGGGAGTGCGGCTCAGCCACGGCCGAGTGGGGGACGAACGGTGTGTGGTGTTCCGTTTTTCATCACAATACTATGGTAGCTACGATATGTAGTCGCCATCGTGAATCGCAAAAAAATTGACTTGCACCCTCAGCCGACCGCCTCCACACCGATGCCGGCTGCGTTGCAGACCTATTTGAGGCCGACGTCGATCTTGGTGATCTTCAGCTTGCGGGCGGGGCCGCGCGGGACCTGGACGGCGACGGTGTCGTTGCGCTTGTGGCCGAGCAGGGCGCGTCCGACGGGCGACTCGTTGGAGAGCTTGGTCTCCGGCGGGTTGGCCTCGGCGGAGCCGACGATCGTGTACTTGACCGACTTGCCGGTCTTCTCATCCTTGACGTGCACGACCGAGCCGACGCCGACGCTGTCGGTGGAGATCTCCTTCGGGGTGATCACGCTCGCCGACGCAGCCTCTCCTCGAGCTGGCGATGCGGATGCTCGAGCATCGCCTGCTCGTTCTTGGCGTCGTCGTACTCGGCGTTCTCGGCGATGTCGCCGAACTCGCGCGCCACCTGGATCCGCTCAGCGACCTCACGGCGCTTCTCGGTCTGGAGAGCAGCTCGATCTCCTCCTGGAGCTTCTCGTAGCCCTGCGGGGTGAGGATGACTTCCTTCGGCATGTGGTGAGACCGACTCCGCGAGGTTGGCTTTGGCGGGCGATGAAAACCCGCCTGCTCAGGCGGGAACCGCCGCCCCTGCGGGCGCGGCGAGCGCAGCAGTATAGCGAGCGTCATCAAGCGTGGGGGCTCTCTGCAGGGACTCTCCCAAAGCCTTTGCGTGCGTGCGCTCCAGGCCGAGGCGCGCGACGTACCACGGGTAGAACTTGCGCAGGTAGCGCGTGGCGCGTGTGACACCCAGATGTTCGACCGCGCGATCGATCGTCCAGGTGAGCTCATCGAGCACTTCTGTGCGCGTGGGAGCGTCGTTGCGTGTGCCGAGCAGTTGCTCGAAAAGCCATGGGTTGCCGAGCGAGCCGCGCGCGAGCATGACCGCGGTGGCACCTGTCTGCTCGAAGGCGGAGAGCGTGCTCTCGGTGTCGTGCAGTCCGCCGGTGAGGATCACGGGCGCGTCGAGCTTTTGCACGAGCTGCGCGGCGAGCTCGTAGTCGGGGACGCCTTTGTGGTGGACGGCGGCCGAGCGCGGGTGAAACGCGATCGCCGCGACCCCCGCTTCGGCGACGAGCCGCTGGGCGAGCTGCACGCCGCTGGTGTCCCCGGGCCGCCGACCGGAGCGCAGCTTGACGGTGACGGGCAGCCCGCTGCCCTCACGTGCGGCGCGGGCGACCGCCACCGCGACGTCGGGGTCGTCGAGCAGCGCGGCGCCGGCACCGGTCTTGCAGACCTTCGGCACGGGACAGCCCATGTTGAGATCGATCGCGTCGGCGCCGGCCTCGGCGACAACCCTGGCCGCGACGCGCATCACGTCGGGATCCTGTCCGAACAGCTGGATCGAGACCGGCCCGCCATCCGCACGCTCGCGCGGGTCGATCCGCAGCATCTCAACGCAGGTGCGCTCGTTGCCGTGGAAGATCGCGTGCGAGGAGACCATCTCAGAGACGGCCATCCCGGCCCCGTGGCGCTTGGCCTGCAGCCGTACGAACCAGTTGCCGATCCCCGCGAGCGGCGCGAGCATCACGCGGTTGGGCACGGTCAGGGGACCGAGCTGCCAGGGGTCTGTGAGACGGGCTTGGGTTGCCATCAGCCCATTATTGTGGGGATTGCTTTGCGTTCCCGTGATTTTCGCGCGGCGGTGGCTGCCGATCAGTCTCGCGACGCTCCCGCCGCTCCGGCGTGCGAGTCGTGGGACTGGCCTGGGTGTGCTCAGGCAGCGTTCATCTCCTGAATGAGACGCAGTCCGGTGAGCGTGAGCAGATCGTCTACCTCCTCGATCTCCTCTGTGAACGGCACGACCAGGCGCCCGAGCCCTCCGGTCGCGACAACCGCGACGCGCGCGCCGAGCTCGTCGTAGATGCGCCGCAGGATCGCGTCGACGGCGCCGGCGTAGCCGAATACGACGCCGGAGCGGATCGCGTCGATCGTGTTCTTGGCGATCACGCTCTTCGGCGGGGCGAGCTCGACCTTCGGCAGGCGCGCGCCGCGCTCGGTGAGCGCCTCCAGGGAGATTTCCATGCCTGTCATCAGCGAGCCGCCGATGTACTCCCCGGCGGCGGAGAGGACGTCGAAGGTGGTAGCGGTGCCGAAGTCCACACACACGGCCGGCCCGCCGAAGCGTGCGCGCAGGGCGACGGCGTTGACGAGTCGATCGGCGCCGATCTCGCGCGGGTTGTCGTAGCGGATCGCCATGCCGGTCTTCAGCCCGGGTCCAACGACGAGCATCTCGTGGCCGAGGTAGCGCGCGGCCATCGCGGTCCATTCCGGCTCCAGATGGGGAACGGTGGAGGACACGATCGAGGCCGACAGATCCTCGAAGGACAGCCCGCGCAACTCCAGGAGGTTGCGAAGCGCCGCGCCGAGCTGGTCGGCGGTGGACTCGCGCACCGTGGCGAAACGCCAGTGCTCGATCAGCTCCTCGCCGCGGAACGCGCCGAAATGGGTCTGGGTGTTGCCGACGTCGACCACAAGTAGCATGGTCGAGATTATGGGCGTAGCGCGGCGCTGCTGCGCTGAGGTCCGCGGGGCCGTCCTCACTGACCGCGCCAGCGTCTCTTACCACTCTGCCCTCCGGCACTGGTCGGCGAGCCAGCCAGGACGCATGCGAGGGGCGGCAGGACCTATGCTCCGGGGCGTGAACGTGAAGCTGTATGCGCTGCCGGGATCGCATCCGTGCGCGGCCGTCGAGGTGGCGCTGCGGTTGAAGTCGATCGACTACAAGCGCATCGACTTGCTGCCACTGACGCAGCTTGCGATCGGGCCGCTGCGCTACGGCGGTAACACGGTGCCGGGCCTGCGCATCGACGGCGAGCGCCTGGCGGGCTCGCGCACGATCATGCGCCGCCTGGACGCGCTCGTACCGGAGCCACCGTTGCTGCCACCGCTGTCGGACGCGGTCGCGCGGGCGCGCGTGTTGGAGGCCGAGCGCTGGGGCGACGAGGTGCTGCAGAGCGTGCCGCGGCGCATTCTCGACGCCGGGTTCGTGCGCAACCCCAAGTGCATGGAGAGCTACGCGGGCGACGCCAAACTGCCGTTGCCACCGGTGCTGCTGCGCCCCGCGCTGCTGCCGACAGCGAAGCTGATGGCACGGCGCAACCACGCTCAGGACGAGATCGTGCGCGCCGACCTGGCCGCACTGAAAGCCCAACTGGATCACATCGACGCGTGGATCGCCGACGGCGTGCTCGGCGGCGAGCAGCCCAACGCGGCGGACTTGCAGATCGGTAGCTCGATCCGCTTGCTGATGACCGTGGCCGACGTCAGGCCGCTGATCGAAGGACGCCCGTGTACTCGCCTGACGCGCTGGTTCGAGCCGCAGGCGGGCGAAATCCCCGCGGGCACCCTGCCGGCGGAGTGGCTGCCGGTCCCGGCTAGCATCTAAGCCTCTCAGCGCCTACAGTCGCGATGTGGCTCGCTCGCGATCCTCGTCAGCCGTCAACGCCTGGGATGGGCTCGATCGGAAGTGAGCCGTGAAAGGCTTCCAACTCCATCAAATCATTGCGGTCACGCGGTCGGTTGGCCAGGCGCTTGAAGCCCACAATGCTGCGTAGACCGGCAATCCGCGCCGGCTGACCCTCAACATCGACTGTGATCGCACCCTCGACGACGGTGTCGTAGTCAAGCGGAGGCAACCCCCCATGCATGATGTCGACGATGCCGTGACGGCTGTTGACGCGCAGATGGTGCGCGGCGGCTATCGCATCGAGCGCGAGCTTCTTGCCGTCGTAAAGACGCACCCCATCCACTCGCTCGAGAAATCGGAGAATCGCATCGTTGGTGTCGGTATCGTCGGGAACCAGTAGATCGCTGTCGTCGGTCGCACGCATGAAACCGTTGGCGATCACGCTAAATCCACCTATGACGACAAACTGGAGACCAGCCGCGTTGGCGTCCGCGACGACCCCGTTTAGATCCGGACCTGAGAGGTCGAACTCAGGACCAGAGGACTCGTCTTGGGACATGGCCCGCTCGTATCGACGCCGCGAGCAGCGAAACCGCCTGCTTGGATAGCTTCTGACCAACCTGTATACGCTGGGCTGGGCTCAGTGCCCTCGTACTGGCACGATGGTATTCAGCCTCTTCGCGATTGACCTGAGCCCACTCAGCCTCGTAACCAGCCCTGAGCGGGGGATTCGGCGGATTCGATGTACCTGTGCTCATCCTTTTACTTTATCGCGCGCCAGGGCGGAGGCCCTAAGCTAAACCCCGCTGGCCTCGGGAACCGCGCTCTCGCTGATCCCGATGCGCTTGTGCAAGCGCCGCAGCGGCTGTGGCGCCCACCAGGTCCACTCTCCCAGGCGCCCCATGATCGCGGGCACGAGTAGCGCGCGCACGACGGTGGCGTCGATTGCCACCGCCAGCGCGGCGCCGACGCCGAGCTGCTTGATGAAGAAGATGTGCGAGGTCGCGAACGCACCGATCGCCACGCAGAACAAGAGCGCGGCGGCCGTGACCAGGCGCCCGGTGCGCTCCAGGCCGTAGGCGACCGCGTCGCGGGTGGCGAGACCTGTGTCGTGGGCCTCCTTGATGCGTCCGAACAGGAACACGCCGTAGTCGGTGGAAAGCGCGAAGGCGATGATGAACAGCAGCACGAGGTTTGACTCCTCGAGGCCGCCGATCGGTGTGAAGCCGAACAGGCCGTCGAGGTGACCATCCTGGAAGATCAGCACTAGCAGTCCGGCCCCCACGGCGACCGTGAGCAAGTTCATGAGGAGCGCCACGAACGGCAGGATCAGCGAGCCGGTCATCATGAACAGGAAGCCCGCCGTGACGACGGCGAGGATCGCCAGCGCCAGCGGCAGATGCGCGGAGATCGCGGCCTTCTGATCGACAAACCAGGCGGTGGCGCCGCCCACGAGCAGTGATGATGAAGTCCCACCCGCCCCGATTGCTCGCAGGTGCTTGACGAGCGCTTGGTTGACGGGCGCCCCGTCGGTTCCCTTGGGCTGCTGTTCGATCTCCCACACGCCCCCGCCGACATAGCGCGGGGGCCCTTGGCTTGCCTGCGCGCCGGCGGTCTGCTTGGTGCGCAGGGCGATCGCGGCAACCGCGCGCTCACCGTTGGCGGGCGCGCGCACGACCATCGTGACCGTCTGGGAGGGATCCACCGCGAATTCGTGGGTGAGCGCTTCGGCCACTTGGCGCGCCTGAGAGGAGGCGGGCAGCACGTGGGCATCGGCCGGTACGAGCGAGAGTCGCAACGCGGGCGAGGCGGCAGCCAAGAGCGCGGCGGCCGTGACCACCGCGACCAGGCCGGGGCGGCGCATCACGCCGCGCGCCAGCCGATACCAGCCACCCCGCTCGCTCGATTGCGCCACCGATCGAAGATCGGCCAGCGCTGCGCTGCGCTGCAAGCGCGCGGGTGAGAGCGCGTTGATGCGCGGGCCGAGCGCCACGAGCACGGCGGGCAGCACGACAAGCGAGACGAGCCCGGCGCACAGCGCGACGGTTGCGCCGCCCACCCCCATCGAGTAGAGAAAGCGGATCGGGAACACGAGCATCGAGGCGAGCGCACCCGCGACCGTGAGCGAGCCGAACATCACGGTGCGCCCGGCCGTTTGCAGCGTGCGCAGGATTGCCGCGCGGGTGTCGGCGCCGCCGGCCAGCTCCTCTCGATAGCGCGAGAGCACGAACAAGCTGTAGTCGATCCCGAGGCCGAGTCCGACTCCCGTGACGAGGTTCACCGCGAAGATCGACAGTCCCGCGAACTGGTCGACGATGCGCAGCACCAGGAAGGTGAGCACAATCGCAAAACCCCCCACCAGCAGCGGCAGCGCCGCGGCAATCAGTCCGCGAAACACCCAGAAGGACAGCAGCAGGAGGATCGGGAAGGCGAACGTCTCGGCGCGGCGCAGGTCCGAGGTGGTCTCTTCGTTGACCTCATCGAAGGCGACGTCATTGCCGCCAAAGCGCACACCGGCCCCGCCGAGCAGCGGACGCACGTGTTCGACCGCGTGCGCCGAGTCTTCCTGCTTTGCGAACGCTGCCAGCACGAGCGTCTCACGACCGTTGCGCGAGACGAGATCGGGGAGATGCGTTGACGAATAGTCGATCACCCGCTGAAAGCCGGGCTGGGTGGCCAGCAGCGCGGCCACACGCGCGCTCTCGCGCTGAGCGGCCAGGTCGGTGCGCACGTCACCCGTACTCGGCACGAGCGCCACGAGACCGTAGGTGGCGGTTTGCCCGGTGGCCCGTTCGATCACCCGCAGCACCTGCTGGTTCTGAGCTTTGGGGTCTTGGAAGTCGGAGTTTTCGCTCTTGAGGATCGAGACGATCGGCCCGCCGAGCGCGGCGGCCAGCACGAATACCGCTCCGGCGATCAACAGCGTGCGCCGCGAATGCCCAACCGCGAGGTTTGCCAGACGCTCGATCACAACTGCTCCAAGCCATCGCCCCAAGTCATGGCGCGGGACATTAGTGACTGCTAACTAACGTGTCAAGGAGAAAGTCGGGACGGGTCGCCGAGAACCAGCCTCTCCTCGTACGACCCGCCCCGTCCGGGCCAAGCGTGGCCCTTTAGGACTTGACGCCGATGCCGGTCGATCCTTCCACGCGATCGACCCGCGGGGGCGGTCCAGCCCAGCGCACGCCCTCGATTGAGGTCCCACCCACCCCAAGCACCGCCAGCGCATCCGACAGGCGCCTGCCGTCGGGCGTGGCAAGCTCGAAGTCGAGCTCCAGCGCGGGGATCAAGACGAAGCGACGCGAGAGCACCTGCTCATGCGGCAGCTTCATCCGCTCATGCGCAAGCTCGACGTCGCCGAGCAGCAGGATGTCGATGTCGATCGCCCGCGGACCATGGCGCACGCCGCCGGCGACGCGCCCCAACTCCGCCTCCAGTCGCTTTACCGCGTCCAGCAGCTCCAATGGCTCAAGTGCCGTCTCCACGAGCAGGCAGGCGTTCAGGAAGCTCGGCTGCTCGAGCACCTCACCGACCGGGTCGGTGTCGTAGACCGACGACGCACGCACCACCCGCGCGCCAACGGACGGCAGCGCGTCGACGGCCGCTTGCAGATGGGCGCGGCGGTCGCCAACATTGGATCCAAGGCCGAGCAGGCCACTGCGCATGGACATCGAGACGAAAGGCTATTCGAGCTCTGGAAGATGCAACGGCCCGCGAGCCGCGCTACTCCCCGGCCTCTCTCCAGACCTCCACCGACACGTCGTCCACCGGCAGCGGGATCGGCGGCTCGGGCTTGGATGCCTTCACCCACACGCCTTCCAGCTCGAAGTCGCCGAGCAGGCGGTCGGCGATCGCGCTGCAGAGACGCTCGAGCGTCTTGTAGGAGCGCTGCTGAGCGACGAGCGCCACCAGCTGGCAGACCTCGGCGTAGTCGACCGTGTCCTCGACGCGATCGGTGACGGTTGCGTCGGTTTCGCCGACGTCCAGGCGCAGGTCGATCAACAGGCGCTGGCCGATCTCGCGCTCGGCCTCGCTCACGCCATGGTGTGTGTACAGCGAGAGGCCGCTGATCTCGATCGTGACGGTCTCAAAGCTCTCGTCGTCGTCCTCGACGGGCTCCTCGTCGCTCAGCTCGTCGTCGGCCTCGCTGTCCATTCGCCGCTCAACGTAGCAGCCGCCACTGCCAGCGCGCCGCCCACCTCGGCGACATCGTGCACGCGGAACACGCCGGCGCCACGCTCGAGCGCCATCACGTTGGTGGCGATCGTGCCCGGCAAGCGCTCAGCTATGTCCGTCGGGGACTGTGCGCCAGACTCGCCGGCAACCCTCGCCCCGCCGCCGGTGCCTCTCCCCACCGCCGCGATCCGCCCCAGGAAGCTCTTGCGCGATGTGCCCACGACAACCGGGCGTCCCAGCGCCACGATCTCATCGAGACGGCGCAACAGCGCGAGGTTGTGCTCAACCGTCTTGCCAAAGCCGATGCCGGGGTCGAGCAGGATGCGATCCTCGGCGATGCCCTCTCCTATGGCGAACTCCATCCGCTCCTCAAGGAACGCCCGCACGTCATCGACAACGTCGTTGTATCGAGGCCCACCCACCCGCTGCATCGTGCGGGGCTCGCCTAGCATGTGCATGAGACAGCAGTCAGCGCCGCTTTCAGCCACGACAGCGGCCATCCGCGGATCGGCGCGCAGCGCGCTGACGTCGTTGACAAGAGTGGCACCGGCGGCAACAGCCGCGCGTGCCACAGCCGCCTTGGAGGTGTCGATCGATATCTGGGTACCGCCGACCTTCCCGGCGAGACCCTCCACGACCGGTAGTACCCGGCGAAGCTCCTCCTCCACCCCGACGGGCTCGGCGCCGGGCCGCGTGGACTCGCCACCAATGTCGAGAATGTGCGCGCCCTGCTCGACAAGCTCAAGCCCATGCGCGATCGCAGCGCCCGCATCCAGGAACTGTCCCCCGTCGGAGAACGAGTCGGGGGTGACGTTCACGATCCCCATGATGCGGTAGGACGAGCTCACGTCGGTGGGTCTTTCAACACGGGCTCCTGACGAGCGTATTGGTGTGGCTGGCAATTGACTGATGGCCCACCCATCCAGCGAAGTGTGCTACGCACACGAGCGACTGAGGACGCCGCCAGGCGCGCCTAGACGCGCGTCAGGTTACGGAGGGCCCGTTGGTGTCGCTGCCACGCATGTCCGCGGTGCCACCGGCCAATCCTGGCCGCGGGAGCGGACGTGGCGTTTCGCGGCCGCCGGCCCGATCCGCGGACGCCGGCGGAGCAGGCAGCTCGGGCGCCGGGGGCTCCTCGGCGCCGAACACTTCATGCTCTGACTTGCCGTCGAGCAAGGCCAGGAACTCCTCCTTCTCGATCGTCTCACGCTTGACGAGGATCTCGGACATCTTGTTGAGGTCCTCCTCGTGTTCTGTGAGGATGCTCTTGGCGCTCTGGTGGGCGGTCTCGACGATACGCCGCACCTCGTCATCGATCTCACGCGCGATCTCATCGGAGTAGTCGGGCTCGGTTGAGAACTCGCGACCGAGGAACGGCTGGCCGTGCTCGTGGCCGAACACACGCGGGCCGAGCTTCTCGCTCATGCCGAAGCGCATCACCATCTGCTTGGCGGTCGCGGTGACCTTCTCCAGGTCGTTGGAGGCGCCGGTGGTGATCTCGTCGAAGATGATCTCCTCCGCGGCGCGCCCGCCCAAGGTCATCGCCATTGTGTCGTTCAGCTCCGCGCGCGTGGTCAGGAAGCGGTCCTCTTGGGGCATCGAGATCGTGTAGCCGAGCGCCTGGCCGCGTGAGATCACCGAGATCTTGTGGACAGGGTCGGAGTGCTCGAGGAAATGGCCGACGATCGCGTGGCCCATCTCGTGGTAGGCGGTGATCAAGCGCTCCTTCTTGCTCATCACGCGCGTCTTCTTCTCGGGGCCGGCGATCACGCGCATGATCCCCTCCTCGAGCTCAACCTGTCCGATTTCGCGCTTGCCGGTACGGGCGGAAAGCAGCGCGGCCTCGTTGATCAGGTTCGAGAGGTCCGCGCCGGTGAAGCCCGGAGTTTGCCCCGCGAGCGCGTCGATGTCGATCACCTTCGCGAGCGGCTTGCCGCGCGTGTGCACCTCGAGGATCTTCGCGCGACCCTTGCGGTCGGGGCGGTCGACGGCGATCTGGCGGTCGAAGCGGCCGGGGCGCAGCAGCGCGGGGTCGAGGATGTCGGGCCGGTTGGTGGCCGCGATCATGATGATGTTGTCCTTGGCCTCGAAGCCGTCCATCTCGACAAGCAGCTGGTTGAGCGTCTGCTCGCGCTCGTCGTGACCGCCGCCGAGGCCCGCGCCGCGATGGCGCCCGACAGCGTCGATCTCGTCCATGAAGATGATGCAGGGCGAGTTCTGCTTGGCCTGCTCGAACAGGTCACGCACGCGCGAGGCGCCGACACCTACGAACATCTCCACGAAATCCGAGCCCGAGATCGAGAAGAACGGCACGCCCGCCTCACCCGCGACGGCGCGCGCCAGCAGCGTCTTGCCTGTCCCCGGAGGCCCGTACAGGAGCACCCCGGTGGGTATTCGCGCCCCCAGGGCCTGGAACTTCTTGGGGTTCTCGAGGAACTCCTTGATCTCGTGCAACTCCTCAACGGCCTCGTCGACCCCGGCGACGTCACGGAAAGTGATCTTGGGGGAGTCCGCTGACAATCGCTTGGCGCGCGACTTGCCGAAGCTCATCACGCGCGACCCTCCCCCCTGGACCTGATTGATGAGGAAGAACCAGAAGCCGAGGATCAGCACGAGCGGCAGCAGATACGTGAGCAGCGTCGGCCAGATGCTGGTCTTGTTGGATTCGATGTTGAACTTGGTGCCGGCGCCCGCTTTTTCGAGATCGGCGATCAGGGTCGGGGCGGCCTGGTCCACGTAGCCGACTTCGAATTTTTCCTTGTTGTTGAGTTCTACGGCGACCGAGTTGTCTTTGACCTTCAGCTCGGCCGACTTCACTTCGTGGCGCGGGATGTTTTCGGTGACGAGCGTCCGATAGGTGTGTTCGTGCCCCTTCTGCGCGCTGGGAACAATCAACTTCGACAGGAAGAAGGCGAGCACAACCACAATCAGGATCGGGAATGCGGCGCTCTTGAAGAATCGACTCATGGGCTTAGATCCTGGGTGCCAGCGCCATTGGAGGGCCAGCCCGCCAGTCCCTCAGCCTACCACGAGAGGCCGCAATCACCGGCCGTTTGGGCGTTCGAGGACCGAGGGCGCACCCGTGTGCCCGACGGTCGTCGAGGGCGGAATTTTTTGGATGACTGGTCGTGCCCATGGTCTTCTAACGCTCAAGCACCGCAACGAACGGAAGGTTGCGATGGCGCTCGGCGTAGTCGAGCCCGTAGCCGATCACGAAGCGGTCGGGGATCTCGAAGCCGACGTAGCGCGTGGGCAGATCGACCTTGCGCCGGTCGGGCTTGGTGAGCAGCGCGCACACCTCCAGGGACGCCGGGTTGCGCGAGCCGAGGTTGCGCAGCAGATACTGCAGCGTCAGCCCTGAGTCCACGATGTCCTCGACGATCAGCACGTCGCGACCCTCGATCGCGATGTCGAGGTCCTTGAGGATGCGCACCACCCCGGAGGAGTCGGTCGCCGAGCCGTAGGAGGCAACCGCCATGAAATCGACCTCCACGGGGATGTCGATGAAGCGCATCAGGTCGGATAGGAAGAACACGGCGCCCTTGAGCACACCCACGAGCAACAGCGGCCGTCCGGCGTAATCGCGCGAGATCGACTCGCCGAGCTCGCGCACACGCCGCTGCAGGTCCTCGGCGGCCACGAGCACCTCCCCCACTTCGCTGCTCTCCCCCGTGCTCGCCGAGGCGACGCGCTCTGGTATGGGTGCCACGCCCCGGAGTGTATTGACCTGCCCACCGCCGGCGCGCGAGGAGCGGCGATCGTGGGTTGGGGCGTCCCGACGCTTCAGCGCTGCTCGCATCCTGACGCTGCTCCCATCCGGCGCTGAGTGCCTCAGCGCTGCTCACGCGGCGGGATCGCGACCATGCGCAGCTCGCCGCGCTCGATCACCGCGCCGGCGAGCCCCCCCACGTGCAGCTCAGCCCGCCCCCCGCGCGCCGCGAGCGCGAAGATCTCAGCGACGCGCTCGCCCGCCTGCGGTACGAACGTGCCGGCCGCGCGCTCGGCCAGGCGGATCACCACGAGCCGTGCCAGCCCCTGGGGCAATTCGCGCAGACGCTCGATCGCGACGCTGTCCCGGCCCGCCAGCTCACCGTCCACGAGCGCGTCCAGCAGCTCGGTCTCCTCGCGCAGCAGCTCGGCGGTGCGCAGCACGTTGGCTTGCGCCGCCGGGTGCACCGCGTCGAGCGCCACGAGCAGTCCATGGCGTACGCGTGCGCGAGCGTAGCGCTCGCTGTCGTTGCTCGAGTCCTCGCGCCACGCGAGCTTCAGCTCCCGACAGTAGTCGCCGGTCGCTTGGCGTGTCAGCCCCAACAATGGCCGCACAAGCACCCCGTCGCGCTCTGACATGCCAAGCAGCGCTCGGCGTCCAGGCGAGGAGGCCAGGCGGTAGAGGATCGTCTCGACCTGGTCGCTTGCGGTGTGACCTGTGGCAACGAGCGCCTCGTGGGTCTCGGCAAGGCTCATCGCCGCTGCGTAGCGCAGCTCACGCGCCCACGCGTGCATGTTCCCGCTCGCGCCCGGCGCTCGCTGCACGCGCACGACCTCCAGCTCGACGCTCAGGCGCTCGCACAGCTCACGACAGTGAGCCTCGTCCCCGTCTGACTCGGCGCGCAGGCCGTAGTTGACGTGCAGCGCATGCACGCGCGCGGCGCCACACAGTGCCACGGCGACGTCCAGCAGGCATACCGAATCGCGCCCACCGGAGAGCATCGCGACCACATTCGCATCGCCCGTGAGCAGACCGCCGGCACGCACTCGCTCGCGCAGCTCGGCGACGGTCATCGCCCTACCCCTCCGAGGAGAACGCCTGGAACAGCTCGGTCGGCTCGGTGAACCCCTTCAAGCCGATTTCGCCGATTAGCTCGAAGCGCAGTCCGTTGACTCCGGCGGCAGCGTCAACGACGGCTCGCGTCACCAGCACCTCGCCACCGGCCGCGCGTGCCACCACGCGCGCCGCGCGGTTGACCTCGCGGCCGTAGTAGTCCCCGTCTCGATACAGCGCCGCGCCGCTGTGGATGCCGATCCGCGGCGCGGGCGAGCCCTCGGGCAGCTCCGCGCCGAGATCCACCGCCCAGGAAGTGAGCGCGACCGGATCGGCACCCACCACCATCACCTCGTCGCCGAGCGTCTTGATCACGCGCGCCTCGATCGGCAGTGTGCGCTCGACGATCTCCACGAATCGCTCGACCGTGTCCACCGCCTGCTCATCGCCGTGCTCCTCGGTCAGGCGCGTGTAGCCGGCGAGGTCGGCGAACGCGATGCTCACCCGCATCTGTCCCTCCGCGGCAATCTCGATGTCGAGGTCCGCCTCGATGTGGCCGATCACATCCTGCTCGACGAAATGGGCCAGTAGACGGCCGTGCAGGTAGTTGATGAACGGCAGCGCAAACGGCAGCATCTCGCGCGTGATCGACTCCATCTGCTCGACCACCTCGACGCCCGGCACACCCTCGCGCATAAGGGGCTCGTGCACATACAGGTGGAACAGCCGCACCTCGGCGTCGGCGATCTGGGCCATCGCCTGCCCGTACACGCGCGCGATCTGCATCAGCGCCTGCTGGGGAAAACCCGCCGCGAGGACGTTCGCGCCGTAGCGCAGCACCTCCAGGTCCTCCTCGGAGATCGACTCGACGGTCAGCACGCTCAGCCCCATCGCCCCCACGATCCGCTCGATCGTCTGCGGGTCCATGCCGGTCGCCTCCGCGGCTTCTTCCAGCGTGTAGCGCATGTTGGAAGTCGGCAATAGTTCGTCCACGTAGCCAAACGCAAGGCCGCCGCTCTGGGAGGCCGCGCGTATCTGCTCGATCTTGTGACCGCGCTCGCGCAAGCGCGCGACGATCCGCACGTGCGAAGCCGCCGCCTGCGTCCACACCCCTTCGTACTGGGGCACCAGCCCATCCTTCACCCAGCGTCTCACCGTCGCCGGGGAGACCCCGGCGCGCATCGCCACCTGGGCGAGTGTCAGCTCGTGGGCATCCGACGCAGGCTGGGCGGATGTCGGCTCATCGGCGCCCTCCGGCTCATCTGTCCTGGACGCGTTCATCGAGGGCAGTCTAAAGTCGCCGGCCGTGAATCACATCGAGCCGATCCGCTCGCGCCCGAGCGCGGGGTCGCGGTCTTGAGCGAGACCCGAACGATCCACTTGCACCCGACGGCTGCGCTTGCCGAGCGGGTGCTGCTCCCTGGCGACCCAGGCCGCGCGCTCGCGCTCGCGCAGTTGTTGTTGGAGAAACCACTCATGTTCAACCACCACCGCGGGCTGTGGGGCTACACGGGCACCGCCGCCGACGGGCGGCCACTGAGCGTGCAGAGCACCGGCATGGGCGGCCCGAGCGCGGCGATCGTGCTGCACGAGCTGATCGCGCTCGGCGTGCGACGCGCGATCCGCGTGGGCACCTGCGGAGCACTGGATCCGATGCTTGGCCTCGGCGAGTTGGTGCTCGCGCGTGAGGCGATTGCCGCCGATGGCACCAGTGCGGCGCTGGGAGCGGGCGAGCTCACGCGTGCCGATCCGCGTCTTGCCGACGCGCTACTGGGTGCACTCGAGGACGGAGCGGCAGAGGGGCACCCTGGTGGGCAAGCAGACTCGCACGCGAGCAAACCCTCCGATCGGCGAGCACACCACCAAGGGCGGATCGTCAGCACCGACCTGTTTTACGACCCCAATGATCGGCGCCCGCAAGAATGGAGCGCGGCGGGCGCGATCGCTGTGGAGATGGAGGCGTCGAGCCTGTTCGCGGTGGCCGCCGCCGCCGGGATCGAAGTCGGCTGCCTGCTGATCGTCACCGACACGTTCGACGCCACCGGCGCTCGTACCCGCATTGACGACCACACGCTCGCGACGGCGGTCGAGGCGATGGGCCGCGCGGCCGCCGCCGCGCTCGCCGTATAGCTCAGGCGCTCTTGTCGGTCTTCGAGGCGCGCCCCGAGCGGCTGCCTGCCGCCCGCTTGGGTGTCGCCGCGGTGCGCTTGGCTGTCGCTGTGCGCTTGGGTGCCGTCGCCGTCCGTTTGGGCGCGGCCTTCGTGGCCTTGCTCGCGGCGGCGGTCTTGGGCGTAGCCGCGGAGTTGCCTTTCGGGGCCAACTTCCCACTCAGCGTCTTCAGCTGATCCTCAACGGCCGACAGGCGCGTGTCGATCCCCCCGTCTGAGAGCGCGCGATTGAGACGATGCACGCCGTCCTCGATGCCCTCCAGGCGCTGGGACACCGAGCGCAAGCGGCGCGTGAGACGTTCGATGTCGGCCGCAGTCGGCAGGTTCAACGCGCTGAGTGCAAGCTCCTGTGCCTGGGCGGCACGGTCGCGAGCATCGAACGCCCGACCGATCGTGCCCGACACCAGGGGATTCTCGATCAGATCGGCCAGCGCCTTGCCAAGCTTGTCCTCGGCGCCGTCGGCCAAACGCTCGCGCAGCCCCGAGGCCGCTCTCTTACCGTCGGACATCCGCTACAGGGTACCGTGCGCTTGTGCCCACGCGCTTGTTCACCTTCGTGCAGATGGAGCTCCCGTGGGAGCTCGGACCGCGCGGACGGCCGCTACCTGCTGCGCAAGGCGACCGTCGCGCCGGACACGAGGGAGCCCCAGCACGTGATCGTGCTGAGCACTGTTGGCGCCGATCGCCGGGGGCTGCTCGGCCGCCGCACTCGCACACGTCGTGTCGACCCCGAGCCAGGACCGACTCCAGTGCCTGTGACACGCGCGACGATCATCGACCCCGTCGCGTTGTCGGCCGATAACCAGGCGCGCGCGTGGCTGCGAGAGCTCGATGCCGAGCGCGAGGCCCAGATGGCCGCGGATGTGCTCAACCGCATGCTGTTCGCCCATCGCATCGCCTCAGCGGAGCCCTACACCCACGAAGTCTCGCCCGCGCAAGCGCTGGTCGTGCGTGCAGGCTTCGGCGAGGGCGAGCATGTGGCCGACGGACTGTGGGTAAGCGCACGCGATCTGTTGCTGTCAGACAAGCGAGCCGGCCGACGCGCGAGCGTGTTGCGCCCGCAGGAGCGATTGGCTGCGCTGCTGTCCGCTCGTGAGAGTCATCTGCTGTGCGAGGAGCTGGTACTGCGGGCGCGGCTTGACCTCGACGGCTCCCGTGTGGCGCTTGCCGCGATCGAGCTGGAACACGCCTATGCCGCCGCACTGGTGGAGCTGGCGGGCGAGCGGCGTGAGGACCTGCGCGAGCGGATCGAGGAGCTGGAGCAGTTGCAACCAGGCGTAGTCAAGGCCGCCCACGCGGCGCTTCCCCCATCCGCACAGGAGCCCGAGGAGCAGAGCGTGCGTCATGCGCTCGAGCGACTGGAAGCGGCGCTGCGCGCTCGCACCGCGCACAGCTCTACTCTGCAGTGACGATGGACCCCACGAGAACGGCGATCGGCACTTGGAGCGGTGGGCGCTTCATGCACTTCGGCGAGCCGCTGGAGCAGGAGCGTCTGCTCGCGCTGTTGCGTCCCGGCGATGGGATCGACACGGTGATGAGCGCCGACGCCTACGGCGCGGGCGAGGCCGATCGCGTGCTCGGCGCGGCGATCGAGGGCGTCGAGCGCGACAGCTTCTGTTTGATCGGCGCGATCGGACACGACTTCTACGAGGGCGAGCGCGAAGGCGCGAAGGGCTTCCCACGCTTCACCGACCCGCGCCTGCGCGCCGCGGGCGACTACGGCGCCTACATACGCATGGCGGCGGAGCGGAGCCTCGAGCGTCTCGGCGCCGAGCAGTTCGATCTGCTGCTGCTGCACAACCCCGATCGCACGGGCTACACGAGCGAGGCTGTGTGGGAGGGGATGGCAGCCGTGCGCGAGGCGGGGTTGACGCGGCTGCTTGGCGTGGCGCCCGGCCCGGCGAACGGCTTCACGCTGGACCTGATCGATTGCATCGAGCGCTTCGGAGAGCTGATCGACTGGGCGATGATCATCCTCAGCCCGATGGAGCCGTGGCCGGGCGAGCTGGTACTCGAGGCGGCCGCGACCCACGATGTGCGACTGATCACACGCGTTGTCGACTACGGCGGCGTGTTTCACGACGATGTCCGCGGCGGACACGAGTTCGCCGAGTACGACCATCGCAAGTTCCGCCCCGACGGATGGGTCGATGCGGGGGTGGCGAAGCTCAAGCGTATGCGCCCCTACGCGCAACGCCACGATCTCACGACGCTGCAGCTCGCCTGCCAGTGGAATCTCGCGCAGCCGATGGTGCACTGCGTCGCCCCCACGCTGATCCAGGAGAGCGGCGCGAGCGCCCGGTCGATCGAGGACAAGCGCGCCGAGCTTGCCACGCTGCCCTCCGAGCCGCGACTCAGCGAGCAGGAGGTGGCCGAGCTGCGAGCGATCGGCGACAACAGCGGCTCGATGACACTCAAGGGGGCGAGCGTCGAATACGAGGGCGAGCCGCTGGCCGACCGCTGGGCGCTGGAAGGCGAGCTTGCGGACCTCGCGGCGCGCTGGCGGATCGCACCCGCGCGAGACCTCGTGAAGGTGGGTTAGCTCCCGCGCACGAAGGTGGTTGGCCCCCGCGGCTTTGCCGGCGACGACGCCGGCGCTCAGGCCGTCAAACGGGGAGCATCCGGCGGCGCCGGTGTGTCCGACCCCGCCCAGTTCTCCAGGAACGACTGGCAGGCCTCCGCGTCGAGCGGACGAGCGAACAGGAAGCCTTGACCCGTGTCACAGCTCTCCTCTTGCAACAGCGTCAGCTCGCGAGCTTGCTCGATGCCCTCGGCGAGCGTCTCGATCGACAGCGACTTGCCGAGCTGCACGAGCGTTCTGATCAGCGTCTCGCCGTCAGTGTCCTCTTGGATTCTGGAGATGAACGAGCGGTCGATCTTCAGCGCGTCGACGGGGAAGCGCTGCAGATAGGCAAGCGAGGAGTAGCCGGTGCCGAAGTCGTCGATCGCGACGCGCACCCCCAGCTCCTTGATGATCGCAAGTCGGCGAGCGGTCTCCTCGGCGTTGCTCATGATCGTGGTCTCTGTGATCTCGAGCGTGAGCGCGTCGGGCTGCAGGCCCGAGTCGCTCAGCGCCTCTCGGACTTCATCGACGAACACGTCGCGATCGAGCTGGCGGGCGGCGACGTTGACCGCGACACCCACAGGGTGGCCGGCCTCGCGCCATTCGGCGCCTTGACGGCAAGCCTCGCCGAGCACCCATCTGCCGACCTCTACGATCAAGCCTGTCTCCTCCAGCAACGGCACGAAGTCATCGGGTTGCACGACGCCACGCGTGGGATGACGCCAGCGAATCAGAGCCTCCATCCCGGTGGGGACCATCGCCCGCAGGTCGAACGTGGGCTGGTAGACGACGAAGAACTCTTCCTTGGCGTAGGCGTCACGCAGGTCCATCTCGAGCTCCATCTTGGTCTGCACCACGTCCTGCATGCCGGACTCGAACACCACGTAGCCGTTCTTGCCCTCCCACTTGGCGCGATACATGGCGATGTCGGCGTCGCGCAAGAGCTCTTCGGCGGTGGCGCGATCGCCCATCGCAACCCCAACGCTCGCGGTGACGACCAGACGCGTGCTCTCGGCGCCCTTCAGTTTGAACGGCTGCGCGAGCGCCGACAGCAGGCGCTCGGCGATCAGCTCCGGTCCGGCCGCAAGCGACATGCCTTCAGCCACAACGACGAACTCGTCGCCGCCGAGGCGCCCGAGCGCGTCAATGTCGCGCACGACGCCCTCCAAGCGCGCGGCGACCGCGCACAGCAGCCGGTCGCCGATGCCGTGCCCGAGCGTGTCGTTGATGCCCTTGAAGTTGTCGAGATCGATGAACAGCGCCGCCACCGGAGTCTGGTTGCGACGCGCGCGCACCAGCATCTGCTCGACACGGTCGAGAATCAGCGTGCGATTCGGAAGCCCGGTGAGCGAGTCGTGGGTGGCCATGAACGCAAGCTCCTCTTGGCGGCGAGTCAACTCCTCGTGGGAGCGCCGGCGCTCGGCCTCGAAGGACTGACACATGCGCACGAGCGTCACGTCGAGACTGCGTTGCAACATCGACAGCGCCCGGTCGACCACTGTCTGGGGAAGCTCGAGCGCGGTGGCCGTCTCGCAAACCATGTCCGCGGCGGCGTCACGCCAACGCAGGCAGCGCTTGGTGACCTCGTTGAGCGGCGCGGCCCGTTGCGCGGCCAGCTGGCCGAAAATGTTCCAAGACTCCTGGCCCACCTCACGGGCGACCTCTGGGCTTTCCCCCGCCATCCACCTGGCCACCGCAACCGTCGAGACGGTGCCGACCTTCACGAAGCTCTCCTCGACAATCGGCTCGAGCGCCACGCCCGATTCCTCGTTGCGCCTGCGAATGCCCTCGACTACCTCATCGGTGCGCTCGTTCAGCGTCTCGCCGAGACGCCTCAAGTTGCGTTCCAGCTCCATCCGCGCCGCGGGAGACGGCTCCTCTCCCTCGATCGTCTCGCTGTTGGATCCAACCTTTGGGATCGCCATGGACGGATGTGTCGGCAGACGCTCCGATTACCTTGAATTATCGCGGCAACTTTGGGTGCAATGGCAACACCCGAGGACTGGGAGGCGACAGGTAGTGGTTATATTTTTTGATGATTTACCATTGTGGATACAATTTGTAGCTACTATCGCACACCTCAAAAAAATGAATACACACCTCTCGCCCCGCGGGCTCCCGCAACGTCTAGCGCGGTAGGACGATTCGGGGTTGTAACCCCGTCAAGCCGCTAGCGGCCCTGAAAGCGCGGCGCGCGCTTGCCCAGGAAGGCCGAGATGCCCTCCTTGGCGTCCTCGCTGCCAAACGCGGTGGCAAAGCCGCGCTTCTCGGCCTCGATCCCCTCATCGAGATCGCCGGCGCCTGAGACCTGCTTGATCTGCGCGAGCGCGATCGGGGCTTGTGCGGCCAGTTTGCGAGCCCACGCAAGTGCGGTGTCAAGCAGTTCGTGATCCTCGACCATGCGGTTGACCAGGCCGAGTTCGAAGGCCTCTTCGGCCAGGATCGGATCGCCGACGAGGTTCATCTCCAGAGCCTTGTTCTCACCGACGAGTCGCGGCAGGCGCTGCGTGCCGCCGAAGCCGGGGATGATCCCGAGCTTGATCTCCGGCTGGCCGAAGGTCGCCGAGCGTGCGGCGATGCGCACGTCGCAGGCCATCGCAAGCTCGCAACCGCCGCCGAACGCGAGCCCGTTGACAGCCGCGATCGTGGCGATCCCCTCTGAGCCGAATTCGCGCAGCAGCGCATGGGCGGCGTGGACCAGCCGCTCGCCGGACTCTGCGTCCATCGAAGTGAACGCCTTGATGTCGGCGCCCGCGCTGAACAGGAACGGGTTGGAGGACGCGATCACAAGCGCGTGCACGTCGCTGCTCTTGACCTTGCTCCAGACCTTGCCGAGGTCCTCGATCACCTGTGGGGAGATCGAGTTCATCTGACCGTTTGCAAGCCAGGCGATCGCGACGCCGTCAGGGCGTGTCTCGAGCTTGACCACCTCCACCTTCGGCTGCTCCGCGTCCGGCTGGGGGTAGGCGTAGAAGCCCTGACCACTCTTCTGGCCCAGTCGGCCCTGCGCCACCAGGCGGCGCAGGATCGCCGGCGGGGCGAAGCGCTCGCCATAACGCTCGGCTGCGTTCTCGAGGCGCTCGAGCACCGAGTCGAGCCCTTCGATGTCGGCCTTCATGAAAGGCGGCATCAGGCCACGGCGCGGGTCGAGACCGGCGCCGGCCATCATCCCGAAGTCGATGTCGCGGTGGGTGGCAACGCCCTCCTGCAACACCAATGCCGCCTCTGTGAACGTCTTCAGCGTGAGCAGCTCGACGATCTCGGCCACGTCGGGATCGGCGTCGCCTTTGAGGTTGGCCTCGCCGCTGGGGCTATAGACACCGTCGCCGCCGGTCTTCGCGCCGAGCTTGCCTTCGGAGACGAGCTTCTGCATGCCCTTGGGCACGTAGAAGCGCTCATCGCCGTAAGCGTCTGCAACGTGTTCTGCTACGTGCAGCACAGTGTCCAGTCCAAGCAGGTTGACGAGGAAGTAGGGGCCCATCGGTACCACCCCAGCTGCACCGATTCCCTCGTCCATCGCCTTGATCGAGAGTTTCTTCTCCTCCTGCTCACGCCAGATCTCAGACATTCCCGCCATCAGGATGCGGTTCACGACAAAGCCAGGTACCTCCAGGCAGGCGATCGGCTGCTTGCGGATCGCCTGGGCGAAGGTGAGCGCCGCCGTGACCGTTTCCGGGGAGGTCTCCTCGCCCTCGACGATCTCCACAAGCGGCATCACCGAGGCCGGATAGAAGTAGTGGAAGCCGACGACCTTGTCCGGGCGCATCGTGGCCTCGCCGATCTCGCCGATCGAGAGCGAGGAGGTGTTGGAGGCGAGGATGGCGTGTCCGGGAGTGACCGCGTCGAGCTCGGCGAACACAGCTTGCTTGATCTCCATCCGCTCCGGCACGGCCTCGATCACGAAGTCGACGTCACCAAAGCCCGAATAGGAGGTGGTGCCTTCGATCCGGCCGAGGATCTCCTCGATTTGGGCGGCACCCTGCTCGGCGGTGATGCGCTCCTTCTTCACCAGCTTGCCGACCTGGCCCTCGGTCACTTTGCGGGCCTCGTCCAAGCCCGCCTGCACGAGATCCTGGTTGATGTCCTTGAGCACGACCGGGAAGCCGGCGGCGGCGATCGTCTGGGCGATCTGCCCGCCCATGGTGCCCGCCCCGACGACGGCGGCCTTGAACACGAACATCAAACGGCCGCCGGCTCCTCGACGCGCCGAGGAAGCAGCGTTTCGCGTGCGATCACAAGACGCTGGATCTGCGAGGTGCCCTCATAAAGCTGCATGATCTTCGCGTCGCGGAACAGCTTCTCGACGGGGTACTCCTTGATGAAGCCATAGCCACCGTAGACCTGCACGGCGTCGGTGGCGATCTTCATCGCGGCGTCGGCGGCGAAGCGCTTGGCGTGCGAGGAGACGAGTGTGTTGCGCTGGCCCTGATCGAGCAGCACCGCCGACTTCCATGTGAGCAGACGCGCGGCCTCGATTTCGGTGGCCATGTCGGCGATCATGAACTGGATTGCCTGGTGCATCGCGATCGGCACACCGAACTGGACGCGTTCGCGCGAGTAGTCGGTGGCGAATTCAAACGCGGCGCGCGCGATCCCGGTGGCCATCGCGGCAACGCCTGGGCGCGTGCGGTCGAGCGTCATCATCGCGAGCTTGAAACCGGCGTTTTCCTCGCCGAGCAGGTTCTCAGCGGGAACCTCGACGTCGTTGAAGGAGATCGTGGCGGTGTTCGACGCACGCTGACCGAGCTTGTCCTCCTTCTTGTCCACGACCACGCCCCAGTCGCGCTCCACCACGAAGGCGGAGATGCCGCGGTGGCCGGCGTCCTTGTCGGTCTTGGCATAGACCGTGTAGTAGTCGGCGTAGCCGCCGTTGGTGATGAAGCACTTGGAGCCGTTGATGACGTACTTGTCACCCTGCTTGACGGCGGTGGTGCGCATGCCGGACACGTCCGAGCCGGCGTCGGGCTCGGTGAGACAGAAGGAGGCGAGCTTGGGCTCCTCGGTGAGCATGCTCAGGTACTTCTTCTTGGTCTCCTCAGAGCCACCGAGCGCGATCGGCGCGGTCGCGAGGCCGTTGCAGCCGAGCGAGGTCTGGATGCCGGAGCAGCCCCAGGACAGCTCCTCCTCGATCAGGCAGCCGTCGAGGTAGCCGGCGCCGGGTCCGCCGTACTCCTCGGGGATGTGAGTATTCATCAGGCCAACACTCCAGGCCTTCTCGATGATGTCAGCCGGCCAGGTGCCGTCCTTGTCGTACTCCCATGCGACCGGCCGGATCTCTTTCTCGGCGAAGTCGTGGGCCATTTCGCGAAGGTTCTTCTGCTCGTCGGTGAGCGTGAAATCGACCATGGTGCTGGGGTTCTCCTCGGACGTGACGCGTATATAGATTGACTAGTCAGTCAATCCCGGCACAGGAAAGGGTAGCGGAGCATCCCCACCGGCGGCAACCCCCGCGCACAACCACGTGCTCCGGCCATCAACGCCACTCGCTCTGGCCGTGAACGGCGCCCCGTCCCGCACGATCGCGTGAAGTGAGCCACAATCAAGCGATGGAACCGATCACTATCGTGGTGGTGGGGGCCGTCGTGATGTTCTTTCTCGTCGGCGTGGGCTCGTTCCTGGCCGGCGGCAGCGTGTACGACAAGATCGGCGAGGGCGGATTGACGGTGGGCCCGTCCAACGCACCGGCGCCCAACTCGCCGCAGGCCGAGGTCGAGCGCGAGCAGGAAATCCGCCAGATGCTGCAGGCGCGCAGCGACAGGCTCGTGCGCGGAGGCGGGCAGGCGCTCGACATCGACGCGGAGCTGGCGCTGCTCGATCAGGCGGGGACAGGCGATGCGATCGGCAAACACGACGTGGCGTTGACTGAAGAGGTGCGCCAACTGGTGGTCGCGCGCAACGAACGCAGGATGCGCAGCGGCGAAGAGCCGATGGACGTCGAGGAGGAGGTGCGACGCACCTTGGCCGAACTGGACCCAGAGGGTCTATAAGCCCTATTTACTGAGCTGTTCGAGCACGCCGCTGGAGCCCGATTCCCCGGTGCCCTCGATCGTGCCGATCAACTGCTCCAAAGCGGGGAACAACTGGGAGGCGGACTCGGGTTTGCTGGGTGCGGCGATCTTCTGCGGCTGGTTGAGGTCTGAGAGTTCGAGCAGGAGCTTGACGTTGGCGCTGCTCAGCCCACTGAGGATCGCCTTCGTCTGCGCATTAGCGGCGACGGTCGCGTCGAGTTCGAGGCGACGCAGCATGTGGTCGCTCTTGCCGGTGTAGACGTTGACGGTGGCCACTTTGACCGACTTGGCCAGTTCTTCGATCGCGCTCGGCGTGAACAGCGAGGCCCCGGGAACCGCGGAGCTGAACCCGAGCGCGCTGCCGGCCTGAGAGAGTTTGGAGACGTTGGCGAGGAAGCCGGCTACGTTGACCGACGCGGTCAAATGAATCGTTTCGACCCCGTCGATCGTGGTGGTGCCCACTTCCGCGGGATCGGACAACCACTTGCCGGGTTCGATCCCAAGTGAGGCGAACGTCGAGCGGACCTTTGTGCTGGACGCCCGCTTGGTCGCCTGCGCGTAGCTCTGCTGGAGCGCCGTGTAGGTGCTCTGCGGTAGCGAGAACCATGTCCCGGCGATCGCGACGTACAACGAGGAGCCGGTCGAGGTGGCGCCAACCGGCAACGCGTGACCGTTGGCGGTGAGCCCGAGCTGCAGGGCAAAGCGTGGGAGCTTGCCGGCGCCCGCGTTTTCGAATGGGCCGCTGAGATGCACCGCGAGCGACTTGTCGGCTGTGCTGGAGCCCGCTGATCCAAGGGAGAGCGACAGGTTGACGTTGCCGCTTTCGATCTGCTTGGGCGAGGAGAACGTGTCGTTGAGCAGCGCCTGGGGGTCGCCGGAGGAGGAGCTGCCGCAAGCCGAGAGCACGCAAATGCCGCAGATCGCGAGCAGAAGCGCAACTGAGGCGCGGATGGTGGTGTTCTTCAAGAGTGCCCTCATTGCCGAGACCCAGACGGCGCGCTGCAACGTTTGCTGCGGCGCAAGACGCGAATGAGCCTAGCATCAGGCCGATGCGTTCACCCAAGACTTGGCGCGCGCTCGCGCTGCTTGTGCTCCTGAGCGCGATCGGCACCTTGTGGGCGCTGCCAGGTGGCGCCGGGGCGAGCCGCACCGTAACGGTGACCGCCGCACTTCAGAAGCTGCAGAGCAGCGGTGCGATCACCGAAGCGTCCTACAAGCAGTATCAGGGCGCCTACAGCGCGGCCAAGAGCTCGCTGCGCAAACTGTCGGGCACGCGTGCTGAGGAACTGGGGTCGGTGCTGTCAAACATCGAAGCGATGGCAAGCGCTGGTCAGTTGATCCCATCGCGCCTGGCGGTTGTGTTCACGACGCTTGAACACAACCGCCAGTGGTGGACCACCGAACCGCTGCTGGGAGCCGATCAGCGCGTGTACTTCACGGGCAGCCGGATCGTGTGGGAGTACTACCCGGGCCAGGGCATCGAGATCCAGTGGCTGGCGACCTTCGGCAAGGCGAACGCGTATTTCCTGGACAAAGAAACGACCGCACTGAAGGAAGTGCTGAACGAAGCGATCGCACTCGCCACCCAGCGCGCGGGCGGGATCGCGTGGGAATACATGTTCCACTTCGACGGCGGCTCGCCGCCGTGGACGAGCGGCCTGTCGCAGGGCACAGCACTGCAGGTGCTCTCGCGCGCGTGGTCGAAGACTCACGAACAGGCGTATCTGACCGCGGCACAGCAGGCGCTCGGGATCTTCAAGACCCCGCCCCCTGTGGGTGTGCGGGTTGCAACCCCCGCGGGGGCCACATATCTGGAGTACACCTACGCTCCCACCGAGCGCATCCTCAACGGCTTCATCCAGAGCCTCGTGGGCCTCTACGAATACACGAAGCTGACGGGCGACCCGGTCGGCCAGCAGCTGTTCGAAGCGGGCGACGCGGAGGCGCGCGCGGAGACGCCCCACTACGACACGGGCGCATGGTCGATGTATGACCAGCACTCCGAATCGGACCTCAGCTACCACGAACTGCTCGCCGAATTCCTCGAACACCTGTGCGAAAAGACGAGCAAGGGCGAGCCGCTGACGCCGACCACCGGACCGATACCGGGCGATCAGATCTACTGCACCACCGGCAAGAAATTCCGCGAATACGAGAAGACGCCGCCGGTGATCGCACTGCTGACCCAGACGGTGGGCGCAAACGAACGCGCGGGTGTGCAGATCGAACTGTCGAAGGTGTCGAGCGTGAGCATGACGATCAAGCTCGGCGAAAAAACGGTGTGGAGCAACAACGTGACCGTCGAAGGCGGCAAGCCGCGACTGCTGTGGGTGACGCCGTCGAAGGCGGGCACCTATGGGGTCGTGCTCAGGGCGAAAGACCTCGCGGGCAACGAAGAAGTGGCGACCGGCTCGATTGTGGTGAAGGCGCCGTCGAAAGCGAAAGCCAAGGCCGCGCGCTGCATAACCCATAACAAGACTGGCCCATAGTCCAACTTATCCTATAAGTCGGTCCAAGATGCTAGGCTAGTCCAACTTTGGGACAGTATGTGACACGTCGCTGGACGCCCGATCCGTCGCTCCCGGCGGCGCAAGGCTTCAGAATGCAGTTCGACTACGAGGCCTATGTGCCGGAGGAGATCGCGGACATCGATCCGGTGCTGCCGGCGTCCGCCGCCAGAGCGCTACAGGAGGCCGATGAGGCTGTGCGAGAGCTCAACGACGATCTGCCGAGCGTGACCGGCCTGGAGGCGCTGTCACGCCAGCTGTTGCGCCAGGAGTCGGTCGCCTCCTCGCGCATCGAGGGTCTGGTGATGTCGCATAGGCGACTTGCTAGAGCGGCCATAGCCGGAGAGGACCAATACCGCGACACGACCGACGAGTCGATCTTGGGCAACATCGCCGCGATGGAGTATGCGATCACGGTCACCTCAGCGCTCGCGGAGCTGACACCGGCAGCGATCGTCGACGTGCACCGCGTGCTGATGGAGCAGACACGCGACTCCCATATCGCCGGCGTTGTTCGCAAGAGCCAGAACTGGATCGGGGGAAGCAACCACAGCCCCTGGGGAGCGGCATTCGTGCCGCCACCCGAGACCGAGGTTGGGCGCTTGCTTGCCGATCTCGCCGCGTTCATCAACCGCCGTGACATGTCGCCGACCCTGCAGGCCGCGATCACCCATGCCCAGTTCGAGACGATCCATCCGTTCCCCGACGGAAACGGACGCACAGGCCGTTGCCTGATCCACGTCGTCTACCGTCGCGCGGCCCTCGCTCCACGCTTCGTGCCGCCGGTGTCGCTGGTGCTCGCCACCAACGGCGACAGCTACATCCATGGCCTCACTTCATATCGCGAGGGCAATCTCGAAGATTGGTGTCTGTACTTTGCGCTCACCGTGATCAAGGCGTGTCGAGCGGCCCGCGATCTCGCCGGCGAGCTTGACGAGCTTGAGCGCGGCTGGCTCGAGCAGGCCGGCAATCCCCGCCGTGCCAGCACCGCACACAAGCTGATCCAGGCATTGCCGGCACAACCGATCCTGCGCATGAACCACGCAATGGCGCTCACCGGAGCCGGCAACAGCGCTGCCCATAAGGCCCTGAATGACCTCTATACGGCCGGAGTGCTCAAGCAGGTCACGGTCGGCCGGCGCAACCGCGCGTGGGAAGCCGTCGGACTACTCAGTCTCGTGGACGAATTCGAGCGTAGGCTCGCCACTCCCGACTCCGGTAGGGAAAAGCCGGTACGCCCAGCGCCATTCCTCAACTGAGCGCGCGCGCCAAGGTCCGCCATACAATCACCGCCCGATGCCAGCCACCGCCCCCCAAACCTGGATCCTGACCGCCTCGCCGGAAAACCACGAGGCCACACGCGAGCACGGCTTCAGCGTGATCGGGATCAAGGAGCGCAACCGCCCGCGAGCGCTGCTCATCGAACCGGGCGACCGGATCGTGCTGTACCTGACGAAGGTGATGGCGTTCGCCGGCTCGATCAAGGTCACAGGCGAGCTGTATGAGGACCGCACGAAGCTGTGGCCCGGCAAGCCCGGCAAAGCCGACGCGTACCCGTGGCGCTTTCCGACCGAGCCGGAGATCGTGCTGGAGCAGGACGAGTGGGTGCCGGCGGAGAAGCTGGCGACCAAGCTGGAGCACATGCGCAAGTGGCCGGCCGAGCACTGGAAGCTCGCGTTCCAAGGCCAGCTGCGCACGGTCTCAGAGAAGGACGCGAAGCTGCTGGTCAAGCGCATGGGCGCGGCCGCGGGCACGCGGGCTTGAGAAACCCCCGCATCCCGCCTCGCTACTTTATAGAATAGTATTTCGTAAAATAGTATTCTATGCGATAGCATTGCGGGACGATGCGACCTCTGGTGGATCGTGAGCAGGAGCTGGAGCGACTGCTGGAGCAACGCGACTCCGCGCCGAGCCTCGTGGTGATGCGCGGACGACGGCGGGTGGGCAAGACCTTTCTGCTGACGCATGCTTTCAACGGCGAGAACGTCGTGAGCTATCAGGCCGACGAGCAGCGCACGCTCGGTGCAGCTGGCCGCGTTCGCCGCGGAGGCGGCCAGGTTGCTGCCGGGGACGCCCCCCCTGAGCTTCGACTCCTGGGATGCGGCCTTTGAGTTCCTCGACGCCCAAGCACGCGAGCGACCCATCGTGGTCGTGATCGACGAGTTCCAGTATGCGTGCGTGTCGGAGCCGGCGTTGCCGTCGATCGTGCAGCGACACTGGGACGGCTGGGACGCTCGCGGAACTCCGATATGTCTCGTGCTGTCGGGCAGCGTGCTGACGTTCATGGAGGGCCTGCTCTCGCGCGAGGCGCCGCTGCACGGCCGCGCCTCATACAGGCCGACGATCGGGCCGCTGGACTATCGCGATGCGCGGGAGTTGGCACCGGCCAGAAGCTCCGCGCAGGAATTGATCGAGCGCTACGCCGTGGTTGGCGGAACGCCCCAATACCAGGTGTGGGCCGGCTCGAGGACCTCTGGAGCGAGTCGTACGCGAGTCGATCTTGAGCAAGGGCGCGCCGTTGTATGAGGAGCCGCTGACACTGGTCAGGGAGGAGCAGGGCGTGCGCGATCCAAAGAGCTATTTCGGCGTGCTCGCCGCGATCGGCCTCAGGGCGCACCCGCAACTCCCAGATCGCCGGCCTGTTGGAGCTGCCGAGCTCCAATGTGGCCGCGACACTCGAGCGGCTCGCCGACCTGGGCTATGTGCGGGAGAGGACGCCCGTCACCCCCAAGACCCACGGCGGCCGTGGCTTCTGGCAGCTGAGCGACCCGTTCTTTCGCTTCTGGTTTCGTCGCGTTGCACCGAATCGCAGCCGCCTTGACCGTGGCGAGGCGATAGACGCCGTGTGGGATCAGGTGTCCGCTGACCTCGACACTTACGTCGGCAGGATCTTCGAGGACGTGTGCCGCCACTGGCTCGCGCGCTACTCGGAGGTCGAGCAGGCAAGAAGCGCAAGTGCGATCGGCTCGTGGTGGTCGCGCGACGGACGTCACGAGATCGACATAGCGTGCGCTGATCGCAACCGGTACACGCTGCTGGGATCGTGCAAGTGGTCACGCCGAGCCGTCGGCGAGGACGCGCTGGACGCGCTGCTGGCAGGCAGAGACGCGATCGCGGGGCCCACGGCGGACGCGCGACTCGCCTGTTCGCGAGGCGCGGCTTCACGAAGGCGCTGCAACGGCGTGCCGTCGGCGAGGGTGTGCTTCTGGTGACGGCCACTGACCTATTCGAGTAGGCCAGGTCCACAGATGCGTGTGAGGGTATCGCCCCCTCCAACACAACAGAGGGACGCCTGAAGCGCCCCAGGCACACCTGGCGATTACTGCCTACACCGACAGCGCCTCGCGCACCTCGGCTCCACGCTTTGTGAGCGTCCACGCGTTCGGCTCGCCCTTGACCCGGCGGCTCGCGACGTTCTCGATCAGCCCGAGCTGGCGCAGGCGCGCGAGCAGCTTTGAGACCTGGCCCTGGTCGCGGATGCCGGAGCGGTCGGCTACCTGACGGTTGGAGGGATGGGAGTCCTGCCCGCTCAGCTCGCCGATCGCGAGCAGCACGCGGATCGTGCGGTAGGTGAGGCGCATGTGCAGGTCGCGCAGCGGGTCGAGGCCGGCCGTGCGCGCGCCGTTGCGGCTGCTGGGGACGGGCCGCGCGCCCGTGCCCGCCAGAGCCAGTTCACGGCGCGCGGCGGCGGGACCAAGATAGGGCAGCACGATCATCGCCATCAGCGGGCCCAGCAGGTCGATGAGCGGAGCGTCGCCGTCGTCCACGATCCGCGCGTGGATCAGCGAGAGCACGCCACCGACGAGGCCCTCGGCCGTCAGGGGCGGTGGACCCTCGCCGGCGATGGACTCCCTGCCCTCCTGGTCGATGAGGATGATTATTTGGGCGATGCCGCGCCGGCGGCGCTCCAGCGCACGGTGGCCCGCGCCGAGCGTCTCGACGATCGTGAGCCGTGCGATAGCGGGCTCGCGGTCGAGCAATTCGAGCAGCGCCGTCAGCCCGGCCCGCACCCGCTCGCGCCACTTCGACGGCGCCGGGTAGGCCGGAAGCACGACCGCCGCGATCCGCTGGACGCACTGGTCGAACGCGGCGATGAAGCACGTCTTCGCGATCGACGAACAGCTCGTAGAACGTGCGCCGCGACACCCCCGAGCGCGCCACGACTCGTGCGACGCTCGCGTATGCTCCACCCCCTGCTCGGAGACGATCGCGATCATCGCAGCGACGATCCGCGCACGCTGGATCTCAGAGACCTGCTCGCGGCGCCGGATCGCTCGAGGTCCTCCCTGCCGGCTGTGACGTGGGGACGCCCCCTACGGAGCGCCGTCGCCCTTCGGCGCCGGCACTCGGTGGGCCGTGAGCTCCCTTGGTGGCGCATGTCATTTCTTCTTGGCTTTGCTTTTGCTGTTCTTCTTGTGCTTGTTCGCTTTGGTCTTCTTCGCCTTGTGCTTGGGGCAGCCCGTGACGCTGATCGGGGTGGATCTGGTGGATGTCGCGCCGTTCTGTCCCGTGAACGCTGTGGGCATCTTCAGCGTCGTCTTGCGCAGAGGTTCCCGTTCGCCGCAAGCGCCGAGTCGGGCCCTGGGGGAGCTTCAGTTCGAAGCTCGTGATCGGGACGTCGGGAACGTTACGGAACGTGCTGCTCGTGATCCCCGCTTTACTGATGAACGTTTCGCCGTGCAACTGGACGGTCGTGCCGTACCCTGAGAGCACGACGACCAGTTCGGGGAACTTCGCGCCACCGTAGGAGACGAAGTACGCGGGTCCGGTCAGCGGGACCGGCAGCACCGGTGTGATCGCCGTCGCTTCCCCGACCCGTCGAGTCCGCCGGGACACGTCGCGGGGTTCGCGTTCGAACGTCGCGGACGGACACGCCTTCTGCAACGTCGTCAACCGCGACGGCAATTGCTTGGGGAGATCCACCTTGACCGATTTGATGTTCGACTGGCTGGACGCTTGGTTGATCGCCCAGGTTGCCCGGTGGGATACACGATCTTCGCGTCCAGGCTCGCCCCGTCGGTCCGCGAGGTCTTGCCCGAGGTGGAGACCTTGAAGTTCGGCTTGAACGTCAAGCTGCCGACACGACCCCATCTGGAAATGACTGGAGATCGCGACGGTCGTGCCTTCAGTACTGGTCGCCGTCCCGCCGAACGCCATCGGCGCGCAACTGGTCGGGTTGAACATGAATTCCGGACGGTCGATCACCGCGTTGATCGTGCGCAGATCCGCAGGGATCCCGTCGATGATCGACGGGAACGGATCGGTCGTGACCGTCAACTGCGCCGTCAGCGGGTCCACTTCGATCTTCGCGCGCACGACCTGTGTTTGCAGGGTGAACGGACCCGACGACCAGCGGCACCACGATCGACAGCCCATACGGCGCACCCTTATAGCCACCGGTCAAATAGATCGGCGCCGGCGGCTGACCCGGCTGCGGCACCACCAGCGGGTACGGACCGGGACCGGCCTCGACGACCGTATGCCCGATCTGCGACGCGGAGGAGCACGTGCCCTCAGACGCCTGCGGTTCGTCACACAACGGGACCTTCGAGATCATCCCCAGCAGGCCCTCGGGCGTCTTGAACTGCAGGCTCGAGACGCGCTGCTGATCGTCGGCGCGCTGCAACAACAACGAGAAGTCCGTGAACCCACCCGCCTGATCGGTCGTGGCGCCCGCGATCAATCCGGGCTGAACGGCAACGGCGAGGCGCACGCGCTGCCACCGGTGCCCGCTTCGATCGCGAAACTGCTCGCTGGTCAACGCGGTCGCTCTGAAATGGCGACGCTCCACGGCGTGAAATCACCGGTCGTCTGGTAGGTCCCGCAGCCGGTGGGTGTCGCCAGCGCCGCCTGCGCACCACCGCTGAAGGACAGCCTCAGGTTGTTGAACGGCAGCTCCGGGGTCTTTTCGAACGTCGTCACCAGCTGCCCTGTCGTTTCGTTCAGGTGCACCGTCCCGATGAACTTCACGTACAGGCCGTCGGTCGGGTCTTCCGGGGCGACCAGCAGCTCGATGTTGCGGCGGGTTTGATGCCAACAGGTAAACCGGTCCTTTGAGCGTCCGTTTAAGCAGCGGAGTTTCCACTTCGACTTCCCCGACCTTCGAGTTCGACGGACACGACGGTGGACCTTCGCTCTCGACACCATCCTGGGAGAACTGGCAAGCCCCCAAGCCCGCCGCCTGACCCGGATTGATCGCGACACCCACAGGTAGCGTCGCGGTCGTGTTCTCGATATCAGCGCTCGAGAGACCTTCCGCGGTGATCAGCCCTTCCTGGGGCTCTTTCACGTCGAACGTGAAGCCGGCGGGCGTATCGGCCCGGTTGGTATCCGGAGCGGCCGTGATGTATGGCCCGAATTCCGGCAGTTCACAACCAGTGATCGTGCCGAAGCTCGTCGGCATCGTCACCTGCTTTTCCGGTTCCTGCCACGAGGCGGCGAAGAACGTCCCTTCCAACGGTTCGCCCGAGCAGTGCGTCATGTTCGTGAAGAACGGGACTGGAGGACTAGTCGAGGCCAGACCCTTTGTGAAGGCGTCTTCATAGCTGGAGCGATCACAGCTGTCGCCAAAGATGTCATCGCAAGCCAGACCACGCATGGCGTCGTGGCTTGGTTCGGAGGGCACACCCCAGACCGTCAGTGATACGCCCTGCAGGAAGCTTGTACGAATGCTATGGAACGTCGTGCGTCCCGCGTAAGTGACTGGTTGTACGGTGGTCGTGCCCTCGACACCGAACTCCGAGGAGTAGAAGCCAAACCGTGCGAGTTCCCCAGGGTTGGTAGTCAGATTGTAGACGGGCTCCACCACGCGCAGCAACTCGCCGACGGTGAAGCCGTAGATCGCCCCCGGGCTTATCACCAGAGTCACGGTGCCTATTTGGGTGCCCAGGGCACATGTCTGGATAGCGGCATTATTCTGACTAGAGAAATCACTGATCGAGCACTTGGGAGCGTCGGCTATGTCGACGACGAATCCCGGTGGCAGATCCAGACCTGTTTCCCTGGCGGCGCCCGAGAGCAGCCCACGGCTATCGGTGGTCAGCGCTAGGCTCGACGTCAGATCGGCGTGAGCACCGGCCTGTGTGGTGGACAGCGTCGTGCCCGTCGAACCCGGGGCGATGCCGAACGGGGCAGAAGTCGAGCTGATCGTCGTAGGTGTTTCACGGACCGCTTCATTCGCTCCACCTCCCGTGACGCGCACCAGGTTCGTGACCCTCGAGGGGGCGCCTGGCCACTTCCACATGGATTTTCAGGGCAAAGGAGCCATCCGCGACGACCACCCCCGAATACGTGCACGTCAGGCCCGTACAACTCATCGGCACCGCCACTGTCGATTGCTCACCCCCACCATCTTCGGCCCCTCGACGTATTCGCCTTCAGCCGCGGCGCCGGACGCGGCCGTCAACCCGTTCGGCAGGACGTCCGTTACGTCGATTTCGCTGCCGTCGGTCGGCGCGTCGCCCGTGTTCGTTACTTCCACGGTGTATTCGCCCGTGCCTTCCGGGGGCAGGTTCGTCGGTTCGGAGATCGCCGTCACCGTCCACTGCGGGCTCTGCGTCACGGCCAACGCGGACCCTGGCGTGAACGCACCGACGAGCACCAGCGCAGGACGCCACCAGCGCTGCCCAGACAGGCCGGCCTCATACGAGCCTCGCTCGCGTCCGCGATACGACCGATCGGACTCTGTAGCGACGACATCACTTCCCCCTCCGGTTCGACTTCTTGGCTTGTGCTTTGGGTCCCGCGCCATACCGTTTTCGCGCCGTCGCGTCACAGCGCTTGCGCTTTGACCTTGGCTTTGACCTGCATGCCTTCATAGCCTTCGCCAGCTTCTGCGCGCTCGTCAAGGTCTTCGCCTTCGATTTCACCGTCTTCACTGGCACGGATGGTTCGAAGTTCCCGACGCCTTCGAACGTCACACTCGAAGGGGTCGCGAAGATTGGCGGCACCCCCGGCACGCCCTGACAACCCGTGCCCGTGCACAGCGACGGAGTAGACTCACGAAACCACCATCGATACGAGCGTCGTACAAGTTCCCGTTGAAACTCGTGTCCTGCGGCACAAGCTGCGCGTGCGTGCCAAAGAACACATTGCTGCCATCAGCGCTCGACCCAAGGAAGTACGCATTGCCAGGATCGTCTGGCGAACTGATCAGCGAGACCCTCCCACCATGCCACTCGTACACGTGCAGTTTCGTGTCAGTCGGTCCGGCACGAGCGCGTTGTTGTTCGAAGAACACATACTGCCGTCTTCGGAGATCGGACGCGTATCGGCGGAGCGCTCGATTCCGTGAGCCCTTCGCCGAAGGAGGGGTCGCTCGCCTGCACGCCGTTGGCAGCACGTCACGCACACGAGGCTCTTGTCGGCCGCATCGTAGCGGAGCAGCTTTTCACCGCCGCTGGAATAAGTAGCTCTATGTTCCCACACTGGGAAGACCAGATACTGGCCATTGCCCGTCACTGCCCACTTGGCGTTGCGCATCAGCGCCGGGGCTTCTGCAACGCCTACCCCTTCTTCCTCGGAGGCTTCTATGCTTTCATTTCCCCGGTATTCGCCGCCCCACATGCCGGTGAAATACTGCGCGTCGCCCTTGTAGAAGGGGTAGGCTGCGTACGGGGCGATATAGGCGGTCTTCTTGGTCACGGTGTTGTACCCGTAGACGCCGCCCGCCGCCGGCGCTCCTTCCGCCAGCTTGCTCGAAGCCTCAAAGTAGACCTCCGAGCCATCGCTCGATATCGCGCCGACGTAGTCGACGCCGCCTTCGGCGGTACCCGATTCACCGCTGGTGACGCGCACCAGCCTTTCCCCGCGGGAGCTTCGGCGTCGTACTCGTAAAGCTGCAGGGCGTGCGTGGTGTCGTCGGCCGTGAGCTGCGCCCTACTCATGAAGAAGACCTTCGAGCCGTCCGCTGAGGCCCCGACAAAGATGGCCGGCTGTGGAGGAAGCGAATCGTGCACATTTTCATTCGGCGCGGAGATATCGACAGTCTGGTCGCCGTCGACGCGCATGTACAGCTGCGGCGCATTTTCCTGCGCTTTTTCGTTTTCTTCCTGCGTCAGATTTCTATTCCAGCCATTCCAGCAGCCCGGACCGCTCGATGTTGACGATCCATAAGTCTGGTCGACCTCGGGACTTGGAGAGGTGAAGATAACCTTAGAGCCATCTCTCGACACAGCGCTGTTCATGACGTCGAAACTATTCTGCTGACCAGACTCGCCGAGGGTCGCCCCGCACGCGCTGATCAAGCCGTTCGTGTTGACATTGACCAGCTGCAGATGGCCGCCGACATCTTCATACAGCGCCTCGGATTCTGGATCCTGGCCCGTGTCGCCCGGCGCCAGTTCGTGGTTCTTGCTTTCCAGGATGATGTGACTCAGGTCGGCAGAAGCGCCCGCCGGGAAGGTTTCCGCTTCTTCTTTGCCGCCGTCCGGCAGGGTCGTATATGGACCACCGGGAGGACCAACGTCAAACGAGTAGTCGACCCCGGACTCGAATCCGTGGAGGTGCAATCCATTTTCGACACCGATCGCGGAGAGATTTTCAGGATCCTCGATACTCGCTTTCTGGATGTACACCCCCGGACCCGGCGACAGCGATGTCGTCGTCCATCCTTCTGAGCCCCGCGCAAAGACGTAAGCGCTGAAATACGAATCGCTGCCCACAGGAAAGGCGGCTTCGCTGACGTACATGAGATGGTTGCCGTCTTCAGCGGGGAAAACGGAGGTATTGCCTTCCTCGGATTCGTTGCCGAACAGATCCCCGGCATCGCCCTTGTCGTTGGGCGTGACCTGCTCGTACGCGCGGCAGTCGGGCAGCGCGACCGAGGGGCCCTGCCGCGAAGCGGCGTTCGGACACAGTTCTTCGGCAAGCGCAGCGGGCGCCGCGAACCCCACGCACGCAACGAAAGAGCACAGCGACGCGACCGCAGCCAACACCAGCCTACGAGCATTCATGAAACCCATCCCCTCCTAGAAGTGCGATCCACACGAGAACGACCCGCGGGACCGCGGGCATGACAAAGCCACCCCGGGCGCGTGGCCCGCGGCGGCGAAGGCTCTGGCCTGGCGTTGGCGCCTAGAGCGCCAGAACCGGCTTGGCCAGAGAGAGAGAGAGAGAGAGAGACGCGTCAGCGACGCTGACGCGTCCTATTACGGACCGTCCAGCGGCGCATGGAATCTCATCCACGCTATGCCCATGAAACTGCATGCGAAACTCTGGCTCCCTCATAGAAGCGACCCGGCTCCCTCTCCGATAAACCCCAAACTGGTTCCTGCAGGTAAACCCGTGAAGGCAACCCGAACCAGACCTATTTTCGACCCGTGCCCCAAGGGCGCTATTCACTCTCTGGGCACGACATCCCAAGGGGGATGTCCTTACGTATACAACTTTATACCAACGCGACAGCAAAAGTCAACCCCCCGGCGAGATTTTTCTTGACGGCCAGGAACGGCTGTATTTGCGCGGTGTCTGACGCTTTGGTTCCGCTCAGTCCGAAAGCGCCCACCGAGACCGTACTGTCGCCGGGGGCCATCGGCGGGCCCTCCAGCGACTCACGCGCCTCAAAGCGGTCCCGGCCGCTCGCGCCACGCCGCGCCATACAATCGACCCATGCCGCACAACGCCCCTCGCAGCGCCCGCGCATGACGCGCATCACGCGCGCCTGGGGGGCGCTTGCGCCCGAGCAACGCCTCGCCGCGGTGGCCGCCGTCGTGCTGCTCGTGACGATGTTCTTCCCCTGGTATGACCTGCAGTCGCTGAACCCCAAGACGCACGCGATCAACTCCCATTCGATCAGCGCGTTCGGCGACGTGTCGTTTGTCGAGGCCGCCGTGTTCCTGGTAGCAGCCGGGGTGATCGCGCTGATGTTCGCTCGCGCCGAGCACCGCGACTTCCACATGCCCGGCAGCGACGGTGCGGTCGTGATGGTCGCGGGCGCGTGGGCGACGCTCTTGATCTTCTACCGCGTGTTCTCGCGCCCCGCCGGCCACGGTTACCCCGTCGGGATCGAATGGGGCTTCCTGCTCGCGTTCCTCGCCGCCGGTGTGCTCACGTTCGCCGGCTGGCGTATGCACGCCGCCGGCACGCCTGAAGCGCCGCTCGTGCGCGGGCGGGGACGACGACGCCCGAGCGAGCGGCCCACCGCCAGCGAGGACGTAACCGTCATCGCCGCGTCATCGCCGCGTGTCCCCCACGCCGCGCCTGTGTCCACACGGCCGGTCCCGACCACTCAGCACGACATCGACCCCTCTGAGGAGACCACCTCGGTAGTGGAGCGCGGCGCCCAACCCCCCGCGGGCACGCCCCAATCATCCCCCCCAACACCGAGCCTCCCTCCGTCCTCCCCGCCCGCGACCACGCGACGGGCGATCGGGTCCGCGCGCAAGCGCCCCCGCTTTCCTCCGGCGCCCTCAGACCAGCTCTCCTTCGAGGATCCACCGCCAGAGCAGGGCGAACAGTAGGCGCCCCCTATCATTCCCCCGACGATGCCCCCTGAGGGACCACTCTCCTCCGCCGAGGTCAGCGAGGGCCTGCGCTCCGTCGGCTACCTGCCAAGCGAGTCCACCGCGCTCGTCGCGTTCCTTGCCACCAAGCTCGGCAAGCCCGTGCTCGTGGAGGGACCCGCGGGCGTCGGCAAGACCGAGCTTGCCAAGGCGCTCGCGCGCTATCTCGGGCGCGAGCTGATCCGCCTGCAGTGCTACGAGGGTCTGGACGAGGCCAAGGCACTGTATGAGTGGAACTACCGCAAGCAGCTCCTGCGCATCCAGGCGGAGGCCTCGGGCACCGGCTGGGAGGCCGTGCAGGAGGACATCTTCGGCGAGGAGTTCCTGCTCGCGCGGCCACTGATGAGCGCGATCGCCTCCGAGCAGCCGGTCGTGCTGCTGATCGATGAGATCGACAAGACCGACCAGGAGTTCGAGGCGATGCTCCTCGAGGTGCTCTCCGACTTCCAGATCTCGATCCCCGAGCTGGGGCGCGTCACCTCCACCACCCACCCCGTGGTCTTGCTCACCTCCAACAACTCGCGCGAGCTAACCGAGGCGCTCAAGCGCCGCTGCCTGTACCTGTGGCTCGACTACCCCGCGCTCGAGCACGAGCTCGAGATCGTCAAGCTGCACGCACCGGATCTCTCCGACGCGGTGGCGCGGCGACTCGTGGAGGTCGTTGGCATGGTGCGCGAGCTCGACCTCAAGAAGCCACCCTCGATCGCCGAGTCGATCGACTGGGCGCGCGCACTGCTGCTGCTGGGCGCCAAGGACATCGACGCCACCGTGTTCAACGAGACGATGTCGGTGATCGTCAAGCACCGCACCGACATGGACATCGTCGCCGAGCGCGTCGGGCTGAAGCTCGCCGAGGCCGCCGATGCCGCTCCCGCCTGAGCAATCCCAAGATCAGAGCGCCAACGCCGGCGATCCCCCACCCCACACCGGGGTGCCCACGAACGACGATCCCCCGGAGGGAATGGCGGCACGCCTGCTGGAGCTGGGAGAGCAGCTGCGCGCCGAGGGCGTCGCGGTAGGCACCTCCGAGCTGCTCGACGCGTTCGCGGTGCTGCGCGAGATCCCGTGGACCGCGCAGGGTGAGTTCCGCGAGGCGCTTGCGGCCACGCTCGCCAAGAGCCAGGACGACCGGCGTGTCTTCGAGCTGGTGTTCGACCGCTTCTTCTTCCGCGCCGTGGAGATCGCCGCGGTGCGGGAGGGGATCAGCGAGCAAGAGGGGTCGCAGTCCGATGGAGTTGACGTCACCGAAACCGAACTCGACGCGCTGCGAATGCAGATCGCAGCCGCCTTGCGCGACGGAGACGAGGGCGCGATGCGCGACCTCGCGCGCATGGCGATCGCCACGTTCGGCCAGGCCGAGCAGGGCAGCGGCGTGATCGGCGTCGACGTGCAGCGCATCCGCCGCGCGCTCGGCCTGCGCGCCGAGCCCCAGCCCGAGCTGCCACCCGAGGATCCCCGTCGCGACGGCGTCCCGCGAGAGGCGCTGCGCCGCTTCGAGGCGCTGATGCGTCGCGAGCTCGAACGCCGCCAGGTGCAGCGCTCCGGGCGACTGCCTCCGGCGCGCCCGCTCGGCGAGCTCGACCGCGCGCTGCCCAGCGGCCCACTGGCTGACCTCGCCGCGGTGCACCGCGTGGTGGCACAGCTGCGCCGGCGCCTGGCCACGCAGGGCAAGCAGAACCGCGGGCACCGCCACCATGCGCACGTGGACGTGCGTCGCACGATGCGCGCCTCGCTGCAAACCGGCGGGGTACCCGTCGAGTTGCGCTTTCGCCCGCGCCGTCCGCGCCGTCCCGAGATCTACGTGCTGTGCGACGTCTCTACAAGCGTCACCTCCGCCTCGGTGTTCTTCCTATCGGTGCTCCACGCGCTGCACGACTCGTTTCGCAAGATGCGCTCGTTCGTGTTCATCGAGCGCATCAGCGAGGTCACCGACGTGTTCGAGCACGAGCGCGACTTCCGTGCCGTCTCAGAGCGCATATCCAGTGACGCCGGCGTGGCCGACATCTCCGGCTACACCGACTATGGGCGTGTGTGGTCAGAGCTCCTGGAGCTGATCGCCGACGACATGAGCCCGCGCGCCACCGTGATCGTGCTCGGCGACGCCCGCACCAACGGCCGCGATCCGCGCGCGGACCTGTTCGGTCAGGTGGCCTCACGCGCCGGGCGCACCTTCTGGCTGAACCCCGAGCCACGCCTGTACTGGAACTACGGCGATTCGGTGATCGCCGCCTACGAGCAGTACTGCACCGCGTTCGAGTGCTGGACCACCGCCCAGCTCGAGGACTTCGTCAAGGCGCTCACACGCCCTGTCATCGCCGCTCCGCGCTAGCATCGAGACAGGGAAAAACCAGGGGAGCTGGCGGAGGCCGGCTGAGATGGCGTTAATTGGGGTCCCACCCACACCCCAGCCAACGCCGACCCTTCGAACCTGTGGGGTAATGCCCGCGGAGGGAGCGCAGTGCCCACCGAACTGAAGTCCCGCGAGCGCCCGGCACACCAGGCAGGCGGCACGCCCCCCGAGACGCGCCCGCCGAGCACGCCGCACGCAAACGGCGGGGTTCGCCTGGACGAAGTCACCCGTGCATTCAAAGACAGTCGCGGCTCCGAGCTCGAGGCGCTCGCCGGCATATCGCTGCGTGCGCCGCACGGCAGTGTGCTTGCGGTCGTGGGACCGAGCGGCTGCGGTAAGACCACCCTGCTGGAGCTGATCTGCGGGCTGCAGCAGCCCGACGGCGGCACGATCGCATGCGAGCCGGCCGTGCTCATGCCACAGCGCGACCTCTTGCTGCCATGGCTGAGCGCACTCGACAATGCCGCGCTCGCATTGCGCATCGCCGGTCAGTCGCGCGCGCGTGCGCGAGCCGGCGCGAGCTCGCTGTTCGCGCAATTGGGCCTCGCGGGTTTCGAGCAGGCCCGCCCGCACGAGCTCTCCGGAGGGATGCGCCAGCGCGTCGCGTTTCTGCGCACGCTGCTCTCCGGCAAGCCACTGCTGTGCCTCGACGAGCCGTTTGGCGCGCTCGACGCGATCACCCGCGCGCAAATGCAGAGCTGGTTGACCGACGCTCTCGCACGCGAGCCGCGCACCGTGGTGCTCGTCACCCACGACGTCGAGGAGGCGGTTCTGCTCGGCGACCGCGTGGTCGTGCTCTCGCCACGCCCCGGACGCGTGGTCGCCGAGCTCGAGGTGGGCGTGGCTCACCCACGCACTCGCACCCACCCGCAAGTGCTCGCGCTGCGCGAGCGCGCGTTGCACGCGCTGGGAGCGGAGCGGGGCGCATGAGACGCGGACTCGCCCACATGCTTCCCCCGGTACTGCTGGCGCTGGCCGTACTTGGAGTGTGGGAGCTGTACGTGGACCTTGGCAGCGTCAACACGCTGGTGCTGCCCGCGCCGCACGCGATGGCAAGCGCGCTGTGGAACAACTCATCCCTGCTGTGGGCCAACTTCAAGATCACCGCCGAGGAGGTCCTGCTCGGGCTGGCACTCGCGCTAGCGGGCGGCTTTGCGATGGCCGTGGCAATTCATCTGTGGGCGCCCTTGCGGCGTGCGATCTACCCCCACGCCGTCGGCTCGCAAGCCGTGCCGATCGCCGTGATCGCGGTCCCGTTGTGCTTCTGGTGGGGTTTTGGCATCTTCCCGAAGCTGTTCGTGATCGCACTGATCTGCTTCTTCCCGGTGGTCGTCACAACGGTCGACGGACTCGCCGCTGTGGATCCCGACGAGCTCAAGCTGCTGCGCACGCTCGACGCCTCGCGCTGGCAGGCGTTCCGCCTGGCTGAGCTGCCAGCGGCGCTGCCGGCGGCGCTCAGCGGCGCACGGATCGCGCTCGCCGTGGGTGTGATCGGCGCGTTCATCGCCGAGACCTCCACCCCCAGCTCAGGACCCTACGCCGGGCTCGGCCGGGAGATCACCTCGGATTTGACCGCCCTGCAAACCTCGCGCGCATACGCCGCCACCGCGGTGCTGTTTGTGTTCGCAATCGCCTGTTTCTATGCCCTCGCGCTCGCCCAACGCAAGCTCGCTCCCTGGACCTACAACCGGTGAGCCCACAATCGAGAAACCCACGGCCGACAGGCCCACAACAAGGAGAGTCGCCTTGAGAAGAAGCCAGTCCACCCGCCGCACACTCGCCCTGCTGTTCGCGGTGGCACTTGGACTCGCGCTGAGCGCTTGCGGAACCAAGCAGGACACGCTCACAGCACCCGCCACCAAGCCGTTCACGGTGATGCTCGACTGGTTTCCCAACGCCGATCATGCGCCCCTCTACACGGCGATCTCGCACGGCTACTTCAACGCGGTCGGCCTCGACGTGCAGCCGATCGTGCCCTCCGAAACCGCTGAACCGCTGAAGCTGCTCGCCGCCGGCAAGGTGGACATGGCGATCTCCTACGAGCCCCAGCTGTTGCTCGCCCGCGACCAGGGGTTGAAACTGGTGTCGATCGCGGCACTCGTGCAACGTCCGCTGACCTCGATCATCGCGCTCCCTTCCGCGCACGTGCAAAAGGTGGCCGACCTCGCCGGCAAGCGCGTTGGCACAGCCGGCATCGGCTACCAGACGGCTGAGTTGCACACCGCACTGCAGGCCGCCGGCGTGAACCCGAGCAGCGTCACCGAAGCCAACGTCGGCTTCAACCTCGTGCCGGCGATGCTCTCCGGCAAGGTCGCGGCCACGCTCGGCGGCTACTGGAACTACGAGGCGATCCAGCTGGAACAAATGCACAAGCATCCAGTTGTGATCCCCATCGATCAGGCAGGCGTGCCCACCTATAACGAGCTGGTGCTGGTCGTGCGCGAAGAACAGGCCCACCACGACGGACAGGACCTGCGCGCCTTCCTGCAGGCGCTCACACGCGGTGAGCAGCAGGTGCGCGCCAACCCTGCCGCGGCCGCAGCGCTGATCGTCAAGGCCAACCCTGAGGCCGAACCGAAGCTGCAGCTTGCATCGATCGAAAAGACGCTGCCCGCGACACTTCCCACCAATAAATCAAACCCTTACGGCTGGCAGGATCCGTCCCAGTGGGCCGCGTTCAGCAGCTGGATGTTCAAGCACAAGCTGATCCATTCCAACCCCAACACCGCCGGTCTGCCACCATTCACTAACGAGTTCCTACCCGGTCAGGGGATATGAACGCACAAGAGACGATCCGTATAGTGCTCGCCGACGATCATGTGGTCGTGCGCAGCGGCCTGCGGCTGCTGCTCGAAAACGAGAGCGATTTCGAGGTGGTAGCCGAGGCAGGGGACATCGAGAGCGCCCAGCGCTACGTTCGCGGACACCGTCCTACTGTGCTCGTGCTCGACCTCAACATGCCCGGTGGGTCGAGCCTCGAAGCGATCCCCGATATTCGCGAGCACAGCCCCGCTACTCAGATCGTGGTGCTCACCATGCAGCAGGAGCCCGCGTTCGCACGCCACGCGCTCAGCGCGGGGGCGATCGGCTACGTGCTCAAGGAGGCCGCCGACGACGAGTTGGTCGAGGCGGTGCACCGCGCCGCGCGCGGCGAGAGCTATCTCAACCCGCGCCTCGGCGCACGCCTGGCCTCAGAGCCGGCACCAGGCCCCCCCGACGATCTCTCAGAGCGCGAGGTCGACGTGCTGCGCCTGATCGCCCTTGGCCACACCAACGCAGAGATCGCCGAGCGGCTGTACCTGTCGGTGCGCACGGTCGAGACCCACCGTGCCCACATCCAGCAGAAGCTGGATCTCTCCTCGCGGGCAGAGCTGGTCGCCTACGCGCTCAAACGCGGGCTGATCAAAGCTTCCTGACGCGCTCACCCCGCCGCTTAGATACCCACACTGCGGGAAACCCACATTTGTGTGGGTGGTGCGCGCGGATGGATGTCGACGGCGGCGCCAGGAGCATACTTAGGCAGAGACAAAGCCCGAGAGAGGAACACCAACTGGCGCGAGCATGCCCGCACACAAGCCCGAGACTGCCCCGAACGCGTCGTCACGGTCTCAGCGCCGCCCCCCGACCCGAGGGCGGCGAGGACGGCGCTCATCCACCGGGACAGGCGCGTCCAGCCCTCTCCCTATCTGGACGCCACGGAGACGGTCGCGCGCGGAGTCGAAGGAGAGCTCCGCGCGCGACCCCTCTGTCGCACAGCCGCCTACCGCTCGCGCTCTGCGGTCCCTACTCCGGGAGCAACCTGTAGCGGCGCGTCTCAGGATCGCGCTCCAGCAATCCCGCGGCCACCAGCGTCAGCACATAGCGGTGCACAGTGCTCGTATTCAGCTCGAGCTCCTGGGAGATGTCCTTGATACCCAGATCGGCGCCCTCAGGTGGAAAGCACGAAAGCACCAGCAGACCCGACAGCAGCGAGCGCGACAGTCGCCTGTTGTCCTGTAGCGAGCGGTATCTCATGCTGAGCGCATGTCGTGCGTGCTCGCGATGAAAGCCCGAACCGGCCACAAGCACCGACATGCTCGGCCCGGCGTCGTCTCCCAGGGCCGCACGAATCACGTGGTCCACCTGGTTGCGCGACAGCGTGATCGACACAAGCGGCTCACCCGATCCCCCCACGGGGACTCGCTCGCACTGATCGGATCGCGCGAGCACCCTCGGCGTTCAACTCCTCCGCGCGACCCTCGGGTCGCGGCTCCGGCTCGGCTGAGAACTCGTGACTCACAAACTCAACCCGGCGCCGCTCGTCCGCGTACCGGGAACTCGACGACGTTGTCCCGCTCGGGACCACCGGACGGCACGAGCAGACGTCCGTCGCTGAGCGAGCCGATCCGGTGCGCGTGCACCATCGAGGGCATATCGGGCACCGTGATCAGCACCCCCAGCCAGTCGCGCTCGGCCGTGTTGCGCAACAAGCCCATGACCTCCTCGCGCTGGAGCACATCGAGGTTGGCGGTCGGATCGTCGACCACGAGCAAGCTCGGCTGCCTGACCATCGCGTGAGCGATCGACACGAGCGTGCGCTCGCCGTCGGTCAGATCCTCCCAGCGTCCTTTCGAGCACTCGGCGACCCCCACGTGCGCGAGCGCCGCCGCCGAGCGCTCGCGCGCACGCCGCAATGTCTGCCGTTTGAGCAGCGGTAGAGCCACGTAGTCGAGCATCTCGAGCTCACTGCTCTCCGGTCCGGTCCTCCTGGCCCAACCGATCTCCTCACGCAGATAGGCGCACCAGCTCAGCCCTCGACATGCGGCGAAGATCCTCGCCCTTGAAGTTGACGACACCGCTGCCAGGCGCCTCCAAGCCCGCCGCCACCTTCAACAGGGTTGTCTTGCCCGAGCCACGCTGTCCCCACACCGCCACGCACTCTCCCGCGTACACCGACAGCGAGATGTCTCTCAACACAGCAGTCTCGTGCGGTCCACGCCAATAGCTCTTGCTGACCCGCTCCAGCGAGAGCGTCACCTGTTCGCTCAAGCGACCCTGTCTCCCCGCGCCGCGCTCTTGCCCTGAGCGCCATTGAGCTTGTCCATCACCACTCGCGCTTTCTGAAGCCACTCGACCCTGGCCTGCAGCTGCTTGATCTCGGCATCGCGCACCAGCAGCACCGCCACATCCGGCCATGCTCTCGGCGCGCCGCGCGAACGCGTGATGGGTCGCCTCAGATCTTCAAGTCGAGCCAGACAGTCGCGCTCCTGCGCCTGGGCCAGCTCGATCAGCCGCGACAGATTGTGAGGTTTGGACAGAGCTATCTTCATGTACAGCTCGTCGCGCACCGGCGCCAGCGAGGAGCCGCCGAGCATCCACTGCTCGAAGTGGTCGATCCCCTTGGGCGTAGCTTCATAGATCGTGCGCGGGGCGGCACGCTCGTTCGCGGCATCGGCACGCGATCCGGCGCTGCGCACAAGCGCCTCGGCCCCGAGCTGATCAAGCGCCGAATAGACGCCCGTGGGAGCAAAGCCCGAGGAGCCGAATCGCTCCCGCAGGCGGCGCGCGAGGTCATACCCGTAGCCCGGCCGCTCGATCACAAGTCCCAGTACCGCGTTCTTGGCTGACATAGCTCCGGCGACCCCTAGTTCAGAACATCGGCAGACATTCTCACACAGTATGCAAGATCGCGGACCAAAGTGTCCTTGTGCGGAACAATTTCAATTGCCAGGTGCTTGCCCAGGGGCCGACAGGGCCCCGTCCGCGGCGATCCCAGTGCCGCGGGCAAGAAATCCTGGAAGCTCCAACTCGATCCGCGCACCTCCTATTCTCGCCTGCCTGACGAGCACTCCTCCACCGTGAGCCTCTGCGATCGCGCGCACAATCGCAAGACCCAGGCCCGCCCCACCCGAGGCCCGATCACGCGCCGCGTCGGTGCGATGGAAGCGGTCGAACACGCGCTCGCGCTGATCGGGGTCGATACCCGGACCGTCGTCTTCCACGATGAACTCGATCCGCCCACCGACAAGCGCCTGGACGCGCAAACACACAAGCCCCTCCCCCTCAGCGGTGTGCTCGATCGCGTTGTCGATCAAGTTGCGCAGCGCCTGCGCGAGCCGGTCGGGGTCGGCCCGCAGCACTCCCACCGGCACCGGCCCCAGCTCGAAGCGGCGTGCGGCCAGCAGGCTCATCCCGTCCCATAGCTCATCCACAAACCGCGGCAGCTCAACCGGCTGGACGCGCAAGAACTCTGTCTGCTCAGCCTTCGTCAACAGCAGCAGGTCATCCACCAAGCGGGTGATACGCGCGATCTCCGCCTGTACAAGCCGCTCGACGCGACGCACATCCCGCTCGGAGGGCTGCTCGAGCCCCGCCAACACTTCCAGCTGACCACGGATCACAGTCAGCGGGGTACGTAGCTCATGAGATGCGTCGGCCACGAACGCGCGCTGCCCCGCAAACGCCTCGGTGAGGCGATCGAGCATATGGTTGAAGGCATCGGCCAACACCCGCAGCTCGTCGGCCTCGTGCTCGACCCCGTGTATGCGCGGGTGCAGATCGCCGGCGTCGACCCTGGCCGCGACCTCCGCCATCCGCCGCAGCGGTCGCGATATGCGCGTGCCCAGCAGGTAGGCCGCCGCCAGTGCCCCGGCGAGTGCAAGGACGCCCGCCAGGATGAACGCGCGCGCGACGCTCGCCTGAGCGTGGGCCACTGCCGCCAGCGGCTCGCCAGCGCCGACAGTGACCCGCGGACCGCCGGGAATCGAGGTTGTTTCCTTGAACAGCCGCACATCACCCACGTCGGCCAGGACGAGCGTCGAATAGCCGTCGCGGACACTCAACAGCCGCGCATCCAAACGATTCTCCCGCGCCTGATCTGCCTGCGTCTCGCCGCGGTCAGCCTTGGCTTTCATAAAGAGCTCTGGGCGATTGGAGCTGGTGAGAGCACCCTTCACGACGGCGAACAGCAGGATCGAGCTTGCGCTGAACGGCCGCCCCTGTATGTAGCGAGTAGCCCGCTCGGCAACCTCCTCTGGCCGTCGCTCATGGGAGGAGACCAGCGTATGCGCGAGCTCGCGCTGCTCGCCCGCGATCTCCTGATCGATCTGCCGGCGCAGCTCGCTGCCGGTGCGGCGGTACACAACAACAAACGTGATCGCCGAGGAGCCGAGCACTACAAGCGCGATCCATGCCGCCAGACGCCAGCGCAGCCCGCCCGGCACAAGCTTCCTCACCCTGGCCATGTCGCCGAGCCGGTGACTAGCCGCCATCGCCGAGCCGGTAGCCGACTCGGCGCACGGTGAAGATCGGCACGGGGCTGCCGGGACGGCCAAGCTTGCGTCGCAGATAGCCGACGTACACGTCAACCACATTCGTAGCGGGATCGTGTTGGTAGCCCCACACGGTGCTCAATATCTGCTCGCGCGAGAGCACCTGCCCGTTATGGTGCATCAGGTACACAAGCAGCTCGAACTCAGTGGTCGAAAGTGCCACCGAGTCACCCCCTCGACGCACATCGCGCGTCAACAGGTTCACTTCGATGTCACCACTGTGAAGAGTCGTGGTCGAGGTCTGTGCGGCAACACGCAGCTGAGCACGCACGCGCGCCAGCAACTCCGCCAACGAAAACGGCTTCACCAAATAGTCAACGGCACCCGCATCGAGACCGGCGACACGATCCTCGATATCTCCACGTGCAGTCAACACGATCACCGGGAGCCGCGGCTTTGACTCACGCAGCTTGGCGAGTACCTCCATGCCACCGACACCAGGCAGCATCAGGTCAAGCACGACGATGTCAAAGCTCTCGCACAGGGCACAACGTTCACCCTCCACTCCGTCAAGCGCGGCCTTCACAGCGAATCCCTCCGCTTGCAGCCCTCGCCTGAGGAAGTCGACGATCCCCGGCTCATCCTCCACCAGCAGGATCGACGGCGCAAGTGCCTGCTTGGCGGCCGGCTCAGCCAGGTCGGGCATCACATCAGAATAGGGCCTCGACTCTGACTATCCGTCTCCCGCAAGCGGTTTCGATGACTTTTCTCATCATTCTGTTACCAGACGCTTAGTAACCGGCAGCACCATCTCGGCATGGCCCCCGATCCGCAAACGCCGTCGCTGGGCAGAACTCGGAGCGATGTTGTCGACAACGTACACCGCGCACCCGAGCGCTCACAGCCGCCCACTTCCCCCGGAACGCCGCTACAACGTCTGCTCGACGGCGGGATCCTCGGCAACGAGCGTCTGACGGCAACAACAGGCGTTCTGCTGATCGCCCTGTTCGCGGCGCTCGGCGTGACGATCGTGCGCATCGGATCGCTGATCTCCGTGCACCTGTTCATCGGGTTGCTGCTGATCCCGCCCGTCGCACTGAAGCTGGCAAGCACCGGCTACCGTTTTATGCGCTACTACAGCGCCAACCCCGTATATCGAGAGCGGGGGGCGCCGCCGACTCCGTTGCGGCTGCTGGCGCCGCTCGTGGTGCTCTCCACGCTCGCCGTCTTTGCGACCGGCGTGGCGCTGCTGTTCGTCGGGCCCGGCTCCTCGGGAACGCTCCGCCTGCTGCACAAGGTGAGCTTCTTCCTGTGGGTCGCGGTGACCGCGTTCCACGTGATCGGCCACCTGCCGGATCTGCCGCGTGCGTTCACCGTAAGACGCCGGGGTCGCTTGGAGTACAACCCCTATGCCGCCGGCCGCGCCGGACGCACGATCTCGCTCGCCGGCGCGCTCGTCGCGGGCCTGGTGATCGCGCTCCTGCTGCTCCCTCAGTCCAAAGCCTGGTCGGCACCCGGGGCGCTGCACCACCACCATTCCTTCGTCCAGAGCACGATCGTGGGGAAGTAATCACGCAACGTCAACCGACAAGCGCGCGCGACGCGGCACTGCGCAGACTCCGCCGCGCCAACCACTGGCTGATCGCCGGCTCGGTGGCACTGACCGCCGTATTCTCAGAGGTGGCCGCGAGCGCGTTCCCCGGGCGCACGATCAAGCACACGAAAGCTCCAGGGACAACCGGCGCGCGCTCCTCCGGCAATAGCACGCCCAACTCCACGGGCACGACCAAGCGGCTTCAACCTCCCGCCCAGGCGCCACAGGCGACCACCACACCTGAAACCGGCCCCTCCAGGCAAGCGACTCCCACGCCGGACCCGGCACAGGGCCAAGAAGTGGCGCCCAGCCAGGAATCCGCGCCGCCCCAGGAACCCGCGCCCGTCAAAGAATCGGCGCCGGAATCCGCGAGCAAAGAATCGACGCCGCCCCAGGAACCCGCGCCCGTCAAAGAATCGGCGCCGGCGCCGGAAACTTCGGCGCCGGTCGTATCGGGAGGGTCGTGAGAGACACATGATCGTCCCAGCATCACGCGCGCGCTGGCAGGCCCTTGGCACTGACGTCGAGCTCCTGGTCACCGACGCGCGAGCGCTCGACGATGCACGTTTGCACGTGGAGCGTGAGCTTGACGCGATCGACCGTGCCTGCAGCCGCTTTCGTGAAGACTCCGAGCTCGTGCGCGCGAACGCCCGGAGCGGGCGGGTCGTCACGGTTGGCCCGCTGTTGATCGAAGCCGTCCAGGTCGCTGTGCGCGCCGCCGAGCTGACCGGCGGCGATGTCGACCCAACGGTCGGAGCCGCGCTCGAGCTGGCAGGCTATGACCGCGACTGGGGACTGCTGGAGCATAGTGGAGGCGACCCACCCGCGAGTGTCCCACGCTCGCCGCACGTGCGGGCAGTGGTGCGCCCTGGATGGCGCTCAATCGAGCTGGACCCCGCACAGAGCACGATCCGGCTCCCAGTCGGGGTAAAGCTCGATCTCGGCGCGACGGCAAAGGCATGGGCCGCCGATCGCGCCGCTCGCGCGGCGCACGACGCGAACGGCTGCGGCGTGCTCGTCAGCCTTGGGGGTGACATCGCGACAGCCGGGTCGAGCCCGACCGGCGGCTGGCGGGTGCACGTGACCGACGACCATCGCAGCGGACCGGCCGCGCCCGGTCACACGATCTCGATCGCCGGCGGTGGTGTTGCCACGTCGAGCACGACAGTGAGGCGCTGGAGCCAAGCGGGACGCACGATGCACCACATCGTCGATCCGAGCACCGGCGGGTGTGTCGAGGAGGTGTGGCGCACCGCGAGCGTTGCGGCGATCGACTGCGCGGATGCGAACATCGCCGCGACCGCGGCGATCGTGCGTGGCGCCCGCGCGGCCGAGTGGCTTACCGAGATCGGGCTGCCGGCTCGGCTTGTGGGTCGCCACGGCAATGTCTTGACTGTCGGCTGCTGGCCGCGGGAGGGAGAGCAGGGATGAGCCCCGCTCTCGCCGCCACGGGCCCCAGCGCCTACTGGTATCTGACCCGCTCAACTGGCGCGGTGGCGCTCATCCTACTCACACTTGCGCTCGTGCTCGGGGTCGTGGACTTGCGTCGCTGGAGCACGGAGGCCTGGCCGCGTTTTGTCATCGACTCGCTGCACCGCAACGTGTCGCTGCTGGCGCTCGCGTTCCTGTGTCTGCACATTCTCACCGCGGTGCTGGACACGTTCGCGCCGATCTCGCTGGTCAACGCGGTGATCCCGTTCACCGGCTCCTACCGCCCGTTCTGGCTCGGGTTGGGCGCGCTCGCTTTCGATCTGATACTCGCGGTGATCCTCACGAGCCTGCTGCGGCGCCGGTTGGGCCACACCGTTTGGCGAACCATCCATTGGCTCGCCTACGCGAGCTGGCCGATCGCACTGCTGCACGGTCTCGGCACCGGCAGCGACGTCAAAAGCACGTGGTTGCTGGTGCTCAGCGTCGGCTGCCTGGCGGCGGTCATCTGTGCCGTGCTGATACGCGTCGCCGATGGCTGGCCCGAGCAGCTCGCCCGCCGCGGCGCGGCGCTCGGCACAGCCGCGATCTTCACGCTCGGACTGCTTCTGTGGCTCCCGAGCGGGCCGCTCGGCAAGGAATGGGCACGTCGCTCCGGCACCCCGGCGGGACTGCTCGGCCACTCGAGCGGCCATTCCTCCACGGCCTCAACCAAGTCCGGGCGATGACATGAGCCGGCACTCCACCACGGCAGATCTCGACCCGACCACAGCGCGGCGCACCCCAGCGTCCGGGCTTCCGCGGCTGCTGCGGAACGTGCCGACGCAGGGCGCGATGAGCTTGCAAACGCACCTTGAAACGCATGGCGAGATGCCCGCCGTGCGCAGACGCGAGCGACGGGGATCCTCCGCGCTGATCGAGCAGGTCGAGCAGGCCGGGCTCAGCGGTCGCGGCGGTGGGAGCTTTCCGACAGCCATGAAGATGCGCGCGGTCGTCGGGCGTGGCAAACCGATCGTCGTGGTCAACGCGACCGAGGGCGAGCCCACCAGTCTGAAGGACCGCACGCTGCTTGAGACCCTGCCCCATCTCGTGCTCGACGGCGCCGCGCTCGCTGCCCGCGCGATCGGCTCAGACGAGGCGATCGTGTGCGTGTGCGAATCCGCCGGAGTCGGGCTACAGCGCGTCGCGCACGCGCTCGATGAACGCCGCCGACTTTCGGGACACTGGTCGCGGATCGTGCTGCGCGAGATACCCGAGGGCTACGTGGTCGGGCAGGAGTCGGCGCTCATCAGCTACCTCAACAACGGCCGGCCAAAGCCCACGTTCACCCCACCGATGCCGTTCGAGCGCGGCGTGCAGCGGCGCCCGACGCTCGTCAACAACGCCGAGACGCTTGCCCACCTCGCGCTGATCGCACGCCACGGCCCGCACTGGTTTCGCGAGCTCGGCCTCCCGGACCAACCCGGATCGACGCTCGTGACGCTGTCAGGGCCGCTCGTCTACCCCGGTGTGTACGAGGTCGAGCACGGAGCTTCGGTTGCTTCGCTGATCGACGCCGCCGGCGGCACACGCGGGCGTGTGCGCGCCGCGCTGTTCGGCGGCTACGCGGGCGCCTGGGTCGACGCCGGCGCACTGCCGGGCCTCGCGCTGTCGGACGCTCACCTGGCCCCGCACGGCGCCTCACTCGGCGCGGGCGTGGTATTGCTGCTTTCAGAGCACGCCTGCCCGGTCGCCGAGACCGCGCGCGTGACACGCTGGCTGGCCGATCAAAGCACCGGACAGTGCGGGCCGTGCGTGCACGGCCTGGGCGCGCTCGCCCACACGTTCGAGCAGATCGTAGGCGGCACTGCTTCGAGCAACGCCACCGCTCGCGTCGAGCAGCTTGGGCGACTCGTACGTCGACGCGGTGCCTGCGCCCACCCTGACGGCACCGCTCGCTTTGTTAGCAGCGCGACGAACGTGTTCGCAGAGGAGCTCGCCGACCACATCCGCTACGGGACGTGTGATGCGTGCATGCGACGTCCCGAGCTGCCCCTGCCTGCCCGTGCGCGGATCGCGACGGCGGCGTGAGTCCCATGAGCCGCGCCCCCGCCACCCACACATCCGGGAGCGTTCGATGAGCGAGCGCGTGCGAGTCAACCCGATCGCCTGCGAGGCCCACGGCATGTGCGCCGAGCTGTTGCCCGAGCGGATCAGCTTGGACGAGTGGGGCTACCCGATTATCGAGGAGCGTCCGCTGCCGCCCGAGCTGGTCTCCCACGCGCGCCGCGCCGCGCAGGCATGCCCGACGTTCGCGCTGCTGGTGGAGCGAGACCGCGCTCGATCGAGCGATCGATAGTGCGTGGATTTGAGCTTAGACGTCAAAGTCAGAGCATCGACCCGAAGACGGCTCGCGCTGATTAGAAAGATCGTCGACCGTGGCATGGTCTGTGGAATCGATTTGGATCGCCGCGTCTACCCACGGGCCATTCCCAGCCAGCTCAGTACTGAAGAGCTTGACGCGCAACGAGAAGCGTCCGGGCCTTCCGACACGCACGTAATGGTTTACCTGCCTACCGGTCGGCACACGCATCGTCCGCGCGAAATAGTCGAATGTTTGAGCCGCGCCGTTTACTCCCGGCCATTGCTCGATCGTAGTGTCGTCACGCGTTTCGCCTGTTTGCGTACCCCAGCGATTGGTGAGTTCGGAATCGGCGCCGCGATTGAGCATGATCGTTAGAAGACAGTCCTCCAGCGCGCGGTCTCCGCTGTTGGTGAACTTAATCTGGATCGTGCGTGCAGGCGCTACTTCGCTCTGTGTGTCGTTGATCTGCGAGGGCACGATTGCGTCGACAATCGGCTGACGAGCTCGATCTGCCTGTATCTCGGCGCGTTCTTCGCGAGTGAGCGTGAGCTGTGCATCCGCGGCTCGACTGGTCGCCACCCCGGCGCGGGCGCTTTCCTCGGCGGCCTTAGCCGTCGTCTCGGCTGATTCCGCGCTCTGTGAGGCGCTTTTCGAGCTAGCCTTGGCGATCAAGAGCGCCACCCCTGCGACGAGGAATCCGCCCACCGCGGCAAACGCGCTCACGTATTCGGTCCAAGGCGGACTACTTGCCAGATACATCCGGCCGAGAGTACACTGGGTGTACGATGATAAATGAGCGTATCGATCCGGGTGCAACCGTTAGCGATCGATTTCTCGCGACCGTCGCACATCGGGATCGCGAGCTAGCCCACGAGCTGGAGCCTCTCGTCGGCGTGGGAGAGAGCCTTGACGATCAGCGTGAGGATGCCTGGCGCCTCCTGAGTGAGGGTGTGAAATGGGCTGCCAAGGCACTCGACTCAGTCGGCGTGAGGGGAACGGACACGAGCCCGATTGGAGACTCTGAGGCAGCCTTCAACCGCGGCCAACACCTCGACGCCCAAGTCTTCAAGCTCAGCCAATTGCCCCAGCGCAATGACCGCGTCGCCCTGCTCGTCGATGCAGTCAAGCAGGCTTGCTACAGCGGCGCCAACCTCGGACCTTTGCTGGGAGGCGGCATTAGCGCGGTCAGAACGCTGGACGAAGAGCCCGCTGTCTCGCCTCCCGTCCAGCCACAATCCGCAGACCTTCAGGCCATCGGCGACGCTATCGGCGAAGCGCTCCTCCGACTCGGCGAACTACGTCTCGGCGATCCGGCCAAGATCGCCATCTCGGTATTCGCACCAGCAACTGTCTAGCTCAGGGACTTTAGTCCGTCGGTGTCGACTCGCCGTGTACTCGTCACCCTTCCTGGCATTGGGGCCTACGCACTCAGCATGTGGGTCGCCACGAGCCCCTTCCAACGTCCGTAGCGGACAAAGAACTCGCGCACCTGTAGCTCTTCGGCCAGAGCCCGCGGATCTCCACCACTGAGCTTGCGCCCGACGTACTTGAGCAGGCCGAGGTCACCCGCCGGGATCTGGTCGTAGCGACCCTGACCATGCAGTGCGAGCATCTCGACCGTCCACGGACCGACGCCGGGGATCGCGCGCAGCCGCCGCCAAGCGCGCTCGTGGTCTGGATGGTGCAGGTCCGCGCGACCGCCGGCCACCTCGCGAGCCACCCGCACGAGCAGCCGCGCGCGGGATTCGGAGAGATCGAAGGACTCAAGACGCGCCGGGGCCGCGCCCGCGAGCGTGGCCGCCGAGGGGACGTCGCGCGGCACGCCAGAGCGTCTGTCGCCATGCCCCTTGCGCGGCGTCATCGCCGAATCCCAGCCATCCCAGCGCGGACCCATCGCCGCGACGATGCGCCGCTGGATCGCCGCGGCCCGCTCGTACTCGATCAGCTGCTCGCAGATCGCCCACGCCAGCGCCTCGAACGGCTCCGGCCTGCGCCTAACCCGCAGCCACGGCCGCGTGCGAATCGAGCGCCCGATCAGTGGATCGTGGGCGAACTCACGGTGAAACTCGCTCAAGTCGTCATCGACGCCGAGCGCGAAGCGCATCCGCTCGATCCCATAGCGCGCCGCCTCGAGGCTGGGTGAGCGCGCGCCGAACAACACCGTGTCGGGCGCCGTCTGAGCGACGCGCACGTGTACCGGCTCATCGCCATGGTGCAGCAGCCGTTCGAGCACGCCCTCACGACAGCGCAGTACGCCGTCCATGCCGCCTACGCGCGGCAGGCGAAACGCCCAGGCCGGCGTGACCTCGACGCGCAACTCCACAGTCGCCGCGGACACCAGGCGCTCGTGCGACTCCGTCGCACGCACGTCCGCACCGCTCAAGCGTGCGCGAACACTCGGCGGCGGCGCGTCAGCGATCTCTGCCAACAGGACCCAGCAGATGAACGTCCACGAGCAGCGTGCGGGTCGCGACCACTTCCATCAGCTCCCCCATCGACTTCGAGCGCTTGCCGGCGCGGCCTATGCGCCGGCGCGAGCGGGCGCTCGCAAGCGCGACCCGTTTGTTGTGACGACGGTGCACGAGACCGAGCATCGCCGCGCCCGCGACGAACCCGCCCGCGGCCGCCGCGGCGGCCTGAACTCCGGGGACCGAGGAACGCACGGCAAGCTCCTTGAAGACAGGCTCAGGAGCAAGCACCGGATGGGCATCCACGACCTCGGTGCTGCTTGTATCGATCACCGCGCCCAGTGTAGAGAGCGCATCGGACTACAGCTCGCGCTCGTAGACCCTGTAGCGGCGCACGATCTTGCCGCCCATGCCCTCCATCGCGCGGTTCATCGGCTTGTTGATCTCGAGGATCCAGCCCATCTCGCCACCATTCTGGGGCGTGCTTTCGGCCGCATCGAAGTGCATCTGGTAGAAGCGCGCAGCGACACCGGTGTGCTGATACTCGGGCTTTACGCCCAGCGCGAACACGCGCACCGAGTCGATCTTCTTGCGCTCGCGCAGCGCCGTGACCCAGCCGAATGGGAGCAGCCGACCGTTCATCTTGGCCAGCACCTGGTTGAAGTCGGGCAGCGTCAGCGCCGCGCCGACAACCTCGCCGGTGTCCTTCTTTTCGGCGACCATCGCCCAGTTCTCATCCAGCACGGGCTTGAGGTCCTTGGCCATGTGGCGGACCTCCTCCTCGTTGAGCGGCACGAAGCCCCAGTTGCGCTCCCACGCGGAGTTGTAGACCTCCAGGAAACGGGTGATCTCGGCGTGGAGGTCTTTCTTGTTGAAGTTGCGGCACACGATCCCGTGGTCTGCCTCGAGTTTGTCGGCGGTCTCCCAGATCGCGGGGTGCACGTTTTCGCGACCGGTGACGTGCAGGCTCCACATGTAGAGGTCCATCGCCTTGGCCATGCCGAGATCCTGCTCGAACAGGTGCTGGTAGTAGGGGTGGTGCCAGGGACAGAGGATGATCGGCGGACGCTCGTGGCCCTCCACCAGCAGACCGCACTCGTCGTTGGTGGTGAAGTCCATCGGGCCGACCATCCGGTCGCACCCGCGCTCGCGCAACCACTGCTCGGCGGTCGCAAGCAACTCGCGGGCGGCGTCGGGGTCGTTCTCGCACTCGAACCAACCGAACAAGCCCCAGCGGTTGTCTTGGAACTCGTTGAGGTTGCGATCGATGTGCGCGCTGATGCGGCCTACCGCCTGACCGTCGCGATACGCGAGGAAGTACTGCGCCTCGGTGTGCTTGAAGAACGGGTTCTTCTTCTGGTCCAGCCGTTTCTTGACATCCATCAGAAGCGGCGCTACCCAGTTGCGCTCGTTACGATAGAGCCGCCACGGCAGCTTGATGAACGTGTTCAGCTCGCTCCGAGATGTGACCGGGCGGATCTCCACGCTCGTTGTCTTGTCCGCAGGCTCAACAGCCATCTCCGCTCACCCTACAGGAGGCAAGCAGCCGATGCCCACATCCACAGACGTGTTCGCGAAGGTCCACGGCTACGAGCGCGAAGAACTCTTGAAGGCCGCCCGCGAGGCCGACCTGATGCCCTACTTCCGCACAGTCGAGTCGCCGGCGATGCCGGTTGTGGAGATGGAGGGCGCGCCGCGGATCATGCTCGCCTCCAACAATTACCTTGGGCTGACCGGCGACGAGCGCGTGATGCAGGGGGCTCGCGAGGCGCTCACTCGCTACGGCACCGGGCTGACGGGCTCGCGGCTGCTCAACGGGACCACCCCGCTGCACCTCGAGCTCGAGCGCGAGATCGCCGAGTGGATGAACACCGACGACGCGATCGTGTTCACGACCGGCCATCAAGCAAATGTCGGCACGCTCGGCACGCTGCTCGGACCAAAGGACACGGTCGTGGTCGACTCGGCCGATCACGCCTCGATCCTCGACGGCGTGCTGCTCTCCAGAGCCAAGATGCGCCCATTCAGGCACAACCGCATGGACAAGCTGGAGCGCGCGCTGCAGCGCGCCGAGCAGGACGGCGGTGGCGTGCTCGTTGTCGTGGACGGCGTGTTCTCGATGGAGGGCGACGTGGCGCCACTGGTGGACATCGTGGAGCTGTGCGAGCGCCACGGCGCGCGGCTGATGGTGGACGAGGCGCATGGGGCCGGCGTGCTCGGCGCGCGCGGCGCCGGTGCCTCGGAGCTGCTGGGCGTGGAGGATCGCGTGGACTTGCGCATGGGCACCTTCTCGAAGTCCTTGGCCGCCTGTGGCGGCTTCGTGGCGGGCCCGGCGGAGGTGATCGACTACTTGCGCATCTCAAGCCGCGCGTTCCTGTTCACCGCCTCGGGCGTGCCGGCGGCGTTGGGTGCGGCGCTCGCCGCGTTGCGAGTCATCCGCTCGCCGGAGGGCCCGGCGCTGCTGGCGGCGGCTCTGGAGAATGCGCGCTACCTCGCAGAGGGCCTGCGAGCGCTCGGCTACCGCACGCTCGCGGGCGAGCCCGTGCGCATCGGCCCCGAGGCCGACAGTCCGAGAGAGAGCATCGTCACACCGATCGTCCCGGTGCTCGTCGGCGACGATTGGAAGGCCGCGCTGCTGTGGCGCGCGCTGTATGACGCGGGCGTGTTCACCAACTGCGCACTGCATCCCGCGGTGCCGCCGGGGGGCGCATTGCTGCGTACCAGCGTGATGGCCACCCACGATCGTGCGACGCTGGATCGAGCGCTCGAGGCCTTCGCGACGGTCAAGCACGAGTTCGAGGCTGAGCACGGTGAGCTGCCGGCACCGGAATAGCCCCCAAGCGAGCGCTTCGACTAATCGAAATAGGAAAGCGCTCGAAGCGCTTGTCCACATTTTCACAAGAAGCAACATCTACAAAAAAGCCCGCTTCTAGCGAACGTTCTGGACGAACACGGTTGACCTCGCGCCCTGGGCTGGTTAGCTTCTCAGGACGCAACGCATGATCGTTTGAGGTTCGCCTGTAGGCCGCCGGTAGAGGGGTGCCGGAGGCTTTCGCGACAGTCCTCGCGAGGAACAATCTCCGACGCTCATGCAGACGCGCTACTCGTCAACCAGCCAAGCTTGTTGCGCGCCACGGGTCACCCGCGGCGGCGACGGGGAGTGAGCACACATGAATGCGACCGCGACCATTGCCCCTACCGGACCTCAGCATCTACGCGCGCTCGAACGCGCAAACAAGGTTCGGCTCGCCCGAGCCGAGCTCAAGCGACGTGTCGCCAGCGGGGAGATCGGCGTAGCCGAGGTGATTCTGCAGTGTCCGTGGGAGGCCGACAGCATGGCGGTCGCCGACCTGCTGATGAGCCAGCGGCGTTGGGGTCATACCCGCTGCCGCAAGTTCCTCTCCCAGATTCCGATGTCCGAGCAGAAGACGATCGGCTCGATGACCGAGCGTCAGCGTCACACGCTCGCCGCGATGCTTCCGGCCACGGGGCCGATGCCGGCGACCGATGCGATGCGGGCCCCTGGCCCGTGGCTGACGGCACGTGCCGGGAGCGCGGGCGGCTACGCCGCCACGGACAACCGGATCACAGCCTGACTCGCCGGCGCGCCCGCCGGAGCACACTCGATCGCCGTGACACGGCGATCGAGGTGGCGGATGGGTGGGCGGGCCTACTCTAACGCAGCTACGGGCAGCCGGAAGACAGCTTGACCTGCCACCACCCGGCGAGCATCCCGATCAAGCCGAGACGGGGGCGCACCTCCCATACGCCGCAATGCCCGTCGCCGAGATCGGCGACGGGCAGGCGCACGAACTTGTAGTGGCCCGGTTCGAGCTTCATGCGCTCGAGCAACGCGCGCGAGCGACGCTCGAGCGCATCGCGCTCGGCGGCCTGTCCGCGGACCTCCCCTACGCGCAGCACGAGTCGGTCGCGTAGCCGCTCCAGCTCAGCCAGTGTCAACAGGCGCGGACCGCTGAAACGCTCGCCGCCCGTATCGCGCGGAGAGACATGCGGAAAGGTGCGAGCGACCAGTCCCGAGAGCTCGCGCTCGAGCTTGGATATCTGTGCGCGCAGCGCTTCGCGCGCCGCCCGCTCATCGCCAAAGACTTGGCTGTGAGAGCGTTCGTCGAAGATCAGATTGCCGTCGAGACGAGCGAAGTCGCCGACGCGACCGGACTGGGCACGCTGGGCGGTGAACTGCTCGTATGGGGCCATGCTCCGTTCCTCCCACGGGGACCACAAGGATGTTAGCTGGCCAGGGGGCCGCGGTCTAGAGGACATCCGACAGCGCCGAGCGGCACGTCCATAGGGTCTCTTCCACGTGCAGCGCGGGCACCCCCGCGACCTGCACCGCAAACAGCTCGAGCCGGCGCGTGGCGGCGGTCGGCCGGTGGGCCTCGGCCGGCTCCCCGAACAGCATCGCCAGGGCACTGTCCGCATCGGCCACGACCAGTCTGCCCGCGCCGACGTTTGGAGCCCGCGGGCTTCGACCCAAGCACTCCTCCGCACGAGTGAGACGGATACCCAGCGGCCCGCTGACCGTGTCGGCGTCGAGCGCCCACACCGGCACAGCGGTGTCGATCAGCGCGATTGTGAGGATGTCGCAGAGCAACCCCTCGGAGAGGAACCCGCCTTCGAGCATTCGCTCGAGCACGACTGCCTCGATCGGAGTTCTCGTGATGTCGGGGTCGAGCCCGATGTGGCGAAAGAACACGCGATAGGCCGCGGGGATCGCCTCCTGGCGCACGTTCACCGCACGCGCGCCACGCCAGCGGTTGGAGAGCTCGCGCAGCCGCGCGAGCACCTGCGGCGTCGAGCGGCCCATGAGCGAGCCGTCGAGCGTGGGTTCGACGGTGGTGCACATCAACCCGAGCCCCAACAGCTCCTGCTGGACCTGCTGCTCACACCAGCCCCGCACCGGCGGCGCATCCGCGGGCGCGTGCACCGGAGGGCGGTCGGAGGCAGAGCTTCGTGGGCGCCCACCGCTCATGCGGCCTCCATGCTCACGCACGCCTCGTCATGCGTGCCCCGGCTTCCAGCCACGTGCGCGCGAGGCGAGCAGCAACTCCGCGACGCGGGCCCGCAAGGTGGCCGGCGACGGTGAGCCGAGCAGCTCGGCGCTCTGCACAACACCACCTGGATACACAAACGTGATCTGTGGACAGCCGACCATCGTGTAGAGCTCACCGAGCCTGCCTTCCGGGTCCACGCCGACAGGGATCGTGAGGCGCTTGGATCGCACGAGTCGGGCGATCGGAGCGGCATTTTCTTTGACCGCCACCGTCGCGAAGCCGACCTGTGGAAATGAGTGGGAGAGCGTTTGCAGATCGTCAAGGACATCCGCGCAGGAGCCGGCGTCGAAGAACAGCGTGAGCACCACCGGGCCTCGTTCGTAGAGTTCGCACACGTTGAGGATTCCCCGGCCACGCTCTGCGCATGCCGGCACTTTGCCCGCGAGTCCGTCGTCGGCGTGGGTCGCCACGTCCACTTCGCCCGCGGGCCCACCGATCGCAAGCGGCGCGGCGAATGGGGGTATGCGAGCGCCCGGCGGGATGCTCGTCGCGCCTTTGTGGTGGCCGAGCGCGACGTGCACGGTGAACACGATGAGCAGCACCGCCCCCAGCGCCACAACCCAAAGTCCGTAGCGCGTGCCCGCGACCCCGCCGCTCGTCGGGCCTCCCATTCCAACAACCACGCCTCCCCCTCGACCGCCCACGCCTCCCGTTGGGCCGCCCGCTTTACTCTCGCGCCGGTGGTGGTCGGGCTCGCCAGGGGCGGAGGAGCCGTCATCGATCGGCGCCCCCGAGGAGCCGGAGTCGCTCATGGAGCGGTCAGTCCACGCCGCCTCGGTCGTCTCGGCCATCTCGGTCGCCCCGGCCTCCTCACGGTGATCGCGCGTGCGCCGGCGAGGATGCGCTCGCCCAGCGGCTGCTCGCCTTCCGCCAGCACGACGGCCGCCGGCAGCGCGACGAGCACCCCCAGCAGCGCGACCGAGAGGTCCACGAGCGTGACGAGTCCGAAGTCGCGGAGCATCGCGATGTCCGACAGCGCGAGCACCCCAAAGCCCGCGATCGCGGTGACTCCCGAGGCGGCGACCGCGGCGCCGGTGTGACGGTAGGCGCGGCGCAGCGCCTGCACTGTCGAGTGGCCGGCGGCGCGCTCCTGGCGATGGCGCTCTGAGAGCAACACGCTGAACTCGGTGGAGATCGCGATCACCAGCGCCCCGAGCGTGACCGACATCGGGTTCAGCGGAATGCGCAGCGCAAACAGCACGAGCGCCGACCAGCCGGTGGCGAGCACGATCGGCGCGAGCGGCACGAGCGCGCGGCGGCGGTCTCCTTTGAAGAGGACGAGCAGGATCACCGCGACGGCGAGGAGCGCCAGCAGCAGCATCACCACGCGTCTCCACGGGGAGGCGATCTGCGATCCGGCCTGGGCGGCGAGCACGGACAGGCCGACGAGCTTCGCGCTGACTCCCGCCGGGGGATGCAGGCTCGGAGCGCATCCGTTCGATCACTTCCTGCTGCTGTTGGAGGGGCATCAGCCGGATGCCGAACGCGAGCGTCGCGACATGCTGGTCGGGCGTGATCACGTCTTCGGAGAAGTACCGCGGGATCGCCCCGAGCAGACCGCTGACCTGCTTGCGAGTGAGCTTTTTCGCGGCCGCGCCTTCTTCTTCTTCGAAGAGGTTCGGCAGCGAGAAGGCTGGGCACAGCTGGGCCTTGCCGCAACCCTTCGCGGCGGTGTAGCCGAAGCGCTTGAGGATGGCGCTCTCGTACGAGCTCATCCATTCGATCGTCGCGGGCTTGGTGAGCGAGTTCGAGCTGACCATCAGGTCGATCTCGCCGCCGACGCCGGTGACGCGCTCGAGCGTGCTGAGGTTGTGAAGCGAGGAGAGGTTCTGTGGCGCGAGCTTCGCGATTTCCGTCTGAACCTGGGTTTGGGTGTCAAGCCCCCATCCGAGCGCGGCGAGCGCCAGGCCGATGCCGAGTATGCGGCCAGGATTGCGGACCGCGCGCTCGAGCGCCATGTGCGAGACGAACCTGCTCGCGGGATTGTCGGAGAGCACTTCGCGCGCGCCGCCGCCAGGCGGGGCCCAACTGCCGCGAGAGCGCACGTGGACCGGCCGCGAGCAACGCGCGGACGCGGACGCCAACGCGGGCGTGCCCTGCTCCCGCGGACGCGGGCGGCAGGGCGGCGCTCGGACTGACACCCGCACCGGAGCCCTCGGCGCGCGCGCTCAGCACCAGCGCCGCCGAGCCGGCGCTGAGCGCGCACAGGAACGCGAGCGCGACCCCGACGACCAGCAGCAATCCGAAGCCCTGCACCATCGGCACCGGTGAGAGCAGCAGCACGAGCAGCCCGCCGATGCTCGCGAGCGCGGCGGTGGCGATCGTGGGAGCGCCTCGCTCCGCTGCCGAGCGCACGGCGGCGAGCGTGTCCACGGCGCCCTCCTCGACGGCCTCGTGGACGCGCGACTGGAACTGGATCGCGTAGTCGACCGACAGGCCGACGAGCACCGGCAGCACCGCGATCGAGGCCATCGTGAGCGAGGCGCCCCACAGCGCGAGCGCTCCGAATGTGAGCGCGGCGGCGAGCAGCGCGATCCCGAGCGGGAGCAGCCGCGGGTAGGGCGGGCGGGCCTTGAACACGAGGCTCAACACGAGCGCCATCACGAGCAGCACCGCGACGAGCAGCAGCTCGATCGCGTGCGAGATCGAGCTGGTGACGTCGGCCACGATCACGGGCTCGCCGGTCACCAGGTAGGACTCGCCGTTTTCAAGACGCCACTGGCTCATCCCGGTGGCGTCGCGGATCAGGGCGATCGTGTGCGAGCGCTGCGCTTCTGAGAGCCCGGCCTTCAGGCGTACGGTGACGAGCGCCGCGTCGGGGCTCGGGAACAGGTAGGCGAAGCGCTGCTTGGGGGTACCGGCGGGCTTGCTGGGATCAAACACGACCGATGAGACGAATTCGTGGTTTTCGAGGCTGGGGACGCTGTGCAAGCCGTAGCGGATCGACAGCGCGCTGATTTCGGCGGCGAAGCCGGCGAGCGTCGCCTTGCTCGCTTCCTGGGCCAGCGAGCTTGCTTGCGCGGGTTCCAGGCCACGGGCGATCGCCTCGTGGTAGACGGCGGTACTCGCCTTCTTGGCCTCCGCTTGCGCCTGGGCGCTGCGTGCTGTGAGCGTGCTGTCGATCTGCGAGGTGGCCTCGGTGAGGAACGTGCCGGGCCCGAACACGGCCTTCACCGTTTTCGCGCGGTCGAGCTGGCCGCACGGCCCGCTCGCTCCTCCCTCCTGCGCGAGCCCCGCTGCGGGCACGGTGCCTGACAGGCACCCCTCCATGCCGGCGAGCCGCACGATGTCGGGGCTGAGCACGAGCTTGCGCACGTTGCCCTTGACGAGCACCTCGATCGGCTCTTCGCCGAAGTTCTTGTAGAAGCGCTGGGTTTCCTTGTAGGTGGAGCTGGAGCTGCCGACGAGTGTGCTGGTCGCGGCGGTGGGGCGCAGCCGAGCGCGGCCACCGCGCACCCGATCCCGAGCGCGCACAGCAGCACGATCGTGAGCAGCGGCCTGCGCGCCGCCCCTACCGCCAATCCTGAGAACAGCCTCCCCGCGTTCACGTTCAAAGGCTAGTCAATCGCACTTCATCAACGTGCCAGGCAGTCGCCCGGACTACTCCATACCCAATGGGCCTTGCGACTCGCCCGATAGGAACTGACGGACGAACGGGTTCTCGGAGTCGAACAGCTCGGCGGCGGGCCCGGCTTCGACGATGCGCCCGCGCCACAGCACCGCGATGTGCTCGGCGACGCGCCGGGCGCTCATGATGTCGTGGGTGATCACCACGTAGGTGCCGCCGTTCTCCTCGTGGACCTCTTTGATGAGTTCGCACAAGAGCGCGGTGCGCACGGGATCGAGACCCGAGTCGGGCTCGTCGAACAGCACGATCTCGGGGTCGAGCACGAGCGAGCGCGCGAAGCCCGGCGCGCTTGCGCATTCCGCCGGACAGCTCGTTGGGCATCTTCTCGCCGGCGTTGCCGAGCCCGACCTCGCGCATGCGCCGGTTGACGATCTCGGCGATCTCCTCATCGCCCTTCTCGGTGTGCTGGCGCAGCGGGAAGGCGATGTTGTCGTAGAGGTTCATCGAGCCGAACAGGGCGCCGTCCTGGAAGAGCACGCCGAACTTCTTGCGAATCTCGAACAGCTCCGCGTCGGGCAGGCTGGGGATCGAGCGGCCCTGCACGATCACGTCACCCTCGTCGGGGTACAGCAGCCCGACGATGTGCTTGATGCAGACCGACTTGCCGGTTCCCGAGGGACCGATGATCATCGAGATCTGACCTTCGGGTAGGCCCATGTTGAGGCCCCGCAGCACGTGGTTGGAGCCGAAGGACTTGTGGACGCCTACGAACTCGATCGCGTCGGGAACCCCGCTGGGGCGATTGACGCCCGTGTGGAACTCGAACTCGCCGCTCTCGTCCCGTTCCTCTCCGATGGTGGGCCTGGCGGGCTCGTGCGCCACAGACTCCTGTGTTGCGGAGTCCACGCCCGTGGGCTCCTCCTCCCCCACGCCGGGGCCGTCTTGCTCACTTGTGGACATGGCTATCCCCCGATTGGAGCACGTGGGTTCGCTCCCCAGAAGACCTGGGTGCCGAGCATCCCGATGAGGTGCACGAGGATGATGTTGAGCACCATCGACTTGGCGGTGGCGGTACCCACGCCCACAGGCCCACCACTGGCGTTGTAGCCGTAGTAGCAGCCCACGAGCACGATCGCGGTGGCCATGAACATCGCCTTGATGAGGCTGTAGAGGAAGTCGGGTGGGTTCTGGAATTGCCAGAAGATCAGCAGGTAGCCGCCTGAGGAAACGGTGGCGACCTGCTGGACGACCGCGATGTAGGAGGCCAGGAAGGCCGCGCCGACTCCGGCGAGGTACATGAACGGAAGCACGATCCATGCGGCCAGCAGGCGCGTGGCGCAGAGGAAGGTCATCGAGTCGATGCCCATCACCTCGAGCGCGTCGATCTCATCGGAGATGCGCATCGCGCCGAGCTCGGCGACGATGCCGGTGCCGACCTTCGCGGCCATCATGTAGCCGAACGCGTAGGGAATGATCTCGCGCAGGTCACACCATGCGGTGAACACGCCCGAGTAAGCGGGCGCGCCCTGAGCCTCGAGGAAGTAGGCGCCCTCGATCCCGCACTCGAGGCCGAGCACGAACATCAGCGACCAGATGATGAGCGTCGAGGAGACGATCAGGATGCCCGACTGGCGCAGCGCCTCGCCGAAGAAGTGGAAGACGCGGAACCCGTATACGTCGCGCATGACGTTTCCGGCGAAGCGGCCCAGCTCGCCGGTGGCGGCAAGCCATTCGCGCGGCGTGGCAAGCAGTTCGTTCATGTCCGTCCCACTAGCGCGACCTGGATGGTCGAGGATCGAGTCCAGCAAGGACGCAAGGAGCGTGGTGTGCTTGGCACACGAGCGACTGAGGACGCAGCTGGGCGAAGGTCATCGGCCGTCCAGGTCACTTGATGACGAGGATGTTCGGGTGCGTGGCGAGCAGCATCTGCGTGAACACGTAGTCGAAGGAGAAGATCGCGAGGAACGCGACCACCACGGCCTGGTTGACGGCGCGCCCGACACCCTCGGCGCCGCCGGAGGCGGTCATGCCCTTGTAGCAACACACGATCGCGATGATCGCCCCGAAGATGATCGTCTTCAAAGCCGAGCCCCACAGGTCGGTGGTGGAGGCGTTGGCGAACAGCGTCGCCCAGAACGGCCCAAGCGGCTGATGGTTGACAAGCTCGGCGAGGATTCCGCCGAAGATGCCGAACAGGATCGCGTAGACGTTGAACAGTCCGGTGGCGAGCATCAACGCCAGGAAGCGCGGAACCACGAGGTTCTTGACGGGGTCCACGCCAAGCACCTGCAGCGCGTCGAGCTCCTCGCGGATCTTGCGCGCTCCGAGGTCGGCGGTGATCGCGGTACCGGCGACACCGGCGAGCACGATCGCGGTGACGCTGGGGCCGATCTCGCGCACGGCGGCAAGCACGAAGAAGCCACCGAGACGATCGAGTGCTCCGAAGATCGTGAGGAAGTTGGCGGCCTGCAGGCCGGGCGCGGCGTAGCAGATGGCGACGGTGGAGACCAGTAGCGGAAACCAGCACAGGCGCAGCGTAAACAGGAACTGTGAGACGAACTCGCCGCCGTAGGGGTAGGGCGGGCGCAGGGCAGAGGAGATCGTCCTGCCAGTCAGGATCATCATGTCCCCAATTTCCTCCAGCAGGTTCCTGGTTGGAAGGAATGCCCGCTCGGCTGCACTGCGAACCATCTCGATACCCCTCCTCGGGGGACGACCTGTGTGCGGCCCCCACTGTACTGACCCGCGTGCCAACTCTACGCGATCGACAGGCCGAACGCCACCATAGGTTCAGAGCAAACGTTGAAGGCCACCCTACGTGAGCTCGGTGGTGGCGATGAGCCGACCCCGGATGACCGTCCAGCGCGGGCGCCACCGGCGCTGATATCGTGGCGCTCGCTGTGAGGGTGGGAAAGATGCTTCCGGGGCTATCGCTCGCTGCGTGCGGCGTGGCCCTCGCCATGCTCGCGAGCGGCTGCGGCGGCACTGAACAGGACGCGCACGAACCGCACAGCACCTACCAGATGGAAGTGGTGAAGGCGTCGTTCCCCGCCAAGCAGGCGATCTCTCGCGACGAGAACCTCGCGCTGGTGGTGCACAACTCGGGCACGCACACGATCCCGAACGTGGCGATATCACTGAACTCGCTTGACTACACCAGCGACTATCCCCGTCTGGCGGTCGACAAGCGACCGGTGTGGATCATCAACAGAACACCAGGGCCTGTGCCCACCGTGCGGGTGCTGAGCGAGGAAGTGTACCCGTCGGGTGGCAGCGAAACCGCGTATGTCAACACGTGGGCGCTCGGACCGCTGGCGCCAGGCGCGAGCAAGAGCTTTGTATGGCACGTGACGCCCGTAAAGGCAGGTGTGCACACGGTCTACTACACGGTCGCGGCGGGTCTCAGCGGCAAGGCACACGCGCGTCTGGCCAACGGCAAACCGGTCGTCGGCAAGCTCGTAGTAGCGGTCGCACCGCGACCCCCAAGGACCCACGTGAACCCGCAGACGGGCGAGATCGAGGAAGGGTCCTTTCCGGCGTCAAAGACACCGGTAGGAGCCGCGCCGTAGGACAAGGTGCTGTTGACCTGAGTGCATGCACTCAGGTCCCGACCGGCGCATGCGCCGGTCGGCGGAGGCGCGCATGCGCGCCTCCGTTATTGGATGAAGTCCGTGGCGCATGCGCCACGGACCGGCCGGCACATGTGCCGGCCGACTGGGCGCGCATGCGCGCCCAGTCATCCAGGCTTAGAGAAAGGCTCAGAGAAACATCATGCGCCGAGCGTGCAAGCCGCGCATGCGCGGGTCTTTCCTGATTTGGACGCCTGTCGAAAGAAAGCACCGGAGCTTTCGCCACTTGAGCGACACCCGCGCACGCACGGAGGGTTACGATTCGACTCGGCCCCATGCCAGCATCCGGAAGGTCCACAGGCGCGACGCCTGGACCGCAATGCACTTGACGAGGAGGATCGAGCCCACCCATGCCAAAGAGCCGCCAGCAGAATGTGACAGCCGCGCAGTGGAGCGCCAACGGGAGCGCGCTCGGCTCGCTTGACCTGACCCTTCCCGGCAACCAGATCTTCGCCTCAAACGTGTTCAGCGTGGCGGTGCAGCGCCGCCGCTTGCCCAAGCACGTGTTCAAGGCGCTGCAGCGCACGCTCGAGCGTGGCGAGGCGCTGGACACCACGCTCGCCGACGCCGTTGCGCAAGCGATGAAGGAATGGGCGATGGAGAAGGGCGCCACCCACTACACCCACTGGTTCCAGCCGCTCACCGGCTCGACTGCGGAGAAGCACGACTCCTTCTACGGCCCCGCCGGCGACGGCACGGCGATCGCGGAGTTCTCCGGCAAGGAGCTGATCCAGGGTGAGCCCGACGCGTCAAGCTTCCCCACGGGCGGCATCCGCGCGACGTTCGAGGCGCGCGGCTATACCGCCTGGGACCCTACCTCCCCCGCGTTCATCCTGGAGAACCCCAACGGGGCGCTGCTGTGCATTCCGACAGCCTTCACCTCGTGGACTGGCGAGGCGCTGGACAACAAGATCCCGTTGCTGCGCTCGATGGATGCACTGTCTGGTGCGGCCGTTGGAGCACTGGATCTGCTCGGCGCGGACGGCGCGACGCGCGTGTTCACGACGATCGGTTGCGAGCAGGAGTACTTCCTGATCGACGAGCAGTACTACTTCGAGCGTCCCGACCTGCTGACGACGGGACGCACGCTGTTTGGCGCCAAGCCACCGAAGGGCCACGAGCTCGACGACCACTACTTCGGCTCGATCCCCGAGCGCATCCTCGCGTACATGCTCGAGTGCGAGGTGGAGCTGGCAAAGCTGGGCGTGCCGATCAAGACGCGCCACAACGAGGTCGCGCCGAACCAGTTCGAGGTGGCGCCGATCTTCGAGAACTCAAACGTCGGCGCCGACCACCAGATGCTGACGATGCAGATCCTGCAGAACACCGCGCGCCGCTATGGGTTGGTGTGCCTGCTGCACGAGAAGCCATTCGCGGGAGTAAACGGTTCGGGCAAGCACAACAACTGGTCGATGGGAACCGACACCGGCCTGAACCTGCTCGATCCGGGCGATACCCCCGAGGCGAATCTCAAGTTCCTGTTCTTCTGCGCCGCTGTCATCCAGGCGGTGAACAAGCATCAGGCGCTGTTGCGCGCGTCGATCGCCAACGCCGGCCAGGATCACAGGCTCGGCGCGAACGAGGCGCCGCCGGCGATCATCTCGATCTTCCTGGGCGCCGATCTCGAGAAGGTGTTCACAGCGATCGAGGCAGGCAAAGTGCAGCCGTCCAAGCCGGGCTCGTTCCTGGGTCTCGGAACGCCGGTGCTGCCGCCGCTGCCGCTGCACGGCGGAGACCGCAACCGCACGAGCCCGTTTGCTTTCACCGGCAACAAGTTCGAGTTCCGCGCGCTCGGCTCCAGCCAATCGCCGGCGCTGCCGAACACGGTGCTGAACACGATCGTGGCGGAGTCGATCGACGAGTTGACCGACAAGCTCAAGACGGCGCTCAAAGCGTCGGGGACGACGCTCGAGAAGGCCGTGACGAAGGTCGTCAAGGAGGTCTGGTCGGCCAACAAGCAGGTCGTGTTCGACGGCGACGGCTACTCCGAGGAGTGGCACAAGGAGGCCGAGAAGCGCGGCCTTTCGAACCTGCGCACGACCCCCGATGCGCTGCCATGGCTCCTCGACAAGCAGACGGTGGCGGCGTTCAAGAAGTACAAGGTGCTCTCCAAGCGCGAGCTGGAGTCGCGCCTGGAGGTGTTCACCGAGCAGTACGCGGTCAAGATCAACATCGAGTCCGAGACGGCGGCACAGATCGCCCGCACGATGCTGTTGCCGGCCGCGGTGCGCCACCTCAACGAGCTCAAAGCCACGGGCCTGGACGAGCTGGTCGAGGAGGTCGAGCCGCTTGTCAAGGAGCTGCAGTACGCGATCGTGAAGCTCGAGGACGCCAACCTCTCAGACAACCAGCCGGACGGCTCGGCGATGAAGTGGGCGACCTACATGCGCGACACGACGATCCCGGCGATGGACGACGTGCGCGACGTGGCCGACCGCCTGGAGAAGCTGGTGGCCGACGATCTCTGGCCCTTGCCCAAGTACTCGGAGATGCTGTTCATCAAGTAACGCAGCGATGCCCCGGCAGCCCTGACACAGGCGTGTCAAGGTTGCCGGGGCGCTGCTAGCATCCGTGCCGATGGCACGTGACTACCTGGAGGCACTGCGCAGCAAAGTCGTCGTCTACGACGGCGGCATGGGCGCGACCTTGGAGCAGTTCGAGCTGACCGCCGAGGACTACGGCGGTCTTGCGGGCAAGTGCCATGAGGCGCTCGTGCTCAACCGCCCGGACGTGATCGAGGGCGTGCACAGCCTCGATGCTCGAGGCGGGCGCGGAAGTGCTTGAGACCGACACCTTCCAGGCCTCGCGACTGAAGCTCGACGAGTGGGGCCTGGCCGACTACACGGTCGAGGTCAACACCAAGGCCGCGGAAATCGCGCGCAAGGCCGCCGGCGAGCATCGCTTCGTGGCCGGCTCGATCGGCCCCACGGGATTCCTACCCGCATCGGAAGACCCCACCCTTGGACAGATCCGCTTTGGCGAGCTGGTCGAGATCTTCGCCGAGCAGGCGGGGGGACTGATCGACGGCGGCGCCGACCTGCTGATCATCGAGACGGCCCAGGACATCCTCGAGGTCAAGGCCGCGGTGTTCGGCGCACGTGCCGCATTCAAGAGCACCGGCAAGACACTTCCGATCCACACCTCGGTGTCGCTGCTGCCCAACGGCGGCAAGATGCTGCTCGGTACCGACATCTCCGCGGTGCTGTGCACGCTTGAGGCACTGCGAGTGGACGTGATCGGGCTCAACTGCTCGACCGGCCCGCAGGACATGCGCGACGCGATCCGCTTCCTTGGCGAGTATTGCCCGGTGCCGGTGGCGTGCATTCCAAACGCCGGCCTGCCCTTGCAGGGGCCCGACGGCGAGACGATCTTCCCGGAGAAGCCGCAGCCGCTGGCGGAGGCGCTCGGAGAGTTCGTCGAGCGCTACGGCGTTGGCGTGGTGGGCGGCTGCTGCGGCACCACCCCAGAGCACGTCCGTGCGATCGCTGAGCGCGTGGCCGGACGCTCAGTAGCACCCCGACCCGCCCCCCGTCGTGCCCATCTCTCCTCGATGATCGCGGCGACCACGCTCGTGCAGGAGCCGCGTCCGACAATGGTCGGCGAGCGCGTCAACAGTCAGGGCTCGCGCAAGGCCAAGGAGCTGTTGCTCGCCGACGACTACGACGGGCTCGTGCAGATCGCCGAGGACCAGGTCGCCGGCGGCGCGCACGTGCTCGACCTGTGCGTGGCCCTCACCGAGCGCTCGGACGAGGACGAACAGATGCGCCTGCTGGCCAAGCGCATCTCGCTCACGCAGGAGCCGCCGATCCAGATCGACTCGACCGAGCCGGAGGTGATCGAACGGGCGCTCGAGCAGATCCCCGGCAGGGCGATCGTGAACTCGGTGAACCTCGAGGCGGGCCGCGACAAGCTCGACCGCGTGGTTCCGGTCGCGCTCGCGCACGGGGCCGCGCTGATCGCGCTCACGATCGACGAGGTCGGGATGGCCAAGACGGCGCAGCGCAAGGTCGAGATCGCAGAACGAATAAAGGGACTGTGTTGCGACGAGCACGGCCTTGACCCGAAGCTGTTGATCTTCGACTGCCTCACCTTCACGCTCACGACCGGCGATGAGGAGTGGCGGCCCTCCGCTGTGGAGACGATCGAGGGGATCAGACGCATCAAGGCCGAGATCCCCGACGTGAAGACATCGCTGGGCGTCTCCAACGTGTCCTTCGGGGTGTCGCCGGGCGCGCGTGCGGTGCTCAACTCCGTGTTCCTGCACCACTGCGTCGAGGCGGGTCTCGACCTGGCGATGGTCAACCCCAACCACATCACGCCGTACTCGGAGATCTCAGACGAGGAGCGCGAGCTGGCGGACGACCTCGTGTTCAACCGCCGCGAGGACGCGCTCGAGCAGTTCATCGCGCACTTCGAGTCAAAGGGCGAGCAGGAGGCACAGACAAGCGCCAATCCGACCGAGGGGATGGAGCCCGAGGAGGCGCTGCACTTCCACATCCTGCGCCGGCGCAAGGAGGGCGTGGAGGATTGGATCGACGCATCCGTCGAGAAGATCGGTGCGGTGCCCACGCTCAACACGGTGCTGTTGCCGGCGATGAAGGAGGTCGGCGACAAGTTCGGTGCCGGTGAACTGATCCTCCCCTTCGTGCTGCAGTCAGCCGAGGTGATGAAGAAGGCGGTCGCGCGCCTGGAGCTCTACCTGGACAAGATCGAGGGCTACACGAAGGGCACCGTGGTGCTCGCGACCGTGTTCGGCGACGTGCACGACATCGGCAAGTCGCTGGTCAACACGATCCTCACCAACAACGGCTACACGGTGATCGACCTCGGCAAGCAGGTGCCGATCCAAACCATTTTGGACGCAGCCCAGGAGCACGAGGCGACCGCGATTGGCTTGAGCGCACTGCTCGTATCCACCTCCAAGCAGATGCCCGCGTGCATCCAAGAGCTGCACTCCAAGGGCATGCAATACCCAGTGCTGATCGGCGGCGCCGCGATCAACCGCGCTTTCTCCTATCGCGCGCTGTATCCCGGCGGCAAGGAATCTGAGGAGCAATACGAGCCGGGTGTGTTCTACTGCAAGGACGCCTTCGAGGGGCTGTCGGTGATGGACCAGCTGATCGATGCTGAAGCTCATGAGGCGCTCTTGGAGAAGCTGCGCACGGGCGCCACTGCTTTTCGTGAAAAGGGCGAGGCGCCGGTCGAGGAGCTCAACTTCGCTGACGACAGCGTGCGCTCGAACGTCACCACGCACGCGCCCGTCCCCACCCCTCCATGGCTGGGTGTGAGAGAGGTGCCGGTGGACATGGACGAGGTGTACTCGCACCTAGACACGCACGTGCTGTTCAAGCTGCACTGGGGCGGTAGGGGCGTGAAGGGCGAGGCGTGGCGCGAGCTCGTGGAGGGGGACTTCCATCCACGGCTGCAACGCATGTGGGCAGAGCAGGACTACTTGCACCCGCGCGCGCTGCTCGGCTTCTTCCCGTGCTACGCGCAGGGCAACGACATCGTGGTACTCGACCCGCGAGTGGCCGACCCGGACTCGGACCTCGACCCCGCCGACCCTGCCGCGGAGTTGACGAGGTTCGTCTGCCCGCGCCAGCCGAAGGGCGATCGCATCTGCCTCGCCGATTTCTTCAGGCCCGTTGTGGGCGCCGATGGCGAGCCTTCAGCGCAAGGCGGCCCGCCCGCGGAGCTCGATGTGATCGCGGTGCAGGCGGTGACAGTCGGCTCGGAGGTCACCGAGCTGATGGCCAAGCTGGAGGCCGACGGCGAGTTCGCCGAGCAGCTGTTCGTGCACGGCCTCGGCGTGCAAACCGCCGAGGGCCTGGCCGAGTGGCTGCACTGGAAGGCACGCGAGATGCTCGCGATCCCGAGCACGCAGGGGCGCCGCTACTCATGGGGCTACCCCGCCGTGCCCGAGCAAGCCGAGCACCTGAAGGTCGAGAAGCTGCTCGACCTCGAGCAGATCGGGATGAAGATCACCGACGGCTACGCCCCCGTGCCCGAGCAGTCCACGCTCGCGCTCGTCGCGCACCATCCGCAGGCGATCTACTTCGGCACCCGCCAGGGCAGGCTCTTGCCCAATGGCTCACCGGATGACGTGATCAAGGGCTCCTACCGCGATCCGTCGCTGCCGAGCTTCACCGGCTCGGCGACGCTCGAGGAGAGCGACCCGCCGGATGGCGCGGTCGAACAGGAGGACGAGCCCGCGATGGTGGGCGAGAGCAGCTGAGCCCACTCACGGCCCCTGCGCTCAGAGCGCTCGCGCTGAGTGGCCCTCGAGCAGTTCCAGCTTCTGTGTGCGCGCCAGGCGCTTGATGCGTGCCTCCTCGCGCATCGCTGATCCACGATCGGGCATCGGTAGCGCCAAAGCCAGCTCCACGGGCAGCCTGCTTGCGGTGTAGCGGCTCGCCTTGCCAGCCGCATGCTTGGCGACGCGCCGTTCCAGGTCGTTGGTCCAGCCGGTGTAGAGCGAACCGTCGCGACAGCGCAGCATGTATACCCAGGCGTCGTTCATCGATCTCGATTCTGCGCCGCGGGCGTGGCTCCTGCGCTGCTGCTTCTCAGGACTGGACTTGCGAGGGCGCGCGTCGCGAAGCGCTCGGCAACGGGGACAGCTTGACCTGGGAGGCGTGCATCGTGCGCAGACGCACGTCCTTCCAGGAGAGGCCCTCGTTGACGAGCGCGGGCATGCCCATGATCACCGCGGTGGCCACCTCGACGGCCTGCAACACGATCCCGTAGGCGAGCGCGTCGGCCGAAGGCACGTGGTAGGCCCCGGCAAGCACCGCCACGCACGCAGCCTGGAACACGCCGACGTTGGCCGGTGTGGCGGGGATCACCGCCGTGACGTTGACCGCGAACAAGACCGCCGCCGCCGCGCCGAAGCCAACCTTGCTGTCGAGCCCCAGTGCCATCAACAACAGCCAGCAGGACAACCACTGAAGTCCCCACGCGGACAGCTGGAGCACAGTGGCGGTGGCCGCCTGACGCGGATTGCGAAACACGCGCAGGCCCGCTCGCACACGCACGAGCGCGCCACGCACGTTCGCGAGCAGCCGCCCCAGGCGCCGCGAGCGCGAGACCGCGGCCGGCGGGACCAGCACCGGCGCCAGCAACAAAGCGACGAGCACAGCAAGCGGCGCCAGCCCGACCGCGAGCAGCGCGTCGGTGTGTTTACCGGCAAAGCTCACGCTCGAGAACATCACCACGCCAAGGATCGTGAGCGCCAGCAGGTTGAGCAACGTCTGCGAGACCATCGTGCCCAGCACCACCGGCAGCGTCTCGCGAGCGCGCCCGATACGACGCGCGACGATCAGCGCACGCGAGGGCTCACCGAGGCGAGCGGGCAGTGTGGCCGACATCAGCACGCCGATGAACGTTCCCTGAAGCGCGTCGCGACGACGCGCCGTGCGCCATGTGGGCGCGGCCTTGAGGATCGCGTGCCAGGCGATACCGCGCACGAGCATCGACGCGCACATCACCCCCACGCCCGCCGCGACGAGACCCGGGGCTGGATGCGACAAGACTGGCGGCCACGTTCGTGACGCCGATCTTCTGCAATGCAAGGTAGGCGAGCGCGACCCCGGCCAGCGAGGTCGCGAGCAGCGCGACACGCGAGAGCACGCGCACGGCGCGATGACGGACCGGCGGCGCGGGCTCAAGACTCGGTAGACGTCGCGCACGCGCGGGCGGGCGCAGGTCGGCTGGAGCCAGGCCGCAACGCACCGCAACGCGCGCCACGCGCGTGGCGGGCTGCCCGACGGCGATCGCCTGCTCGTAGACGTCCACGACCTCCTCGGCGACGTGCGCCCAGGAGAAGCGCTCGGCACGCTCGCGGGCGGCAACTGCCATCCTCGCGCGCCGCCCCGGGTCGAGTGCGAGTGTGCGCAATGCCTCAGCGAGCGCAAGCGCGTCGCCGGGTGCGAACAAGCAGGCTGTCGAGGTCGTCGCGCACTACGTCGCGATAGCCGGGAATGTCTGAGGCGACGACGGGCGTGCGGGCGGCAAACGCCTCGGTCAGCACCATTCCGAAGCTCTCCCCGCGCAGCGACGGCGCACACAGCACCTCGGCGCGTGCCAGCTCGGCGTTCTTGCGCTCCTCGGAGACCTTCCCCAGCGCTCGCACCCCGCGATCGTCGAGCAGCATCGGCGCGATCTCCGCGGCGGAGGCGCCGACGAGCGTGAGCGTCGCGGGAATGTGCTCTCGCAACGCCTCGAACGCTCGCAGCAGCACCGGCAGTCCCTTGCGCTCGACGGCCTGGCCGATGAACAGGATGCGCAGCGGCTCGTCGTCGTCGCGCTCAACCAGACTCCCGTCCCCGACGACAGGTAGGAGCACCCCGTTGGGCACGATCCGGTAGTGCCCGCCGTAGAAGCGCCTGGCCGTCCACGCGGCGGCCTCCGACACGGCGATGCGCGCGTGCAGACGGTTCATCCGCCAGCGCCCGCCGAAGGTGATCGCACCGATCCCGTTGGTGATCTGGTTGGTGGAGTAGGTGTGGAATGTGCCCACCAGCGGCAGCTCCCCGGAGGACATCAGCGCGTCGTAGCCAAGCAGCGGCACGATCGGCTCGTGGATGTGCGCGACGTCATAGCCGCCGGTGCGCAGCTCACGGCGCATCGCGAGCACCGCGGCAAGCGATCCCGTCAGGTTGGAGACCGCGCCGTTGGCGGGAACGCCGATCGTGCGCCCCAGTGCCACGAAGTTCTCGGGCGGCTCACGCCGCTGCGGGCGCGCTCCGCGATGCAAGTGCCGCGACAGCGCGTCGTCGGGATCGAAGGGCGCGAGAATGCGCGGGTCGTGCCCTTGGCAGGCGAGCTCAGCCGACAGCGCCTCGATGTGGCGCGTGACGCCGCCGGGGTAGGTCCATGAGTACGGCGAAACCAGAGCAATCCGCACCGTTGAACTGTATCGGGCGGCGCGAGGCGCTAGGCATCGTCGCCGCCGACCGCATGCAGAACGCGCTGGCCGTGCGCAATTCCGTCCCAGCCGCAGCGTACAGTTCTCGCATGACCCATATCCGTCGCAGGCGTACGCAAAGCGCGGTCAGCCATCACTGATGTCGTGGCAGCGAAGGCCCACGTGACGCTCAGCGGTGACATCGACCGGGCGCTAGCTGATCGAGGACCGGCGGCGCGACGGCCGCTTGCGCATCGTTCCCGACACGTCACGCTGCGGTGTGGGCGATGCGGGTTCAAGGCTGCTTCCGCTGCCAAACATCTCGATCTCGGCGAGGACTTCGGCGCGCACACGGCGATCACCTTGCCTGCGCTTCGAAAACTGGGGCTTGGGACTCAAGCCGGACCAGCGCCCATCGACGATAGTACCAACACCCTTATCGCGCAGGATCTCAACCTCGCTAGCGACTCAGACGCCATCCTCCACGCAAGAACATCGAGCGGACATGCGACGTGCGTCGCGCGCACGCAACCCGACGGTGGAATCCCACGCAATCGACTCAAGCGCTCGTCATCGCCGCGCGGACGGAACCGACCTCGAGGATGGCAAGCGAGACGTTGGGCCCTGGCCAGCGCTGCGCGATGGGGCATCGTCTGTCGTGCCGGCCAGGACGCTCATCCGACAGTTGGGATCGTGCACCATCGCCTACGGACGCCGTCCTCCGAGGCCGGGCGCTCAGGCGTCGACGAGCGTGCCTCTGACGGCTCCGACACCTGGAGCCGACGCACTTGGTCCAGTTTATAGAGCTTGTGTGTCCGTTGCAGGAGCGAGCCATATACTCGGCTGCCCAGACGGACCTACCCCATGACCGACCGCCACTTCGTCAAGTACACCTTCCTGAAGCTCGACCCGGCCTGGCGTCGCCTGGACGACGAGGCACGCGCGGAGGACAAGCGCGAGTTCGTGGCGGCCTGCGAGGACTTCGCCGACGGGCACCTGCTGCAGTCCTTCTCGCTCGTGGGCACGCGCGGGGACGCCGAGCTGCTGCTGATCTCCGAGGCCGAGAACCTAGACCGCATCCATGAGTTCCACGTGGTCCTGGCCCAGAGCGGGCTGATGAAGTGGGCCGAGCAGCCCTACTCGTTCCTGGGGATGCGCAAGAGCTCTGAATACTCCGAAGACGAGCGCGTGAGCCCGCGCGGGTTCAGAGGCAAGTACGTGTTCGTGTACCCGTTCGTGAAGTCGCGCGAGTGGTACGCGCTGCCCGCCGAGGAGCGCTGGCGGATCATGCAGGGCCACATCACGGTGGGACGCGAATACCCGGGCGTGGACAACCACACGACCTACTCCTTCGGCCTCGACGACCAGGAGTTCGTGGTGGCGTTCGACACCGACGACGTCGGCACGTTTCTCGATCTGGTGCAGCGTCTGCGCACCACCGAGGCGTCGCGCTTCACGGTGCGCGACACACCGAGCTTCACGTGCATCGCGTGCTCGTTGGAGCGAGCCTTGAACGCGCTCGACGGCGAGCCGATCGCCCTCGAAAGCTCCGCTCTGCGGGCGGGCTGAGCGGATGGCACGCTCCGCCGCGAGATGCGCCGGATCGACCGCGCGCAGAGCCCCCGCAAAGCGCAAAGCGACCTCGCAGAAGGCGGCTGTCGAGGAGCTGCGCGCCGCCGATCCGATCATGGCCGAGCTGATCGACATGTGCGGCGTGATCTCGAGCCCTCCACGCAAGAAAGCGGACCCGGAGGAGCACTATGGAGCGCTGCTGCACGCGGTCGTCAACCAGCAGCTGTCGGTCAAGGCGGGCGCCGCGATCTACGGCAGGTTGACCGAGCGCTTCGGCGGCCACACCCCCAAGCCCGAGGAGCTGCTGGCCGACGACCCCGAAGAGCTGCGTCTCGCCGTGGGCCTGTCGCGCTCGAAGGTGGGCTTCATGCGCTCGCTGGCTGAGCACATCCTCTCCGGCGAGCTCGAGCTCGACCGCCTGGACTCCCTCTCAGACGAGGACGTTATGGCCGAGCTGGTGGCCGTCAAGGGCATCGGCGAGTGGACTGCGCACATGTTCCTGATGAGCCACCTGCACCGCCCCGACGTGATGGCCCCCGGCGATCTCGGCATCCGTCGCGCGATCGAACGCGCCTACTCCCTTGAAGAGCCAGACCGCGAGACGATCGAACGCTTGGCCGAGCGCTGGCGCCCGCACCGCACACTCGCGTGTCGCTACCTGTGGCGCTCTCTGAACAACGAACCGTAGGCCGTCCGTGGACGCCGCAGGCAGCGTCAGGCCGCTCAGGCGAGCAAGAAAGCGACTGCATCCTGCAGCGCACGGTCCACGAACGGCCTGCACGCCCGGAGCGTCAGACGGCCGAGACCTGCTCTTCCTCAGCAACCCTGAAGGATGAGCCGCAGCCACAAGCTGCGACCACGTTGGGGTTCTCGACCTTGAAGCCGGCGCCCTGCAGGCTTTCCTGGTAGTCGATGATCGAGCCGCTCACGAACTGCAGGCTCTCGTTGTCTACGAGCAGCTTCAGCCCGTGGTCTTCGAAGACCAGGTCGCTCTCGCGCTGCTCGTCGAAGGCGAGCTGGTACTGAAAGCCCGAGCATCCTCCGCCGCGCACACCGACACGCAGTCCCGCAAGCGTCACATCGGCCTGCTGGGCCTCCAGAAACTCGCGAACCTTCTCTGCGCCCTTGTCTGTGATCGTGATCATTGCTTTCCAAAGTATAGCGACGTCGTTTTGTTGGCTAAGCTGAGAGCCGATGCCTACAACCGATGAGATCAAGCAGCGCATCGAGGCCGCCATCCCAGGGGCGAGCGCCGAGGTCGAGGACTACACCGGCGGCGGCGACCACTTCCGCGCGACGGTCGTCTCGCCCGCGTTCGTGGGGCGCAGCCGCATCGAGCAGCACAAGCTTGTGTATGGCGTGTTCGGCGATGAGATCGGTGGAGCGATCCATGCGCTTTCGCTGAAGACGCAAGCACGAGGAACCACACGCCCCTCACAGCGAGGGCAGGCCGCCATCGACGGCGAGCAGCACGCCACGGCGAGCACCTAGGACAACGACAGCCAGGAGCCAACCATGTCCGACACCGAGTCAAACCCCATCCGCGACGCGATCACAGAGGCAATCGGCGAACACGACACCATTCTGTTCATGAAGGGCACCCCTGATGCGCCCGCCTGCGGTTTCTCCGCGCGCACAGTCGCGATGCTGCAGTCGCTGGAGGCGCCGTTCGCGGCGGTCGATATCCTGCCCGACCCCCGCATTCGCCAGGAGCTCTCCGCGATCTCCGGCTGGCCCACGATCCCCCAGCTATTCGCGGGCGGCGAGCTGATCGGCGGCTGCGACATCGTCACCGAGATGTACGAGTCGGGCGAGCTGGCCGAGGCGCTCGGTCTATCCGAGTCGCGAGGACGAGCCACGCGAGCCCGCGCCGAACGGGGTGCAGCCGGCGGGGCTTACCCAAATCGAGAACCGTCTTGGGTAGAGCCGGTCGCGGTCGTCACCGATACCACCAGCTATCTCCCGCGCACGCTGGCGGACGCGCAGGGCATCCACCAGGTCAGCCTGTACGTCGGTTGGAACGGCCACCAGCAGCGTGAGATCGAGCTCGATAGCTTCGACGTGTTCTACAAGCGACTGGGCACTGACCGGATCTGCCCATCACCTCACAGCCCTCGATCGGCGATTTCCTCACGGGTGTGGGAACCGTTGATCGACGCGGGTCACGACATCGTCTCGGTTCACCTCGCCGGCGGTATCTCCGGCACGTGTGAGACGGCGCGCCAGGCCCACGGGCTGGCTGAGCGCGGTCTGGGCGAGCGCATCGAGGTGATCGACGGCGAGACCGCGTGTGGTGGTCTGGGCATGCTGGTTCTCGCCGCCGCCGCCGCCGCGCGCGATGGCGCCGAGAAGGACGCGGTCGCCGCGCGCGTTCGCGAGGCACGCAAGGTGCTTCGGATCTGGTTCTGCGTGGACACGCTCGAGTACCTGCGTCGGGGTGGGCGCATCGGCAAGGCGGAGGCGCGGCTGGGCGGCACGCTGAAGATCAAGCCGATCCTCTCGCTCGAGTACGAGATCGTGCCGGTCGAGCGTGTGCGCACCGCCAAGCGCGCGTTCGAGCGCATGGTGCAATACGCCCAGGAGCTGCACGACAGCGGCGCCGACCGCTGGGCGGTCGCAGACCACATCCAGGCCACCGAGCAAGCCGAGCTGCTGATGGACCGCTGCCACGAGATCTTCGACTCCGAGCCACTGTTCAGCTCAGAGGTCGGACCGGTAATCGGCACCTACGCGGGGCCCGGTCTACTCGGAGTCGCGCGCGCTGCCGAACTCGCCGTCCTCCCGAGCGGCGCTCAGTGCTAACGGCGTTTGCGCCGCCGCCGGCGCCCGAGCAACAGCACGCCCACTACGGCAGCGCCGATCGCGATCTCACGCTGGTGGCGCTCGATGTGCCCCCGCCAGTCGGTGATGCGGGCCACTTCGCCGTGCAGATTGTCCAGCGACACGGCCAGTTGCCGATCGGCAGCTCGTAGTACAGCAACCAAGCGCAGCCGATCAGTACGAAGAACAATGCTGTGAGGAAGAACACGCCGGCGACGATCGCCACAACCGCGCCCTTCGCCAGGCGAGTGGTCTTTTCGGTGATCTCCGTCTTTGCGAGTTCGATCTCCTCGCGAATCAGCAGACTCGCTCGCTCAGACACCTCTGTGATCGCCGCGGCGATTCCCTGCTGGCGTGAGTTGCCGGCCGGGCCTCCCGGTGTGTCGCTCACTCGGGAGGCTCCTCGTCGAACACGCGCCGCCAAAGCTGCGCGGCCACCCGCTGAGTGAGGAGCGCGCCGGCCAGCGCGCCCACGGTAGTGAGCAGGCCCGACCACATGACGCGCTTCACAAGATCGTTCTCCATCGGCGAAAGTCTAGTGATAGGCCGGACGTCCCGCTGGGCGTGCCTAGACTGGAGGGGTGGCTGAGGCCTCCGTCAAGGACTTTCCGTTGTTCGCGCT
>CAVRXK010000011.1:0-127625 GCA_963725165.1 uncultured Solirubrobacterales bacterium
CATCAACGACGCCGTCCGCGTTTGAGCAATACGCGGTCGCACGCCGCGCGTCGAAGATCGTGGCGGCCGGACGGGCGGTACTCCCGGAAGTAACAGCGGGCACGAACGCCGGCACGAACGTGCCATTCCAAATCTATTTTGTGGGGAACCCCCGCGGCGCGCAGATCTCCACCAGCGCCCCCGCGACCACCTTCTAGCTCGTCTCGAGCACGCTTTCGCACCTGGGCACACGCTCGCTGAGGAGATCGACCAGCCTGCCCGGCAGCTCACGCTCGAGCGCGACGACCTCCGGCGCTTTGGCGGCGTCGGCGAGCGCGTCCGGCGCCACGCCCGCCAGCTTGCGCACACGCACGATCAGCGCGTCGCGGTCCAGCCCGAGCTCACGGGCCGCAGCCGGCCACCTGTTCTGCCGCGGGTACACGCGGTAGTCGCCACCCAGCTTCATCGCGAAGCGCAGCTTGCGCTCGTGGGCCCCATAGGGGAGCGCCGAGGCGATGTCGTACAGCGGCGCCAAACGCACCTGGTTGCCCGCCAGCAGCAGCGAATAGTTCTTGGCGTGCGCGTCGGTGCCGGCGATCAGCCAGTTCCAGATCAGCGCGTCGGCGAACCGCCAGACGGCGTCCTCGGCAACGTCGGGGGCCATCACCTCGCGCAACAGCTCGCTCACGCTCGCCACGCCCGGCCCACCTTCGTTCTGGTACTTGCGGATCGGCGGCACGCCAAGCGCCTGACAGAGGTCCTCCTGGTGCACGCGCCGCACTTCGGTCCCCGTGACACGGTCATAGCGCGTCACGACGACGGCCGTCTCATCGGCGAAGCGAGCAATCTCGGTGCGAGCGGCGATCAGGCCGGCGCGCCGCGCGGCGTCGAGGCACAGGTGCTCGTTGAGGTCGTGGTCGTCGAGACCCGCGACCGCCGGCTTGAGGATGTGGGTGGTCGGCGTCGAGCCGGACGGCACGCCCCAGCGTCCATGCTCGAGCAGTAGGGCGGTCTTCGCCTGCGCGCCGGCGAGGCTGAACTGTCCCGTGAAGGACCGACCCAACCAGTCCGCCGAGTCCTCACGCAGCTCCCGCAGGCGCTCGGCGATCTCCTCGTCTGTGAGCCACGCGACCTCTCCGGAGCGCGCCAGCGCGCGATCGAGCTCGCTGGGCGCCACGAAACGCACCGCGCCGGCGCAGTCCTCGCCGACGGGTGTCGACAGCAGCGAGAAGGCCGAGGACGCGGAGGCGTGGAAGTGCCGCGCCCAGCGACGCAGCACGGCGTCGTTGTCGGGGAGCAGGCCCCACAGCCACGGCGTCACGGCGCGGTCGGCGTGCGAGGTGACCTGGACGGGCATCGACAACGACAGCGGAGTGGCGTCCGCGCGCGCGCGGTACTGCTCGTCGTAGTCGAAGCTAAGCCGGCCTCCGCGGGCCCGCGACAGCCTACCGGCGACGGCGTCGTCCAGGATCACGATCAGCGCGTCGGTCATACCCCGCTCCCGCCGCCGCTCCCGCCCCCAGCCCCAGTCCCGCCCCCAGCCCCAGTTCCGCCCCCAGTCCCAGTCCCAGTCGGGCGGTATTCCTCGAGCAAAGCGTCGAGATCGACCGACGCGCGCCCTGGAGTCCGCTTGTCGGTGTCGCGCTCGACCAGCTCGAAGCGCAGATCGAGCGCGTGGAGCAGACGAATCACGAGGCCGAGCTCGGCCCTCGGCCTCCCCCCCTCGAACGCACCGATCCACTGCCGCGAGACACCCATCCGCGCCGCCAGTTGCTCCTGGCTCAGGCCAAGATCCCGCCGGCGCGCGTGAACGGCGGTCGCGAGGTCGCGTAGCGAGTCTATTTGTGTGCCCATGTTGTCGGCGTCAAAGACGATCTGTCAACGTACGCCAACAATCATATCATGTCAGCGTACGACTACAATTCACCAATGTCGTCGTACGCTAACACGATGCTCAACCGCGCTCAGTGCCGTTTGCCGCGTTTGAGCATGATCCCCTCGATCACGTGCGCGACCGTCTCGCACGCGTCGACCGCGGCCTCGAGCGACTCGAAGATGTCCTTCCAGCGAATCACCACCATCGGGTCTGCCGCGCCGCCAGCGAATAGCGAGGCGACACCGTCGCGCAACAGCCGGTCGCCCTCGTTCTCCAGGCGATGGATCTCGACCAGATAGGGCCCCGGCTCGCCCCCCGCGCCGAGCCGCTCCAGCGCCTTGACAATCTGCTCGTCGGCGCCAACGAGCACCTCGGCCATCTCCACCGCCTGCTCCATCGGCGCTTCCACGCCGTACAGGTACAGCAGCGCCGCTGTTTGCTCGGTGTGGTCGAGCACATCGTCCAGCGCGGTCGCGAGCGCGTAGCCGTCGGTCGCGTTGAACGGCAGGCGCAGGCGCCTACCGCCGCCGTTGAGCCGGTGGATGATGTCGTGGGTGATGCGATCGCCCTCCTGCTCGAAGGACTTCAAGTCCTCGGCGAGACTCGAGCGCTCGGGCAGCTCAGCCAGCAGCTCACGCAACAGCAAACCGGAGCGCAGGATGTTGCTGCCCGCGTTCTCCACAAGCGTGACGAGCGTGGCGTCGGCCGAACGGCGCAAAAAGGACATCCGGCTAGGGTATGTGCCCGGCAACCCTGGCGTCGCCTCCTTCACGACTTCTTCACGACTCGATCACGAGTTTGCAACTCCTTGACACGCCTGTACACGCGACCCTACAAGGTGGTGGCCGTGCACCAAGACAGCTCCAGCACCCTTTATGCAGGCGAGCTCGAGATCAGGCTCGGCGAGGGCCTGGTGCTCGCGACGGGCCGCGCGCTCACCCTGTCGGTACGCGAGTTCGAGCTGCTCGTCGCCCTTGCGCGCCGGGCCGGAGCGATCGTGACACGCGATGAGCTGTACGCGTCGGTGTGGGGCGGGCAGCTGCGCGCCGGCGATCGCTCGGTGGACGTGTACGTGAGCAAGCTGCGCAACAAGCTGGAGGAGGCGATGCCGGACCGGCGCTTCATCCACACTCACCCCGGATTCGGCTATCGATTCCAGCCGCAACCGACGGGCCAGCTTTCACGAGATGTTCACAACGGGCACCCCGTCGATTGATGAGACTGAACGAGCACTGAGCCGGCGTGGGGTCAATGTGCCCTGCTCGCCGTCCAAAACCCATTCAGAGGAGAAGTTGTGAACAAGAACAAGATCGGCGTGCTCGCGAGTTGCGCGCTGCTCGCGCTGACTCTCGCCGCGTGCGGCAAATCGAGTTCGACCGGCAGCACCGCATCGACGTCCGCGACCATCTCCGGTGCCGGCTCAACCTTTGCAGCACCCGTCTACCAGCAGTGGGGCTCAGGTATCTCAGGCCTGACCGTCAACTACAACCCCGTCGGCTCGGGCGCCGGCATCACCGCCCTTGAGGGCAAGACGGTCGACTTCGGCGCAAGCGACCCGCCGCTGAAGCCTGAAGAATTCACGACGCTTGAAAAGGTCGGCCCTGTCCAGCAGATCCCGATGTTCCTGGGCGCGATCACCGTCTCCTACAACCTGCCGGGCGTCAAGAGCGGCCTGAAGCTCGACGGCCCGACGATCGCCGAAATCTTCCTCGGCAAGATCAAGACCTGGAACGACGCCGCGATCGAGGCGCTGAACCCCGGCGTTTCGCTGCCAAGCACCCCGATCACGGTGATCCATCGCTCGGACTCCTCGGGCACGACGGCCGGCTTCACCGGCTTCCTGGCCTCGGTGGATCCGGAATGGAAGAGCAAGGTCGGCGAAGGCAAGACCGTGCCGTGGCCCACTGGCACCGGCGGCAAGGGCAACGCGGGCGTCGCCGGCGCCGTGCAGCAGACGACCGGCGCCGTTGGCTATGTCGAGCAGTCCTACGCGCTGGAGCACAAATTCACCTACGCCAGCGTGAAGAACAAGGCGGGCGACTACGTCGAACCGACGCTCGCCTCGACCAGCGCCGCAGCCGAAGGCGTCGTGGTACCGGCCAACCTCGGCATCAAGATCAAGGAACCGGCCGCACCGACGGCCTACCCGATCACCTCGCAGACGTTCGTGGTGGTCTACAAGGACATGTGCAAGGCCGGCGTGCCCGGCGGCGAATCGGCCGCCAAGGGCGTCGTGAAGTTCCTGGACTACGGCCTCAGCTCGGGCCAGAGCATCCTCAGCCAGGCCGACTACGCCGCGCTGCCCGCCGCGATCCTCACGAAGTCCAAGGAAGCGGTTGCCGCACTGCAGTGCAACGGAGCCACGATCTCCGGCTGACATGACTCACAGCCACCGGCCAAATAGAGTCCGGGTCATCGTGGATGAGGCGATGACAACGGAGTCCAGCCACGCGCGGCGTGGCTGGACGGCCGGCGGCTAGGAAGTTCGATGGAGGCTGCGTCCGTAGCAAGGGGCGGGCACTCGATTCTCGAGCGCTCGCCGCTTGCGCGCCTCCCCGATCGCGCGCTGCGCTGGGGCCTGACCGCCCTGGCCGCGTCGATCCTCGCGCTGATCGTCTATTTCTTCGTCAAGCTCGTCGGCGAAGCGGGCCCCGCGTTCTCCAAGTTCGGCGTGCTCGGGTTCACGTTCGGCAACAACTGGGACGTGAGCGCCAACCACTTCGGCGCGCTGCCACTGCTGCTGGGCACGCTCATAACCTCGGGGCTTGCACTCGTGATCGGAGTGCCCGTGGCGGTCGCCACCGCGCTGTACATCACCGAGCTGTGCCCACTGCGGATCCGCGGCCCGGTGACGATCATGATCGAGTTGCTCGCGGCCGTGCCGTCGGTCGTGTACGGGCTGTGGGGGATCTTCTTCCTCGCGCCCAAGCTGCAGCCGGCCGAGCAGTGGGTCGCCGACCGGCTGTCGTTCATCCCGTTCATCGGAGGCGGCCTTGCGACGATCCCTAACTTCTTCATCACCGGACTGGTGCTCGCGATCATGATCCTGCCGATCGTCAGCTCGCTCTCGCGCGAGGTGATGAGCACCGTGCCCTCCGACCACAAGGAGGCCGCGCTCGGCCTCGGCGCCACACGCTGGGAGATGATCCGCACCGCGGTGCTTCCCTACTGCCGCAGCGGGATCACGGGCGCGGCGATGCTCGGTCTCGGCCGCGCGATCGGCGAGACGATTGCCGTGACGATCCTTGTGGGCAATGACCCGAAGATGCCGACCCACCTGTTCGACCAGGGCTACAGCCTCGCCGCCTCGATCGCCAACGAGTTCGGCGAAGCGCAGGCACTGCACCGCTCGGCGCTGTTCGCGGCCGGCCTGGTGCTGTTCGTGCTGACGCTGCTCGTCAATGTGATCGCGCGCCTGCTGGTGATCCGCGCGGCGCGCTCCACCAAGCCCAAGCGCACCGCGGCGGATTTCGCCGAGGCCAGCACACCGATCGCGACGGGGCTCAGCTGATGAGCGCCTCCGCCCAGACCTTCGAGCGCTTCTCGGTCAGCCCGGCGCGTCGGCGCAAAGACCGCATCGCACGCGGCGCGGTCGTGGCCGCGACGGTCGTGGCGCTCCTGCCGCTCGTGCTGATCCTCTACTACCTGCTCAGCAAGGGCCTCGGCTCGTGGAGCATCAAATTCTTCACGACCGACCCGACCGGCAACACGTTCTTCGCGGCCTCCTCGATCGGCGGGATCAAGAGCGCGATCCTCGGATCGATCGAGATCGTCGCGCTCGCCTCGGTGATCGCGGTGCCGCTCGGACTCGGCGTGGCGGTGTGGCTGGTGGAGTACGGCCGCAACAGCCGTTTCGCCCACACGGTGCGCTTCTTTGTGGACGTGCTCACCGGCGTGCCGTCGATCATGTTCGGGCTGTTCATCTACATCGCGCTGATCGTGGGCACGGGCACTTCCTATGCCGCATACAAGGGCGCGTTTGCGCTTGCGCTGCTGATGCTGCCCGTGGTGACGCGCTCGGCCGAGGTGGTGCTGCTGCTGGTGCCCGGATCGCTGCGCGAGTCGGCGCTTGCGCTCGGCGCGCCGCGCTGGAAGGTGATCTTCAGGATCGTGCTCCCCACCGCGCTGCCGGGACTGCTCACGGGCGTGCTGCTGGCGATCGCGCGCGCCGCCGGTGAGACCGCGCCGCTGTTGTTCACCGTCGGGGTGACGTTGAAGACGAACTACAGCCTCGGCGGCTTCATGAACTCGTTGCCGATGCAGATTTACACAGACGTCACATCTCCGACCACAGCCGTGGTAAACCGTGCTTGGGGAGCGGCCTTGACGCTTGTCGTGATGATCCTGCTGCTCAACCTGGCAGCACGTCTACTCGCACGAAGGAGCAGCCTGGGATGAGTGCCGATGAGCCAACGATCAGCACTGTGAAGCCGTCGATCGACGTCGACCAATCGACGGCAAACGCCGACGAGCCTAAGATGGGCGCGGACGAATCGCACACACAGATGCTCGAGCCCAGCCGAAGCCCAACCCCGAAGACCCCCCAGGCCGCGCCTTCCGCCGCCGCCCACCCGCGCGCCGGCGTACGCGACGGGCTCGCCGTGAGGCTCGAGCAGCTGCGCGCGTTCTACGGCGATGTCGAGCAGGTGAAGGGCATCGACCTCGACTTCCACGCGAACGAGGTCACGGCGATCATCGGGCCGTCGGGCTGCGGCAAGTCCACGATGGTGCGCTGCATCAACCGCATGCACGAGGAGGTGCCCGGCGCCCGCGCCGAGGGCAAGGTGCTGCTCGACGACTTTGACATCTATGACCAGAGCGTCGACGTGGTGGCCGTCAGGCGAGCGATCGGGATGGTCTTTCAGAAGCCCAACCCGTTCCCCACGATGTCGGTGTTCGACAACGTCGCGGCGGGCCTACGCCTGGCCTCGCGAGGGCGCGCGGACCTGCACCACAAGGTCGAGAACGCGCTGCGCGGCGCGGGGCTTTGGGAGGAGGTCAAGGACCGTCTCGGCGAGGCGGGCGCCGGGCTCTCAGGCGGCCAGCAGCAGCGACTGTGCATCGCACGCTCGCTCGCGGTCGAGCCCGAGGTGATCCTGATGGACGAGCCCTGCTCGGCGCTCGACCCGATCGCGACGCTAAAGATCGAGGAGTTGATCGAGCAGCTCAAGACGCGCGTGACGATCGTGATCGTCACTCACAACATGCAGCAGGCAGCGCGTGTGGCGGACCGTACCGCGTTCATGCTCAGCGGCGAGCTGGTCGAGGTCGCCCCGACACAGAAGATCTTCACGAATCCCGAGGATTCGCGAACCGAAGAATATGTCACCGGAAAGTTCGGCTGAGCATGCTCCGAGCAGATCGTCACACTTATTTTGAAGCACGTTCTGGAACCAGCGGCCCCAAAACAGGCACTCCTGGAGCCGGCGCCACATGAGTTCTGAAGTCAACTCGGGACAAGCCTCGCGGCTGACCGCTCAGCAGGGCCGTCAGCACTTCCAGCAGCAGCTACAGGAGCTGGAGACGCGAGCTCTGGGCGGACTCGACATCGTGCTCGAGCAGCTCGACCGCACACTGGAGGCGCTGGCCCACCAGGACGTGGAGCTTGCCCAGATGGTGATCGCCGACGACGACCGCGTCGACGGACGCTACCTGGAGGTCCACCAAGGGATCCTCTCGCTGCTGGCCACCCAGGCGCCAGTCGCGGGTGACCTACGGCTCGTGGCGGCACTACTGCACGTGATCGTGCACGTGGAGCGGATGGGCGACCAGTGCGTGAACATCGCCAAGCTGATCCCGCTGTCGGGCTACGAGCCTCCTGTGCGCCCGGAGGTGCTGGAGATGATCCTCAAGATGGGCGCCCACGCACGCTCTGAGATCGTGCAGTGCAAGGCCGCTTTCTCCGGGCGCGACGTGGGGCTCGCCGAAGACCTCGCCCGGCAGGATCGCGAGATCAACCGCCTCAACCGTGAGATCTTCCGCACGGCGCTTGAGATCGGCGACGATCCCGACACGCGCGAGTGGGCTATGCACATGATCCTCGTGGCCCGAGCGCTCGAGCGCATCGGCGACAACGCGGTGGATGTGGGCGAGCAGGTGGCTTTCGTCGTGACCGGACTGTTCCGCGAGTTCTCCGACCAGTCGAACCCGCTCGGCCGCTAGGTCCCGCGCGGCGTACCGCCCCCGTCCAACAGCGCCCGAACCGCAAGCCGAAGTCGCCCAAACCCATATCCGGCGGGCGGCGCAAGAATAGTTGTGGGCCACTCCTGGCAGCAATCCCTTGTGCAACGGGGTGCCGTCGCGCAAACAGCGCGAGCCCCTGTGAAGATCCTGTGACTATCGTCTGCGCGACTTGTGTTTTGCCTCCCGTATGCCTATAAACTTCGCTTCAGATGACGACTGGCGTCCTCTCCACGGATGAAGGGGTGACAGCGAGCGCGGGGGGCGCGTCCTCTTTGCGCATCGCGGTGCTCGATCGCGACAGCGGCTTCATCCAGGTCCTCGGCAAGCGCATGGACCGCCTCGGTTGGGAGCATCGCGTGCTCGCGAGCGCCGTGCCGACCGACGCGATCGCCTCGATGCGTCTGAGCGCGCTGGTGGTCGACCTGACGGTACTGGGCCCCCAGGCCTGGGAATGGCTGGAGCGTCTGTGTGGCGCCCTGCCGGAGCTTGGGATCGTCGTTTGCACCGGTCCCTCCACGGTGGCCCAGCGTGTACGGGGGCTGCGGTTGGGAGCCGACGACTGGATCACCAAGCCCTGCCACCCCGAGGAGGTCATCGCACGCGTGCAGGGGCTCGTCAGGCGTCGCCGTCGCGCCACGGCACGCACCGAGTCAAAGCCGGTGTCCGCGGGCGAGGTGCAGATCCGCTCTGACCGCTTCCAAGCGTTCGTGGCCGGACGCAGTCTCGAGCTGACGCGACGCGAGTTCGAGCTGATCGAGTTGCTCGCGGGCGGCGAAGGTCGCGTGCTGGAGCGTGAGGAGATCTACTCGCGCCTATGGGGCTATGCGATGGTGCGCGGTGACCGCTCGGTGGACGTGTTCGTGCGCAAGCTGCGCCAGAAGCTCGAGAAGGCCTCACCCGAGTGGCGCTACATCCATACCCACTTCGGGATCGGCTACCGCTTCGCCGCCGAACATCACGACGCGGAGCACACCGAGAGCCCGAACCCGGCGGATCACCCCAGCGCAAGCACGGGCGGTGGCGTCGAGCTCGACGACACGCAAGGCGGCCTGGCGGCAAACGGAACCTCCGAGGACACTGAGGAGCAGCGCACGGGACGCGAGTCCGGCCGGCTAAGCTCCAGCGACGGCGACGCCCGCGATCAGCGTGAGCTCGGCGGGGCGCAGCACGAGTATGAGCTCAGCGCCGGCGCCGCCTAGCCGTACGACCGCCAACCCGCCCTTCTTCAAGTCCACACTGGCGCCCGTGAGCTCACCGGCGATGCCCGAGAGGTCGGGCTCGTGACCGACGAGCAGCAGCGGCCCTTCGGTACCCACACCAGCCAGCAGGTCGAGCGCTTCGCGCGCACGCAGATGACCGGCAAGCGGCGCGTGCAACTCGAGCAGTTCGCGCTGGGACTCGCTCATCCGCGCGAGCGCCAGCTCGGCGGTTTCGCGAGCGCGTGCCTTGGGGCTCGCGAGGATCGCCGCGAACTCGGCTGTCATCCGTGCGAGCGCCACCCCGGCTACACGCGCCTGATCGCAGCCGCGCTCGGTCAACTGACGCTCAGCGTCAGGACGGCTGCCGTGAGGTTCTGCGTCGGCGTGACGGAGCAACCAGAGCTGACGGGCCATAGCCATGGTGTTCTGCGAGCATAGAAGACTTGAGCACTTCGATGAGCGACGGACACGAGCAGACAGACCAGCGCGATCGGCGTCTGGATGACCCCTCGCTGTACATAAACCGCGAGCTCTCGTGGCTTGACTTCAACGAGCGCGTGCTGCAGCTCGGCGAGGACGAGGCGACCCCGCTGCTGGAGCGTGTGAAGTTCTGCGCGATCTACACCACCAACCTCGACGAGTACTACATGGTGCGTGTGGCGGGGCTGCACGACCAGATCGACGCTGGCGTGGAGAACCCCAGCCAGGACGGGTTCACACCGTCGGAGACGATCGCGGGAATCCGCGAGCGGGTGATACAGCTCGGTGGGCGCCTCAGCGACTGCTTCGAAGCACACCTGCGCCCCGCGCTGGCCGAGCAGGGCGTGAACGTGCTCGATTTCGACCAGCTCGACGGCGAGCAGCGCGCCTACCTGGCACAGCACTTCCGCGGCGTGATCTTCCCGGCGCTCACTCCCCTGGCGGTGGCCCCTGGACGCCCGTTCCCCTACATATCGAATCTGTCGCTCAGCCTCGCGGTGCTCGTGCGCGACCCTACCGGCGGGGAGACCGTGTTTGCGCGCGTGAAGGTTCCAACCGAGATCCTCCCGCGCTTTGTGACTGTGCCGGCGTCGAGCGCGAGCGGCGGGGCGTCTCACGCGACGCTCGTTCCACTGGAGGACGTGATCGCCCACCACCTCGACGCGCTGTTTCCGGGTATGGAGATAGTCGACTACGACGTGTTCAGGGTCACCCGCGACGCCGATCTGGAGGTTTCAGACGATGCCGCTGACCTGCTGCAAGCCGTCGAGGACGAGCTGCGCCGCCGGCGCTTCGGCGAGATCGTGCGCGTGGAGATCGGCGCGCGCTGCTCGGAGCGGCTGCGCGAGGAGCTGATCGGGCTGCTGGGTGTGCGCGAGGACGAGGTGTACCCCGTCCTGGGGCTGCTCGATATGGGAGCCCTATGGGAGATCGTGAAGCTGCCGGGGATGCCGGAGCTGCGCAACGCGCCCTACACGCCCGTGACCCACCCGCGATTGTTGCGCCACGAGGGGGAGCGTCCAGATGTGTTTGCCACGATGCGCGAGGGCGACGTGCTGGTACACCATCCCTACGACTCGTTCGCCACCTCTGTGGAGCGCTTTGTCGAGCAGGCGGTGGCCGATCCGAACGTGCTCGCGATCAAGCAGACCGTGTACCGCACGAGCGATGACTCGCCACTGGTGCCAGCGCTGATCGCGGCATCGGAGCGCGGCAAGCAGGCGGTCGCCCTCGTCGAGCTCACGGCGCGCTTTGACGAGCGCATGAACATCCATTGGGCCAAGGCGCTCGAGGAGGCGGGCGTGCACGTGGTGTACGGGCAGCCTGCGCTGAAGACCCACGCCAAGTGCGTGCTTGTGGTGCGCAGAGAGGGCAATGGAGTGCGCAACTACGTGCACGTGGGCACCGGCAACTACCACTCGGCCACCGCACGCCTATACACCGACTTCGGTCTGTTCACGATCGATGAGGACATCGGCGCCGACGTGACCGACATGTTCAACAACCTCACCGGCTACGGCCGCCCCACCGGCTATCGCAAGGCGTTGATCGCCCCAGCGCACTTGCGCGAGGGTCTGATCGCCCAGATCGACGCGACCATCGCTGCCCACTCGCCCGCCTCGCCGGGACGGATCGCGATGAAGATGAACGCACTTGTGGACGGTCACTGCATACGCGCGCTATATCGGGCCTCGCAAGCGGGCGTGCGGGTCGATTTGAACGTGCGCGGGATCTGCTGCCTGCGTCCGGGCGTCCCCGACGTCTCGGAGAACATCAGGGTTGTGTCGGTCGTGGGGCGCTTGCTGGAGCACTCGCGCGTGTACACGTTCGAGCGCGGCGGCGAGCGCACCGTGTACATCGCCTCCGCGGACCTGATGCCGCGCAACCTCGACCACCGCGTGGAGCTCGCCGCGCCGATCGGCTCGCCCGAGCTGCGCGATGAGCTGATGGACACGCTCGAACGGGCGTTTGCCGACAACCAGAGCTCCTGGGAACTACACGCCGACGGCACCTGGCGCCGACAACACCCCGGTCCGGGCGAGCGTCCGCGCAACATGCAGCTCGAGCTGATGGAGCTGCATGCACGGCGCGCCGCCGAAGCGCGCCCCGCCGAGCGCGAGACCCCGCCGCCCTCGCGCCGCTGATCGCCTCTCGCGTCGCTGATTGCCCTTCGCGTCGTAGATCGCCCCGCGGCGCACTCCAAGCGCCCGCATTGCTTACGTGGGGAGCGCATCCTGTGCGCGCGGACCTCGCTCGAGCGGGTAGCGGCGACGCATGAATGGCGAAAAGTGAGGGACGGTGAAGTCCACTTGGCCGTAGTCCGGGCTGTAGATGAGCCCCTTCTTGATTAGCGAGTCGCGTGGGGCCGACATGCTGGAGGCAGGCCGACCGAGGTGCTTGGCAACCTCCGCGGTTCGGTAAGGACCCTCGCCGATGGCTGCCATTGCCGCCATGTATTCCCGCTCTCGATCGGTCGCCTTCTCAAAGCGAACGTGGAAGAATTCTTCATCGAGCTCTGTGTGGATGAGCGCTTCGGCGGCAAGGACATCGACGCCGCGGATCGGGGAACCGGGCGCGTGATTCCACGCCTCCTTGCCATATGCCTGGATGAATGCGGGATAGCCCCCGGACTCGACGACAATACGCGTGAGCGCGTCGTCCTCGAAGGTCACACCCCTGGCCCCGGCCGGCGCCACCAGCGCTTGACGCGCCGCGCCTTCGCTGAGTGGCCCGAGCCTCGGGTAGGCAAACAGCCGCTCGGCGTAGGACTTCGCCTCGACCATCAGCCCCGGTAGCTGCGGCAAGCCCGCGGCGACGAGAGCAACGGGAAGCTTCGTCTGCGACATACGGTGCATCGCCGCCGCCATGGCCTCCAGCTCATCGCGCGCCAAAAACTGCATCTCATCGACCAGGAACACAACGCCCGTCTCGTGCTCTCGGGCCGTGCGGCCGAGCTCCTCGAATAGGTTGGTCAGATCCCGCTCAAGGTCACCGGTGAAACCGCTCACCGCGTCGGGATCGAACGAGAACTCCACACTGCCGTCGGATGACGCCCCGACCTTGAAACCCCGCAGCAACCCGGTGAACGATTTCAGTCGATCCCCGAGCGCCTTACGAGCGCTGAGTTGCAGCAGCGCCTGGTAGGCGGCGTCGGCCAGCTCGGAGCGGAAGTCGGTGTCCGACTTGATCTCGATCGGCCGCGGCGCTGTCCATCCCGCGTCTTTCGCGATCTCCTCGAACTCCAACAGCAGGACCGTCTTGCCGACGCCTCTCAATCCAGACACGATCATGCTGCGGTCGCTCAACCCTCCGCCCAGACGCCCGAGCAGCGTCCTGAACTGCTGCTCCTGCGCTTCGCGGCCGGTCAAAGCGGGCGGAGGGTTCCCGGCACCCATCGAATATGGATTGATGTCTGGGTCCACCTGACCAAAGGTATCAGGGTTATCCGCAGTTATCCGGGCTTATCCGAAAAATACACGATACTCCATGATAAGTTTTTATAACTGCGGAGAGGAGATGCCTAGCCTGCTCTCGGCGGGTGGCGCTGGGGCAGAAATCACGATAACCGCCGTGCCCTTCCCCAAACAGCGTATGCATGCGCCAATCGCCAGATGCCGGCAGCACGGCAAACGCCCCACGCCTGACATCACCAACGAGCGGTCGGCTCGGAGGCACCCAGATACTTCGCCGTCTCTGCCGCCGAGACGCCCCGAGCGGCGTTCAGCGGACTATGCGACCGTCAGACGGTCGGACTGGGCAAAGTATCCAGCGCCGCTTTGAGCTCGTCCACCGTCTGATAGTCGAGGCCAAGACGGTGGTCGTGGCGGTGACGCACAACGCCCTGCTCGTCGATCACGATCACCGCACGGGCGGTCGAACCGACGCCTGGCATGGTGGCGCTGTAGGCCTTCGCCACCGCCTTGTCCTCGTCGGCGAGCAGCGGCACGTTGAGATTGTTCTTGGCGACGAACCCCTCGTGGGATTCGACGCTTTGCGATGAGATCCCCACGACCGTGGCGTTCAGGGACGCGAAGTCCTCGGCCCGATCGCGGTAGGAGCAGAATTGCTTTGTGCACACCATCGTGTTGTCACCCGGGTAGAACAGCAACACGACTCGCTCCCCCCGATGCTCTGAGAGCCTGAACGGTCCGCCAGTGCCCTGCAACTCGAAGTCCGGCGCCCGCTCCCCTACACGCGGTGTCTTGGCCATGATGCCCTCACTCTCGCTCGCCGATCGCTGTGGCCATTGAGGATAGTCCCAGCGCCCTGCGCAAGGTTTCTCCACCGAAGCAAGCAAGGGCAGAGCGGCGCAGCCATCGACATGACCTCGGTAGCGAGAGGATGATCGCAACGGAATCCCGCTTGCAACGCGACCACAGGCCAACCAGGGTCATAGTCCCATTGGCCAGCGGTGTCCCAAAGTTCAAGATCATGGGCCGAATCGCCGAGTAGACCGCCGTGACCGCACTCCTGGACGCGAGCGAGCGCCAAGCGCTCAAAAGCAAGGCGCGAACCGCGACCATCGAGGCTCTCCACGTCTTTGGTGGCGAGGCCAATCGCAGGGTGATACAAGAATGGGCGCTTGCCAACGGCGGCTTCACCCAACGCGAGCTGACGGCGCCTCCTCCTGAGCGCGCGCTGGGGAAGTATCGGCGTGCGGTAGATCACCAGTTGTCGTGGGCGCTGACCAACCTCAAGAACGAAGACCTGCTCGAAAAACCGCGGTGGAGCATCTGGAAATTCACAAGCGCGGCTCTACCCGGGATGGCGGCCGCAACACAAACGCCGGCTGACCCGGAACGGCTTGCCGAGCTGCTCGCACCTGAGCGCTTGGCCGCGTTGCGCGCGATGCCATACCCGCACTACCTCAAAACGCCAGAGTGGCGCAGCACTCGCCAGGCCGCGCTGCGGCGCGCAGGCAATGCGTGCTCGCTCGACGCCACCCACACCGATAGCCTCGAGGTGCACCATCGTTGCTATGAGAATCTGGGCGCGGAGCGCGTCGCCGATCTGGTGGTTCTATGTCACTCCTGCCACCAGCTCCACCACGCGCACTACGGCCGTCCACGTCGAGGGGGAGCCTCGTTGGCGCCGACACCGACAGCGGCAATCTCGACACTCGCATCCTCGCCGATACGACCATCGGATGACTTGGCCGCCAGGTCAACCGCCAAGCCGGAGATGCGGCGTATCCCCTCCCGGTTTCGACGCCTACTCAGGGGCTTTTGACACTCGCCGGATAACCACGCCATTCGCCGGCGCAACAACTTTTACAGCCGACATCGGCCTCCCGAGACGCGTCGTTCCGAATACCGTCCCAAGCGGCGTGCAAAATTCCTCCCATGCCCCAACTCACCCTTCCCAATCCTTCCGCCGGAGCAAGTAGTACCTTGGGTGCTACTATGCGTGACATGGCAAAGATCAGCGTGAGCCTCGAAGACGACCTCTACCGGCGCGTACGCGAGGCCGCCGGCTCCGAAGGCGTGTCGGGTTGGCTCGCGGCCGCCGCGGCGGCGCGCCTACGTGCCGATGCACTAATGGCCGTGGCCGAGGAGATAGCCCATGAAACCGGGGGACCGTTCACCGAGCAGGAGCTCAGCGAGGCTCGTCGATGGCTGCCCTCGTCTTCGACAGCGGCGCGCTGATCGCGCTGGAGCGCGGCGACCGTAGGGTTGCGGCGTTGCTCGTGGCCGCGGCAGAGGGTGGCGCGGAGGCGATCACATCCTCGGCTTGTGTAGCCCAGGTGTGGCGTAATCCAGCTCGTCAAGCCAGACTCGCTCGAGCGCTTGCGGGCTTCGTGGAGTGCGAGCTCGACCCGCAACGTGCGCGCGACTGTGGCGCCCTGCTGGCACACAGCGAAACTCAGGACATCGTCGATGCGGCGGTTTCGCTGCTCGCGGCCGACGGCGACACGATCCTCACGAGTGACCCAAACGACATCGAGCACCTGCTTGGCGCCACCGGAACACGGGCGCGCGTCCGACCTGTTTGACCTCACCGGCGTCCAGCTGCGCTACAACCACCTGGTGCGCTCGAATCGCCGTATCTCAGTGATGCGCTCGAATCGCCGTATTCCACGCCTGGCTCAGGCGCTTGCGATGTGCGCGCTGCTCAGCGCATGCGGGAGCACCGCCCCGGCAGATACCTCCACGCCAACGGCGGGAGCGTCGGCGATCCCGACTCCCGTGGGCACCGGCGCCGGACGGTTGCTTGACTGGAGCGAGTTCGGCCTGAACCCTCAGCGCTCAGATGTGAGCCCACTCTCGAGCGGGATCACCGCAACCAACGTGGCACACCTGCGACGCGTCACCGTCAGCTTGCCGGGCACAGTCGACTCCTCGCCCATCTACCTGCACGCGGCGCACGTCGCCGGATCCACTCACAACGTGGTGCTCGTAACAACCACCTACGGCAAGACGCTTGCAATTGACGCGCCCAGTGGGCGCATTCTGTGGACCTTCACGCCCGCCGGGTACCGCGGGTGGGCGGGCAGCTCTCAGATCACGGTCAGCTCACCGCTCGCCGACCCCGACGGCCTCTACCTCTATGCGACCTCCCCCAACGGGTTGATCCACAAGCTCGCGTTGACCAACGGCGGCGAAGTGCGCGGCGGCGGTTGGCCCGTGTCGATCACGCGCGACGCCACCCACGAGAAGCTGGGCGCCGCGTTGAATATCGACGGGCCCTATCTGATCGTCGCCACCAGTGGCTACCTCGGCGACATACCCCCATACCAAGGTCACGTGGTGTTGATCGAACGAAGCAGTGGGCGAATCGCCGGCGTGTTCAACACGCTGTGCGCAAATCGCCGCTACCTGATCGTGCCGAGCGACTGTCCGGCAAGCGACTCGGCGATCCTCTCGCGCGGCGGAGTGGTGGTGGAGCCCGGGGGGACGCGCCTGCTCCTCTCCACAGGCAACGGCCCCTGGAATGGGAGCACCGACTTCGGCGACAGCGTGATCGAGCTGACGGTCCCGGGCCTTGCCTACCGCCAGGCGTTCACGCCGACCAATCAAGCGGAATTGAACGAAGACGATCTCGATCTCGGCTCGAGCGCTCCGGCGCTGCTCGGAGAAGATCGCGCGATGGTGGCCGGCAAGGACGGGATCATCCGTCTGCTCTCACTGTCGCGACTGGACGGCGCTGCTCCATCCGAGCCGAATCGACTCGGCGGAGAAGTGCAACGCCTGCCACTGCCGGGAGGGGGTGAGCTGTTCACCACACCCGCCGTGTGGCGCGCCTCGGCCGGTTCCAAGCGGGGATCGAGCACGAGCGTGTTCATAGGCGACGAACACGCAACCGCCGCGTATACGCTGATCGGCGGGCGACTGCACGAGGTATGGCAAAACAACACTCCCGGCACGAGCCCGGTGATGGCGGGCGGCCTGCTGTACGTGTATGACCCCTCGACGGGCGGTATCTACGTCTATCGCCCCCGGTCGGGGCGCCCGATCGCCAGGCTGCCGGGCACATCCGGTCACTGGAACAGCCCGATCGTGGTCGACGGGTACGTGGTGGAGCCCGAGGGCAACGCCAACGAACACAAGCTCAGCGGGACTCTGGATCTCTTTGCGGCCGGGTAGCGGGCGCCTCCCGCAGACCCTCAACGCGCGACCATGGACCGCCCGTGAACGAATTGATGGAGCCCACCCGCGCGAAGCGTCGTAAGCTGAGCGGAACGCTCCCGTCCTCGCCGCCCGCATCCTACCCGCGGCGGCCGCTCCCAATAGGCTCTCACCATGCTCAAGCTCGCTCGCTGGTCCACAACCCATCGTCTGTACATCGCAATCGGTTGGGTTGTGCTGCTGATCGCCGTCAATGTCATATCCCAATCGAGCGGGGGGGCGGCTTACTCGAACAACTTCACGCTGCCCAACTCCGACGCGCAGCGTGCATCGGATCTCTTGGCCCACAGCTTCCCCGCGCAGGCCGGCGACCGCGACACGATCGTCTTCAAGGTCGCCCACGGCAACGTTCGCGAACCGGCTGTACGCAGCCATATGAGCGCGCTGTTTGCGAAGGTCGGCGGCCTGCCGCACGTGACTGGCGTGATCAGCCCGTACGCCGCAAGCCAGGCCGGCAAGGCCATATCCGCTAACGGGCAGATCGCATTCGCGACCGTGGTGTTCAACCAGAAGGCCAACGAACTACCCAAGAGTGCCGGCGAAGGCGTGGTGAATGCAGCCAAGGCGGCTCGTACGCCCGACATACAAATCGAGCTTGGCGGACAGGCGATCGAGCAAACCGAGCAGGAAGGCTTCGGTCTGACGACAGCGGTCGGCCTGATGGCGGCGATCGTGGTGCTGTTGATCACCTTCGGCTCGCTGATAGCCATGGGCTTGCCGATCCTCACAGCGCTGTTCGGACTCGGCACCGGCCTAGGGCTGATCGCCTTGTTCACGCACGTGGTCGACACACCCAACTTCTCCTCGGAGCTTGCCGCGATGATCGGGCTCGGCGTGGGCATCGACTATTCGCTGTTCATCGTCACCCGCTTCCGCGAGGCCTACGCGACGCCCGGCCCCAGCTTTGGCGATGTGCGCGAGTCCGTCGTGCAAGCGATGGATACGGCCGGTCGCGCGGTCCTGTTCGCCGGCTGCACGGTCGTGATCGCGCTACTAGGGATGATGCTGCTCGGCGTCGACTTCCTCTACGGCGTGGCCATCTCGGCGTCGATCGGCGTGCTGCTGGTGATGCTCGGCTCGCTCACGCTGTTGCCTGCGCTGCTCACAATCGCCGGCAACCGCGTGGTGAGACCTAGACGCCGTGCGCGCCGCCAGGGCGTGAAGTCCACTGACGCGCGCCAGGGGCAGGTTTGGCTGCGCTGGAGCCAGTTCGTGCAGGCCCACTCGTGGCCTATCGCAATCGCCGCCATATTGGTGCTGCTGCTGATCGCGGCGCCCGCCACCGCCCTGCGACTGGGATCCAGCGACGCGAGTAACGACCCTGAGAGCTTCACCACCTACAAGGCCTACGAGCTACTCGCGGAAGGCTTTGGCAAGGGGTTCAACGGGCCACTGCAGATAGTGGCTCAGGTCCCAGACGCGACCAACCCCGGCAGCGAAGCCACTAAAAACGGAACGCTGACGACACCGCCCAGCGCCGGCGGCAAGGCAGCGGTGGAAAAGCTGCGCGCGGCCATGACAGGCGTGTCCGGTGTGGCAGCCGTCGCTCCAGCCAAGTTCAACCCGGCCGGCGACGTGGTCACGATCTCTGTGTATCCGACCTCCTCTCCACAGGCCTACGAGACGACCCAACTCGTCTCCCAACTGCGTGACGAGACGATCCCACCTGTGGAGTCGAGCACCGGGATGCACGTCTACGTTGGCGGTGTCACCGCCGGAGCGGTGGATTTCGCGGCAGTGCTCGGCAAGAAGTTGCCACTGTTCATCGGCGTTGTGGTGCTGCTCTCGGCGCTGCTGCTGATGATCGTGTTCCGCTCGCTGGTGATTCCGCTGCAAGCGGCGTTCATGAATCTGCTGAGCATCGGCGCGTCGATCGGAGTGATCGTCGTCGTCTTCCAATGGGCCTGGTTTGACAGGATCATGGATGTCAAAGCGGGCCCGATCGAGTCGTTCGTGCCGGTGATGCTGTTTGCGATCGTGTTCGGGCTCTCGATGGACTACGAGGTGTTCCTCGTCTCGCGCATCCATGAGCAGTGGACCAGAGGCGGCGACAGTCGCCGTGCGGTCAGCGAGGGACTGGCGCTCACCGGACGCGTCGTCACCGCCGCGGCGGCGATCATGATCTGCGTGTTCCTGTCGTTCATGCTCGGCGAAAGCCGCGTCATCAAGGAGTTCGGCCTGGCCCTTGCCTCGGCTGTGTTCCTCGACGCGGTCATCGTGCGCTGCCTGTTGCTGCCCGCGGTGCTCAACATCCTTGGAGAGGTCACGTGGGCGATCCCCGCCCGCTTGGATCGACTGTTGCCGCGCTTGAACATCGAGGGCGGCGCCACGCGCCTCAGCCCAGCTGACGAAGCTGAGTTCGCGGCGCTCTCCGTCGATGAGAAGCCAGTGCCCGCGGGCACGCGCGGGGGGACAGAAGGCTGAGCGCAGCGCGCTGCGGGCTGGCTGCGGCTCTGCTGTGCCTGGCGCTGCCGGCCATATCCGCGCCTGGCGCATCCGCCTCCGGCGGCAGTGAGCGCTCAGCACTGGTCGTCTTCCTGCCCGCGGGACCGCGGTCCTCTGCTCGCTCCGAAGGGGACGCTGTCGAGCGCGAGCTGGCATCGGTACCAACGCTGTCGACCGGGATACTGAGCGCCACCCAGGGCACCTACAAGGCCGATCAGCTACTGCTCGACATCACGCAGGGCGCGCGAGTCTCCTACTCGGCCTACAGCCCGGCCTACCCCCCATCGCTGTCCTCCCTCACGCTCGGGCCCGGGACGAGCGCACACATCCCATCCTGGAGCGCCGTCCTCAGACGCGCCACGGGCGCTCCACAACTACTCGATCCCGGACTGCTGGCCACTTCGATACCGGGCGGGGGGGCGTACGCGGCTCTCTACAGCCCGAACAGGGCCCGGCCGCCGCAAGAAAGCGAATTCAGTGTCGCCAGTCCCGTGACTGTCTCCTGGCCGCTAGCCGCCAACCGTGCGGGCGTGATCGCAGCCGTCTCCTTTGGCTCGCCCACGACGCTACTTGCGCGAATCGCCGCCCTGCAGAGGAGCCACCACCTGGTGGTCGCCGACTTGCCATTCGGCACGACCGGCTACGCGGACCTGCGTGCATTGGCCGCCACGCGCCCATCCGGAGAGCTACTCACCGTCATCCAGAGCTCACCCGACACCCCGGGCCACGAACTGCTGTGGAGCGCGTTCGCCGGCCTTGGCCCAGGCGGGCAGACGCTCACATCGCAGACCACCAACGAGCGCGGACTGATCGCCTCGATCGACATCGGCCCGACGATCCTCGATCACCTCGGGCTGCCGATTCCGCCCGACATGCGCGGCAAGCCGGTGCGCCTCGACGGCCGCCTGGACGGCGCGAGCCTGCGCGGGTTGATGGCACGTCTTGTGGTGATCGACTCACGCAGGATCCCAGCGCTCGAGTGGCTGCTGCTGGCTTGGGCGCTGCTGTTCGCGCTCGCGCTCGTTCCATTGAGAACGGGTGGCGGCTATGCGCAGGCGCGCCGCGTGCGCACCGGATGGGCGATGCGCACCGGGGCGCTCGCGATGATGTGGAGTCCCGTGGCCGTTCTGGTTCCAGCCGCTCTGGAGCCGAGCCGCGATGTGGAGTTCGCGCTGATCGTGGCGATTTGCTTTGCGCTCGGAGCACTCACCGATCGACTGATCCCGTGGCCACGCGCGCCGATCGCACCCGCTGTCGCGGCCGTGCTCGCGCTGACTGTCGACGCGCTCGCCGGGACGCAGCTGTTGATGCGCTCGCTGCTTGGCCCCAATCCGGCCTTCGGCGCACGCTTCTACGGGATCGGCAACGAGCTGAAGTCGGGGCTTGCCGTGCTCGTGTTCAGCGCGGTCGCGGCAGCGCTTTACCCGGCCGCGCGAGGACGCAAGTCCGCGACGGCGATGGCCTGCGCGGGGATCCTGCTCGCGATCGTGGAGGGATCGGCACGCATAGGCGCGGGCGTGGGCGGCGTGATCCTCGTCAGCGCCGGTACCGCCGTGGCGACCGTGATGCTGCTGCCCGGCACTTTCAACCGGCGACGTGCGCTCATCGTGATGGCGGCTCCGGTGTTGGGGTTGGCCGCGCTTGCGGTGATCGACCTGACGACCGCGCACGGCAGCGGCCACTTCACCGGCAGCGTGCTCGACGCCCGCTCGCCGGGGGACATTCGCGACATCATCGTGCGTCGCTACGGCGCGGCCTGGGACGAGCTGAAGAACCACTTGATGCCACTGGCGACCGCGCTCGCGCTGGTCGCATCGTGGATCGCCGTGCGTCGCCGCGATCGCGTGCTCGCGCCCGTGCACCTCGACCCCGCCTGGCTAGCGGCGCTCTCCGGCGGATTGACCGCAGGGGTGATCGGCGCCCTCAGCGAGGATTCGGGCCCAGAGCTACTGGTGGTCGCCGTGTTCGCACTCGGCTGCGTGCTCAGCTACCTGTGGGGTGCTCGCACGCGCGCACAAGCGGTCAGCCAGAGCAGGCAGAGCACTCCCCGCGCAGAACAATCTCATGCTCGGACACCCTCAACGGCACCCGCTCGCTGAGGCTGGAGATCGCCTGCTCGAGTGCGTCGTCTGAGAAGGGCATCACCGAGCCGCAGCCGTCGCACACGAGATGATGATGGTGCTCCTCCTCAGCACACACGCGCTCGTAGCGCACCATCGCCTGGCCGGTCTCAACCCGCTGGACGAGTCGCAATCCCTCCAGCTCCTCGAGGATCCGGTACACGCTCGCGCGGCTCACACGCCGCTCGGCCTTGCCCAGCGCGCCTTCGATCTCAACAGCCGTCAGCGCGCACACTTGGGCGTCAAGCAGCTCGAGCACCGCACGCCGCGCGCCGCCGCGCTTGTGACCGGCATCGGCCAAAGTCGCCTCGGCGCGCTCGATCCAGCGATCGTCATGGGCAGCACCGCTCATGGCAGACGCATCTCCGCCGTCGCCTGGTCGCCTGATTTGCGTGCTGGAGCCCACAAACCGATAGTAGATGCCACAGACGCAAGTGCATACGCGCCCACCGCAAGCCCGATGATCGCCGTGCTCGGTGGCAGCGAGGGCAGTGCGTAGCTGAGCGCGATCCCTCCCCACATCGCCACCAGCGCGATCGCCGCCGACAGCGCCATACCCGCATACGGCTTAGAGGTCAGCCGCAATGCCGCACCCGCGGGAGCGGCGATCAGACCGAGCACCAGCAACGCCCCGATCGCCTGCGTCCCCTCGGCTGTGACCGCTCCGATCAACAGCAGCAATACCAGCCCTAGCGCGCGCACCGGCACTCCGTGCAACGCCGCCAACTCACCGTCGAGCGAGGCAAACAGCAACGGCCGCGCGATCGCCACAACCGCCAGCACGACCCCCAGTCCAATCGCCGCCGCCACGAGACTCTGTCCGGCACCGAGGCCGAAGATCGAGCCAAACAGCGTGTTGGCCACGATCAGCCCGTCGCCACCCGAGCTGCCGGTGCTGAGCACCGCGATCAGCAGCACCCCGATACCGAGCACCCACGAGAACACGACGCCGATCGTCACGTCGTTAGCCTGCGCCCTGCGCCCCAGTCCCGCCATTACCGCCGCCAACCCGAGCGTCAGCGCAAACAGACCCACACGCTCGTCCACACCGATGACGGCCGCGGCGATCGCCCCGACAAACGCCACATGACCAAGCGCATCGCCGGCGAACACCTGCCCGCGCAGCACCGCAAACCAACCAACCAACCCGCAAGCGAGCGCAACGAACGTGCCGGCCAGATACGCGTTGCGGATGAATTCGTGGGCGAGCATCAGAGAACCGCCGGGAGCGTCGTCCCACGAGCCCCAGCGCCAGAGCACCGTGTGACCATCACAGCACCGCCACCGTGGGCGCCGGCTCGACCGGCTGGGCACGCCGCCCGAAGGCAGCGGCGACACGATGCGCAAGCTTTGCAGCCACATACAAACCGAACCCAAACGAGGTGATGAAAAAGCCAAGTGGGTAGATCGAGAAGTAGGAGATCCCGAGCCCCAGCCACACCACAAGCAGCGCAAACACAACGCTCAAAGCAAGGCTCAGACCGGGCCGCGGCGTCAGTGCCTGGGCGGCGGCAGGCGGCGCGACGAGCAGTGCGAAAACCAGCAGGGCGCCGGTGATCTGACTCGTGGCGGCCACTGTCAAGCCGAGCACCAACAGGAAGCCGATGTCCAGCGCGCGCACCGGCACTCCGCAGGCTCGTGCCGCTTCGGGATCCAGCGAAGCGAGCAGCAGTGGACGCCCGATGACCGTCAGCACCACCAGCACCACGACCGCCACGAGCGCGAGCGTCAGCACCTGGGCCCGATCGATCCCGAGGAACGTGCCGAACAGCAGCGCTTCGAGTTGCTCCAGCACGCCGCTGTAGAGGCTCAGGAACAGGAATCCCAACGCCAAGCCAGCGACCTGCACAACCCCGATCGCGGCCGACTCGCCGCTGCGTCCGCTGCGCCCCGCCCCGCCCGAGCGCCCGATCGCAAGCGCGGCGATCCCGCACGCGAGGTAGTAGCCAAGCGCTGTGGGCAAGCCTGCCAGCGCCGCACCGGAGGCTCCGGGGAAAGCCATCATCGCGGTTGCGTGCCCTGCGAAGCTCTGGCGACGCAGCACCATGTACCAGCCGACCACGGCGGCCATCACCGCCACGATCGTGCCCGCCTGCAGTGCGTTGACCATGAACTGGTAGGCGAGCAGCTCGTGCACGTCTTTGACGAGATTCCAGGTGAGGGTCTGATTGCTCATCGCGCGGCCCTCAGTCGTGCCTGTGCCCGTGCACGTGTGGGGCCTCGGGCTGGCCCACCACCACCAGCCGCCCATCGCGGGTGCGCAGCACCTCGATCTCAACCCCATACAGCTCGCTCAGCTTCGGCCCGGTGATGACGTCCTCCACGGCGCCCTGCAGCGCACGGCCGCCCGCCAGATAGATCACCTGGTCGAGATAGGACAGCAACGGGTTGACGTCGTGGGCTACGAGCAGCACGGCCACGTCCTCGGTGCTGCAGATGCGCTGCACCAACGCGCTCACCGCCGCCTGATTGGGCAGGTCCAGGCTGTCCAGTGGCTCATCGAGCATCAAGATGCGCGGGCGGCGCACAAGTGCCTGGGCAATCAGGATGCGTTGCTGCTCACCTCCGGATAGCTCGCCGAGCGGGCGCTCAGCGTACGCGCTCGCGCCGACCAGCTCGATCGCTTCACTCACACGCTCGTGCGCCCGTCCTCGCGAACCGCCGGCTCGGCCGAATCTCCCCCACGACGTGTGTCCGAGCGGCAGCGGCACTCCCCAGCGCGCTCCGTCCAAGCCAAGCCGCACGAGATCCACACCGCGGATCGGCAGGGTCGAGTCAAAGCCGTGACGCTGGGGCAGATAGCCGATCTCGCGATTGGCCGCACCCGGAGGGCCGCCCAACACGATGACGGCGCCCGGTGCTGTCTCCACCAGACCGAGAATCGCCTTCAGCAGGGTCGACTTGCCGCTGCCGTTGGATCCAAGCACCGCGACGAATTCCCCGGGGCGCACGGTCAGATCAACCCCGCTCCACACCGTACGCCCCCCCATGGTCGCGCGGGCGTCGCGCAGCTCGATCGCCGACTGGCTCATCGCCCGGTCGCCTCGCGCAACGCGCGCTCGAGCCCTTCGAGCTCTGCGACCTGCCATTGCTGGAAACTGTCCGATGCCGGCGACAGGGTCTCTGTGACCGTCGCGATCGGGATGTGCGCGTCGCGTGCCAGTTCGTTTACCCGCTGCACGTCGGGCGTCACGTTCTGGCTGTTGAACACCCACACCTCGATCTCGCGATCGGAGGCTTGACGGTCCACAGTCTGCTTGTCCTGCGCGCTCACTTCGGTGCCCTCCGCGATCGCCTTGGCGAAGCTGTATGGAGTCAGCAGCTTCAAGCCCAGCGCTTCGCCGAGCGGCTGGAAGATGCTCTCGCTGTAGCCCACCGGTACGCCCGCATAGCGTGCGCGAATCTGCCTTATCAGGGCGTTGTAGCGTGCCAAGCCGACCGTTTCAAATGCGCTCTTGCGCTGTGCGAAATAGCCGGCGTCGGCGGGTCTCAGCTTGTCGTAGTCGGCCACAATCTGATCGACCACTGCGTGCACGTGCGCTGGTGAGTACCACTGATGAGGGTTATCACCGGCCTTCAGGCCCAGCAGGCTGCCCACGTCCAGCGTCGGGCGCCCACTGCGTGAATCGGCTGAAAGCAGACGCGATGCCCATTCGTCGTAGCCGATGCCGTTGACGATCGTCATCTGCGCGCCGGCCATCGTGCGCGCGTTGGCGGCCGTCGGCTCGTAGCTGTGCGGGTCGGTGTTCGGGTTGACGATGATGCTCTGCACTTCCACATCTCGCCCACCAAGCTGCGAGGCGATACTGCCCCAGAAGTTCTCCGCGGCGACCACCTGCAGCTTGCCCGATGCCGACACTTCGCTCGGTTCCGCCGAGCCGCAGCCGGCGAGCACTATCGCGCCCGCGACTGCCGCTGCTACTACTGCAAGAAGACTCGTGGGTCGCCGCATCGCGACGACCCTACCACAAGACTGAGTCTTATTATTATCCGAAGGTCAGGCTCCGGATACGGCACTACGGCGCGGCGCTCTCTCCCGACGTCCGCGGACCCTCCTCGGCGAGCGCCCTGCGCCGGCCGATCAACAACACGATCAAAACCACGATGATCACCACGATCAGGATCCCGCCCGCGATGTAGCGCAGTTTGTGTTTGGCGGGGGCGGCTTTTTTGACCTGGACGGTCGCGACCTGCACGCGCGCGTGATCCGCCTGTGCCTGCGCGACAAGCTTGCCCTGTTCTGATGGGGCATACGCGACCGTGAAGTGCGTGCCGTTGTTCATCGAGATATGCAGGTGCCCCGTCGGCGTCCCTGGATGAAACGTCAGCGCATGCACTTCGCCTTTGTGCAGCTGCACTTCGTAGGCCTGCACGCCCTCCTTCTGGAAGTGAATGACCGTCGCGGCCCCGGCCGGTACGGCAAGCACGACCATGGCGAGCACCGCGCACACGGCCGCCAGCACTGCGTTCGATCCTCTAGTCGATCTGTTCATGGCCCGCACCTTATAGGCACTGCCCGTCGTATGGGGAGGCTGGGTTATACGCGCCCTGTGTCCTGGCGGTACGCGCGACGCGCCAGCGCTGTCATGACTACCGTCCAGGCGATGATCACGACCCACGCCTTGGTCCCCCACGGGTGTCCTCCGAGCGCGATGTGGCTGGCCTGCACCAACCAGTAAGAGGGTATGTACTGGGCGAGGTCATGCAGGAAGCCATGGCCCGAGATCGGAAACCACGCGCCCCCCAGCAGCGCCAGCAGCGAGACCCCGCCGCCCATCGCCGGGCCAACCGATTCGGGGGTCAGCATGTGGCCCAGCACAATCCCGAGCGCCGCAAGTGGCGCCAGCCCGACGAGGATCAGCACGGTCATCTCAAGCCAATCACGCGCCTGCATGCTCACCCCAAGCGACACTCCAGACGCATACAACACACCGATGCTCAGGAGAGCCATCAGATAAGCGGTCAGCACCTTCGCACGGAAATACGCGCGCGTGGAGAGTGGGCTGATGCGCAGTTGACGATTCCAGCCAACCGCTCGCTCAGTCGCGATCCGCGCACCGCATGAGAGCATCGCGCTCATCGACCCAAACGCGACCATCCCCACCATGTAGTAGAGGGGAAGCGAGATTCCCGAACCATCGAAGTCAGACACGTTGCGCTGCGGCCCCGCGATCACGAAGAACAGGATCAGCGGGAATCCCAACGAGAGAATGAAGAAGCGCCGGTTGCGAAACGTGCGCAGCAGCTCATAGCGGGTGTAGGACAGGGCGCCACTCACGACCGCATCCCATTCCGCTTGAGCGCATATCGCGACAGCGCATCGCACATCTCACGCGCGGCGGTTATCGGATGACTCACGAAAGCGCCCCCTCGACTCGAGCCCTGGCGCTGTCGTGGTCGCGGTCGCCGGTCAACTGCAGGAACGCCTCGTCAAGGCCAGCCGCCGCGATCTCGATGTCGCGCGCCTCGGGATGCGCCGCGAGCAGCGCGCGGATCGCCGCGTCGGAGTCCACGCAAGCCAGCACGACCGCTTCGCCGCGGTGCTCCACTCCAGTTACGCCCGCCAGCCGCTCAAGCGCATCGAGGTCCGCGCCTGGCAGCGTCGCGCGGATTGTGCGCGAGCCGACCATCGCCTTGATCTCAGTTGGTGGCCCGTCGGCGACGATCAGCCCGTGGGCCATCAACACCGCGCGGTCGGCATACGCGTCGGCCTCCTCCAGATAGTGGGTGGCAAACAGGATTGTCCGGCCGCGTGCCGCTTGCTCGCGCATCGTGGCCCAGAAGGAGTGGCGGCCCTCCACATCCATCGCGACGGTCGGCTCGTCAAGCACCAGCAGCTTCGGATTGCTCACCAGCGCCACCGCGAAGCGCACCCGTTGTGTCTGCCCACCAGAGAGCTTCTGCGTGCGCTGGCCGGCGACATCCGCGAGCCCTGTCAGCTCGAGCGTCTCATGCACATCGAGTGGTTCTGGATACAGCGAAGCGACCATCGCGATCAGCTCTCCCACAGAGAGATCGCGGATCAGCTCTCCGGTCTGCAGCATCGCGCCAATCCAGCCCGCGTCGATCGCCGCCGTGGGAGGGCCACCCATTACCGACACCGTGCCGCCGTCCGGCTCGGCCAAACCGAGGATCATGTCGATCGTGGTGGACTTCCCCGCCCCGTTGGGCCCCAGCAGCGCGACCGTTTCGCCGGTCTCGATCGAGATGTCGATGCCGCGCACGGCTTCGATCTCCCCGTAGCTCTTGCGTAGGCCGCTGACCTCGATCGCACTCGTCACCTGCCTCACCCTATCCCGCGTCGCAACAGACAAAACCGGAGCTGGCCGAAATATCGGCTCGCGCCATCGACAGACCGCCCTGCCCCCAGCGTTCACTTGCGCTGGCGTGCGGCCTTCAAGCGATCGGTCTTGCCCAAATCGACCTTGCGCATGCGCACCGTCTCAGGCGTGACCTCCACGCACTCATCGTCGCGCACGAACTCCAGGGCCTGGTCGAGCGTGAGCTTGCGGTGGGGCTGCAAGCGCACGTACACATCGGAGGTGGAGGAGCGGATGTTGGTGAGGTGCTTCTCCTTGACCGGGTTGACGTCGAGATCGTCCGCGCGCGCGTTCTCACCGACGATCATGCCCTCGTATACCTCCTCCCCAGGACCCACGAACAGGGTGCCGCGCTCGGAGAGGCTCATCAGCGAGTAGGTGGCGGTGCTCCCACCCCGGTCGGCGACGAGCACGCCGGTGGTGCGCGTGCGCAGCTCTCCCGCCCAGCGCTCCCAACGCTCGAACACGTGGTGCATCAGGCCTGTACCGCGCGTCTCGGTGAGGAACTCTGTGCGAAACCCGATCAGCCCGCGAGCGGGCACGATGTACTCCATTCTGACCCAGCCGGTGCCGTGGTTGGTCATGTGCTCCATGCGCCCCTTGCGCAGCGCGAGCATCTGCGTGACCACACCCACGTAGTCGTCGGGCACGTCGATCGAAAGGCGCTCGAAGGGCTCGTTGCGGTGGCCGTCGATTTCGCGAATCAACACCTTCGGCTGCCCGACGGTCAGCTCGAAGCCTTCGCGGCGCATCATCTCCACGAGCACCGCCAGCTGCAGCTCCCCGCGCCCCTGCACCTCCCATGATTCAGTGCCCACCCTCCCGGTATCGAGCACGCGCAGGGAAACGTTGCCGACCAGCTCGCGGTCCAGGCGATCACGGACCTGGCGGGCGGTCAGCTTTGAGCCCTCTCGGCCCGCCATAGGAGACGTGTTCGTGCCGATCGTGATCGACAGCGAGGGCTCGTCCACGGTGATCACGGGCAGCGGGCGCGGGTCCTGCGGGTCGGCGAGCGTCTCGCCGATCGTGATCTCCGCGATCCCGGCGATGGCGATGATCTCCCCCGGGCCGGCCTCGGGCGCGTCGACGCGCTCCAGCGCATCTGTGACATATAGCTCGGAGACCTGCGCGCGCTCGATCGAGCCGTCGGCGCGACACCACGCGACCTGCTGGCCGCGCTTGATGGAGCCATTGCGCACACGGCAGATCGCCAAGCGCCCCACATATGGGGAGGCGTCAAGATTCGTGACGAGCGCCTGCAACGGATGCTCTGGGTCATATGTCGGCGCCGGAATGCGCTCCACGAGCAAGTCGAGCAACGGCGCCAGCGTGCCCTCCGTTGGAGTTGGTGCGGCCGGATCGTACTCGAGCGAGGCGATACCGGCGCGTGCATTGCAGTAGACGATCGGAAACTCGATCTGCTCCTCGTCGGCGTCGAGGTCGAGGAACAGCTCGTACACCTCATCGATCACCTCACTCACGCGCGCGTCGGGACGATCGACCTTGTTGACCACGAGGATCACCGGCAAGCGCGACTCCAGCGCCTTGCGCAGGACGAAGCGCGTCTGGGGCAGCGGACCCTCAGATGCGTCCACGAGCAGGAGCACCCCGTCCACCATCGTCAGCCCACGCTCGACCTCGCCGCCAAAGTCGGCGTGGCCGGGGGTGTCGACGATGTTGAGCTTCACGCCGTTGTGGCGCAGCGAGGTGTTCTTGGCGAGGATCGTGATGCCCTTCTCGCGCTCGAGGTCCATCGAGTCCATCACGCGGTCGGCCACGTCCTGGCCCTCCCGGAAGGCGCCGGACTGCCACAGCATCGCGTCCACGAGCGTGGTCTTGCCGTGGTCCACGTGGGCGACGATCGCCACGTTGCGGATGTCATCTCTGGGAACGAGCATCGGCGGGACAGGCTAGAGGCTTGCCGCCCATGAAGCCGATCCGAGGGGATGATGCGCTGATCCGGAGGGATGGGGCGTCTATATACTTTTTATGCGATTCGCGATAGTAGCTACGAATCGTAGTCACAATAGTGAATCGCACAAAAAGAGTACATCACACTCAGCTCCCACCCTCCAAGCGCCACCGGAATTCACCTGCTCACACTCACCGAGAAACCACCAGCTCACACTCACCGAGAAACGCGGAAAGCCCTACCGGCGTGCCGCGAAAGCCCGTCGGCTCATACTCATCGAGAAGCGCAGGAAAGCCCTGGGGACTCGCTCTGCACGCGCCACCACGTCCTCCAGAGCGGCGGCGAAGCGGCGGATCTCATCCTCCTCGACCACCAGCGCCGGCAGTGCCTTGACGACGTTCATACGGTGCCCAGCGACCTGACAGAGGATGCGGTGCTCGTGAAACAGCGGCCCCACGATCAGCTGGGAGAAGATGCCCGGCTGGGCGCGCTCGGCGGCGTTGTAGATCGAGCGGCGCGCGCCGCCCTCGGGCGGTCCGAACTCGATCGCCCACATCAGCCCGAGGCCGCGTACGTCGGAGACGATCTCATAGCGCTCTACCAGCGGGGCGGTCAGCTCGAGCAGCAGCGCGCCAAGGCGCTCCGCGCGGGCCACCAGCCCTTCATTGTCGAGCACCCGCAGCGTCGCCAGCGCAGCCGCGGCGGCAAGATCGTTGCCGCCAAACGTGGAGCCGTGGCGCACGGCGCGCTCCATGCCGTCGAACACGCTGTCAAACGCCGCGCGCGAGACGAGCACCGCCCCAACGGGAACTAGTCCGCCGGAGAGCGCCTTTGAGAGGCAGATCAGATCTGGCTCAAGGCCCCAGTGCTCGAGCGCCAGAAACCGTCCTGTGCGCCCAATACCCGTCTGGACCTCGTCGCACACCAGCAGCGCGCCCGCGTCGCGGCAGAGGCGTTGGGCGGCGGCCAGGTAGCCCTCGGGAGGAAGGTTGACGCCCTTGCCCTGCACCGGCTCGACAACAAACGCCGCCACGTCGCCGCGCTCCAGCTCTCGCTCGAGCGCATCGACGTCACCGAACGGCACTGCCTCACACCCCGGCAGCAGCGGTCCGAAGCCGTCGCGAAACTCGTCGTTGCCGTTGAGCGAGAGTGAGCCGAGCGTGAGTCCGTGGAAGGCGTGCTCGGCGAACAGGATGCGCGCGCGTCCAGTGGCCGCACGCGAGATCTTGATCGCGGCCTCCACAGCCTCGGTGCCACTGTTGGCGGGCACCATCGCGGCGACCGAGCCGGGGGCTCGCGCGAGCAGCTGCTCGGCGAGCACCCCGCTCAGCAGTGTTACCCCAAGCTGAGGCAGGTTGGCGGTGTGCGCGGCCATCGTGTCGCTGACAGCCGCGATCGCCTCGGGGTGGTTGCGCCCGATCGCAAACACCCCGTAGCCGCTGAGCAGGTCGAGGTAGCGCTCACCGCTCGCGTCGATCAGGTGTGCGCCCTCGCCTGAGACCCACTGCTTGTCGAATCCGAGTGTGCGCACGACCCGCCCCAGCTTGGGATTGAGATGCGAATCGTTGAGCGTCATCTCCTCGCCGGCCCGCTCCGCAAGAATGTCGCGGACGGGCGGGAGGACTTTGGCCATACCCGAAGGGTACGCCCGTGCGCCAGGAGGGCGCTAGGAGCGGGCCCGCGCGCGTGTGCGGCGCGGGTTGCGGTTGCGCGAGTTGCGCCCCTGACCCCGTGGCGCGCCCTGCGCGGGGCGCGTGGAGTCGCTTGGGAATCCGCCGAGCTCCAGCTCGCGCTGCAAGCCGAGCCCACCGACCATGCCGGCGAACTCGCGTGCCTGGTCGTGCAGCACGAACGTGACGCCGATGCCCGAGGCGCCCGCGCGGGCTGTGCGCCCCACACGGTGCACGTAGTCCTCGCGGGTGGCGGGCATGTCGTAGTTGATCACGTGGGTGATGCCCGACACGTCGATGCCGCGCGCCGCGACGTCGGTGGCGACCAGCGTGTTGACGTGGCCGGACTCGAAGCGAGCGAGCGCCTTCTCGCGCTGGGCTTGAGACTTGTCGCCGTGCATAGCGACTGCCGGCACGCTGCTCGCGGCCAACCGCTTGACGAGCCTGTCGGCCCCGCGCTTGGTACGCACGAACACGAGTGTGAGGCCGCGACCCGGCTCGGAGAGCTCTGCCACGAGCCGGTCGACCTTGCCCTCGTGGGATACGGGGACGAAGCGGTGCTCGACGTCGCCCTTGCGCTCCTCGGAGTGCGCGTGCTCGTGACGAGCGGCGTTCGTCGTGTAGGCCGCGGCGATCTTGCCCACCTCACCTTGCAGCGTCGCTGAGAACAGCAGTGTCTGACGCTCGGGACGGGTCATCTTCACGATCTTCTCGACCACCGGACGAAAGCCCATGTCGAGCATGCGGTCGGCCTCGTCGAGTACGAGCAGACGAACCTGCGCAAGCGTTATGTCGCGACGGTCGATCAGATCGAGCAGGCGTCCGGGCGTTGCGACCAAGATGTGGGCACGCGCGGCGATGCGCGCCTGCTTGACGATGCCCGCGCCACCGTAGACCGCGGCGATCGAGAGCGCCCGGATGTGGGCGATCGAGCGTAGGTCCTCGACTATCTGCATAGCAAGCTCGCGCGTGGGGGCGAGCACGAGCGCGGAGGGCCGCGGATCGCTGTCGCGCAAGCGCTCGACAAGCGGTACGCCGAAGGCGAGCGTCTTGCCCGAACCGGTGGGTGACTGGGCGAGCACGTCGCGGCCGGCGAGCACGTCGGGTATGACCATCTTCTGAACGGCGAACGGCGAGTCGATGCCACGCTGGGCAAGCTCGCGGGAGACGACCTCGGACACGCCGAGGTCGGCGAAAGAATCGGACTTCATGTTGTGATGCTCCTTTGTTGCGGCCCTGTGGCCGCGATGCGGAAGGGAGATTCGTACTGGCCCCATCCGCGCCCTGTAGAGCACCAACAAAGACAAGAACCTCGCGGATGACATTTGTCATCCGTGGTGCAACCGTAGCAGCCTCAGGCCACGAAGCTCTTTGCTGCCTTGCGCTCGGGTGCGACTCTGACCACATCCCAAGCGAGCCCTACGCGCTCCATCCCACGGATAACGAGCGCGGAGACGTCGAGCTGGCGCCGGCCGAAACCGTGGAAAGCGGAGGTGGGAAAAGCGTGGTGGTTGTTGTGCCACGCCTCGCCGAGGGAGAAGGGCGCAAGCCACGCCAGGTTGCGCGAGTGGTCCCCGGTCTGGTAGCTGCGCCGTCCGAAGAAGTGGCAGAGAGAATTGATCGAGTAGGTGACGTGGTGCAGCACGAGCATCCGTACCGCCCCGCCCCACAGCAGGCCGGTGAGCCCAGCGGTCCAGGTCCCACCGATCGCGTAGCCGAGCCAGAACGAGGCAACCAGACCTCCGATCGCCCACACGAAGAACGTCTTGTCCACGAACGAGACGACCGGGTCTGCGATCAGGTCGGGGGCGTAGCGTTCACGGTGGCCACGAGCGGTGTGGATGAACAACCAGCCCACGTGCGCGTGGGCCAGACCGCGTAGCGCGCCGCGCAGGCCGGTTCCGTGATCCACGTGCGGGCTGTGTGGGTCACCGTCGCGATCGGAGAAGGCGTGGTGCTTGCGGTGGTCGGCCACCCACGAGATGACCGGCCCCTCGATCGCGGCCGAGCCAAGCACGGCGAATACGAAGCGCACAGCCGGGTATGTCTTGAACGATCTGTGGGTGAACAGGCGGTGAAAGCCGACCGTGATCCCAAGTGCGGTAGACAGATACATGATCGCGAACACGATGAGGTCCGAGCCGTGAAGCAGGCCGTCCCACAGCTGCCAGGCCACGAAGCCGAGCGCGAGGATCGGGCCGACCGTGATCAGCCCCGTGAGGAAGCGATCGAGGTTCTCGAACGCGGCGGGCTGGACGTCCTCCGGCGTGGGGCCGTCAAGCCGAGGGCTTTCAATATGGTCGTCCTCCGGGGCGGGCGGAGATACGTGGGGGCGCTGGATAGAATGGGTGCTCATCGGTGTGCTCGCCGCAGGAAGGTAGCACGCCACAACGACGTGACGAGACACCACACGATGTGTGATTACCCGCTTCATTACTTGCGAAACACTGGCTGGATGGCCAGAGGTCTGAGTTATGCCGTTCGCCAACACTGAGCCGCTGCGGCGCGAGCTTGCAAGCGCGCTCCCCGAGCGCGGCTTCAGGGTGCGCTTCTGGGATGGCACGGAGTTGCCCTCCACGAGCGGAAACGGCGACGGGCCGACCTTCATCGTGCACTCGCCCAAGGCCGTGGCGCACGTCATACGCGCACCGGGTGAGCTGGGGCTCGGCCGCGCATACGTCGCGGGCGACCTGGAGGTAGACGACCTCGACCGCGTGATCGACCTGATCGACGACTTCGAGGAGCCCCAGATCGACATCGCCACTCGCGCGCGCATCGCGCTCGCCGCGGCGCGGGCTTGCGGCCTAACGATTCCCCCGCGGGCACCAAAGGGCGAGCTGCGACTGAAGGGCCGCAGTCACAGCAAGCAGCGCGACGCAAGGGCGGTGCGCCACCACTACGACGTGTCGAACGAGTTCTTCGAACTGTTTCTCGACAGGTCGATGACCTACAGCTGCGCGATCTTCTCGCGCGGCGCGGAAACACTGGAGGAGGCGCAGTTCGCCAAGCTCGACCTCGTGTGCAAGAAGCTCGCGCTGAAAGAGGGTGAGCGTGTGCTCGACGTCGGTTGCGGCTGGGGCGCGTTCGTGATCCACGCCGCGCGCGAGTACGGAGTGAACGCCGTCGGCATCACGCTGTCCCCGCCTCAAGCCGAACTGGCGCGCCGGCGGATTGCAGAAGCCGGACTGAGCGACAAGGTAGAGGTGCGCGTGGCCGACTACCGCGACCTGCACGGCGAGCGCTATGACGCAATCGCGAGCATCGGCATGGTCGAGCACGTGGGCGAACGCAACATCGACGTTTACGCACAGAAACTTAGGAGCCTGATCGGCCCCGATGGCCGCCTGCTCAACCACGGGATCGCGCACCTTTATCCGAACGTGGGCTACCACGGCGACTTCACCCAACGCTACGTGTTCCCCGACGGGGATCCTGTGCAGCTCTCGCGCATCCAGCTCGCACTGGAGCGCGCGGGCTTCGTGTGCGAGCACGTCGAGGAGTTCGGCAAGGACTACTACGACACGCTCAGCGAGTGGATCAAGCGCTTGGACGAAAACCTCGAGCGCGCCGAGCAGTTGGCAGGCAAGGAGCGCTTGCGGGTTTGGCGGTTGTACCTGCGCTCGGCGCGCAACATCTTCAAGACGGAGTTCGTGTCGATCTACCAGACGCTGGCGCGGCCACGAAAGCCGTAGCCTGATTGGCATAGCGCCCGCACTTTCCGACATGCGCTTGACCTAGAGGGAAGGAGTGCGAGCGTGCCGGATGGCGGCGCCGCGGTCCCGTTCGTTACCTGTACCGCGTCAGCACCTCGCAGATGCGGTCAGTGCCCCAAGCGATCTCCTGTGCCGGCACGCGCTCGTCCGCCGCGTGGATGAGACTCGTGAACTCCATCTCCGCCGGAAGGCGCATCGGCAGAAACCCATAGGTCTGGATGCCAAGCCGAGCGAAGAACCGACCGTCCGTGAGACCTGGCATGAGCATCGGCAACGGCACGGCGTGGGGGTCGGCGGCGGTGAGCACGTCGCTCAGCAGCCCCATCAGGGACAGGTCCACCCGATCGGATACTGGCTCATAGCTCGTTACCTCCAGCTCGAGATCGTCGTCGTCGGCAAGCTCACGCAGCTCGCGGAAGAGATCGTCCGCCGTCTGTCCGGGAAGCAGACGCCCGTCGAGTTCGAGATGCAACTCACTCGGGATCACGTTGACCTTGGTGCCGCCTCGCACGACAGTGACGTTGACCGTGTTGTGGAACATCGGATCGAGCGTCTGGCCCGCCTCGCCGATCATGTCGAGCGTCGCGTCGGTGCGCTCGGGGTCAAGCAACCCGTCGGCAAGCTCTCGCCCGCCGGCGGGTAGTGCGGCCGCGACCGTCTCGATCATCGACCGTGGGATCTCGGTGACGTGCACCGGAAGTCGCCGCGAATCCAGTGCACTCAGCAACCGGGCAAGCTTCGCCATCGCACCGCCGCGCATCGGGAGCGAGCCGTGACCGCCGGCCCCGCGGATGGTCGCACGCGACCAGCACACCTGCTTCTCACCGACCTGAATCGGATAAGCACTCAGACCCGCCATCTCAGTGCGCGCGCCACCAAACTCACCGAGCGCGTGCCTGACGCCCTTGAACAGCTCGGGGTGCTCCTCAACTACAAAGCGTGCGCCGTACGGCCCCAGATTCTCCTCGTCCGCGAGCACGCACAACAGCACGTCGCCCGGTGGAGGCTCAGCGGATTCGGCGAGCCGCAGGATCGCCCCGAGCATCATCGCCACCCCACCCTTCATGTCCAGGGCGCCGCGGCCCCAAATCTCGCCTTCGATCAGCTCAGCCCCGAACGGATCGTGGCGCCAGCTCTGACCGTCTGTCGTGACCACGTCGACGTGACCCTGGAGAAGGAGCGGCGGCGCGACACCCCGACCGGGCAGCCGCGCCAGCAGGTTCGGCCGTGCCGCGTCCCTGGCCAAGATCCTTGTCAGCAGACCGGCTCCGTCGCAGAGACCCTTGATCCACCCAACGCACTGAGCCTCGTTGCCAGGTGGATTGGTTGTGTCGAACCGGATCAGCTGGCGCAACAGCTCGACAGGATCGTGCGGCACGGCAGCGGACCATACCGAAAGCAAACGCATCGACAGCAAGGACCCCCTTGTCCTCGGGGCGGCCTCATACCGGCCGGTTGCGCGATGACTCGCGGCGCAACGAGAGCTACTCCGGCGAGACCGTCACGTGCCTGTCCCGCTCGGCGGAAGCCGGGCGGAATAGGTGGCGTGGATGAGCAGTCCATCGACCACATCATCTGGACGGTCCATGCCGAAGACAGACTTCGTAAGCGCTTGCTTGACCGCACAGAGATCGAACAGGCGATCTGTAGTGGACACCACATTCCGCGAATCAATCGCGGACAAGCCGACTGGATAGCTCACGGCATTTGCGCCGACGGTCGCCGCTTCTCAGTTGCTTACGACCATCCTCTCCAGGACGACTTCAGGACGGCAAGAGTTGTGACCGTTTGGGACCTGTAGAGCCCAACATAGACAGGAGTATTCTCATAACCATGAAGCCAACAGAAATCATCAGCTACGACCCCGAGGTCGATATAGCCATGATCTGCGTGGAGAACGGGCGTGCCGTTAGTGAGGAGCATCCCTGGGGTCTCATCGACCGCGACCGCGACACCGGTCGGCTGATGGGTTTCGAGATTTGGAATGCCTCCTCAGTGCTACCGCACGAGATGATCGACGCGTTGCGTAAGGCCGGCAAACACCGCGGCGTGGCGGCCTGACACCAGCCGGTCCCGCGTGACTCGCCGCACAAAAAGAGCTATTCAAGCGAGGCCATCACGTGCTTGACGATCGTGTAGTCCTCGAGCGAATACACGCTCAGGTCCTTGCCGTAGCCGGACTCCTTGAACCCCCCGTGCGGCATCTCGGACACGAGCGGAATGTGGTCGTTGATCCAAACGCACCCGAACCGAAGCGCTCGCGATACGCGCAAGGCCCGCCCCACGTCCCGCGTCCACACCGATGAGGCGAGCCCGTAGCGCGTGGCGTTGGCCCACTCGATCGCCTCGGTCTCGTCGGTGAAGCGCTGCACGGTGATAACGGGCCCGAAGACCTCGTCGCGAATCATCTCGTCGCCCTGCTGTAGGCCGGCGACGACGGTGGGCTCGTAGTAGAAGCCGTGGCGCGCGGGCCGCGCACCACCGGTGACGACCTCGGCGTGGGCGGGCGCGCGCTCGATGAAACCCGACACGCGCGTGCGCTGGCGCTCGGAGTTGACGGGGCCGAGCGTGGTGTCGGGCTCCAGCGTGTCGCCGATCACGAGTTCCTTGGCCTGCGCGGCCAGGCCTGCCACCACGTCGTCGTAGACGCTGGCACCCGCGAGCACGCGCGTGGCGGCGGTGCAGTCCTGCCCGGCGTTGTAGTAGCCGGTGGCGGCGATCGTGGCCATCGCCGACTCCATGTCCACATCGTCGAACACGATCACGGGCGCCTTGCCGCCGAGCTCTAGGTGTACGCGCTTGAGCGTGGCGGCGGCGGTGCGCGCGACGTGCTTGCCGGTGGCGACCGACCCCGTCAGGGAGATCATGTCGACGTCGGGGTGCTCGAGCAGCGCTTGACCGGTCGGCTCGCCGGGGCCCATTACGACGTTGAGCACGCCGGGCGGCAGGATGTCGGCCGCCAACTCGGCGAAACGCACGGTTGTCACGGGCGTGGTCTCCGCTGGCTTGAGCACAACGGTGTTGCCCGCGGCGATCGCGGGGGCGAGCTTCCAGATCGCCATCATCAGGGGGTAGTTCCACGGTGTGATCTGGCCGATCACGCCAACGGCTTCGCGGCGCGCCCACGACGTGTAGCCCTGCATGTACTCGCCGGCGGCGCGTCCCTCCAGGCAACGTGCCGCACCAGCGAAGAAGCGCAGGTTGTCGGCCATCGCGGGGATCTCATCGCGCGAGACCGCCTCGATCGGCTTGCCGGCGTTGTGGGCCTCCAGGCGCGAGAGCTCATCCGCGTGCGCTTCGACGGCCGCGGCGAGCGAGAGCAGCGCGAGCGAGCGGTCGGCGGGCGTGGTGGTCGACCAGCCCTCGAACGCGCGGCGAGCCGCGCGTACAGCGTCGTCGACCTCCTCGGGACTGGAGACGGGCGCGCGCCACAGCTCGGTCTCGGTGGCGGGGTCGAGCACCGCCATCGTGTCCCCTTCTTCGCGCAGCGGCGAGTCTCCGGCGATCAGATTGCGGAGCACTTGTGGGCCATTGTCCATGTCGCTGCCTCCTTGAAGTGTTGCGCGTGGTTCTCGGGGGGCTACGTGTTGGTTGGGTTTGCTGTGCGTGCGATGCGTCCTGAACGCTCCCCGTCGAAGTCAACGGGAGGCATGGCGAGTGCGTGCGCCACGGCGGGGTGAACGATCTGACCGGCGCGCACGTTCACTCCGGAGCGCAGCGCGTCGCTGCGCTGGATCGCCTGCTCGATCCCACCGGCCAGCTCGATCGCGTAGGGCAGGGTGGCGTTGGTGAGCGCGTAGGTCGAGGTGATCGGCACTGCGCCGGGCATGTTGGTGACGCAGTAGTGGGTGATCCCGTCTACCTCGAAAGTGGGGTTGGAATGGGTGGTGGGGCGTGAGGTCTCAAAGCAGCCGCCCTGGTCGATCGAGACGTCGACGAGAACCGCGTTGCGCTTCATCCCGGCCAGCTGGGAGCGTGAGATCACGTGCGGTGCACGGTCGCCGTGGACGAGCACGGCGCCGATCACGAGGTCGGCCTGGGGCAGCATCTCCTCGATCGCGAGCGCCGAGGAGTACACGGTGGAGGCGCGTCCGCCGAAGGCCACTTCCAGCTCGCGCAGACGGTCGATCGAGCGGTCGAACACGAACACGTCGGCCTGCATTCCGATCGCGATGAACGCTGCGTTCATCCCGACCACACCGCCGCCGATCACGAGCACGGTCGCCGCGGCCACACCGGGCACACCACCGAGCAGGATGCCGCGCCCGCCGAGGGGCTTCTCCAGCATGAAGGCGCCGGCCTGCGTGGCGATCTTGCCGGCCACCTCACTCATCGGTGCAAGCAACGGCAAGCGTCCACCGGCATCTTCGACCGTCTCATAGGCGATGCACGTGGCGCCGGAGCGCCGCAAGCCCTCAGCCAGAGCCGGCTCGGCGGCGAGGTGCAGGTATGTGAAGAGCGTTTGCCCCTCTCTGAGCAGCTCGACCTCGGAGGACTGTGGCTCCTTCACCTTCAGGACCAGCCCGGCATCGGCGAACACAGCGGGCGCGTCGGCCACGATCGTGGCGCCTTGAGCGGCGAACTGTTTGTCGGTGAGCGCGCTGCCCAGTCCCGCCCCGGCCTGGATCAGCACCTCGTGCCCACGCGAGCACAGCTCGCGCACACCGGCGGGTGTGATCGCGACGCGGTACTCGTCGGACTTGATCTCGGTGGGGATGCCGATTCTCATTGGTTCATCGTGCCAGCTCTCGGCCACGCAAAGCAAGCCAGAACTCGATGCGGTCGCGCGCGTGGGAGAAGTCGCGGCCGGTGAGCGCCTCGACACGCTTTATGCGGTAGCGCAGGGTGTGGCGGTGGCAGTAGAGCGCTTGCGCCGCCTTCTCCCAGTGGCCGTTCTGTTCGATGAAAACATCCAGCGAGCGCAGCAGCTCACCGCCGTACTCGCCCTCGTCGCCTTCGACCGGGCCGAGCACGCTCTCGCAGTAGGAGGCGAGCGCGTCGTCGTCCTGCAGCGAGAGCAGCAGCTGAAAAGCGCCAAGGTCCTTGTAGGAGGCGACCTCGGGCGCGTTGCCGTTGGACAGACGCACTGCTTCAAGCGCACAGCGTGCCTCGTGGAAGCTGCGCCTGAGGTTGTGTGTCGGCGCGGGTCGCGAGGCGGCCGCGCGCACCTCTCCGAAGCGCGCGCTCAGCTCGCCGCGGATGCCTCTGGCCAGCTCGATCGGGTCCTCGCTCGTGGCTTCGCCGTCGTCCACCCCGCCGGGATGGAGGCGATTGGGATTCTCAGGGGCGGTGCCCGTCTCCGCGGGACCTTCGGGGTGCGTGTCGATCGGACAGTTGACGACCGCACACAGCAAGCCGTTGCGCAGCGCGACAAGGCTGTGGGCGCCGGCGCGCTCGAGGATCGCCTCCAGCGTCGAGGCGGCCGTGCCGGGCTCGCGCATCGCGAACGCGAGCACAGCTGCGCTCTCGCCGATCCCGAACGGGCGCAAACGGGCCTGCAGCTCGTCGGGATACAGCCGGCCGGTGAGCGCCTCGGCGAGCACGTCGCCGGCCATGTTGCGCTGCAGCAGCTCGTAGCGCTCGTTGAGCAGCTGCGCGAACACGCGCTCGGTGACCGCGATGAACGGCAGCTCGTAGGGAACCTCGAACAGCGGGAAGCCGCGCTTGCGCGCGGCGTTGAGGATCGCGGCGGGCACTTTCTTGTGCACGAATCCGGTGCCGAAGCCGAGGCCCGCGATCTCGCGCTCGGCGAGGCGCTCGACGAACTCGCGCTGGGGCTTTGCGCCCTGTAGCTGCAGTCCGGTCGTCAGCAGCAGCTCGCCTCCGCGCAGCCACGGCGTGGGGTCGAGCAGCTCGGTTGAGTGCACCCAGCGCACGTTGGTGCGGGCGTTGTCCTCGCCCGTGAGAAGCGTCAGGTCGAGCTCCGCCACAAGGCTCTCGACGGTCAGCATCGCGGTTCCGTCCGCTCTCGCTTCATCCGGGCTGACTCCATTCGCGCCGGCTCCATATCGATGCGCCCTAACGCCGGACGATCCGCTCCCACGCCTCGGTGAGCACGGGACGCAGGATGCCCTCGATTTCCTCGAACTGCTCGCGGTCGGCGATCAGCGGCGGTGAGAGCTGGATGACGGGGTCGCCGCGGTCGTCGGTGCGGCAGATCAAGCCGCGCTCGAACAGGGCGCCGGAGAGAAAGCCGCGCAGCAGCTCCTCGGACTCGTGCGCGTCGAAGGTCTTCTTCGTGTCCTTGTCCTTGACCAGCTCGATCGCGTGGAAGTAGCCGGCGCCGCGCACGTCGCCGACGATCGGCAGGTCGCGCAGGCCCTCGAGCATCGCGCGGAACTCGCCCTCATGGGAGCGCACGTGCTCGTTGATGTGCTCGCGCTCCATCACGTCGATGTTGGCCATCGCCACCGCGCACGCCATCGGGTGCCCGCCGAAGGTGAAGCCGTGGTTGAAGATCGCGCGTGCTTGCAGGAATGGCTCGGCAACACGGTCAGAGGCGATCACCGCGCCCATCGGCGCGTACGCCGAGGTCATGCCCTTCGCGGTTGTGATGATGTCGGGTGCGTACTCGAAGCGTTGGCATCCAAACCAGTATCCGAGCCGCCCCCACGCGCAGATCACCTCGTCTGAGATGAGCAGCACTTTGTGGCGGTCGCAGATCTCGCGCACGCGCTGGAAATAGCCTTCCTGGGGTACGAAGCAGCCGCCGCCGTTTTGCACGGGCTCGAGGATCACCGCGGCGACCGTGTCGGGGCCCTCGAAGGAGATCGCCTCCTCGATCGCGTCGGCCGCCCACAGCGGGTCGCGCTCTTCGGTCCAGCGGTAGGAGTTGGTGTTGGGCACGTGGACCCCACCGGGGGTGAGCGGTTCGAATGGCTCACGTAGCGGCGGTAGCCCTGTGACGGTAAGAGCGCCCATCGAGGTGCCGTGGTAGGCGAGGTTGCGCGAGATGATCTTGTGCTTGCGCGGCTCCCCGCAGGCGGCGTGGTAGGCCTTGGCGAGCTTCCAAGCAGACTCGACGGCCTCCGAGCCGCCGGAGACGAAGAACACGCGGTTCAAGTCGCCGGGCGCGAGCTGGGCGATGCGCGCGGCCAGCTCGATCGAGGGCGGGTGGGCGTAGCTCCAGTTGGTGTAGAAGCCGAGCTGCTTTGACTGCTCGGCCGCGGCCTCCCCAAGCTCGGCGCGACCGTGGCCGATGTTCACGCAGTACAGCGCCGAGAGCCCGTCGAGGTAGCGCTTGCCGTGCGTGTCGTACACGTAGCAGCCCTCGCCTCGCTCGATTACGGGCACCTCGGCATGCTCGTAGGAGCCCATGCGCGTGAAGTGCATCCACAGGTGGCGCTTGGCCTTCGCCTGCAGCTCGGCTGCCTCTACGCCCACCGGCTCTTGTAGCTCACTTGACATAGACACCCTGCACAACGGTACTACCCGCACATATACCTATCAATGCGCCACACGTTCAACAAGATGTCTACCCATTGTGCGAAATGTATAAAACGTTTGCGACTTCTTGGCGGTTGCGACCCTTGCGCTTGCGCCATTGTGCTCCTACGCTGCCATTGTGGCAATCGATACAGGTGCAACCGGGGAGGTGGTCGACAAGGGCCTGAAGAAAGACGCGATCGGCTACCTGTCGAACCTCGTGATCGGGATCGCCTCGACCGCGCCCGCATATTCTCTCGCGGCGACGCTGGGCTTCATCGTGGCGGTATCCGGTGTCGGCGTGCACGCGCCCGCGGTGCTGCTCGTGTCGTTCATCCCGATGATCTTGATCGCGGCGGCCTACAAGTACCTCAACCGCGCCGACCCCGACGCCGGCACAACGTTCGCGTGGACCACGCGCGCGCTCGGCCCCGCCACCGGCTGGGTCAACGGCTGGGCGATCTTCCTGGCGGATGTGATCGTGATGGCCTCGCTCGCGCAGATCGCGGCCGTGTACACGTTCAAGCTGTTCGACTGGGAATCGGCCGCCAACTCCAAAGGCGCGATCATCGCGGGCGCGGTGATCTGGATCGCGCTGATGACGTGGATCTGCTGGCGTGGGATCGAGCTGTCCGCGCGCATCCAGCAATTTTTGCTTGGCGCCGAGATCACGATCCTCACGCTGTTCGCGGTGGTGGCGTTCGCGAAGGTGTACGGCGGACACCCGGCCGGCTCGATCAGACCGCAGCTGTCGTGGTTCAACCCGTTCGCGCTCGGCTTCGGCTCGCTTGTAGACGGGGTGCTACTGGGAGTGTTCATCTACTGGGGGTGGGACTCCGGCGTGGCGGTCAACGAGGAGTCTGAGGACCCGAGCGAGGGTCCCGGCCGAGCGGCCGTGGTTTCCACGATCCTGCTCGTGTTGATCTACGTGATCGTGTCCGCCAGCGCGCAGGCGTTTCACGGCACGGGCTTCTTGACGAACAACAGCGACGACGTGCTCAGCGCGCTCGGCAAGCCGGTGCTCGGCGGGATCCTCTACAAGCTGTTGATCGTCGCCGTGCTGACCTCGGCGTCGGCCTCGACCCAGACCACGATCCTGCCGACCGCCCGCACGACGCTGTCGATGGCGCACTGGAAAGCGGTCGCCGCTGTGCTGGGGCGCATCCACAAGCGCTACCTGACCCCCGACGTCTCGACGATCGGGATGGGGCTCGTATCGATCGTGTTCACGGTCGTGCTGCTGCTGCTCTCCGAAAACGTGCTTGCCGACTCGATCACGGCGATCGGCTTCCCGATCTGCTTCTACTACGGGTTCACCGGGATCGCGTGCGCCGTGTACTACCGCCACGAGCTCGGCAAGAGCGCCCGCAACCTAATCCTGCTCGGCCTCGCGCCACTGACCGGCGGGTTGATCCTGTTCGGGGTGTTCGCGAAGGCGATGATCTACTACGGCCACTCCGCCAACGTCGAATCCCCACCGATCCTCGGCATCACGCTGCCGATCTGGATGGGGATCGGCGGGCTGCTATTCGGCGTGGTGCTGATGCTCGCCTCACGACCGTTCTTCAAGGATTTCTTCTCACGCAAGCTCGAAACCGCCAAGCCGGGGCTGTTGGAGGAGCCGGTCGAGCACGCCCCAGCGCACTTCTGAACCTCAAGCTGCCTGCCGTGGAGGCGAGGGGGGCCCGGCGCGCGGGATGGGAGGCCGCGCGCCGGCCCTCCCACACGGGGCCTCCCTTCACACGATCACGAGCTCAGCGGACCGAGCAGCTCGGCCAAGCGCTCGTACTGAGCACTGTCGGCACCGAGCAGCTCCTCGATCCATCCCAGCACCACCTCCCCCTCGACCTTGGTCCCCCAGTCCACGATCTCTTCGATGTCCACCCAGTCCTTCGGCCGGTCGAAGATCGCCTTGCACACAATTAGGTGCTCAGGGGCGAGTATCGGTATGAGCGCCGGCCCGAACACCACCTCGCGCGAGCGGGCGGCCATCTCGCGGTGCAGGTCGAGCGTGGCGAAGAAGACATCCAGATAGGAGCCGCCCCAGTCGAGACGGGCCTGACCGTCACGCTCGATCGTGGCTCGATCGGTCTCCGAGATGCTCACCCCCAGGTGCGACAACGCTCCAAGCACAGGCTCAGCTTCCGCCGGGGAAAGCGTCACGTTCAGATCGATGTCTGTCGTAGCACGCGGACTGCGATACCAAGCCAGCGCTATCGCCCCGCCGAACTGATGCGGGACCCGCATGGAGTCGAGCATCTCGTGTACAGAGACGATCCGCGCGCTGAGACCGTCAAGCCTCCTGGCGCCGCTCACGGCTGGGGTGCGATCGCCTGGTCGAAGCGAGCCTCAGCGAGCCGAGCCAGCATCGGAAACGCGAGTGACTGCGAGGGCCGCGGCGGCTGGCCGGCCGCAACCATGTCCGCGAACCCCAACAGCTCCAGCAGCGCCGCGCCGGCATCCACGCTCGCGTTGCTCGAGTGTGACTGCCTGAGAGCGCTAGCCATATTCTTGGAGCCAGTCAGGAAGCGATCACGAGTTCGGCTCGCGCCAGAAGTGGCGATCTGCACGCGCGCACCGGCCCGCCGACCTGAGCGAATCACTGCCTCGGCGTCGAACGGCCGTTGCGCTCGGCGGGCGGCTGCCGCAAGAACATCCTCGCTCAGCACGTCAAAGCCCGCGAGCGTCCGCGAACGAGGTCCATTGGCGGTGTGAAGCGACTCGCGAATCTCAAATCGCCCGCCACGACGCGCCACTACAAAAGCCATACCCACTAGGCTACCACTAGCCGCCCACTAGTCGTCCGCTGTCCCACCGCACACGCCGGGTCGGATCAGGGGAGATGACCCCTACGCTCATCTGGACGGCGCACGCGCTCGAACGATTGCATGAACGTGGACTGGCGCGCGAGACGGTCGAACGGGCCGTCCGCGAGTCGCACCCAGCTCGCCAGGCAAACACAGGCGCCGCGGACTGGCGGATCGACGCGGGAAGCTTCTTCGCCCTGTACGACCACCCCATTGGTAATGAGATAGATGTGGCCCGCATCATCACGGTTTGGCCCAAGCGCCGTAAGCGCAGACAACGTTTGAAGCTTGTCAGTGACGAGAACAAGGACTATTCTGAGTGACGATCGTGTACGCCTACTACGACATAGAAGCCGATATTGCCTGGCTCCCGACCGGCCACGCCGAGCGCGTCGTGAGCGAGGAGGTCGAATGGGGGTTGATCGACCACGACGCGACAACCGACGAGGTCGTCGCCGTCGAGATCTGGGCCGCCAGCAAGCGACTGCCGAAGGCGATCCTCGACACGCTCCCAGCACCCGGACGCCACAGCGGCGTAGCCGCCTGAAGCTGAACGCCTCGGGGGATAGAAGCTCTCGCGGCTCCGTTCAACCGACTGAGAGCGGCACCTCGACCTGCCCATGCGGCGAGCCCAGCGCGGCCAGCCGCTCGAGGAATGGCTCGGGCGCGAACGCCTCGGGTCCAAGCACGCCCGCACCCTTCCACACGCCCTCATCCAGCAGCTCGAGCGCTACAACCGGGTTGACCGCCGTCTGCCACACAACCGCTTGGGAGCCGTACTCGCGCATCGTGTGCTCGTTGTCGACGATGTGGTACAGGTAGGTCGAGCGCGGTGCTCCGTCTGTGCCCGTGCCCGTGACCCAGGTTCCCGCGCACGTGCGTCCGGTCATCCGCTCGCCGAGCGTCGCCGGGTTGGGCAGCGTCGCGGCGACCACGTCGCGCGGAGATACCTGCACGTCGCGCACCGACACCGGATCGGTCGAGTCGAGCCCGAGCTTGTGCAGGGTGCGCAGCACGTCGATGAACTCCTGTCCGAGCCCGTACTTGAAAGTGACCCGCTCGCACTGCACCCAGCGCGGGATCAGCACGACCTCCTCGTGCTCGACGTTCACGCACTCAACGCGCCCGATTCCCTCGGGGAAGTCGAACACCTCGGGCTCCGAGAAGGGCGCAGTCGTATAGAAGCCGCGCTCGCGCTCCCAGATCAGCGGCGGGTTCAGACACTCCTCGATCGTCGTCCAGATCGAGAAGGTGGGCGCGAAGTCATAGCCTTCGACAACCAGATCGGCGCCGTCGCGCACCCCCACTTCGTCCACCGTCGCAAACAGCCGCTCGGCGGCATACCGGGCAAACACGTCAGACAGGCCCGGCTCGACGCCGATCCCCACGAGCGCCAGCAATCCGGCCTGCTCCCATTGCTCGCTACGAGCGAGCTGCACGTCGCCGAGCATCACTCCCGGCTGCTCGTAAGGACGCTCGGGATGGGGATGCGACAGCGTCATCGCCATGTCCAGGTAGGTGGTGCGCGCATCGAAGGCGGCACCAAAGATCGGCTCGTTGAAGCGCGGATCGCATGCGTTCAGCACGGCGTCGGGGCGCACCTTCTCGATCAGCTTCACAAGCGCCCCGCGGTCTGAGGCGTCCACGCGCTCGGCTGAGAAGCGATCGGCTTCGCCGAGCTTTGCGACCACGTCGTGTGCGCGCGCGGGAGAGACGTCCGCGAGCGACACGTGCTCGAACGCGGAGCGCCGCTGAGCTATCGCCGCAAACGCGGCACCAACCCCGCCGGCTCCTACCACGAGCACCCGCACCTGCCTATTGTTGCGCACATCTCACGTATGCTCCAGCCGACCGATGGCGAGCACGCTCATTGACAGGTCCTCGACGGCTGGCGTCGAGCGACCCCCAAAGCGCTGGGCGCCCTCACCCACGATCGGCCGCGCCGAGGTCCTATGGGTGATCTTCGGTGGGATCGCACTCGCGGTGCTGACGACCTGGCCGCTGGTGCTGCACATGAGCAGCCGCATCGCGCCGGACCTCGGCGACCCGGTGCGCACGGCGTGGGAGATCTCGTGGGTCGGCCACGCGATGCTCCACGACCCGCTGCACTTGTTCGACTCAAACGCGTTCTATCCCCACCCGCTGAGCCTCGCCTTCTCGGACTCGCTGCTCGGCTACGGCCCCGCGGCGTTCTTCGGCTCGGGCACCGTCGCCGCGCTGGTCCGCTACAACCTGCTGTTCCTGTTCACGTGGTCGCTGGCTTTCGTGGCCGCATGGATGCTCGCCCGCGAGCTCGGGCTCAGGCGTTTGGGCGCCGCGGCCGCCGCGGTGGCATACGCATATGCCCCCTACAAGGTCACCGAGGCCGGCCACCTGCACGTGATCTCCTCCGGCGGGTTCGTGCTCGCGATGTTCCTGCTGCTGCGCGGCTACCGGCGCGACTCGCGCAAGCTGGTGCTCGCCGGCTGGCTCCTGTCGGCGTGGCAGATCAGCCTCGGTTTCACGCTCGGCCTGCAGTACGCCTACCTGCTGCTCGTGCTCGCGCTGCTCGTGCTGGTGTATTGGTGGCTTGGGCGCCTGACCCCGGGACCGGCCTGGCAAAGGGGGGAGCGACCCGCCGAGCGAGTGTCGGAGCAGCCCACGAGCGCGGCCCAGACCGCGCCGTCAGGCCAACCGCGGCAGCCAGGCGAGTCCGCCACCTCGCCAGCTCGGCAGCGCAGCGGGCGCGGACCGCTGATCCCCCGCCGGCTGCTGGCCGTGACGCTGATCGGGGTCGCGGTGCTCGGCGCGGTGACGGTCTACCAGGCGCGGCCCTACCTGAAGGTCGCCGCGGAGTATCCGACGGCCAAACGCACGCTCAGGGAAGTCGAAACGTACTCCGCCGGTCCCGCCGCGTTCCTGTCAGCCTCCACGGAGAACCGCGTGTGGGGCTCGATCACCTCGGGGATGCGCGCGAAGGTCAACTCCAAGAACGAGAGCGTGTTCTTCCCCGGCGGGCTGATCCTCGTACTGGCGCTGATCGGCCTCGCCGCGGGGCTGTATACACGACGATTGCGCCTGGGCCTACTGGCCGGGATCGTGGTGTGCTCGATCCTCGCGCTCGGCTTCGGCATCACTGGCGCGGGCTACCCGTACCGCCTGCTCTACGACTACGCCCCCGGATGGGACGGCGTGCGCGTGCCCGGCAGGATCTTCACGCTCGCAACGCTGTTCTACGCACTGCTCGCAGGCGCCGGCGCCCAGTATCTGGTGGGACGGATCGGGCCGTGGGCAAAGCGCCAGCGGCTGTACAGCGTGCCGGCGGTGCTCGGGGTGGTGCTGTGCATCGGACTGCTCGGCGAAGGCGCCGGACATCTCGGCCATCCCGTCGTGCCGCGGCCCGCACGCGCGGAGATCGGCCTGCCCGGCCCGATACTCGACCTCCCGACCGACGGCGCGCTGGATCGCATCTGGCAGTACTTCTCGACCGACGGCTTCTACAAGATCCCGGTTGGCAACAGCACGTTCGACATGCCCGACGTGGACGATCTGCGCGGCGGCATGAACGGCTTCCCAGATCGCGCGAGCGTCGAGAAGCTGCGCTACTACCACATCAAAACCGTGGTGCTGCACACGGTGCTCCCCAAGGGACTGCCCCCCGAACACGGCCCTGTGATCGCCGAGCCACCCGACCCGGTGGCAGCCGCGGCCAAGCCGATCGCGGGGCTCGGGATCACCCGTCGGCAGGTGGGCTCGATCGTGATCTATGAGATCGGCCCTGGGCCGGCCGCGCTGCATGGCAGCGATTGACGGGCCGCCGCGACCGCATGGAACGCCGATGAGCACACCCAATATCCAGTCCGCCGGCGCCGGCGACCGACCGCGCGCGACTAGCCCACGCGGCGGGATGTTCACCAAGCGCCGCCTGGGGTTGATCGCGGTGCTGCTCGTGGGCCTGGCCTACGCGACGGTGATGCAGAGCTTCTCCTGGAACCAGACCTCCCACTACGACCTGATCCGCTCGCTCAACCAGGACAAGACCACGATCGACCAGTACCAGGAAAACACGGGCGATAAGGCCTACTACAAGGGCCACTGGTACTCAGCACGAGCGCCTGGGCTTGCGCTGTTCTCGCTGCCGTTCTACGACGCGCTGAACCTCGCGGGCGCCGAATCGTGGACCGACCGGCACGTGGCGCCGCCGAACCATCCAGGCGACGAGATGATCTACCTGATCGGGCTGTGGGCCACCGTGCTGCCGGGGCTGATCCTGCTGCTACTCGTGTGGCGTCTGGCCGAGAGCATCGAGCCGGGGTACGGGGCCGCGACGGCTGTGATCCTCGGCCTCGGCACGATGGCGCTGCCGCTGTCGATGTTGGTGTTCAGCCACGTGTTCTGCGCGTGCCTGGGCTTCGCCGCGTTCGTGCTGATGTGGCGCGAGCGCGAAGGGCCCCCCAACCCGTGGTATCTCGGTGTCGCCGGGCTGCTGATGGGCTACGCGGGCTCCTCGGAATACCCGATGTTCTTCGCGGCGGTGGTGCTCGGCCTGTATCTGGTCTCACGCCGGGACTCGCTCAACCCCATGGGGTTGTTCAGCCGCGCCGGCGCCTACGTGCTCGGCGGGCTGATCGGGATCGTGCCGCTCGCGCTCTACAACCACTACGCGTTCCACTCCTGGACGCACCTGGCCTACTCCAACATCCCCCGCCAGCAGCAGGGCTTCTTCGGGATCGGGCTGCCGAGCCTGCGGGTGCTGGCGACGCTGCTGCTCGATTCGCGCGGCCTGCTGACGATCTCGCCGGTGCTCGCGATGGGCGCGGTCGGCACGTGGATGCTCTACAAGCGTGGCAAGCGCGCCGAGGCGCTTACGATCGCCGGCATCTGTGTGTGCTATTTGGGCTACAACTCGGGCTACTACCTGCCGTTCGGCGGCGGCTTCATGGGCCCACGCTTCTTGATGACGCTGCTGCCGTTCATCGCGCTGCCGATCGGGATCGCGCTGAAGCGCTATCCGGGTCCCACGATCGCACTCGCGGGCGTGTCGCTGACGACGACGATCATCGCCACCGTGACCCACCCGCTGATCGGCTATGAGACCGAGACCGTCACGTGGATGCGCTACGTGCGCGAGGGCCTGTTTCAGCCGACAATCGCGAGCGCCTACGGCCTCGGTCGCGGCTGGGGCGGGATCTGGCCGTTCTTCCTGGCCGCCGGCGCCGCGATTGTGCTCGCCACGCTCGCCACCGCCCGCACGCGCATCTCGAACAGCTCGCTTCGCGCCGGGGTGCTCGCGCTGATCGGCTGGTGCGTGTTTGCCGTGCTCGCCCCCACTGTGCTCGGGATCGACCACCAGGGGCTGCTGGACATCGTCAAAGCGGGCGACAACACCGCGCTGCACAAGGGCTTTGGCAACTACCCGCTACGCGTGCTCGCCCCCGTCGCCGCCGCGGTCGGCCTGTTCGGCCTGATCTGCGCCCGCATCCTCGCGGGCGGCCCAATCAAGCACCGCCGCCCACCCCGCCCGGCCCGCACGATCACCTCACAAAGCGTCTGAGACGACCCCTCAGTTTTTGGCGACTTTGACTTTGCACTTGGCGGCGTGCAACTGCTTGCACACCACCACATAGCCCGGGCGCGGTTCGTACTTGGCGTTCATCAGCCCCGCGTCGAAGCGCGTCGAGCTGGTTCCGCCTGTCCAGTCGTAGATGTACAGGCGCTTGATCCGCGAGGAGGATCCGGCGATCTTGAACATGTAGGACAGCGCCTTGGCGGCCCGCTTCAACCCCGAGCCTTTCTTGTTGGGGAAGTCGCTGCCGAACTGCACGATGCCACCTGTCTCGGTGAGCCACACCTGACCCGGCACGGCCGCCAGGATCGCTTTCGTGCGGGTGCTCTGCAGGCGGTTGGTGTCGGAGTAGTTGTGCAGCCCCCAGATGCTCGGCATCACCGTTTTCAGGTGCGCGATGTCGTGCTTGAACTGGGCGATGTACTGCAACGTGGGCGTGACCACCGGCGCATCGAGCACGTCGAGGCCGACGATCGTGCAGCCCTTGCACACAGTCTCCATCGCCCTGTAGTACTGAGCCGACTGTAGCGGCGAGGGCGACACCAGCGCGATGTGCTTTTTGTGTTTGACGATTTCGACGATCGTCCCGCGGTTGGCCTCATCCCAAGGCTGGTACTGGCGGACGTGCGGGAACAGCTTGATGAACTTCTGGATGTCGCGCTGGTAGACCGCAACGCTTGGCATCTTCGCGGGGGTGTACTCGGAGTGATAGAACGCCACCAGCACCTGCTGGTGGGCCGCTTCGGCATCCCCGATCCATTCCCGGGCTAGCTGTAGCGAGTAGGGCCGCACGGCCGCGTCATACGGTGCGATGTAGCGCGCGATTTTCGTGTGCAACTGCGTCCACAGCGGGTTGGAGAACATCTCGGTTCCCTCGTCCCCGATGCCGGTCAGATACGACGCGGCGGCGTGGGCCTGGGGTTGGGAGGCGCCGGCGGCGCGAGCGGAGGCACTGCCGGCAAGCGCTCCGGCGGAGCTCTCGCCGCCCAGGGCGGCGAGCACGCAAACAAGGGTGCAGAGGAGCAGTGGGCGAGGCGAGAGGTGGGGGCGAATGGTCTTGAGCATGTTCATTGCAACAGCCTATGTGGCGAGACGTTGCGCTGCGCAACCAATCTTTCGCGATTCTTCATCTGGTACCTGCTCGTGCGTCGATTTCCCGCTCAGCACGCCCGTCAGGCTCGTTGAGACGCCACGTCGTGCACATTCAGAACGCGACCTCGTGCCCACACGGCACGCCAAACCCTCCCAACTAGTCGGCCGTCTCTTCAGACACCGCGCGCCCGCCTGCCTGCCCCCCGTCATGGGGGGTGCCTCTCAGGGTATCCTCGCGCAACGCTGGTTGCATACCGAATGGATAGCCGCTCAGACCGGAACTGCTGTACGAAGTCTCTCTTCGATGCGCTCGGCGAGCTTTGCGAAATCGTCGAACGCCGTCCCAACCGCCTGTTGATGGGCGCCGATCGCGCCATCAGCCGGCTTCAGCGCAAAGATCGGCTTGCGAGCCTCCTGTCCCATGGGGATTAGGCTGTGATAGTGCCTGAGCATAGCCAGACAGGCAGGATCCTGTTGGGGAGTTGGCGCGACGTCGCCGCTCTTGTCAAGCACTGCATTGCGATAAGTCAAAGGGATCTGCTCGATCCAGCGTCCGTACGCCTTGACCGGCCGATCCAAGCGCACCCCGTGCTGCAGCACCACATAGCCCAGCGGCCACATCTCACCTCTAGGCAACTCAAGGGTCTCAGGCTCCGGATTACGCTCTAGGCGATCCCCCCACTCCTTGCGCCAGCGCCGAAGCGTAGGACCAAGGTTGCGGAGACCCTGGAGCGAGAAAAGATCCGGGGCGAGCGGAATGAGCACGTGATCACTGGCAACGAGCGCGGAGCGGTTCAGCGCTCCCAGATTGGGGCCGACGTCAATGAGAATCAAGTCGTCTTCGCGCGTACGAGCCGCAGAGACGATCAGGCGCCACATGGCGCTGACAATGCGAAAGGCTCGCTGCTTCTCGTCCAAGCAGTCAGACCATTGACTGCTCAACTCGTCCTCAAACGCCGAGAGACTGAGATCGCCTACCACCAGTCCCAGGCGCTCGCCGATCGACTCGACGTGTACGTCGCCCAGCCCCCGGTACCGTCAAGGAGCGGCTTCAAGGGACCCGCCAACGTGCCGCGCGTGCCTTCCTGGCTCCACAGGGTCTCAAGGCGCGCTTCGTCAAGGAAGGCCGCCGAGAGATTCGCCTGGGGATCGAGATCGGCAGCAAGTACGCGGTAGCCACGCTCAGCAAACATCCAGGCCAGGTGATAGGCGAGGCTCGTCTTGCCTACACCACCCTTGTTGTTGAAGAAGGCGATGATGGGCGGATCGGTCATGCAGGTCTCATCGTGACAGACACATATGTCGGCTCGACTTGAAACTGCGGCTCTGGATTGCCATTGTCAGCCAGAGCCTTGCGAGCGATTGCGATCCCGACACCGAAGCGCTGGACATAGCCCAGCTGGCGCATAGCCTCCGCTATCGTCGGATTTCTGTAGTCGGTTATTCCAGCCTGCCCAAAGTTCTCTACCGTCACCTGCCCAAAGGGACCTCCGGGGTTCTGGATCTCCACACGATCAGACAGCCAGGTGACACGCACCGGGGCCGTCGACGTCTCGTAAGTGCGGTGCATAAGAGCGTTGCGTGTAAGCTGTTGCAGTGCGACCAGCGGATAGTCAGGGTGGCGCAGCTCAATGGGACCAGAGGTGAGGTCGACCGAAGTGCGCACGTTGATTCTCATCAACTCATCGAGTTCGCGCAACAGATCCGGCAGCGGCCGTGCGATCCTGTGCTCATCGATAACGCGATCGGTGATCGAGGGTCCGTCCACCCGAAGGAATTGGACGAAAGCCCCAGGAACGAATGAAAGTGGCTCGCGCCCGACGGTCACCACCCCTGCGACCGTCGGTATGGCCTCGGGCGTCGCAAAGCGCAGCGCTGTGAGCTGATGCTCGACCGAGCGCTCGTTGGCAGCCAGCACCTCAGCGGAGAGGGCTGCAGGCAGATAGGTCCTTTCGAAGAGATCGAGATCGAGATCGTCGATTGATGCGGAGGGGAGTGGACGAGCGTCGAAGGGAAGATCAGCCGCGCGCCGGCGTTCCGCCAGGCGAGTCTCCTCCTCGGCAGTTGCGATCGCTCGTCGCGGGCCAATCCTGATCCACGGCGCCCCCCTATAACGGACCGGCGGGACCCGCGACGGCATGACTTCGACAAGCGCTATCTCCGTGCCGTCCAGGACTCGCTTGCTGACAACCAGTGATGGCAGCGGAAGGATGTTCCCGCTCGCCCGCAGCTCACCAAGCGTCCGCGGTAGCTGATCCGTCACGGGCAGACCGGTGGGTATGCCTGCGTCGCTAACGCCAAGGAGCACATATCCGGGCAGCCCATGGCCGGGCAGGTCATTGGCAAAGGCACAGACCGCCTGGGCGACCTTGTCCCGATCGGACAGCGCCTCCTTGCGCTCCACTCGATCGGACTCGATGTCCCGAGCGATCTGCTCCAGCTCTTGGTCTGTAATCGGCGACACGTCGCTAATCATGACGATCGTCCGCGTCGTTACTCGCCGATGGCCCGTCCTCGCGCAACGCCGGATCGGCGACGATCCGCACGTCGATGCCCGGCAGCCCCTCCAGCAGCCGCGTGAGGAGCGACTCCCTGAAGCGCTTGACCCCCCTGCGCGACGAGGGCGCGCCCATCAGCACGTAGGTGCTGCCCAGGCGCCGCACGGTCTCGATCGCCACAGCCGCCACGTCTTCGCCTTCTTCCACCAGCAGGCGCGCACCGAGCATCGCCGTGAGGCGCCGCAGCGACTCGAGCTGCTCGCGATCCTCGGCGCTCGGGGTGCGACCGTGGGGGCGCACCACCAGCACGTCCAAGCGCGCGCCCAGGCGTTCGGCCGAGCGCGCCGCGCGGCGCACGATCCGTTGGGAATGTGGCGCGAGCGCGACCAGCGCGAGCAGACGCTCGGCGATCGTCTGCGTACCCGCCCCGCTTGTTTTACGAGCCCCACCCACCTCGGCGATGCCTTCCTCGCGGCGCACCACAACCGGCGCGGGCGCCAGCCGCTTGATCTCCACGCCCTCGGCGACGTGACGCAGCGCGGTCTCGCGCAAGGCCGAGAGGTTCTCGATCTTGAAGAAGTTGTTGAGCGCCGCCGGCACGCGCTCGCGCGGGTACACCTTGCCGGCGCGCAGGCGCTCGATCAGCGCCTCGGGGGTGAGGTCGATCAGCACGACCTCATCGGCCGAGGCGAGCACTTCGTCGGGGATCGTCTCGCGCACACGTGTCCCGGTCAGCTGGGTCACCTGGTCGTTGAGACTCTCGAGGTGCTGCACGTTGACGGTGGAGTACACGTCGATCCCGGCCGCGAGCACGTCCTGCACGTCTTCGTAGCGCTTCTCGTGCTCTGTGCCCGGCGCGTTGGTGTGGGCCAGCTCGTCGATCAGGCACAGCTCGGGTTTGCGCGCGAGCACCGCCGGCAGGTCCAACTCGGCCAGCGGCGTGCCGCGGTAGTCGATCATCCGCGGCGGGATCTCCTCCAGGCCCTCCGCTTGGGCGGTTGTCTCCTCGCGACCGTGGGGCTCCAGATAGCCGATCGCCACATCGCGGCCGGTGTCGGACTCGGCACGACCCTCGCCCAGCATGCGGTAGGTCTTGCCGACCCCGGCCGCCATGCCTATGAACACCTTCAGGCGGCCGCGCGAGGATGAATTGGGGTCGTCGGGCGGCACGACTGCATTCTCTCCACCAGTCCCCTGGAGGGGTACCCCCTGAGCCCAACCCCTACAGCGTCAGGCTCCCAGGAGGTTGTGCACGATCAAATCTATGAGCTTGATGCCGATGAACGGCGCGATGATGCCGCCGAGGCCGTAGATCCACAGGTTGCGCCGCAGCAGCGCGCTGGCGCCGATCGGCCGGTAGCGCACGCCGCGCAAGGACAGCGGGATCAGCAGCGGGATCACGATCGCGTTGAAGATGATCGCCGAGACGATCGCCGACTGGGGCGTGCCGAGGTTCATGATGTTGAGCACGTGCAAGGGCCCCTTTGTTCCGGATCCGCCCACCTCCCCGCTCGTTGCGTATGTCGTCACGAAGATCGCTGGCAGGATCGCGAAATACTTGGCGACGTCGTTGGCGATCGAGAAGGTGGTGAGCGCGCCGCGCGTGATGAGTAGCTGCTTGCCGACCTCGACGATCTCGATCAGCTTCGTCGGGTTGGAGTCGAGATCGACCATGTTGCCGGCCTCGCGCGCGGCCTGAGTGCCTGTGTTCATCGCGACGCCCACGTCCGCCTGGGCGAGCGCGGGAGCGTCGTTGGTGCCGTCTCCCGTCATGGCGACCAGCCGCCCGTCCTGCTGGTGCTCGCGGATCAGCGCGAGCTTGGCCTCGGGCGTGGCTTCGGCGAGGAAATCGTCAACGCCCGACTCCTCGGCGATCTTGGCGGCGGTGAGGCGATTGTCGCCGGTGACCATCACGGTCTTGATGCCCATCGCGCGCAACTGGTCAAAGCGCTCCTTCATGCCCTGCTTGATCGTGTCCTTTAGGTAGACGACACCGAGGATCTGGTTGTCGCGCGCGACCGCCAGCGGCGTGCCACCCTCGCGCGCGATGCGGTCAAGGTGCTCGCGCAGCTCCGGCGGCGCTTGGCCGCCCTCGTCCTGCACGAATTTGACGATCGAATCGCCGGCGCCCTTGCGCAACCGCCGCCCGTCGATGTCGACACCGCTCATGCGCGTCTGTGCGGTGAACGGGACGAACTCGGCGTTCAAGGTGCTCATGTCGTGCTCGCGGATGCCGTAGGTCTTGGCGAGCACCACGATCGAGCGGCCCTCGGGCGTCTCGTCCGCAAGCGAGGAGAGCTGCGCGACCTCGGCCAGCTCGGACTCGGGCACGCCCGGCATCGGGATGAACTCCGAGGCCTGGCGGTTGCCGAGCGTGATCGTGCCGGTCTTGTCGAGCAAGAGCACGTCGATGTCGCCGGAGGCCTCCACCGCGCGGCCGGAGAGCGCGAGCACGTTGCGGCGCACGAGCCGATCCATGCCGGCGATGCCGATCGCCGAGAGCAGCGCGCCGATCGTGGTGGGGATCAACGCGACCAGCAGCGCGATCAGCGTGGTCTCTGAGATCGAGGTGCCCGCGAACAGGCCGAATGGGCGCAGCGTGGCGACGACGATCATGAAGATCAGCGTGAGCGCGGCCAAGAGGATGTTGAGCGCGATCTCGTTTGGCGTCTTGCGCCGCTCGGCTCCCTCGACCAGCGCGATCATGCGGTCAAGAAACGACTGGCCGGGCTCCTGGGTGATTTCGACGACGATCCGATCGGAGGTCACGCGCGTGCCGCCGGTGACGGCGCTGCGGTCGCCACCGGACTCGCGGATCACCGGCGCGGACTCGCCCGTGATCGCGGACTCGTCAACCGTGGCGATGCCCTCGATCACGGTGCCGTCGCCGGGAATCAGCTCGCCCGCCGGCACGACCACCACATCGCCGCGCGTGAGCTCCGAGGCGGCCTTGGTCGAGCCGTCGCGCATCGTGGCGACCGTCTCCTTGCGCATGTTGCGCAATGTGTCGGCCTGGGCGCGCCCGCGACCCTCGGCGAACGCCTCGGCCATGTTGGCGAAGATCACCGTGAGCCACAGCCAGAAAGCGATCGTGAACGTGTACCACGCCGGCTCGCTCCCGCCGAGCGACTGGCCGCCGCCGAGCTGGATGAACCACGTCACGGTCGTGATCAGCGCGCCGATCTCCACGACGAACATGACAGGGTTGCGCAATTGCACGCGCGGGTCGAGCTTCTTGACGCTGTCGAGCAGGGCGCGTGTGACGATGTCGCGCTGGAACAGCGAGACAGCCTGTCGTTCGTGGGCCGCTGGGATCTGTGCTGACATCAGCCTTTTCCTCCAGTGAGACGGTCCAGGGCCAGGTTGAGCTCGAGCACGTTGACGCCCGGTTCACCTGAAAATCCGAGCCCGCGCCCTGACGTGTATTTGGAGATCAGCGCGTCGACGGTTGAGCGAGCGAGGTGGCGCACGGCCGCGATGCGGTAGGCCTGAACCCAGGCGTTGGCGGGTGAGATTTCGGGATCGAGCCCCGAGGCCGAGCTGTTGACGGCGTCGACCGGGATCCTCGCGACGGTCAGCCCTGGGTCGTATTCAGTTTTTGTGGCCGGGTTCTTGTTGAGTTCGAGATAGGCCTTGATGTTTTCTTCGTCGGCTTCCTTGGTCTTCACGCTGTTGGGGCCGTGGTTGGAGAAGGTGCTAGCCGCCGCGTTGTAGGCGCCGCCTTCGGTGGCCGAGGGGCGCGACTGGAAGTAGCGCGGGTCCGGTTCTGTGACCAGTTCGCCTTCCTTTTCCTCGGGCTTGCCGTTCTTGCCGATCACGGGTGAGGCGAAACTCTGGCCGATCAGCTTCGAGCCGACGAGCTTGCCATTCAGGTGAATCTGCTGCCCGTTGGCGTCGCCGGGGAACGCGACCTGGCTGATGCCGGTAATCGCGAACGGGTAGACGAGACCGAGCAGGATCGCAAAGACGATGACGCCGATGATTGAGGTGACGATGTCGCGCTTCATCTCAGTAGAGGTGTCCGGTCAGTCCCTGCACGATCGGGCCGAGCAGGAGGGCGGGGAAGAACGTGAGCGCGCCCACGAGGATGATTACGCCGATCAGCAGCACCACGAACGTGGGGTTGTCGGTGCGCATCGTGCCGAGGCCGGCCGGCGTGACGCGCTTGCCGGCCAGCGCGCCGGCGATCGCGAGCGCGAACAGAATCGGCGCGTAGCGCGCGAAGATCATGTCGAAACCGCCGAGGATGTCGGCGAAGGTGATGCCGTGCGAGCCGAGGTTGCCGGCGTTTGGCTGGATGAAGCCGGTGTAGCCGGCGAACGCGGAGCCGTTGTTGTTGGCCTGCGACAAGTAGGCATAGAACGTCTCTGAGAAGGCCTGCGGAGTGTGGGTGCCGAGCGTGGCGGAGGTGGCTGCTTCGGAGATCGACGCGCGCCCGGCTTTGCTGGCGGTGGCAAGCGCGGTGCAGAACAGCGCCGCGAGCGGCGTGATCAGGATGCCGAGGCCAGCGAGCTTGATCTCGCGCGCCTCGAGCTTCTTGCCGAGCCACTCCGGCGTGCGACCCACCATCAGGCCCCCGATGAACACCGCCAGCAGCACGTACATCAGGATCGAGTACAAGCCGGTGCCGACACCTCCAAAGATGACCTCTGAGGCCGACAGGTTGGCGAACGGCACAGCCCCGCCGATTCCGGTGAAGGACTCGATCGCGCTGTTGACGGCACCACAGGAGGTGACGGTGGTGATCACGTCAAACAGCGCCGAGCCGGCAATCCCGAAGCGCTGCTCCTTGCCTTCCATGTTACCGCCACCGGAGCCCGATATGACTCCAGTGTGAAGCCCGGCCGCGTGCTGGGCGGGCGAGCCGTGAGCCTCGGCAATGTAGGCGACACACACGGCGCCGAGGAACATCACCATCATCGCCCCGTAGATCGCGTAGCCCTGACGGCGATTGCCGGTCATGCGCCCGTACATGAACACGAGCGCCGCCGGAATGATCAGCACGAGCAGCATCTCGAAGAAATTGGTGAACTGCGTCGGGTTCTCGAACGGGTGGGCGGAGTTCGTGTTGAAGAAGCCACCGCCGTTGGTGCCAAGCATCTTGATCGCCTCCTGGGAGGCAACCGGCCCCATCGCGATCGTCTGCGTGAGCCCGGTGATCGTGTGAACGACCAGGTAGTTTGAGAAATTCGCGATCACACCCTGGGAGGCGAGCACGATCGCCGCGAACACCGACAGCGGCGCGAGTACGTACAGGATCGTGCGTACCAGGTCTTGCCAGAAATTGCCGAGACTCTTACCGGTTCGTCCGGTGATTCCGCGTACCAGCGCGACCGCCACGACGATCCCGATGCCGGCCGAGAGCCAGTTCTGCACGGTCAGCCCGATCATCTGGCTGAGGTAGGTCATCGTCGTCTCGCCGCTGTAGAACTGCCAGTTGGTGTTCGTCATGAACGACGAGACGGTGTTGAACGTGACGTTCCACGGGGCAGAGTGGTAGCCAAGCGGGTTCAGTAGATGCGGAACCCACGGGGCGTTCTGGGTGCGCAGCACGAAATACAGGAACAGCCAGCCGACGAGCGAGAAGATGATCAGGCTCTTCGCGTATGCCTTCCAGTCCTGACCCTGCGTGGGATCGACGCGCAGGAGTTTGTAGAGAAACCGCTCGGGGCGGGCGAATATCGGTGAGAGAATCACGCGCCTTCCCGAGTACACGGCGGCCATGTAGCTGCCGAGCGGCAGCGCCAGCGCGGTCAGGATGACCGCGAACAGCACGATCGTGAGCCAGCCCGCGAAGGTCATCTCAGAACTTCTCTCCGCGGATCAATGCGTAAAAGAGGTAAGCGATGACCAGCACCGATGACGACCAAGCCGAAGAAGTCGGCTCCGCTCATGTGCGCGATGAAGAAGCCGAGGGCAGGCGAAGCGCTCATATGCGATCGATTCCCTCGATGATCAACAACAGGACCGCGAACATGGCGATCCCGATAACGATGGCGACGGCGTCCATGGGACCACTATGCAACGCCATCCATCACGCCCGCATGACGATTCACCTCCAGCGCATAACGATTTCGTGACGTTAGGCGGAAAAGCGATAGCCGACGCCGGGATCGGTAACGATCACCCGGGGGTCCTGCCCGTCGGCTTCGATCTTCCCACGCAGGCGCGCGATGTGGGTGCGCAGCGTTTGCACGTCATCCCCATACTCGGGGCCCCAAACCTCGCCGAGCAGCGCGCGGTGGGTCATGAGGCGCCCGCGGTTGCGCACGAGCACGCGCAGCAGGTCGAACTCGATCGGCGTGAGGTGAACGTCTGAGCCGCCAAGACGTACCGCACGCGCCGCCAGGTCGATCTCGAGCTCACCAACGGCGATACGGGGCTCCTCCGCCTCCGAGCGCCCACCGCGCCGCAGCGCCGCCTGCAGGCGCGCGACCAGCTCGCGCGAGCCGAACGGCTTGGTGATGTAGTCATCGGCGCCGGCCTGCAGCGCGCGCACCTTCTGCTCCTCCTCGCCGACGGCGGAGAGCACGAGGATCGGCATCTCGCTCCACTCGCGCAGCAGGCGCGTGAGCTCGACGCCGTCCATGTCGGGGAGCATCAGGTCCACGATCGCCGCGTGCGGCGGGCGCACCGCCGCACGGTCGAGCGCCTCGGCGGCGGTTTCGGCCGGGACGACCTCAAAGCCCGCGTCGCGCAACACCACGCGCAGGGCACGCAGGATCTGTGGCTCGTCGTCCACGACGAGAATCCGCTGCGCGGCGGCACCGGGAGACACGGCAGCCATCATCGAGCGAGAGCGAGGTCACCAGACGCGGACAGCGGTAGTTCGAACACGAACGTGGCGCCCTGACCGGGCAGTGACTCGACGTGCAGCCGCCCGCCGTTTGACTCGGTGAAGCCGCGCGCGATCGCAAGCCCCAGACCTGAGCCACGGTGTCCTCCCTGTGTCGTGCCCGCCCGATAGAAGGGCTCGAACACGCGCTCCAGCTGCGCCGGGGGAATCCCGGGGCCACGATCGACGATCCGCACCACCAGTCGATCGCTGGCCGGCTCGCCCGCAGACTGCGCGCCCCCAAGGCTGCGCACGGCGCGCGCCCGGACCGACACCGGATGCCCGCCGCTGTGGCGACGCGCGTTCTCCAGCACGTTGGCAAGCGCGCGCTCCATCTGCACGGGATCGACGCTCACAAGCGGCAGGTCGCGGTCGATCGAGAGGCTGAAGTCCTCAGGCGCGGGCGAGAGCTCGGCGAGTGCCGCGCGGATCACGTCATCCAGCGAAGTCAGCGACGTGTGGGGCTCGGCGGCGCCGGCTTCCAGGCGCGAGAGGTCGAGCAGGTTGTCGACCAGCCGCGAGAGTCGCTGCGTCTCCCCCTGGATGACGGTGGCCATCTCGCGACGCTCCTCCTCTGAGAGCGAGGGCGAGCCGACCGCCTCCCCGGCCGCCGCGATCGCTGTGAGCGGCGAGCGCAGGTCGTGAGAGACCGCCCGCAGCAGCGCGGTCTTGACGACATCGGCGCGGCGCAGGGCGGCGGTCTCAACGACGTCGGCGAGCAGCGAGTCGCGCTCGAGCGCCGCGTTCAGCAGCGACTCGAGCGCCGGCACGATGCGCTCTTGCAGGCGGCGTAGCGTGGCCTCGGAGGTGTCGGAGGGCACGAGCAGCGTGCCGAGCCGGCGCGGTCCCTCGCGCAAGGGGAAGGCAACGCGCCGTTCGTCCCCCTCGACCGCCTCCAGCTCGATCGCCGCGGAGGGCAGCTCGAGCACTTGGGAGAGGCGTGCGGCGGCCGTCGGCAAATCCTCCGACAGCCGCCTGCCGCCGAGCAGAAGGCGCGCCATCTCCGCCGCCAGGTCGGCCTCGCGACGGCGCTCGGCCGCCTCGCGGGCTCGTGCGCGCGTGACCTCGGCCACCGAGCTTGCGAGCACCGACACCACGAGGAAAGCAATCAGCGCCACCCAGTTGTCGCCGTTTGAGATCGTCAGGCGTCCGACCGGCGGCAGGTGGAAGTAGTTGAACGCGAGCGCGCTCAACAGGGAAGTGGCGAAACCCAGCCAGATCCCCCAGGTGACGGACACGATCAGGACGGCCAGCATGTAGACCACGCCGAGCGATACGACCGGGGCCGCCTGCTTGAGGGGGTAGATCAAAAGCGTGCACAGCGCCACGAGCAGCACGGCGACGATCGCGCCGGTGCGTCGCGAGGGCGGCTCGGGTGTCAGCAGGAAGCCGAAGGGAGACGGCATACCTTTGAGCCTAACCCACGCTTGGGTCGTACGATGGATCCGTGACTGCGCCATCCGTGGCCTGCGCGCTATATCGCTTGGCCCGTTCGTCGGCGTGGGACACGCACGCCAGCTATCGCGTGGTGGCTCCGACTCTCAATGGAGTACGGCCGACATCGGCCTGCCGGCTTCTGTCCAGTAGAGCACGCTGCCGGCCAACGCGAGAGACTTCGGTTCGATTTCCGTGCTCGCCGCTAGCACGCGACTGCCGTTCTTATCCAGGACATGGACCTGGTACGAATACGACAACGATTCTTCAACAGCATCCTGTGCGATCCATGCAACCGCACCGTCGCCCTTGACAACCAACGATTCAACCGGACCGATCCCAGTAGGTAACGGTAAGACCGTGTTCGGTTCGCGGCGGTTCGGGATGCGCAGGCGTCCCGCTCGGAACCTGGTGGACCAGCTTGCCAGTAGCGAGATTCCTGACCTCCACCAACCAGCTTGCGCCACCAGGCCCACCCGAGCCCGCGAAATAAGCCGCCATCGGCCCCGCGAGCGTCTCAAGATCAATGCCACCACTGCCGGATGAAGAAGACTCGGGCGGTTCGCCAAGAAGGTAGCTGCGATGCGTACCCTTGAAAGCGCACCCGAAGATTTCTGTGGGCTCAACGCCACCGGGTCCACCAAAGTGTTCTGGCAACAAATAAACCTCGGCCTGCGGGTCTACGATCATCACGCGTGCATGTGCCGGCGGGCACTTCGGCGGGGCCTTCTTATGGCTCGCAGCGGCACTCAAGGGGGCTGCCGTAGCAAGCAAGGCCAGCACCAGAAGCACAAATAGGGCGATACGCCGCACGACCTATAAGACTATCGGTGGACGCAGAAGTTGCGCGAGCGCGCCCACCTCACTGAAACACCGACTAGCGTCGCGCCAGATGATGCTTCTTGCACACAAACCCCGCCGCCCTGTACTTCGCATCCTTGCTCGCCAGGCAATACTGTCCACCCCGATAAGCCGGTGCCACCTTCGCGGTGTGAACACGAGCCGTGCTGGTCGTTTTCGCAGCAGACGCCCCACCACAACCACCCAACGCGATCCCTAGAAATAGCAAGACCAGACCCCACCGGCACAGACGAGTCCGCACAACCCGCCCGCTCAATTCAGCCTCGCCGACATCGGCCTGCCGGCTTCTGTCCAGTAGAGCACGCTGCCGGCCAGCGCGAGAGACTTCGGTTCGATTTCCGTGCTCGCCGCAAGCACACGACTACCGTTCTTATCCAGGACATGGACCTGATACGACAACGATTCTTCAAAATCGTCCCGCGCGATCCATGCGACCGCACCGTCGCTCTTGACGACGAGCGACTCAACCGGACCGATCCCAACATAGGTAACGGTAAGACCGTGTTCGGTGCGCGGCGGCTCGGGATGCGCAGGCGTCCCGCTCGGAACCTGGTGGACCAGCTTGCCAGTAGCAAGATTCCTGACCTCCACCAACCAGCTTGCGCCACCAGGCCCACCCGAGCCCGCGAAATAAGCCGCCATCGGCCCTGCGAGCGTCTCAAGTTCAATACCACCACTGCCGGATGAAGAAGACTCGGGCGGTTCGCCAAGAAGGTAGTTGCGATGCGTACCCTTGAAAGCGCACCCGAAGATTTTCGCGAGCTCGACGCCACCGAGTCCACCAAAGTGTTCTGGCAACAAATAAACCTCGGCCTGTGGGTCTGCGATCATCACGCGTGCATGTGCCAGCGGGCACTTCGGCGGGGCCTTCTTATGACTAGCAGCGGCACTCAAGGGGACTGCCGTAGCAAGCAAGGCCAGCACCAGAAGCACAAATAGGACGATACGTTGCATAATTACTAAGACTATCAAAACGCCCCAAAGTTGCGGTGGCGCGTTGGACGTTTGTACGCTCTAGTGCTTAGGCCCTGTCCGCTCACCACGATGTTGTGTGTCGCCGGTCGCATATCACACCGGACAAGAGGGGTTGATTTCACTAACGGCTCCGCGTCTCGTGCCCGTCGCGTTGATGGCCTCTATTCGAAAGTAATCCACGACCTTGTCGTAGCATTCTTCGAAACTCGCGGGTATCGTGACTTCGGCGCTGACCTTGTCGGATTCCAGTCCCGCACTCAGCTTCTTGAGGGGAGTTTTGTCGGACAACGACGATGGCGTACGCCCGTATTCAAAACTGTATTCGGTAGGGAGGTCGTACGGATTCACGGTCGCCGTCAGCTTGATCGTCACTTCGCTGAGACCCTCGAGGTCTACCCCGACCTTGGGGCCCGTGATCGCAATGGGAGGACAGCGGTAATCTTTGTAGGCAAGCACGCAGTAAGCTGGCCGTTCGCGCCGTTCGCCATTTTCCTCTTCGAGCAGCGCACTATCAAAGGCGTTTTCTTTCTGTTGTGCCTTGGTGGGAGCCGTATACTCGTAATAGTACATACGATCGATAGGGTATTTCAGACCTTCAGATAGTTTGATGAACCGTTCTGCGGCCTGCAGTTGAAGGCTGCGCTTTTCTGCCCTTTCTGCTTCTGATTTAGTTTCCAGTTCGCCAAATTCTGTTTCGGTTTTACCATTCTGCAGTAGGACCCCTGCCTCACTCATGAACAGTCGCGGCTTTTCAAGGCGAACGCTAACGAATTTGGCAAACTTCTGGGCGACCGCTGCTTCCGGATCACTGAGATCCTCATAATCATGGAATCCCCACGCAGCCGGGTCCCTCGGCTCTCCGGACCAGTAGCGTTTGTAGTGCTTGAGCTCTGGGTTGGAGCAGTAGTCATACAGCAGGACGTTCCGATAGCAGGAAGTGTAGTCTGGGTAGAAGATCGAAAATTCGCCGGCTACGATGGTGCAGCCGTCGCAAGGATAGTGCTGCTCGATTCTGTGGAGGGTGGATTGCGCTACCTCCCAGAACTGGGCGGCCCTGACTTCGTTTTTGTGCAATGGGTCGTGGGCGTTGTCTGGCTCGTTCCAGGCTCCCCACAGCTTCACGAGCTTCCAGCCCTTGCCTCCTTCGGCAGCGCTTGCGTCGTGCCATCTGATCACTTCTTTCATCAGCTTCGTAACCGCTTGCCGGTACTTGTCGATGGGTACCTGTGGACATGCTGGTCCGCCCTTATCGCCGCACGGGTCTTCGTGATAGTCCTTGCTGATCGTGATGTAAGGTTCGAGACCTTCGTCGGTGACCTTCTTGAGCCATGCTTCGAGGACTGCCTTTTCTTCGAGCCTGTATTTGGTCGAAGGGGTGACGAGCACGTCGTAGGGGACGACCAGCCGCGCGGTGCGCATGTGGCGTGTGGTATGTGGCGGTCCGTCGTAGAGGTTGGGGTCGAACTTCGGCGCGACCTTTCCTTCGGGGGTGAAGTGTTCGTCGATGTGGCCCGATTCGTTGGCCTTGGGGTCAGAGATCCCGTACTTCACCGGGTCGCGTTCGATGCTCTGCTCGTTCGTTGGCGCGGCGATCGTCGTGTCGAGTAGCAGTGGGTAGGTGGCGCTGGGGGATGGCTTGATCGTCAGCTCGATGGTGTCGCCGGTGGCGCTGAGCGAGGCCGGCACGGCGGCGCCTTCGGCGTCGGTGACGGAAGGGGGCGTGACTGTCAGAAGCGCCTTGCCGGCGGTTTGGTCTTCGGCGTAGCTCATTGCGGTCTTGGCCATTTCATAAGAGCTTTGCGTGTTCTGTGGCTGGGGCTGGCCTGGCCCGGCTTCGCCGGCCGGCTCCGTGCTCGTGGGCGCGCCTGGCAGCGTCGGCAGCGGCGCTTCTTCTTCTCCTTCTTCGCCGGTCTTGGATTCGGCTTCGGCCTGTTCGGCTTCGGCCTTTTCTTCGCTCGTTTCCGCCGAGCCTTCGGGCGTCTCATCCAGTTTTGGCGCTTCGCCTGCTTCTTCCGCGGTGCCCCGCGGAGCGTTTTCTTCTTCAGGTGTTTCGACCACCGCGATCGCACCGTCGGGGAGCTGCTTGAGTTCCTCGTCGGGGCCGAGATTGACCCGCCAGGCGAAGGAGTGCGGGGCTTGTGTCGAGCGGATGTCGAGAAGCGCGGTCGCGCCGAGCGGCTCGGGGCGGACGATCGTGTCCGTCGCCGGCCAGATGTTCGTGGTCAGCGCGGCGGCGCCATTGACGATTGTGGGTGGCGTGATCGCGTGCGTCGAGCTTTCGACGGGCGCAAGGCTGATTTCTCCCGCTGGCGTGTTGACAGCCAGCGCGCCGGCGGTTTCCTTGGAGATCGTGGACGTAGTAAGCGTGTGGTTGGAGGCGAGTTCTTCGCCGGTGTCGATGAGTGTCGGCGCGATGCTCTGCCCTTCCAAGGTCGCGGTGGTCGAGGGGGCCAGCAGCGCCGGATCGGTCTGCTCGGCGATGGTCTGGGCTTCTTCGGCGCTCACTTCGCCGCCGGGTGCCGCTGGTGTGTGCGCGGAGACGGCGCTTTGGCTACCGAGCGGGCTCGTGGCGGTCACCTTGACGCGCACGGTCGAGCCGAGATCGCCGCTCACGACCACGTAGGTCGGTTCGGTTGCGCCTTCGATCGGCGCACAGTCTTCACCGTCTGGATTGCAGCTTTCCCACTGGTAGGCGTAGGAGACCGATCCCGATGCGCTCCAGATTCCCGGGTCGGCGCTGAGCGTGCCTTCGATCTGCACGATCCCTGAGATGGAAGGAGCGGAGAGCTCAAGCAGCGATTCGGGACCTACGGCAGCGGTCAGAGCCGAAACAGCGGTGGTGCTGCCGCCAGTGTCGGTGGCGCTGACGAGCACGAGTATCGTGGATCCGATATCGCTTTCGGTGAGGACGTAGGAGCTCTGTTTGGCGCCTTCGATGTCCGCACAGCTTCCGGGCTGCACGCAACGCTCCCACTGGTAGCTGTAAGTGATGGGGCTTTCCCCAGAGAACACGCCGGTGCCGGCGGTGAGCGTTTGGCCGACCAGCGCCACCCCCGTTATGGGAGGCGCTTGCTCGATCATCGGCGCCTGCGCCGTTGCTATCGGCTGGGTGACCGGTGAGTTTTCGGAGAGCGAGTCGCCTTCGTCGCTGGCGGTGATGAGCACCCGCAGCGCGCGGCCGGCCTCACCTGATGGAGACGCGTAGCTGGCGGCGTTCGCGCCTTCGATGTCTTCACAGCCGAGGCCGTAGCGATCACAGCTCTGCCACTGGTAGAGGTAGCTTATGGCGCCTGTGCCAGACCAGATCCCGGGGTTTGCGGTGAGCGCCTGGCCCACTTGCGGCGCACCTGAGATTGAAGGCGCCGACGCATTGGCAAGCGTACCCGGAGCGCCGACGACGGCTGTCGCGGCAGAGACGTCGGTCAGGGAGTCGAGCGCGTTGCTCGCGCCCACCCTAACCCGCAGCCTGGTGGCGACATCGCCTTCTGCGAGGTCGTATTCGGTGCCGGTGGCGCCTTCGATGGCAGCGCAGTCCGTGCCGCTTTCGCTGCAGCTTTCCCACTGGTAGTTGATCTGCGTTTCGGTTCCCGCCCAGCGTCCTGGGTCGGCATGAAGCACCTGATGCTCATCCGGCGCGCCCGAGATCGAGGGTGCTTCCAGCTCACTGACCGCTTCGGCCTGGATCTCGGAGCTCACCGCCGAAATGGCCTGTGTCGAGCCGCCTTCGTTGGTGGCCGTGACCACCACTCGCAGAGTCGAACCGATGTCGCCTTCCGAGAGCTCGTATTCCGGAGTCGTCGCGTTTTCGACCGGCGCGCATTCTTCGCCGGCTGAATTGCAGCTTTCCCACCTGTAAGTGTAGGAGACGGGTGCGACCGCATTCCAGCTTCCCACGCTCGTGCTCAACACCGAGCCGTCCCGTCTCTGGCCTGTGATCGTGGGGAGCGCTGTGTTCGAGGGCGGCGACGGTAACGCTACGACCGCGCTCGCGGGCGAGGAGGCCTGCGTCTGGCCGTAGGAGTTGTGAGCCACGATGAGCACCCGTATCGTCGCTCCAACATCGCTGTTCCCGAGGGCATAGATTTCACCCGTCGCCCCGGCGATGTTCGCGCATTCAGCGCCACTACCGTTGCAGCGCTGCCAGCGGTAGGAGAAGGAGATCGGTTCAGAGCCCGACCAACTTCCCGTGTCGGCGGTAAGTGTCTGCCCGTCTTCTATGGTGCCGGCGATCGACGGTGGCGCTGTGTTGACAGGCACGGGGGCCGAGACGCGTGTCACGGTTGCACCTTCGACGGCGACCTCGGAGAGGTTGACGTCTTCACCGATGAGGAAGGTGCCGCCGCCGAGGACGATCCTCGTCCCCGGTTCGACGCTCCAGCTCCCCGTCGCGGCCTGTTCGGGCACCCCCCCACCGGTGAACTCGAGCGTGCCGCTGCTCGCGCTGACGGCGCCATCGTTGGTGAAGGCGACGGCAACCATGCTCGTCCCGGAGCCGGCCGTCTTCTCGAAGGTGCCGGTGTTGAGGATCGCGGGCGCCGCGCCAGACCCTTCGGGCTGGATCTGCGGGCCGAGACACGAGGCTTCGGAGTTATCGACAAAGCTGCCCTCGTTTTCGAGGCGAGCGCCTTCGGACATGTACAGCGTGCCCCACCCGAACGTCAAGGTCCCTTCGTTGACGAGCTTGCGTCCGCCGGAAAGCTTCATCGGTTCGCATCCCGAGGACGCTTCGACCTCGCCGCTCACGCCCGATGCGATCACCGTGGCGCCAGAGCCGGACATCACAGCCGAGGCGCCCCAGTCAAAGCCGCCGGAAACGTAAACGCTTCCCGCGCCGGTAAGCGCCGCGCCGCTCCCGCTCAGCCTCAGCGAGGCGAGCATCGACGCTTCGGCGGCGTCTGTGAGTTCGAGCGACCCGCCCGAGATCACGAGTTCGCCAGCGTCGTCGAGGACCCCTGCTTGGTTGCTGCCTTCGCTGACGCGGACAGTAGTTCCCGCGCCCACACATGCGACATCGGCAGGACCGGGCGCCTCGCCCGTCGACCAATTGACGACGTTCCGACCACGATCCTTTCGACGGGCCGATCCAGGTGTCGGTACAGACCGATTCGGATTCGTAGGAGGATCCAACGACGACCGCGGTTGCCGACGAGACACGCGACGCGTAACCAGCAGCGTTGCTCGCCGTTACCACCACGCGTAGGGTGTCAGCCACGTCACCGGCCGCAAGGTGATAGCTCGATTCGGTAGCCCCCGAGACATCAGCACAGCTTTCGCCTGCACTGTTACAGCTCTCCCATTGGTAGGCGTACGCTAGTGGCGGCGTACCAGTCCATGTGCCGCTGCTGGCGCTGAGCGTCTGCCCCGCTTGCGCCGTACCGAAGATCTCCGGCGGCGCCAGGTTCAACGGCGCAGTGACCGACGTGCCGACCACGGCGCTGGGTTCCGAGCTCTCCGAAGCGAAGCCTCCCGCATTCGACGCCGTCACCACGACTCTCAGCGTGTTCCCCACGTCTCCTGGTCCGGGTTCATACGTTTCGTCATGTGCTCCTTCGATATCGGCGCATTCTTCACCTTTTTCATTGCAACTCTGCCACTGGTAGCCGTAGGACACGGATTCTCCAGTCCAGATTCCAGTCGAGGCGGACTCGAGGACTCCTTCTCTGGGCGAGTTGTTCGACAGCGACGGAGCTAGTACGTTCACGGGTGCCGCAGGCAGCACTTCGTTTGTTTCAAGCGAAGTCGCCGAGCTCGACCCGCCTGGGTTCGTCGCCGTGACCTGCACAGTGAGCATATGTCCAACGTCAGCGAGAACCGGCACATAGGTGGAGGTTGTGGCGCCTGAGATCGCGATGCATTCTCCTCCGAGGACATCGCAGCGCTCCCACTGGTAGCTGTAGGAGAGAGGAACCGGAGAGGCCCAGCTTCCCGTGCTCGCGTTCAGCGTCTGACCAACCTGCGCGAAACCGGATATTTCCGGCGGCGCCGTGTTCGACGGCGGAGGTGGCAGCGTGACAACAGCCGTGGGCGAGGACGCGGCGCTAGCCGAACCGAGACTGTTTTTCGCGGTCACGACGGCAATCACCGTCGCTCCAACATCGCTGTTCCCGAGAACATAGGTTTCACCCGTCGCCCCTGCGATGTTCGCGCATTCAAAGCCGCTCGTGTTACACCGCTGCCACTGGTAGCTGTAGGAGATCGGTCTCGAACCCGTCCAGGTTCCAGCACTTGCGCTCAACATCTCGCCATCCAATGGTTCGCCGGAGACCACAGGCGGCGCAGAGGAAGATGGAGGACCGCTCCCCACCCTTATGACCGTAGCCCCATCAACAGTGACCGCCGAGAGGTTGACTGCTTCAGCGATCCAGAAGGTACCCCCGCTCAACTCGATCGACTGTCCCCCCTGTACGGACCACGAGCCGTTTGCCGTTTCTTCCGGAATCCCGCCGTCGCTGAAATCAAGCGTCCCGGCCTTTGCTTCCACCCCGCCCTGGTTGCTGAAATTCACAGCGACAGTGCTCGTCCCGCCCCCGCCCGTCTTCTCAAACATGCCTGTGTTCAAAACCGACGGTGCCGCGCCGCTTTCTGATGGGCTCTGGATCTGCGGTCCGTAGCACGAGGATTCCGTGTTGTCGATGAAGACGCCCTCGTTCTGAAGGCGAGCGCCTTCAGACAAGAACAAGGTGCCCCAGCCAAACGTCAGCGTGCCTTCGTTGACGAGCGTTCGACCTGCAGACAGGCGCATTTCTTCACAGCCCGATGACGCGTAGATTTCCCCTGTCACACCTGGCTGCACGACCGTCGAGCCGGACCCCGACATCGTCGCGTATGACCCGAGCGCGAACGAACTCGTGACATCGAGCGTGCCCGGCCCCGATAGCGTGGCTTCGCTCAACGACAGCGAGCCCACGCTCGACGCATGAGAGGAGCTCACCAATTCAAGGGAGCCGCCGGAGATCACAAGGCCCCCCTGATCTTCCAGCGAGCCAACGCGGTTGGTTCCTTCCGTGATCTGCACAGTTTCGCCGGAGCCGATGCAGGCGATGTCGCTTTGCCCCGGCGCGCTGCCTGTGGACCAGTTGCCAGCGGTCTGCCATAGGCCATCGCCAGCTTCACCGGTCCACGTGTCGGTACAGCTGGATGAGCCTGTCACCACCGCCGTCGCTTCCGAGAGGGCAGAAGCCGAACCTACCGAGTTCGTTGCGGTCACGACCACTCGGAGCGTGTCGCCGACTTCACCCGAGCCGAGCGTGTAGCTGGAGCTCGTCGCGCCCGATATGTCCAGGCAGCCTTCGCCGAGGCTGCCGCAGCTCTCCCACTGGTAGGCGTATTCAAGCGGCGGGGTCCCAACCCATTCGCCTGTGCTCGCGGTGAGACGTCTGCCCATACCGAGCCGTACCGGAGATCACGGGTAGCGCCGTATTCGACGGCGCCAGCGCCGCAACTACCGCGCTCGCGGCAGAGGTGCTCGAAGCCGAGCCACCGGGGTTGCTCGCGGTGACGGTGACCCGCAGTGTGCTGCCCACGTCACCATGACCGAGAACGTAGGTCGAGCCGGTCGCACCGGAGATGTTCGAGCAGCCTTCGCCGGCGCTGTTGCATCTCTGCCACTGGTAGGCGTAGGAGATCGGTTCCGTGCCCGCCCATGAGCCGCTGCTAGCGCTCAGCGTCTGCCCGTCACGCGCCGTGCCCGATATAGCTGGAAGAGCGGTGTTGACAGGCGCTCCCACCGCGACGACGCCGGTCACTTCGGTGGTGGCACTTGCGCTGCCGGCGGAGTTGGCTGCCGTCACGATCGCTCGCATGGTGTCGCCCACCTGCGAGCCGATCAAGCGGTAGCTGGACGCTGTCGCCCCGGTGATCTTTTTGCAGCTTGCGCCGGCGCTGTTGCATGTCTCCCACTGGTAGGTGTAGGAGAACGGGGGCGAGCCTCCCCAGCTCCCTTCGCTCACCGACAAGAGCTGGCCGACGTTCGCGCTACCCGAGATCACTGGCAGCGTCGTGTTCGACGGTTTGAGCGCAGCGACGACCGCAGTCTGGCTGGAGGTCGCGCCGCCGCTTCCCGAGCTGTTGGTGGCGGTGACCGCCACCCGTAGCGTCTTACCGACATCTTCGTGGGAAGCTTCGTATTTGGTACTGGTCGCTGACGAGATTTCGGCGCATTCGCCTCCCGACGCGTTACAGCGTGTCCACTGGTAGGCAAAAGTGATCGGCGTGAGACCCGACCAGCTGCCGGCTTTCGCCGTCAGAGTGCTGCCATCCCTCGCGGTGCCCGAGATCGTCGGCGCCGCCGTGTTGACCGGATACTCGGCGGCATTGTAGTGAGCCGCTATCTGGCTGCCCGAGAGCGCCTTGTTATAGAACGCCACGTTGCTGAGACTGCCGCCAAAGAGCGGTTCGCCTGAAACCTGCGGCTTGCCGAGATAATCGTCGGCGGTACTCCCAAGCGATGCGGGCGCGATCGTCGCGCCCGTGGTCTGCCCGACCTGTTCGCCATCCACGTATAGCGTCAGCGCACCCGAGCTGGTCTCAGTAACGGCGACGTACTCCCAGGCATTCGCTTTCAGCTTCGTGGCCGTGACCTGGAATACGGTGCCCGCTGTCGTGCGGATTTCAAAGAGCATCTTGTGAGCGCTGAGCGCCGATGCGGGCGTCAGATACATGTAGTTGGTTGAGCTCGAGCCGAAGTCGAAGATCGGCTGCTTGTACGACGCACCGCCAGACCAGTAGACCCAGGCCTCGGCGGTAAACGCAGTGGCGCCATACAACGGGTCAGACGGCAGCGTCGCGAAAGCTTCGCCATCGAAGGAACCCGACTTGCTGCCCCCAAACGGGCCTTCCCCACCCAGCACGATCCCGCTATTGCTTGCCGTATAGGAGCCCGTGGAATCCGCGAGCGTGCTCGAACCCGACGCGTCGTCGAAGCGATACTGGGCCACCGGCCCGTCCGAGACAACAGCGCTCTCATACGTTTCGTACGGTTGCGCGCCGCCGGCAAGCGCCGACCACACCAACACCCCCGCGACAGCCGTGCATACGGTCAGCGCAGCACGGCCACGACCCCGCAACCCTGACCAACCCCCACAGCCGTACCGTCCCGCACTCACCGACGCACCGCCACGCACATATCCAGTCTCCCCTCCCGCACAACCAAGCCAGACCGCCGGTCCGAGGCGGCGCCTGTTCCAAATCCGGGGCGAAGCTAACTGACTAACGCATCGTTTTCAATAGCCAGGATCTAGAATAAGCCGCAATTTGCGAGATTCTAGTACTTGCAGAGATTCCAAATTACGGTCAAGTGTTGTGATCGACGACCGCCCGCGTTTCCCCGTACAGCCCCACCTGGCATCACGAGCGAGGGCGCCCCGTGGGGCGCCCTCGACTGCGTGTGGCTATGTGTGATGTGCTACGCCCGCATCGACTTCGATCTGGCGATGCGGGCGATCACGCTGGGCAGCGGCTCGTCAGTGCCCGCGGCCCGATTTGCCGCCACGGTCCGATCTGCCGTCGTGGCCGAACTTCCCGCCACGACCGCCTTTGTCGCCATAGCCCTGTTTACCGCCATGACCAGGATTACCTCCATGGCCCGGATTACCGCCGTGACCGGGCGGCGGGCCCACCGGCGGAACCGGATGCGGCGCGGGGATGATGTTCGTGATCTCACCGGTTGTTTCGTTCATGATGATCGCCGGCGAGCGCTGTGCGTTCGGGTTGAAGTCGAACATGTTGTCGAGCGTCCCCGCCGTGGTGTCCGCGGAGCCGCCGCCGATGTGTCCGAGGTTCCAGTTGTCCTCGATGAACTGTGTGATCGACGCCTGTTCGGTGAACGTGTTGTCGACGTAGTTGCTGCGTGCCCATGGTGAGATCACCAGCAGCGGCAGACGCGGACCGACGCCGCAGCGGTCGTTCTGGGCGGGCGGCGCGCTGACCGTGCCGCACTTCCCTGGTCCGCTGAGCGAGTCGACTGTGTCCTCAGACGGCCGCACGATCGGCCCCATCTGGTGGTCATACCACCCGTCGGAGTCGTCGTAGGCGATCACGATCGCTGTGTTCGGCCAGTAGCTGGACTGCTCGATTTCATCGATCGTGTCCACCAGGAAGCGCTGTTCGTCCAGCGGATCGGAGTTGCCTGCGTGCCCGTTCTCATACGCGGGCGGCTTCAGGAACGACACCTGCGGCAGGTAACCCTGGATCAGCGCCTGATGGAACAGTGAGATGTCGTACTGATGGTTGACGGCCTCATCCGCCGGCGTCCCCGCGGGATCGCTGAGACCGACCTGTGAGATCGAGCTCGGCGCCACGTGGTCGGGGTTGGCCGTGCTCGCATAGAACTGGAACGGCTCATGGTGCTCGACGTAGTCGGCGACGGTCGCCCCACCGATGTTCTTGTGAGACGCACCGCATATCGCTCGACCTTCCTTGATTTCCGACGGAGCGAAGCCACCCTGGAACCAACCCCAGGTGACATCCTTGGCGTTCATCAGATTGCCGATGTTCTCGCCGCTCATCGAAACCGTCACGCCTCCAGGGGTACCGTTGGAGTTCAGCGGCGTGGTCGGGTTGCTGCACTGGTCGTAGTAGGGCTCGCCGTCGCCGAACAGCGTGCCGTTTGCGATCGAGCTGGATACGCCACCATGCGCTTCGGCGCCGTTGGTCTGACCGGAGATGAGGTTGATGGCTCCAGGGCTCGACGGACCGAACTGCGTGTCATAGGAGTTGTCGTTCAGCGAGAAGTGCTGAGCGAGATTCCACAGCGCCGTGACCGTGTTGCCGTCGTAGTAGTCCATCACGATCCCGTTCGGCCCATAGCTGCTGGAATCGGGCGTGATGCTCTGCGTACAACCGCTGCCGGTCGTCTTCTGCACGAACTTGTCCATGCGACCTTCGTCGAAGGCTTCCTGCTCAGCCGCATAGCCGTGGTTCTGATCGCAGGTGAGCGCCTGGCTCGGTTCAAGGCGCTGGGGCTGGTACAGGTTGGGGTTTTTCGTGAGCAAGCTGGTGGTGAGCCCGTTCACCGCGGGCGTACCCGGCAACGGTGTGAACGACGGCTCACCCGCGGGATTGGTGGCGTGCGGGTAGGTGCCGAAATAATGGTCGAACGACACGTTCTCGTCAAAGATCACGACCACGTGCTTGATCGGCGTGGTCGAATCGGGAGTGGTGGGCGGCGGGGATGCGCTTGACATCGAGATGCCGAGCACGGCCGCTCCGGCGGCCAGGACCCCCATGCCGCCCGCGATGAGCTTCTTCCCAGTACGCAACGGATTTTCTCCTTTTCGGACTGTGGGCGGCGATCGCCTTGCAACGCCCCCCGGCCACCCGCGTAGAAGCGCAAGTGCATCGTGGAATCCCGTGAAGATTGTGGTGTCAACAACCGGTCACAGACCCGTTGCGATTGTGTGACCGGACCGCTGTTTCACAAAATGAAAGCGAAGCCGCCACGTTTTGGTAACAAGCTCGCAGATCGCTGGATTTACGCTCAGCGAAGTGAAAGCACCAGTGAGCAGGCACCTGTGACGCACTCGCGCCGAGCAAGGCGCACACTGGCGCTGGTGCTGGGCGCCGCCGTGCTGCTGCTCGCGGGCGCGGCCCTCGCCCCCGGTCGAGGCACGCATCGACCCACACGCTTCGGCGTGAAGTCGATCGCCCCACACACGAGCACAGCCAACCCGCTCGGCGTGCGCATCACAAAGGTCTACGGGTCAAACATCCCGGCCAGCGTCTACGGCACCGAAATCGCAGACCTCGAGGACCAGGGCGTGAACACCCGCGGAGAAATGGTCTCCGAGCTGTCCCCGCTTCCCGCGCGCGCGTTCGTCGGTCCCGTGGCCGCCTACAAGCTCTACGCCGAGCACTGGACAACGATCGCCGAGCGTGACGCGGCCGCCCTGCGCGCCACGCTCACGACAGGCAGCCGCGCGCAGGCGCGCCTGGCCTGGGAGACCACGTGGAGCGCCTACCTGCATCTGGGAGCGGTATACGGCCTGTTCGGGTCGCTCAACCAGGAAATCGACGGGATGCCCGCCGGACTGCTGCCCGGCGGACGGGCCGATCCCCATTTCACCGGGCTGCATCGTCTGGAAATGGGACTGTGGAGCGGCGCCTCACCCAACTCGCTGGTGCCGATCGCCGCCAAGCTCACACGCGATCTGCAGAGCCTGCGAGCGATCCTGCCGAGCGTGCAGATCACACCGCTTGAATACGCCACTCGCTCGCACGAGATCATCGAGGACGCCCAGCGCGACCTGTTGAGCGGCACACACGTGCCCTGGAGCGGCCAGGGAGTGCTCGGAACCGCCGCCGGCCTGGACGCCACGCTCGAGGTCTTCCACACGCTGCAACCGCTGCTCTCGGGTCGTGAAAACACCGAGGCCGAGGTGCGCGGCGAGCTGGCGCTGCTGAGCGCGGCGATCGCGCAGATCCGCCACACCCACTCCGGCTGGCCGAGCCTCGCCCAGCTCACGACGGGCGAACACGAGTTGCTCAACGGAACGCTCGCGGGAGCGCTCGGCGCACTCGAGCTGCTGCCAGGCACGCTGGAGACCAAGGCTCCGGCGCCGATCCCGAAACTCCCCACGCCCACACCCGCCGAAAAGGCGGCCGAACGAGCGGCGGAAGACGCACCATGAGCCCGTTCGACGCCCCGGGCCCACCATCCGACCACGCGGCTGCGACAGGCCGGAGCCCGCCGATGAGCGAACTCGACCGCCGACAGTTCATGAAGCGCTCACTGGCCGTCGTCGGAGCCGGTGGAGTGGGAGCGCTGGGCGGCGCGCTTGCCGAGAGCGAGCTCCGCACCCGCCCGAAGCCACCTGAGCGCCGCCGCGCAGTCGCGGGCGGTGTTGAGCGACGAATTGCTCAGCAGCGTGCCATTCGACGGACCCCACCAGGCCGGGATCCTCGCGCCGGCGCCGGCGCAAGCGCAGGCAACGTTCATCGCGCTCGACTCGATCGCGCCCAACCGCGAGCTGCTCGCCGAGGCTTTGCAAACCCTGTGCGCACGCGCGCGCGGACTCACCCAGGGCGAAACCGTCGGCGCGCAGGAGATCGACGACCCTCCGCCGGACTCGGGCATTCTCGGGCCCATCGACGCACCCGACGCGCTCACGGTGACGACTCGCCTTCGGCGCCTCGCTGTTCGACGACCGCTACGGCCTCGCCGCGCGCAAGCCAAAGCTGTTGCGCCAGATGCCGAGCTTCGCGGGCAACGAACTCGACCCCGCGCGCAGCCACGGCGACCTGCTGCTGCAGGTGTGCGCCGGACACCGCGACACGGTCGTGCACACCGTGCGCGAGCTGATGCGAGTGGTCGCGGGGCGCCTCACCACGCGCTGGAGCCTCGACGGCTTTCAGAGCGTCAGGCGCGGACCGAGCCCGCACAACAGCCCCCGCAACCTGTTCGCCTTCCGCGACGGCACCGCCAACCCGGACGTCGCCGACGAGAGCCTCATGGACCAGCTGATCTGGGTGCAGCCCGGCTCGGGGGAACCGGCGTGGGCCACCGGCGGCACCTACGTGGTCGCGCGCGCGATCCGCATGCACGTCGAGTTCTGGGACCGCGTGGGCATGTTCGAGCAGCAGAACATGATCGGTCGCGACCGCGTCACCGGCGCGCCGCTCGGCGGCACCGACGAGTTCGAGGAACCCCGCTACGAGCTCGATCCGCAGGGCAAGCGAATACCGCTCAACGCCCACATCCGCCTCGCCAACCCGCGCACGCCGCCGACCGCCGACCAGCGCATCCTGCGCCGCGGCTACAACTACGACCGCGGCCTCGACGAGGCCGGCGATCTCGACCAGGGCCTGATGTTCGTCGCCTTCAACCAGGACGTCCAGCGGCAGTTCGAAACGATCCAGGCACGCCTGGCCGAAGAGCCGATGATCGACTACATCACCCCCGTGGGAGGCGGCTACTTCTTCGCGCCCCCGGCTCCCGCGGCCCAGGCGACTGGGTGGGCTCGCGGCTGTTCGTCTAGCCACCAACCGCGAATCCTCAAGGATCGGCTGGTTGGAGTCGATTGCGACTGTGTGGGTGCGCGGCAGTCGGTGAACATTCCCGCGAAGACTGCCAGAATGGGAAGCGTGAAACGCGCAGGCTTCAGGCCCTCGCCGTCGCTCTGGGGGCTTGCTCTGCTTTGGACGACACTCGCTCTCGCAAGCCCACAGGCTCGCGGCGGCCGCCAACCTCTCGCCGCTACCGGAATCCGACTACACGGCACGTAGCGCGTGCTCTGCGCCCGCACCCGGGCACGCCGGCTGCATGGCGCTCGAGCTGGAGCGCCGGACGCCGCGTCGCGCAAGCACAGAGCGATCCGCTCGGCGGTGGGAGCGCGCAGACGACCAGCTTCGAAGACGGCGACTGAATGCACCAAGGGATTCCCTTCGGGCTGCTTGACCCCACGGGATCTACGAAGCGCCTATTTCCCGGCCGAAGCAGCCCAGGCGCCAACCTCCTCACCGCAGACGATCGCGCTCGTCGACGCCTACAACGATCCCAGAAGCCGAAGCCGACCTCGGGGTCTACAGCAAAGCCTTCGACCTGCCCGCGATCACACACGTGCAGCGGGAGCGAAAGCGGCTGCTTCGAGCAGGTGAGCCAGAGCGGCACCGGCGAGCTGCCCGTTCCCCAAGACCGAAACGGCGAGGGAGGCCAAGGAAATCGGTTTGCACAACCGAAAGGCCCGACGAAAGCGAGCTCGAACTCGAAACGAGAGAAGGAAGCCTGCGACGAATTGGTGGAAGCCGAGGGATGGGCGGTCGAGATCTCGACCGACATCGAGATGGCCCACGCCGTCTGCCAGAACTGCAAGATCCTGCTCGTCGAGGCCGAGCGAACCCTCCTACGAGGACCTCGAAGCGGCCGAGGAGACGGCCGTGAGACTCGGCGCCACCGAGATATCCAACTCGTGGGGCGGACCTCAGGAAGGCTCCAACGGCCAGGCCTTCAACCACCCCGGCACCGTCATCACGGCAGCCGCCGGCGACGACGGCTACCTCAACTGGACCGAGGCCGAAGCGGCCGAAAGGCCAAGGAGGAAGGAAAAGAACCGGCTACTTCGCCGGCGCCGACTACCCCGCCAGCTCACCGGACGTCGTCGCCGTCGGCGGCACCAAGCTGACGATGACCGACGGCGTCAGGCAAAGCGAGACCGTGTGGAACGAGGACCCAGACTCCGAAGGCACCAACCAGGGCGCCGGCGGCGGTGGCTGCAGCGCTTCGTTCACCGCCCAGCCATGGCAGCAGGCCGTCCCGGACTGGTCGACAGGTCGGCTGCGGCTCCAAACGCGCTGTGGCCGACGTCGCCGCCGACGCCGACCCCTATCACGGGGGTGGCCGTCTATGACTCCGTTCCCACCATTCGAGGAAGAAGCTCCGGCGAAGTCGTCAACGAGCCGCTCGAATGGTGGCCGATCGGCGGCACCAGCGTCGCCTCGCCGATCGTCGCCTCGATGTTCGCGCTCGCCGGCGGCGCCCACGACGTCGAATACCCGGCGCAAACGCTCTATTCGCACCTCGGCACCCCAGTGCTGCACGACGTCACCACCGGCGGCAACGGCGACTGCGACGGCATCTACTCGACCTGCGGTGGCTCGATCAATCCACTCTCGCCGCTCGACTGCGGCGACGGGCGCGTTGATCTGCAACGCCGCCACCGGCTACGACGGCCCCACAGGAGTCGGCACTCCAAACGGGATCGGCGCGTTCAAGCCAAGTCGAAGAAGGCGAACCGGCAAGCCGGCGAACCGCAGGCGGCCAGCACCGAACGGCGGATCCGGAAGACAGCCAGCCCGCGGCAACCGGCGTGGCGGCTCCAGCCGAGCATCCACCGAGCGGCCGGGGAACGACCTCAGGAGCGGCCACGCCAGGCTCCACGATCCACTCCAAGCCATCCCCGACGCAAGCGCCCCGCATATCCGCGCCTCACGCTGACCGCCAACGCACGGGCCGCCCTGCGCCATCGGCCTCCCGCGGTCTCCCGAGCTCGCGTTCTCCTGCACTTTGAGCCGGGCCGCGACGGTGCACGTCACGCTCTGCGCTACAGGTCCGCTCGGCCGGCGCATACCCACTGGCGCACGCTTCCCGGCTCGCTCACGTTCAGCGGCGGTCAGAGGGCGTCAACCGCCGCCGACTGCACGGCACCGCGCATCTGGCTCCCGGCACTACCGTCTGACGCTCACGCCCGCCGGCGGCGACGGCCCGCTCGCTCTCGATTCGCGTTGCCTGACTCGCAACCGCGGTACGGCGCGACGCGGCTGCGCGCTCCGGACTCCGCGCGAGCGCCTTACCTCGGGCGAGGATCCGACTCACCTCCGCCGCGAGGGCCGCTTGCCCGACCCGCGCCGTCCCGAAGCCTGCTCGTGCGCGTCGCCCTACCGCGCACCGGGTGCTCGCGCAGTTCGCGCTCGAACGCCTCGCCGCGCTCGGTCAGCCACCATGAGTTGGGGGTGCCGCGCGCGGTGCTGTGCGGCGTCGCGGTTGACGATCAAGCCCTGATACTCCAGGCGCGTGAGCATCTTCGAGATCTGGCCCTGGTCGACGATGCCGGCACGTTCGGCCACCTCACGGTTGCTGCCGCCCGGAAGCTCGGCGATCGCCATCAGCACGCGCACCGTGCGATAGGTCAGGCGCACGCCGCTGGTTCCTCCTGCGATCGAGCCGCGAGCTCCGGGGCGATCGATCTCGCCGGTCGCCTCGCGGGGCGGCGCGGGCGTGCGCAGTTCCTTGCCCGCGACGCTTGCTCCCCAGATAGGGCAGCACGATCAAGCTCATCAGCTCCCCGTGCAGCTCGATCAGCGGCGGCTCGCCCTCGGCTGACGTCGCCGGCGCTGCCACGCCGACGCCGTGCCGCGCGCGAGCAGGCGCGTGTAGAGCACCGCCAGCACCGCGCCAACCACTCCCTCGGCGACCACTGGCGGGACGCGGTGGACCCGGAGGACCGGAGGCCTCCGCGCGTCCGCGGTCCACGACCTCGCACAGCTCGACGATCACCTGCGAGCGACGCTCGAGCACGCGCGGGCCGCCGCCCGCCGCGTGCACGACGCACAGCTGTGCCAGCAGCGGCTGCTCGTCGAAGAAGCGCAGCAGCGCGCGCCAGGCCGGCTCTGATCCCCTCACGCCAGCCCTTCTCGGCGGTGTACGCCTCGACCGCGACGCCGCCGCGCCTGCTCGACCCCCAGTCGAAGGTCGCCAGGAAGCAGTCCTCGATGTCGGCGAACAGCTCGTAGAAGAGCCGTCGCGAGACACCGGCGCGCGCGATCACGCGCGCCACGGTGACCGATGACGCGCCGCGCATGGCCACCTCTTCGGCCATCGCCCCCAGGATCCTGGATCGCTGAATCTCCTCCACGTTTGACCGCGTCGCTCGATCAGACCCCTCGATACGCTCGAGAGGACCCCCGGATGCTCCGCGTGAGCTTGATATTACCCGTGGCTGCCATCTGCCTACTGTCCAGTGAGGGTCGGGCACCGCGCGTGCGCTCGCGACGCCCAATCCGTTGCCTGAGAACCGCATCGGCGCACCTCAACGGCCATGCAAGTCCGTTTGCAAGCACCCCTTCACGCTTGTGATCGGGGCTCCCCGTGGCTAGCTTGCGCAAGCGACCGCCTCAGCGGCGCCGGTCGCCGCGCTCGCATGTGATCCGACCTACCGCCACCATGAACCCCTTGCAACCTCCCACCGCTCCGCCTGCGCCACGCGCTGGCGCTGCTCGCGCTGCTCGCGGCCGCCGCGGCGACTCCCGCGCTCGCCGGCCAGTCTCAGGGCGCGCTCGAAAGCGGCATCTCCTCCTCCACCGCCGAAGGAGGGCGCCCTCAGCGCCGAAATCCAAGCGGACTCCAGCAAGATCGACGGCTTCCAGGGAAGCATCGACGACCTCAAGACACGTCTGAGCGCACTCGAATCGACCCTCAGCGTCGAGCAAGACGCTGCTCGAACCACCTGAAGGCGCAGCTCGCCGCCGCACGCTCGCACCTGGCAACGCTTCAGGTCCAGCTCGCCCACGACCGGAAGACTGCTCGTCGCGCAGGTGGTCGCCGCCTACGAGGACCCCCCGCCGAGCATCGTCACGGTGATCCTCGAGGCGCACGGCTTCGCCGATTTGATCGAGCGCGTGGACGATCTCAAGGCCGTCGGCCAGGAGGACGCGACCGCCACCGTGCAGGTCGCCGACACGCGCACGGCCGTCGCCAAGGAAACACGACGTCTGACCGTGCTGACCGACAGCCATCAGCGCGAGACCACCGCGGTGCTCGTGCAACGCGACGAGGTCGCCCACCTGCACCTCTCGCTGCTCGACCGCCAGCTGCAGTACGTGCACGCACGCGATCGCAAGAGCTCGCGAGTTGGGCGCGCTGCGCTCGCACCGAGCTCTCGCTCGAAAAAGAACTCGTGGCGATCGCGGTCCGCGAGTACGCCTCCCAGAGCCAATCCTTCGCGACCGGCTATGCAACCGAATCGGGTGGCACCCTCGGGCGAATACGGCTTCTTCCAGGCGCCCGGCACCAACTACAGCGTCGGCGTGGAGCCGATCCTCGTGCAGCGCCTGAACACGCTCGGCAAGGCGCTGCACCTGCACCTGATCGGCATCTCCGGCTACCGCACCCCACAGCACTCGATCGAGGTGGGCGGCTTTGCCAACGACCCCCACACTCGCGGCGAAGCGTCCGACACCCCGGGGATCGAAGGCGTGCCCGAGTCGATCCTCGAGAAGTTCGGCCTCACGCGACCGTTCCCCGGCCCGGCCGAGGCGGACCACATCCAGCTGCTCGGCAGCGCGCCCTGAATCCCCGCTCGCCTTGCGGCGAGCGGGAGGTAGTTGGCGATGGCGGCCGCTCAGGCGCCGAGCACAGCCGGAGCGCCGTAGCCGCTCAGCACCGCCGGCAGCGCCACGCTGCCGTCCTCGCGCTGGCCGTTCTCAAGCAGCGCGATGATCGTGCGACCGACAGCCACCGCGGTGCCGTTGAGCGTGTGCAGCATCTGCGTGCCACGCCCCTCTCGCTCGCACACGAATGTTCAGGCGACGCGCCTGGTAGTCGGTCGTGTTCGAGCACGAGGTCAGCTCGCGATAGCGACCCTGGCTCGGCAGCCACGCCTCGCAGTCGTACTTCTTCGCGGCGGAGTTGCCGAGGTCGCCCACGGCGATGTTCACGACTCGATAGGGCAGCTCCAGCTCGCCCAGGATCTCCTCCTCGATCGCGAGGATGCGCTCGTGCTCCTCCGACGGAGCGCTCGGGCTCGACGAAGCTGAACATCTCGACCTTGTCGAACTGGTGCACGCGGAAGATCCCGCGCGTGTCCTTGCCGGCCGCCCCCGCCTCGCGACGGAAGCAGGGCGAGTAGCCCGCGTAGCGCAGCGGCAGGCGCTCGGCCGGCGAGGATCTCCTCGTCGTGCAGCGAGGCGAGCGCCACCTCGGAGGTGCCGACCAGATACAGGTCGTCGTCGGCCAGGCGGTAGATCTGCTGCTCGGTGTCGGGCAGGAAGCCCGTTCCGTACAGCGCACGCTCGCGCACCAGCACCGGCGGGATCACCGGCTCGAAGCCGTGGCCGCGCAGCTTCTCCAGCACGAAGCGCACGAGCGCGAGCTCGACCATCACGAGGTCGCCCTTCAGATAGGCAAAGCGAGCGCCCGACAGCTGTCGCGGCGTGATCCATGTCGATCATCGAGCCCGCCAGTTCGAGGTGGTCGCGCACGGGGCGTCGCGGCGCCGTCGCGCTGCGCACCCGCGGCTCGCCGACGAGCTTCACCAACTCGTCCTCGGGGCCAGGCGCCGCCGTGGGGTCGGGCAGGTTGGGCAGCGTCGCGAGCACCGCGGTCAATCGCTCTTCGATCTCCGCCAACTCGCGGCTGAGCTCCTTCTCTGCGTTCCCACCTCACGCTGGCGGGCGATCGCCTCGCTCGCGTCCTCACCGGCGCGCTTGGCCTGCGCGATCGCATCGGCGGCCGCGTTGCGCGAAGCACGCAACTCCTCCACGCGCGGGATCGCCGCACGCCGACGGGCATCGAGCTCGAGCACCGAGTCCAGTCCCGCCACAGCATCCTCGCCGCGGCGCTCCAACTCCGAGCGCACGCGCTCGGGCTGTTCGCGGATCAGCTTGAGGTCGAGCACGTCGACGCAGCCGGCGAACGCGCTACTTGGTGGACAGTGTGATGTTGACCGACGGCACCTTTTCGGCCTGCAGCCCGGAGTACTTCGCCAGGAACTGCGCGACGTCGATGGCGTTGTCGCCCACCACGAGGTTCTCGGGCATGATCGCCCCGGAGAAACCGCCGTTGCGGATCGCATAGAGAACCTGTTCGACGTTCTCCTTGCGGATGTCGAAGTTGGGCCCGTTGGTCTTCAGGCGGTCCTTGATCGAGGTGGCCGAGCCCTTGGCGCCGACGACCGCCAGCGTGTGACAGCCGGAGCAGTGGTCGCGGAACAGGACCGCGCCACGGTAGTAGGGGCTCGTCTTCGCCAACGAGATACCTTGCGTGCCGCATGCCGACATCCCGCCGGCCAGGGCGAGCAGCATCGTTGCGAGCGCGAGCATCTTCACGGTCAGCCTCATGCGCGCCGGAATATATCGGTGCCTGCGCAGGGCACGCCGCCAGCTCAGAACCCGTGAGCGGTTCCAGCCGCGCGCACGGCCAGAAATACGACCACCAAAGCCGACAGCGTCATCACGCCCATCTCGCGCCTGACGATTGCGGCGACAACCGCATGCTGCTCGGCCTCCGGCAGCTCACCGACGGCCGGCGCATCGGCGAGACTCGCGCTGGTCGAGGATCGTCTGCGCGGAGCTCACCCGCAGCTGCTCGGCGACAAAGCCTATCGGCCAATGGCAACAGCGCATACAGATAAAAGAGCCGTTCGCTCGAGGAATACCCGGCGGCGACCAGCACGCCAACCGCCAGCGCGAACACGAGTGCGGCAGCCTGCGCGACGCGCAGCGCCACCCAGAAGCCGCGGCTGCTCTCGAGGCGATACCACCGCCACCCGCCGAGCAGCATCGGCACCGCGTTGAGCACAGCCAGCGCGATGGCTCCGGCAACGACGGCTTCAGTCATCGGTTGAGGCAATCGGCACTATGTAACAGGTTGTCACAAGGGTGATATAACAGCGCGCGTGCTGCGTAGCTATCTCCCCGCGATCGTATTCCTCATCCTCGGCGGCGCCGTGGGCGGAACCTTCGCCGTGCTCAACGCGGTTGTGGGGCCACGCAGGCGGGTCGAGCACAAGCAGGACCCCTACGAGTGCGGGCTGCCCTCGGAGGTCAAGCACGGGATGCGCTTCGGCATCAGCTTCTACCTGATCGCGATGCTGTTCATCCTGTTTGACATCGAGGTCGTGTTCCTCTACCCGATCGCGCTGCAGCTGAAGGCCTACGGCGACTTCGCGCTGGCCGAGACCGTCACCTTCATCGTGCTGCTGACGGTGGCCTTCGTGTACGTGTGGCGCAGGGGAGCGCTCGAGTGGAGATAAAGCGCGAGCCTCTCGCTCCCGGCGCGCGCTCCACCGGCCAAGGCCGGGGAGACGGCGAGATCAATTCAAGCGTCTTGCGGGTCAACCAGCACGACTCCAAGGAACTGCTGCGCGGCTCAGAGCTGCTCGGGCCGACCGCGCCGGCAATCATGGACGGCGAGGAGCTCGAACGCTACGTCCACGAACGAGTGCTCACCACGACGCTCGAGAAGGCCGTGGCGTGGGGGCGCTCCAACTCGTTCTTTCCGCTCGCCTTCGGCCTTGCCTGCTGCGCGATGGAGCAGTTCCAGACCGCCGGCCCGCGCATGGACATCGGGCGCTTCGGCTTCGAAGCGTTCCGTGCCTCCCCGCGCCAGGCAGACCTGATCATCCTCGCCGGAAGGGTCTCGATCAAGATGGCGCCGATCATCCGCCGTCTGTATGACCAGATGCTCGAGCCGAAGTGGGCGATCTCGATGGGCGCCTGCTGCAGCTCGATGGGCGTGTTCAACAACTACGCGCTGGTGCCGGCCGACAAGTTCATGCCAATCGATGTGCACGTGCCCGGCTGTCCCCCACGGCCCGAGGGACTGATGCACGGCATCCTGAAGCTGCGCAAGATGGTGCAGGACGACCCGGATGCGGGCTGGCGCGAGCGCTACGGGGCAAAGGGCACCGAGGAGATCGTCAGCGACGACCGGATCGACCCCAGTGCCTGACGCGACGGGGTTGGAGCTGATCGCCAAGGATCTGCGCGAGAGCGAGGGCGCCGAGGCGATCGTGGGCACGCTGCACTTCCGTGGACGCGCGACGCTTGAAGTGGCACCGCGGAGCATCCGCGCGGTGCTCGTCCAGCTGCGCGAGCGCGGCTACGCGTCGATGATGAGCGTGCACGGCCTCGACTACTACCCGCGCGAGCCGCGCCTCGGCGTGCACTACGAGCTGCTCGACATGAGCACGGTCGACCGTCTCACCGTCACGCTACGCGTGGCAACCGACGCTCCCGAGGTGGACTCCGTGACGCCCGACGGACCCGATGGGCCGGGCTGGCCGACCGCCGACCATCAGGAGCGTGAGATCTACGACATGTTCGGGGTCGTGTTCCGCGGCCACCCCGACCTGCGCCGCATCCTGATGCCCGAGGACTACGAGGGCCACCCGCAACGACGCGACTTCCCCGTCGGCGGCGAACCTGTGATCTTCACCCACAACGAAGACGAGTCCCACGGGGTGAGACGATGAGACGCCACACGACTGCCGCCGGCGTCCTCGCTCGAGAGCCGCGGTGATGAGCACCGGGCAGATATCCGAGTACCGCCGCCGCGAGGAGAGCATCACGCTCTCGCAAGTGGAGTCCTCAGAGCAGGACACCCACGAGGAGCTGTTGACGCTCAACTTCGGCCCGCACCACCCCGCCACGCACGGAGTACTGCGCCTGCTGGTAACGCTGCAGGGCGAGGTCGTGCGCTCGATCAAGCCGGTGATCGGCTATGTGCACACCGGAATCGAGAAGACCGCCGAGGACAAGGCCTACTGGAAGGTGATCCCGGTCGTGGAGCGGATGGACTACCTGTCCTACTACTTCAACGCGATGGCGTTCTGCGGCGCTGTGGAGACGCTCGCCGAGGTGGAGGTCCCCAAGCGCGCCCAGTACCTGCGCGTGATCCACCTCGAGCTGAACCGCATCGCCTCGCATCTGATCTGGCTCGGCACGAGCGCGCTGGATCTCGGCGCGGTCTCGATCTTCCTGTACTGCCTGCGCGAGCGCGAGCTGATCCTCGACCTGTTCGAGATGTCCTCCGGGGCGCGCATGCACACGCGCTACTTCCAAGTTGGCGGCGTGATGGAGGACATCCCCGTCGGCTTCGTGGAGAAGGCGCGCGCCTTCACGAAAGTGATGCCCGGCCGCGCCGACCAGTACGGGGCAATCCTCAACGCCAACCAGATCATCCTCGAACGCCTGCGCAACACCTGCGCGGTCGACGCCGACACGCTGCTGCGCCTTGGCGTTACCGGCCCGCTGCTGCGCGCGGCGGGCAACCCGTGGGACCTGCGCAAGGCCGCTCCCTACAGCTCCTACGAGGACTTCGACTTCAAGATCCCGGTGGGCACGGTTGGAGACAACTACGACCGCTTCGCCGTACGCGTCGCCGAAATCTACGAGTCGGTGAAGATCATCGACCAGGCGCTCGACGGCCTGCCCGAGGGCCCGCACATCACGACCGACCGCAAGATCGCGCTGCCCCCACGCCACGAGCTCGCCACTTCGATGGAGGCCTTGATTCACCACTTCAAGCTCGTCACCGAGGGCTTTCGGGTACCGCCGGGCGAGGTCTACTACCCGATCGAGTCGCCGCGCGGGGAGATGGCCTGCTTCGTGCGCTCCGACGGCTCCTCCAAGCCCGCGCGCGTGCACATGCGCGACCCCTCGTTCGTGAACTTGCAAGCGCTCTCGCACATGGCCGAGGGGTCCTACATCGCCGACATGATCGCCACCCTGGCGATGCTCGACCCGATCCTCGGAGGCATCGACCGATGAGCGGCGTGAAGCGCTTCGAGCATGGTTCGCGTGTGCCCGGCTGGTATGAGCCGGTCGATTCCGCCAAGGACCCGGCGCTGGCACCGAGCCCCGAGGATGTACAGGTACCCGCAGAGCTACGCGCTGAGATCGAGAGGCACATGGCGCTGTATCCCGACAGCCGCTCGGCGGCCCTGCCGGCGCTCGCGGCCGCGCAGCGCGTGCACGGCTGGTGCTCACCGGAGGCGATCGACCAGGTCGCCTGCGTGATGGGTCTCACCCCCGCGTATCTCGACGCGGTGGCCACCTTCTACGACATGCTCGACACCGAGCCGGTGGGACGCCACAGCGTGTACGTGTGCACCAACATCTCCTGCTCGCTGCGCGGCGCCGACGAGCTGTATGAGGCAGTGCGCAACGCCGTCGGAGACGGGGCGGGTGGGAATGAATTCAACGTGCGCTCGTTCGAGTGCCTCGGCGCCTGCGACATCGCGCCGATGGCCTCCGTCGATGGCGTATACGTCGGGCCGCTCACGCTCGAGGATGTGCCGCAACTACTGGAGGACGCGCGCACCGGGCGCCCGGTGCTGCCTGAGAAGCAGCTCTCCACGCGCGTGGTAGCCGACCCCAACGCCAACTCGCGGGAGTTCCCTTCCCACCCGATCGAGGGGGGCACGCAATGACCGACACGCTGCTGTTCAAGGACATCGACGAGCCAGGGCTGGCGACACTCGACGTGTACGCGGGGCGCGGCGGCTATGAATCGTTGCGCAAGGCATTTGCGAGCACCCCCGAGGACGTGCTCGCACAGCTCGAAGCCTCCGGGCTGCGCGGACGCGGCGGGGCGGGCTTCGCGATGGGCAAGAAGGTGTCGTTCCTACCGAAAGGCACGATCGACAAGTACCTCGTGTGCAACGCCGACGAGTCCGAGCCCGGCACGTTCAAGGACCGCGAACTGATGCAGAAGTCCCCGCACATGCTGATCGAGGGGATCGTGATCGCCTCCTACGCGGCGGGCGCGAGTCGCTCATTCATCTACATCCGTGGCGAGTACGTGCACCAGGCCGACATGCTCGACGCCGCGCTCGCCGAAGCCACCGCCGCCGGCTACATCGGCGAGAACATTCTCGGCTCAGGGCACTCGCTCTCGCTGGTCGTGCACCGTGGCGCCGGCGCCTACATCTGCGGCGAGGAGACCGGCCTGCTGGACTCGCTTGAAGGCAAGCGCGGCAACCCGCGTCTGAAGCCGCCGTTCCCGGCCAACCAGGGCCTCTATCAAGGGCCGACGTTGATCAACAACGTCGAGACGCTCGCCACCGTGCCGGCGATCATCGCGATGGGCGGCGAGCAGTACGCCAAGCTCGGCACCGAGACCTCCAAAGGCACCAAGCTCGTGTCTGTCTCAGGTCATGTGCAGAAGCCCGGCAACTACGAGATCGAGCTGGGCACGCCCTCGCGCGAGATCATCTACGGCCTCGCCGGCGGCCCGCCGGAGGGGCGCGAGGTCAAGTGCTGGTTCCCCGGCGGCTCCTCCGCGCCGGTGCTGACCGCCGACGATCTGGACCTCCCCTACGACTTCGACTCGATGGCCAAGGCCGGCTCGATGCTCGGCTCGGGGGCGATCATCGTCGTGGACGACTCCACCCCGATCCTCGACGTGGCATTGAAGGTCGCGAAGTTCTACCGGCATGAGTCCTGTGGCAAGTGCACCCCCTGCCGCGAGGGCACCACCTGGACCGTGAAGATGCTCGAACGCATCGACAACGGCACCGCCACCCCGATGGACATCGAGATCATGGCCTCCGTGCAGGAGCACATCATCGGCAACTGCCTGTGCGTGCTGGGCGACGCGATGGCGATGCCGATCGGCTCGATGATCGCCAAGTTCCGCGACGAGTTCGAAGCCCACATCGAGCAGGCCCGCGCCAGTAAAGACCTCGCCCCGACCGAGCCCGAGCCTGCCCTCGCCGGAGGTGTGAGCGCGCATGCCTAGACCAGAACCACGGATCATCACCTTCACGATCGACGGTCGCGAGGTGCAGGCTCCCGAAAACGCGATGCTTGTCGACGCCGCGAAGCTCGGCGACGTGGAGATCCCGGTGTTTTGCTACGAGCCGAAGCTCGGCAACCCGGTCGGCGCGTGCCGCATGTGCCTGGTTGAAATCGAGGGGATTCCCAAGCTGCAGACCGGCTGCTCGACCCCCGTGAAGGACGGGATGGTCGTGCACACCCAGTCCGAGCGAGTGAAGACCGCCCAGCAGTCGGTCGTGGAGTTCCTGCTGATCAACCATCCGCTGGACTGCCCCGTGTGTGACAAGGGCGGCGAGTGCCCGCTGCAGGACATCACTTTTGGCTGGGGACCTGGGAAGACGCGCTTCGTGGAGGAAAAGCGCCACTTCGTCAAGCCGCTGGAACTCTCGCCGGAGATCGCGATCGATCGCGAGCGCTGCATCCTGTGCTACCGCTGCGTGCGTTTTAGCCAGGAGATCTCCGAGGACTACCAGCTGGTGCTGCTGGAGCGCGGCGCGCACTCCTACGTGTCGACCTTCGACGGGCATCCGTATGTGGCGCCGTTCAGCGGCAACATCGTCGAGCTGTGCCCGGTTGGCGCGCTGACCTCACGCCAGTATCGCTTCCGCGCGCGCCCATGGGACATCGAGGACGCGGGCTCGGTCTGCACGCTGTGCCCGGCGCAGTGCAATGTGACGCTGACGGTGCGCGACGAGCGCGTGCTGCGCGTGCTCGCGCGCGAGCATCCCGAGGTCGATGACGGCTGGCTGTGCGACCGCGGCCGCTTTGCCTACCCGAGACTCGGCGAGGAGGGCCGCGTGACCCAGCCGCTGCTGCGCGACGGCGGCGATCTGCGTCCGGTCTCCTGGGAGCACGCGCTGGAGGAGGCAGCCACCCGTCTGAAGCGGGCCGGAGCGAGAACCGGCGCAATCGTGGGAGGCGGGGCCACTAACGAGGAGGGTCTGCTGCTGAGCCGCCTGCTGCGCGAGGGCCTTGACTCACCGCACATCGACTCGCGCGTGGCCGGCACGTTGCCGCTCGAGTTGCATCAGGCGCTGGCCGAGCCGAGCCTACAGGCGAGCGTGAGCGACCTCGAGTTCGCCCACGCGGTGCTGGTGCTCGAGTGCAATCCGATCGAGGACGCGGCGATCCTCGACCTGCGCCTGCGCAAGGGCGTGCGCCGCCACGGCATGAAGCTCGTGCCGGCCACCGCCGCCGACCTGCTCGATGAGCGCTCGGCACAGGAGCTTGCGGCAAAACTGAGCGCGGCCGCACCCGCCGACCACGCGGGCGCGGAGATCGTGGTGCTGTGGGGCGAGCGTCTTACCGCCGGACCCGACGGCGCGAGGGCCGCACAGGCGCTGCTCGAGCTCGCGAACAGGCTCAACCTGGCCGAGATCAAGGGCGCGGGACTGCTTGAAATCCCTGCGCGAGCCAACGGGCGCGGGCTGCGCGAAGCGGGCGTGCTGCCAAATTCCGGGCCAGGCCTCAGCGCGCTCGCCGAGGATGGCCTGGACGCGATCAGGATCGTGCGGGCGCTGGGCGATGGCGAGCTGAGCTGCGTGTACCTGCTCGAAACAGGCCCGCAGGCTGGGCCGGGCCCGGCCGGGGAGGAACTGGCGCGAGCGCTTGAGCGCGCGACCACCGTCATCGGCCACGCGGGCTTCCTCAGCGACCCGCTGCGCGAGCATGCTGACGTCGTGTTTCCGGCCTGCGCCTATGCCGAGAAGGAGGGTACGATCGTGCACCCAGACGGGCGTATCCAGCGTCTGCGCCAGGCTGCCGCGCATCCGGGCGAGTGCCGCGCAGATTGGTGGGTGCTGGCCGAGCTGGCGGGCCGCATCGGAGTCGATGTTCAGATACAAAGCGCGGCGATGGCCTCCCAGATGCTGTTTGACGCGGTGCCCAGCTACGCCGGCCTGACGCTCGAGCAGATCGGCGGGCGCGGCGTGCGGCCGCAGCAGCGCGGCGTGGCGGTGGCCTCATGACGCTCGCCACCGTCGGCTACTACGAAGCGTGGTGGATCCAGATCATCAAGGCAATCGTGATCTTCGCCGTGGGCCTGCAGCTGGTGCCGATCGTGCTGCTCGCCGAGCGTAAGATCCTGGGACGCTTCCAGGCACGTTACGGCCCCAACCGTGTCGGCCCCTACGGCGCGCTGCAGCCGATGGCCGACATCGTGAAGCTGCTCACCAAGGAGCAGTTCCGGCCCAGCACCTCGACCGGTTTCCTGTTCGCGCTGGCCCCGACGATCTCGATCATGACCGCGGTGGCGGCGTTCGCGATCATCCCGTTCGGCAACACGCAGCACATCTTCGGCACGCCCGTGGGGCTGTATGGCATCGACGTGTCGATCGGCCCGTTGTACCTGTTCGCGTTCGGGGCGGTGGCGTTCTACGGGATCATGCTCGGCGGCTGGTCCTCTGGCTCGAAGTACTCGTTCCTGGGCGCGATGCGCGGAGCGGCACAGCTGATCTCCTACGAGGTCTCCCAAGGGTTGGCGCTTGTCGGCGTGATCTTCACCGCCGGCACGCTGTCGCTGACCGGGATCGTGCAGGCCCAGCAAGGCATGTGGTACGTGGTGCCGCAGTTCTTCGGCTTCATCGTGTTCCTCGTGGCGGGCTTCGCTGAGACCAACCGCGCGCCGTTTGATCTCGTGGAGGCCGACGCGGAGCTGGTAGGCGGCTACAACACCGAGTACGGCGGCGGGCGCTTTGCCTCCTACTACTTCGCCGAGTACCTCAACGTGCTGGTCGTCTCGGGCGTCGTGACGACCGTGTTCCTCGGCGGCTGGTTGATGCCGTTCGGCATCCACCCGCCCGGCTGGGTGGACCCGTTTGTGGTGCTGTTCAAGATGGGCCTGGTGACGTTCCTGTTCATCTGGGTGAGGGCCACGCTCCCGCGTCTGCGCTACGACCAGCTGATGAGCTTCGGATGGAAGATCCTGCTGCCGCTGGCAACCTTGAACGCCCTGGTGACGGCGGTGCTCGTGGTGGTGACCCACTGATGACCTGGGATCCGGGCAGCGATGTGATCGAGGTGATGCGCACCCCCCCGCCGGGCGCCGCGCGCAGCACCTACCGCGCATTCGGCGAAACCCTGCGCGGGCTGAAGACCACGTTCGGACGGATGCTCGAGAAACCGGTGACGCTCGAGTACCCCGAGGAGAAGACGCCGGTGTATCCGCGCTACCGAGGCCGCCACAAGCTGCACCGCTTCGAGGACACCGGTCTAGAGAAGTGCGTCGGCTGCTCGCTGTGCGCCGCCGCCTGCCCCGCCGACTGCATCAGGGTGGTCGCGGCCGAGAACACGCCCGAGGAGCGCGTGTCGGCCGGCGAGCGCTATGCGGCGGTGTATGAGATCAACCTCTCGCGCTGCATCTTCTGCGGCTACTGCGAGGTGGCGTGCCCGTTCGACGCGATCACGATGGGCCACGACTACGAGATGTCCGACTACACGCGCTCGGACTTGATCTTCACCAAGGAGATGCTGCTGGCCGAGCCGCTGGAGCGCACCCCGTTGCGCCGGGAGGGCGAGTAATGGAAAGCGCACCCCGCGTGGAGCACCAGCGGGCACGCCCCGCAAATCCCAAAAAACCAGGGGCCCGTTAGAGGTGTCGGCCGTCCTTTTCTTCATAGCGGGCATCGGGGTGATCGCCGGCGCGATCGGCGTGGTCACCTTCAGCAACCCCTTCTACGCGGTGCTCTCGCTCGTCGGGCACCTGCTGTCGCTGGCCGTGCTGTTTTTGCTGCTGCGGGCCGAATTCGTGGCGGCCGCGCAGGTCGTTGTGTACGCGGGCGCGGTGATGGTGCTGTACGTGTTCGTGGTCGCTTACGTCGGCGGCGAGGAGCAGTCACTGGAGGGCCAGCTCACGCGCCGTCCGCGTTCGCGCGGGCTGGACGGGCGCAAGCCGACCGGCCTGCTGTTCGCGGGACTGCTCCTGATCGAGCTGTTCATCGCGCTGCTTGGCAGCGGCCTGAAGATGGTCTCCGGCGATGGCGCGCCGTACACGCCGGGCCCGCGCACCTATGGCACCCCCGCGTACATCGGCAACCTGCTGCTGACCCGCTTCCTGCTCGTATTCGAGGCCGCCTCGCTGCTGCTGCTGGTCGCGGCCGTCGGCGGCGTGGTGCTCGCACGCAGGCGCGGCGGCCTGGAGGACGACGAGGAAGCCGTGCTCACACCGCTTGACATCCTGCGCCCGCGCGGCACCGGCACGATGACCGAGGGCGTGGAAGGGCTGGCGCTCGCCCACGCACGGGCCAGCGGCACAGCCGAGGCCGAGGGGGACAACCCCCCATACGGGGGGCAAGCGAGTGGAGGCGGCTGGTGAGCATCGGCTGGTACCTCGCCGTGTCGGCGATCGTCTTCTGCACGGGCGCTTTTGGCGTGATGACCCGCCGCAACCCGCTGGTCGTGCTGCTGTGCCTTGAGCTGATGCTCAACGGCGCCAACCTCTCGCTGGTCGCGTTCTCGCGCATGTGGGGCAACGGCGACGGCCAGATCCTCGCGCTGATCGTGATGACGGTGGCAGCGTGCGAGGTGTGCATCGGGCTCGGCATGATCGTCGCGATCCACCGCCGGCGACTGCCGATCGACGTGGACGAGTTGAGGGAGCTTCAAGGATGAGGATTTGCGGGGCGTGCCCGTGAGTACCACCACGTACGGCTGGCTGGTGCTGGCGTTTCCCCTGTTGGGCACGATCGTGATCGGCGCCGGGTACCGCGTGCTGCCAGGCCGCCTAGCCGGCTGGATCGGCACCGCCGCGATCTTCCTCGCGTTCCTCGCCGCGCTCGGCGCGCTGTTCTCGCTGCAGAGCCACGCCCCTCACGACCGCCAGCTCGTGTCCTCGCTGTGGAACTACGCGAGCACGGCCGGGATCGACGCGCAGATGTCGATTCTCGTGGACCCACTGTCGGTGTTCATGATCCTGGTCGTCACGGGCGTGTCGAGCACGATCCACCTGTACTCGGTCTCCTACATGGACGCCGACAAAGGCTTCGCGCGCTACTTCGCCTACCTCAACTTCTTCGTGTTCTCGATGCTGCTGCTGGTGCTGGCCGGCAACTTCCTGCTGCTGATCGTGGGCTGGGCGTTCGTGGGCGCCGCCTCCTACCTGCTGATCTCCTTCTGGTACCGGCGCACCACGGCCACCAAAGCCGGCATCAAGGCGTTCGTGATCAACGTGATCGGCGACGTCGGCCTGGTGCTGGGCACCTTCTTCCTGTTCAAGCACACCGGCACGCTCGACTTCCTGAAGGCATTCAGCGCCGCCCCGCACGTGTTCACGAGTGGCGAAGGCGACGTGACCGCCGGCTGCCTGCTGCTGCTGGTGGGCGCGTTCGCGAAGTCGGCGCAGATCCCACTGCACACGTGGCTGCCCGACGCGATGGAGGGCCCCACGCCCGTCAGCGCGCTGATCCACGCCGCCACGATGGTCACCGCGGGCGTGTACCTGATCGCGCGCATGCACCCGTTCTTCGAACTGGCCCCCGCCGCGCAGGACGTGGGTGCGATCGTCGGCTGCGCGACGCTCGTGATCGCCGCCACGATCGCGCTGACGCAGACCGACATCAAGCGTGTGATCGCCTATTCCACGATGTCCCAGATCGGCTACATGATCATGGGCGTGTCCGTCGGCGCGTATGCCGCCGGGATGTTCCACCTGATGACCCACGCGTTCTTCAAGGCGCTGCTGTTCATGGGCGCCGGCTCGATCATCGGCGCGATGGGCGGAGAGCAGTCGCTGGAGAAGATGAAAGGCTTCAAGAAGGCGATGCCGTTCACGTTCGCCTGCTTTGTGATCGGCGGCCTGGCGCTGTCGGGCATCCCCCCCTTCTCGGGCTTCTTCTCCAAGGACGAGATCCTGCTCGTGACGGGTGAGCGCGGCGGCTGGCACTGGGCGCTGTACGTGTTCGGCTACCTCGGCGCGTTCATGACCGCGATCTACACGTTCCGCATGATCTTCCGCGCCTTCTACGGAGACCCGGTGGAGCAGGCGCGCGAGCTCGAAGGCGGGCACCTCTACCACCCGCCGCAGCCCACCAACCCGGCCAACGGCGAGGTCGAGGACACCGACGTCGGCTTCCCCGGCCCCACCCACGCGATCGCCGAGCGCGCGCTGCCGATGCGGGTGGCGATGAGCATCCTCGCGGTCGGCGCGGTCGGCGCGGGCCTCGTGCAGATCCCCAACGTGGACTACGTGATCGACAAATTCCTCGAACCGAGCTTCTACGGCTCGACGCTCTACAAGGTGCACACCCGCGACGGGCTGCTGTGGTTCGGGTTGGCGCTCGGCACGGTGCTGGGACTCAGCGGGATCGCGATCGCCTACCGCATCTGGGTCAAGCAACCATCGATCGCCGTGGCCGCGCGCACGCGCTTCAAGCCGCTGTATGAGCTGTCGTATAACAAGTGGTACTTCGATGAGCTGATCGACGCGATCGTCGTCAAGCCCGCCGCCGCCGCCGGTCGCTTTGCCGCCGGCACGGTCGAGCGCGTGCTCGTGGAGGGCGCGATCGTGGGCGGCGTCACCACCGTCGTGCGTGCTTGCTCGGCATCGGTGCGTGCCGCGCAAACCGGCCTGCTGCGCTACTACGCGGCGCTGCTGGTGCTCGGCGTCTCCGCGCTCGGCCTCTACTTCCTCCTGCAAGCGTGAGCCGCTGATGCCACCTCTTTCGATACTGATCTGGCTGCCCGCCGCGTGCGGGCTGCTCGGCGCGCTACTCGCCGGGCTTGCACGTGGCCGTGGCGCAATGGCTGCCCCGGGCTCGGGGACAGTCGCGGCGGAGCCCGCCGCCGAGGTGACGCCGAGCAAGTGGGGCGTGCCGGGCGTGCTCGCACTGCTCGGCTCACTCGTGGCACTGGGCCTGGCGATCGGCTACATCGTGCAGTACGGCCCCGGCTCACACGGCCTGAAGGACGTCACCGACATCGTGTGGATCGCCGAACTGGGGATCCACTACAAGCTCGGAGTGAGCGGCCTGAACGTGCTGCTCGTGGGACTCACGACGCTTCTGTTCTTCACCGCGGTGCTGGCCGCGAACCTGCGCACGTGGGACCGCCCGCGGCTGTTCTACTTCAACTTCATGCTCGCCGAGTCGGCCGTGCTCGGCGCGTTCCTGGCACAGGATCTGGCGCTGTTCGTGGCGTTCTTCGATTTGATGCTGATCCCCTTCTACTTCTTGATCGGCGGGTGGGGCACTGGGCCGGATCGCGTGAAAGCGACGATCAAGCTAGTCATCTACACGCTCGTCGGCTCGCTGCTGATGCTGGCGGCGGCGATCGCCACAGGCGTGCTCGCCGGGGAACACAACGGCGGGCACATCACATTCGTGCTGTCCCAGTTGCAGGGCCTGCCGCTCAGCAAGGGCTCGCAGGAGTGGATCTTCCTGTTCTTTGCCGCCGCGTTCCTCGTGAAGATGCCCGCGTTCCCGTTGCACGGCTGGATGCCCGACGGCTATCGCGCGATGCCGATCGAGGTGCTGATGGTGTTCAGCGGCGTGCTCTCCAAGGTCGGCGCGTACGGCTTCCTGGCGATCGTGCTGCCCCTGTTCCCACAGGGCGCCGCGCACTTCCAGACGTTGATGCTGATCCTCGCGCTGGCCTCGATCATCTACGGCTCGGCGGTCGCCTTCACGCAGACCGACGCGCGCCTGATCGCGGGATATTCCTCGGTTGCCCAGCTCGGCTTCATCACACTCGGGATCTTCGCGTTGAACCCCCAGGGCGCCCAGGGCGCGCTGCTGCAGATGGTCAACCACGGCCTCGTGGTCGCGCCGATCTTCTTCATCATCGCCCTGCTCTCAGCGCGCGCGGGCGGCTCAGAGGACATCCGCGAGATGGGCGGCATCGCCTTCCGCGCGCCGCTGCTCGCGACGATCTTCCTGGTGGTAGCGCTCGCCACACTGGCGATGCCCGGCTCGGCCAACTTCGTCGGTGAGTTCCTGATCCTGCTCGGCGTGTTCAAAGCCAAGCTCGCGATCGCGGTCATCGCGTTCAGCGGTGTGGCGATGGCCAGCGTGTATGCGCTGCGCCTGTTCATCCGCGCGATGCACAACCGCGTCGGCACGAACGTGAAATCGCGCGAGATCACGCGCATGGACGCGCTCGTGCTGGTGCCGCTGCTGGCGGTGATCGTGTTCCTCGCGCTCTACCCGCAGGGGGCGCTGAAGCGCTCTGAAAACTCGACAGGCGCATCGGTGGCGGCAGCCCACGCCGCGCTGAAACCCGCCCCGGCGACGCTCGCGGAAGCAGAACCATGACCTCCCCCATACCTCTCTTCGAACCAGTCACGGCAGGCTCACACAGATGACCTTCTACCCCTACACGGCCAACCTCGCCACCGTCCATCTCAAAGGCCCGCACGTCGATTTCGCCGCGCTCTCGCCGCTGATCGCGCTGCTGGGCGGGGCGATCGTGGTGCTGATGGTGGGATTGATCGGCGCGCGCAGCATACGCCAGCAGTTCGTGCCGGTACTGGCACTGGTCGCGCTGGGCGCCAGCATCGGTCTATCGATCTGGCGCTGGAACACGCCCGAGTCCGTCGTCTCCGGCGCGCTACGGATCGACCAGCTGTCGCTCGTGCTCACGATGATCCTCGCGGTCGGAGGGATCGCCGCGGTGCTGCTCGCGTCGCGCTCGCTGGCCGCCACCGAAGCCTCACACGGCGAGTTTTACTCGATGCTGCTGACTGCGATCGGCGGCATGGCGCTGCTCGCCGCCGCCCAGAACCTGGTCTCGCTGTTTCTCGGGCTGGAGCTGTTCTCGATCCCGCTGTATGTGCTCTGCGCAACCGAAATGCGCCGTGAGCGTTCGCTGGAGTCGGGGCTGAAGTACCTGATCGTGGGCTCGGTCGGATCGGCCACGCTGCTGTACGGGCTCGCGCTCTTGTACGGCGCGACCGGCCAGACCGACTTCTCGGGGATCGCCAGCGCGATCTCAACCGGCGGACTGGCCACCAATGCGATGCTGCTGGGCGGGATCGCGCTGTGCGTGGCCGGGCTCGCGTTCAAGTCCTCGGTGGCACCCTTCCACCAGTGGACACCTGACGTGTACGAGGGCGCCCCCACGCCGATCACCGCGTTCATGGCGGTCGCCACCAAGATCGCCGCACTCGGCGTGCTCTTGCGCCTGTTCGACGTCGCCCTGATCGAAGCTCACGCCAGCTGGGGTCCGGCGCTGGCCGCACTCGCCACGATCACGATCCTCGTCGGCAACGTCGGCGCGCTCGGTCAATCCTCGCTGAAGCGAATGCTCGCCTACTCCTCGGTCGCCCAAGCCGGCTACATGCTCGCCGGTGTAGTGGTGGCCACCCGCCTCGGTGCGCAGGCCACCGTGTTCTACCTGGCCGTGTACGTGGCGATGAACATGGCCGCGTTCGCGGTGATCATCGCGCGCGAGCGCGAAACCGAACTCGGCGACAGCATCCAGTCGCTCGCCGGCCTCGGCCGTGAGCAACCTTGGCTGGCATGGCCGATGACGATCTCGATGCTCGCGCTCGCCGGCATCCCCGCCACCGCGGGCTTCATCGGCAAGTTCTATTTGATCGACGCGGCGGTCGCCGGCGGCTACACGTGGCTGGGCGTGGTGATCGTGATCGGCTCGATGATCTCACTCGGCTACTACCTGCCGGTGATCGCGACGATGTGGATGAGCCCCTCCCCCGTACCGGCAATCGCCGGCGGCTCCCAGGAGCTCGACCCGGTCTCCCCTGCGGGGAGTCATCGTCAGCCAGAGCTGGCCTTTGTAGCCACGCTGGCCGCCGCCGCGACGATCTTCTTCGGGATCGTGCCGCAGCCGCTGTTCAACCTCGTGCACGGGGTCGGCAGCGCGCTTGGATTGCTCTGAACGACAGCCCGGACGTGGACGGCTTTGCAGTGCGTCCTAACAGGCCGCTCTCCCCTTATCTAAGCGGATTTTGACGACCTCAAGTGCTCTCAGATGCCCCCAAAAAACGGTCGGATGGGGAGAGTTTGGGGAGAGTTCGCGCGCCGAGTGCGGGAGCCGGCTTGTCCGGCCATTGTTCTTCCTTTAAGGCTGCGATCGGCGCACTGTCGCCGGACTCCCGAATTGGAACACCTTTCTCCGGGAAGCGAGACCCCGTCGCCGGTGAACTTGTCGACCGTCCCCTCGAAGCGATGAACACCGTCGCAGAGGATCTGAAAGAAGCGCTCCATGATGCCCCGCCACGCCTCCGCGTCGGTTTGCTCGGCAAGCTCCATCGAGCCCATCACGTCAGCGAACAAAACGGTGACCTGCTTACGCTCCTCGTCGAGGTTGGCTCTGGCGCTGAGGATCTTCTCCGCCAGATGCTCGGGGGGGGGGGGGGGGGGGGAGGAGGAGGAGGAGGAGGAGGAGGAGGAGGGTGTAGGTCCGCGGATCGCGCAGGCTCCCGGCGCCCGGCGCATGTCCCGCGCCCTTGTTGCCGGCAGCGGCGGGTTGGCTCAACGCGCTGCCGCAGGCTCCACAGAACTTGTGAGTGCCCGGGTTCTCCGCCGCGCATACCGCGCACGTGAACGCGCTTGCAAGCGCGGCCCCACATTCGCCGCAGAAGCGGCCCGTCGCGGGATTCTTATACCCACAACTCGGGCAGTCCACGCTCCGGCACCTCCGTTATCCCTCGCCCGCGTGCGAGAGCGCGGTTCCCGTTCTCATGCTGGCCTCGCTCGTGATTTACGCCCTGGCAGAACGGCGAACGCGCGAGTGAGAATGAACAGCGCCGTGAGCGTGATTGTGGCGCCGGCTACTGCGCGGACCGGCCACGGCTCCATCAGGCGCTCGCCGCGAGTCAACAGCGCGTAAACCTGCAGTTCGATCATTTCGCGTAGAGTTGCTCGATCGCGCTCGCGTACCGTTCGGCGATCTGCTCGCGGCGCATCTTCAAGGTGTCGGTCAGCTCGACGCCGGGGAGCCAGGGTCCGGGAACCAAAGTGTGCGCTTGGATTTGTTCGCGGGGGTCAGCACTTCGGTTGACCTTCGCAACGGCGGCGGCGATCATCGCGCAGGTGGCTGGATCTTCATGGCTTTCGGGCGGGTCGATGACCAGCAGCGCCACGAGGTGTGGGCGCGACTCGCCGGCGATGCAAGCGTGGGCGATGTTCGGGCAAGCGTCCTTGAGTGCCGACTCGAGTTGAGCAGGCGCGCGCACCTTGTAGCCGTTGTCCAGGGCGATGATCTCCTTCTTGCGTCCCATCAGCCGTAGCCGTCCCGCGCCGTCGAGGGCGCCCGTGTCGCCCGTGTGAATCCACCCGTCGGCGCCGTAGGTCGCGGCCGTCTCCTGCGCGCGGTTGCGGTAGCCGCGGGGAGCGTGCGGGCTCCGCACGAGCACCTCACCGTCCTCGGCGACCTTTATCTCGTAGCCCGTCACGGGACGGCCGAGCGTGCCGAGGTCGGATAGATCAGAGCTTTGCGCGGCCATAACGCCTGCCTCTGTCATTGCGAAGAACTCGATGAAGCGGATGCCGAGCGCGCGGTAGTGCTCGTGTACCGCGAGCGGGCACGGCGCGGCGGTGGTGCCGGCGCAGAAGAGACGATCGAGGCCGAGTCGTGCGCGCAGCGCTGCAAGCGTCGCCTCGTTCTCGTCGCTGTGCGGCTGCGGAGACTCTCCCCGCGCCTGCGCTCTGACACGCTCCACGGCCTCGTCGAGAACGATGCGCTCGTGCGGGTCGAGAGTGCTTTCCAGCGCTCGGCGCAGCGCCTGCCACACCTGCGGTGGGCCGCCGAGTCGCGTGGGTCTCGCATCGAGGAGCGCCGGAGCGAGCTGTGTCGGGTCGGCGCACAGCGTGCGGGTCGAGCCTCGCAGGAGCGCGTGCCAGTGCCCGCCATAGCGCTCGGCGAGCGCGGCAAACGGGCCGTAGGAGATGTCGTGGATGCCATCGGGCTCGACGACCACCCGGTCGTAGGAGCTGACGCTGCCGGTCGCCGCCCGGTGCGTCCACTCGACGGCCTTGGAGACGCCCGTCGTACCGGACGTGTAGATGAGCGCGGCGAGGTCGTCGGGCTGGACGGCGCGCCACGCCGCCTGGAAGTCGAAGTCGCCGCGCGCGGCCACAGAGGCAAGCGCCGGACGCGTTCCGCCGGGATCGAGGGCGAACACGTGCCCGACCGAATGCTCAAACTCGCTGAGACGCGCCTCTAGCCCCGACTCCACGAGCAGCACCGTCGGCTCGCTGTCGCGGAGCACGTGCTCCAAGGTCGCGGGTGGCGAGGCTGTGTAGAGGGCTACACCGGCGGCGCCGAGGTGAAGCGCGGCGACCTCCGCGACCGCAAGCTCCGACCGGTTTCGCGAGAAGAACGCGACGCGGTGGCCGCGATCGACGCCCAGTGCTGCGAGTGACCCCGCCACCCTCTTGACAGCAGCGGCGTACTCGCCCCACGTCAGGACCGCCGCGTCTTTAGCCATCCTTAGCGCGACGCGGCGCGGCACGCGGTCGGCGCTCGCCTGGAACGCCGCGCACAGAGTTGACGGAATCGGCTCGGCCACCGTTCTACACCGCGACCTGGGCGCGCTCGCGCACCAGCACCCGTAGACCTCTGGGGACGATCGCGAACTCGAACGCCTCGCGGACGGGGCGGGCGGATCCGTCGAGCTCGATCTCGAAGCTGCGGGCGATCATCGACAGCGCCGCCTTTGACTCGAGCAGCGCGAGGTTGCGCCCGGGCAGAAGCGCGGCCCCGCACCGAACGCCAGCGTCTTCGCGGGCCTGGTCTGCTCGTTGTCTTCCAGCCAGCGGTCCGGGAGGAACTCCTCGGTGAGGCTCGCGGTCTGCCGGCACGCGTGGCGCAGCATCAGCAGCAGCCTCGTACCGGCCGGTATGCGCGTCTCGAGGATGGTGGTGTCCTGGAGCGGTTCGACGGCCAGCAGGGCTGTGACGCCCTTCAGCCGCGTCGACTCCTGGAGTACCGCTTCGGTGTAGGGGAGTTGGGCTACGGTCTCGTGATCGCCGGCGAGGAGTTGGTCGCCGAGCACATCCTCGGCCTCGTCGGCGAGCCGCTGCTGACATTCCGGGCGGGAGCCCAGCAGCCACAGCGTCCAGGCGAGCGTGTGGGCGGTCGTGTCCTCGCCGGCGAGCAGGATCACGAAGATGTTGCCGACGATCTCATCGTCGGTGAACTTGCCGTCGGCGTGTTGTGCGGCGAGCATCGCCTCGAGCAGGTTCTCGGGGCACTCGAACGAGTCGGGCCGGGCGGCCATCCGCGCGCGTGCCTGCTCGATGAACTCTTGGATCGAGCGGTGCATCTGAACCAGCGAGCGGTCAAGCGCGCGGTCTGCCGGCAGCCGAACGTGACGCCAGTAGGCAAACGGCGCGGACACTCGCCTGGCCGTCATCTGCATGACGCGGCGGATGTGGCCTTGCAGCTCGCTGTCGCCGCGCTCGAGCGTGTTGAGGTCGTGCCCGAGCGCGAGCGCCGAGGTGACGTCGACCGAGAACGAGGTCAGCTCGTGGCAGATCTCGATCGGCCTACCGCGCGCGGCGGCTGTGCGCAGGCGTCCGTGCAGGCGCTCGGTTGCGAGTCTGATGACCTCGAAGTAGCGGTGGAGGTAGTTGGTGTTCAGGGCCGTCAAGACGAGCCGTCGTTGGCGCTTCCAGTCCTCGCCCTCGACGATGAACAGCCCTGGTGGACCCATCTCTTCGATCACTGCGCGCTGATCGAGCCAGCGCCTGTACCCGTCCGGGCGGTCGCGAAGGATCTCCGTGATCGCGTCCTGGTCGCTGATCCCGACGATGCGCCGGGTGCCGAGGTTGACTCGCACGATCGGCCCGTAGCGGTCCGCCCAGCGTTCGGCGGTCAGGTGCAGCCGGGATGGGGGAAACAGTTGGTGGGCGTTGCCGATCAGCGGCAGCCGGCGGGGTCCGGGAAGCTCGGCGATCGTGCGCGTCACGCGAGCGCCTCCTCATTCACGGCGGCGAACACGGCTCCGTTGAAGGCCAGCATCGCCTTCACGATCCGCTCGTCGAAGAACGGCAGCACCTGTGTCAGGAGCGCGGCAGCGACGCCGGTCGCACGGTCGATCCAGTAGTAGCAGTTGAACAGGCCCGCCCAATCGCCGGTGCCGGCGCGCCGCCTGCCCGGTATGTGCTCGAGCAAGACGTGAAGGCCCAAGCCGAAGCCTTGCCTGACCCCTTTGAGCGAGGGCACGTCGTTGCTTAGCTCCGCTACGGCGGAGGGCGTGACGTCGGGCAGCTCGAGCCCGTTCAGACGGTCGGTGAACAGCAGCTCGACGGTCTCCGGGCGCAGGATGCGCTCACCGTCGAGCTCACCACCTCTGAGCAGCGCGCGCGTGAACCGCAGATAGTCCTGTGCGGTCGAGTAGGCGCCGCCGCCGCCGGAGAGGAACTCCGGCTCTGAGGGCAGCCGGATCGGCGAGATGCTCAGACCCCCGTCGTCGGCTCGCGCGTGCAGCGCCATCATCCGGGCGCGCTGCTCCGAGCTCGGCGTGAAGGTTGTATCGCTCATGCCCAGCGGGGCGAAGATGTGGGCGCTGCAGTAGGCCGCGAGGTCCTGGCCGCTGAGCGCCTCGATCACCTGGCCGAGCCAGTCGGTGCTCGTCCCGTAGATCCAGGCGCCGCCGGGGTCGGCGAGCAGCGGCACGCGCTCGAGCGCAGCGCGGCGGCCGGTGAGCGGGTCCGGGATCGCTTCGAGCTGGTGGTAGCGAAGCAGCTCGGCGCTCGTGAACCAGTAGCCGAGACCCGAGGTGTGGGTGAGCAGCTGCCCGATCGTCGCTTGGCTGGCTGGCGCGCGCAGCCGCGGCGTGTCGCCGTCGAAACCGTCCAGCACCTGCAGGTTCCCGAAGGCGGGGAGGACGCTCGCCACCGGCTGATCGAGGGCGAGGCGGCCCTGCTCGATCAGCTGCAACGCGGCGACACCGGTGATCGCCTTCGTCAGCGACGCGAGCGCGAGCATCGTATCCAGTCGGCACGGACGGTCACCGTCGACGCTGAGCAGCCCGAAGGCCCGCTCGTAGACCGTCCCGTCGCGGTCGCCGACGACGGCGATGACCCCTGGCAGCGCGCCCTGGGCCACCGCGCTCTCCAGCACGCCGTCAATCGCGTCCGGGTCGATCATCGCTCGCCTTCCGGCGAGCGCCCTGGATCAGGCATAGAGCGCGTCTATCTCGGGGGCGTACTTCTCCGCGATCGGCTTGCGCCTGAGCTTCATCGTCGGCGTCAACTCCTCGCCGCCGGGCGCCCAGTCGCAGGGCAGGATCGTGTGGCGCTTGATCTGTTCGATCCGCGCGAGCTTCGTGTTGGCATCAGCAACGGCACCAGCGACGGTCTGCCTGGACGCGCTCGTGCTGCGCGAGTGCGCCCGTCGAGGCGTCGCTGAATGCCGTGCTCCTGCGCGAACGCGGCGGCGACGTCGGGGTCGAGGACGATTAGCGCGACGTTGTAGGGGCGCTGGTCGCCGACCGCGACCGCTTGGCCGATCAGCGGGTGCGCGCTCTTGAGCGCCGCCTCGATGTTCGCCGGGCTCATGTTCTTGCCGGCGGCGTTGATGATCAACTCCTTCTTGCGGTCGACGACCGTGACGTACCCGTCGGCGTCGATCCGCGCGATGTCGCCGGTGTGCAGCCACCCGTCCTCGTCGATCGCCTCCGCAGTCCGCGGCGGCATCGCCGCGGTAGCCACTCATGACCATCGCTCCGCGCACGAGCAACTCACCGTCCTCGGCGAGCGCGAGCTCGACCCCGTCGATCGCCGGGCCGCAGGTGCCGATCTTGACGCGCCCGGGCGGGTTGCAGGTGATCGTGCACGATGTCTCGGACATGCCGAACAGCTCGCAGAGCTCGAGCCCGAGGTCGGCGAAGTACCGCAGCAGATCAGGCGGGGAGGGCGCCCCGCCGACGACGAGCCACTCCGCTTGATCGAGCCCGAGCTTTGCGCGGATCGCGGCGCGCTGCTCCTCTGGCAGGCTCGCGGGGTTGGTGACGCCCTGCGCCTCGAGCGCCGCTCGCATCTTCTCCCACACCCGCGGAACCGAGCCCCAGGCCGTCGGTTTGATCGCGGGCAGGTGAGCGACGACTGTCTGCGGGTCCGCGATGCAGGTGACGGTGAACCCGAGTCCGATCGAGCACTGGTAGTGGTGCGACCAGCGGTCGGCGATGTGCGCGGAGGGGAGAAACGAGGTGATGCGCCCACCCGGCGAGGCAGGCAGCCGCTCGTGCATCGCGCGGATCTGTGCCATCAGGCCTCCGTGGGTGAGCTGGACGCCCTTCGGTGGCCCGGTGGTGCCCGAGGTGTAGATCAGCGTCGCCACGTCCTCGGGCCCCACCGCCGCCACGCCGCCCCGAAATCGAATGCCGGATTGCCCATAACTTCCAGCGCGCCGAGCGAGATCGTCGTGTCCTCCTCGCCGTCGACGAGCACGACGTGCTCGACGCTCCCGCCGGCCGCGATCGCCTCTGTGATCACGGGCAGGAACCGTCGCTCGGTGACGAGCACCTGGTTGGCGGCGTTCTCGAGCAGGTAGGCGATCTGCTCTGCCGTGGAGCTGTGGTAGATCGAGAACGGCGTGGCGCCGAGATGCAAGGCCGCGGTGTCGATGAGATTGAACTCGGGCCTGTTGACGAGCATGAGCCCCACCGTCTCACCGCGTCCGATGCCGAGCGACGCGAGCCCGGCCGCGATCCGCTGCACGCGGTGCGCGTACTGCTCCCAGGTGATCGAGGTGGAGTTGTCCGGCGTGCGCAGCGCGAGCCGCTCAGAGTGCTCGGCGGCGGTGCGCTGAAACGCCTCACACAAGGTCGCGGCAGCCAGTGGAAAGGGCGCGTCCGCCTCCCGGGCCAGGAGAGTGCTGGTCGGCTCGCTGCTCACGCGCCTGTCGTCGAGGAGAGGTTGACCGGCAGTGTCTTTAGCTGGTTGGCGAACGGCGACTCGACGTAGGTCGGCGCGCCGGCGATTCGTATGTCGGGGTAGCGCGAGAGCGTCTCCTCGAACAGGATCCGCAGCTCCAGGCGCGCGAGCGCGGTGCCCAGGCAGAAGTGCCGTCCGCCGGCGCCGAACGCCTGGTGCTCGGGGTTGCGGGTCACGTCGAACCGGTCGGGGTCTTGGTAGCGGGACTCGTCGCGGTTGGACGACGGGTACCACATGACGACCTTCTCTCCCTTGCGGATCCACTGACCGTGCAGTTCGGTGTCACGCGTGGCGGTGCGCGCGAAGTGCCCGAAGGCGGGGAACATCCGCAGCGACTCCTCGACGACGCCGGGGATCAGCGACGGGTCCTGCACGACCTGGCGCATCTGCTCGCGGTCGTCCATCAGCGCGCGCATCCCTGAGCAGTACGTCGCCTTGGTCGAGTCATTGCCGGCGGCCATCAACAGCACGAAGCCCATGACGATCTCGTGGTCCTCGAGGCGCTCGCCGTCGAGTTCGGCGTGCACGAGCACGCTCATCAGGTCATCGGTCGGCGCGGCGCGGCGCTGGGCGATCAGCCGCCCGCAGCGCTCGAACACCTCCGGCACCTCGCTTTCCATGACGCTGTTGGCGCCCTCGGGGGTGGCGTCCGGGTCCCCGGAGGCGACGATCGAGTTCATCAGCCGCGCCCACACCGCGTCGTCGTCGAGTGGCACGCCCATGAAGCTACCGATGACGCGCGAGACCGCCGGCTGCGCGACGTCCTCGACGAGATCGCAGCCCTCGCGGCCCGCGATCCGGTCGAGCACCCCGGCGGTGATCGCCCGGATCGCGTCCTCGTGCTCGGCGATCCGCTTCGGGGTGAAGCCGCGCTGAAACAGCGCCTTCAGGCGGTCGTGCTTGGGCGGGTCCATGCCGATGAACATCGCCTGCTGGAGCTCGAGCGCCAGCCCGGTTTTCTTGGTCGAGGTAAAGCCTCCGATTTCGGAGGAGAACGTCTGCCAGTCGCGGCTGACCTCGGTGACGTCCTCAGCGGTGGTCACCGACCAGAACCCGTCCTCCTCGGGGAACTCGGTGAAACCGTCGGTCCAGTGGACCGGGCACTGCGAGCGCATCCGTCGGAACAGCTCGTGCGGCGGGCCGTCGACGAAGTTGGTGCGATCCGCTACCCGCACCTGCGCGAGGTCCTCCTCAGCGGCGCCCACGGCTACACGCTGCCCGTCATCGCCGGGGCGGCCGCGGGCAGCCGTGCCTCGCCGTGGCCGATCAGGTCGGCGGCGCGCTCGGCCAGCGCGATCGTCGGAGCGTTGGTGTTGCCGCGCGGGATGCTCGGCAACGCCGAGGCGTCCACCACCCGCAAGCCCTCCACGCCCCGGACGCGCAGCTCGGGATCGAGCACCGACTCGCTGTCCGCGCCCATGCGGCAGGTGCCGACCGGGTGAAAGAAGGTGTAGGTCTGCTGGCGCAGGTAGGCGCGCAGGTCAGTGTCGGAGTCCGACGCCGGCTCGACGTGGAGCCGCGAGGTGTACGGCGCGAGCGCCGGGCGCGCGGCGATCTCTTTCGCTACCCGCAGGCCCTCGAGCATGACCTGCATGTCGGAGTCCTCCGCGTAGTAGTTGTGGAGGATGAACGGCGCCTGCGTCGGGTCGGCCGAACGCAGCGACAAAGACCCTCGGCTGGCGGGCTTGACCGGGCAGATCGCGAGCGTGAAGCCGTGCTCGTAGACGGGCTCGTCGAGGACGACGGCCGGGATCGCGTGGAACTGCAGGTCTGGGGCGGGCAGGGCGGCGTCGGTGCGCAGGAACCCTCCGGTCTCTACCGCGTTCGAGGTCAACGGCCCGCGGCCCTCGGCGGCAAACAGCGCGAGGTTCTCCTCGCTGGCGGCGGCGAGCAGCGAGACCGGCTCGTCGTGCGTGAACAGCAGACCGCTTCCCGAGTGATCTTGGAGGTTCTGCCCGACCGCCGGCAGGTCGGCCACCACCGGGATCCCGAGCATCGCGAGCTGGTCGGCGTTGCCGATGCCCGAGAGCATCAGCAGCTGGGGTGAGTTGTAGGCGCCGGCGCACAGGATCACCTCGCGTTCGGCGCGCAGCTCGTGGGGATCATCGAGCTCGTTCGCGTAGCTCGCGTGCACGCCGACGGCGCGGCCGTCCTCGAACAGGACGCGCTGGACCCGCATGAACGGCTCGACCGCCAGGTTCGGGCGATCGATCGCCGGGTGCAGGTACGCAACGGCGGTGGAGCAGCGACGCCCGCCGCGCTGGGTCACTTGGTAGCGGCCGAAGCCGTCCTGCTCGGCGCCGTTGAAGTCGTCGTTGCGCGCCAAGCCGTGCTCGTCGCAGGCGTCGAGGAATGCCTCGGTGATCGGGTTGCGCGAGCGACCATCGGAGACGGTCTGCGGGCCGCCGACCCCGTGGTAATCGGATGGGCCGCGCTCGTTGTCCTCAGCCTTGATGAAGTACGGCAGCAGATCCTCGTAGCCCCATCCTGTGCAGCCCCGGTCGCGCCATTCGTCGTAGTCGGCGCGGTGGCCGCGGATGTAGACCATCCAGTTGAACGACGAGGTTCCTCCGAGCATCTTGCCGCGCGGCAGATGCAAGCGGCGGTGGTCAAGCCGCGGCTCGGGCAGCGTCGAGTAGTCCCAATCGAGCTGCGTGTGAAAGAGCTGTGCTGCGGCTGCGGGCACGTGGACGTTCTCCAAGGTGTCTGTCGGTCCCGCCTCGATCAGCATCACCGAGACATCCGGATCCTCTGTCAGCCGCGCCGCGAGAACACACCCAGCGGAGCCCGCTCCAACGATCACATAGTCATACATGAAGCCGTATCCTCCGTTCAGTCCGGAAAAGGCTGAGTTGCATCGCTGCGCCCGAGCGGTGCCGACGGCGACTCTACCTCGCGGGCGCGGACAGAACATCACCTACCTGGGTAAACCTCGTCACCCGTTTGAGACGATGGCGGGGCCGGTCAGTCGTCGCTGCTGGCGGCGCGGGTGTCCGCGTCGGTGAGCATGACGCCGAGCTGGGTGCGGCTGGTAACTCCGAGCTTGCCGTAGACGTGGGATAGGTGGACCTTGACCGTGTCGCGCGAGATCAACATGCGACTTGCGATCTCAGGGTTGCTGAGGCCGCCGGCGGCGAGTTGCGCGGCTTCGGTCTCGGTCGGGGTGAGGCTCGCCAGTCCCGCGAGCGCCCGCCGGCGGCGACCGCGAGAGCGTTGCGCGTAGGCGATCGCCTGCTTTAGAGGGAGCCGTTCTCCCTCTGCGCGCGCCTGTGCCGCGGCTTCGATCCCGAGCTCGGCTTGCACGTGCGCCTGCTGCTCGCGCAGTTCGGGGCTCTCCGGCGGAACTCGTATGCATCCCAGGGCTCGCCTGGCCGCGAAACTCGCCGCGTGCAGACGGCCAGCGCGCTTCATGTCGCCGCTGCGAGCCGCGAGATGGCCTAGGGCCTCGAGCGTGTCGATCGCGTCGCGGCGGCATCCATGCTGGTCCTGTGTGCTGAGTGATGTGTGCAGACAATCAGCTGCAGCAGGAAGGTCCCCCTCCTGGAGGGCAGCCACGCCCTCGAGATACTGTGAAAGCGCGGCCTGTCGCTCGCTGCCAGAGCGCTGGGCGATCTCTCTGATCGCCGCCGCGTGAGCAGACGCCAGCTCCAGATCGTTGCGGTCGAGCGCGATCCGGGCAAGCAGCTCGCGCCAGGTCGCGGCAGAGTGAAGCGCTGCGGCGTCCACGTGCCGCTCGGCCCGACGCCGCGCCCCGTCGAGATCGCCAAGGGCGAGCTCCGTGATCGCCAGCGCCTGTTCCAGCGCGAGCACGGCCACCTCCGAACCGGCTGCACGGGCCGCGTCGAGTGCAGCCGAGCCCTCCGCGAGCGCCTTATCGGCATCGCCCGAGTGTGCCATCGCATGAAGCCGGTGCGCTTGCGCCAGCGCCGCGCGCATCGACGCCTCCCCGCCGACCATCTCCAGCAGCCGGTCGGCTTGCTCGAGCGCCGCGCGCGGTTCGCCCTGAGTCAGATGGGCCCAGGCGGCGTGCAGGTCGAGCAGGATTCTCAGCCACTGATCGTCGCGCGCTTCCGGTAGCGACATGAACTCGGCACGCAAAACGGTGAACGCGTCGAAGCGGTCACGGAGAGCTTCGATGGACGCGAGCGTCATGAGCGCGTGCCCGAGGTCGTGCGCGCTCCCGGCGCCCCTGAGCAACTCGAGGGCCCGCGATCCGCTTTCGGCGGCGCGCTGCGGATCGACGGTGCCCAGCGCGAAGCTCGTGATCTGTAGACACAGCCCGAGCGCGCGCTCGTCCCCGGAGCGTTCTGCCAGCGCCAGCCCCTGCGTCGCGAGCGCGTGGGCTTCGGCGTAGTCCTCGACGGCCGCAGCGAGCAGCGCCGAGCACCACAGCACCAATGCCCGCGCGGCGGCGTCGCAGCCATCGGCGACAGCGAGAGCGCGAGCGCAACTCGCGCGACCCTCGGCGAAGTGGTCGGCGACGAACCAGTAGTGCGCGAGCCCCTCGCACATCGCCAGCGCCGCCGGCGGGTCCCTTTCGATTGCGCGCGAGAGAGCGGTACGCAGGTCGGGGAGATGCAGGTGCAGCGCCCGTCGGCCCGCGGGGCTGTTGAGCAGACTGTCAGCTTCGGCGGCGAGCTCGCCAAACACCGCCAGATGCCGGTCGCGCAACTCGTCCTCTTCCTGTGCTGACGCGAGAAGCCCAAGCGCGTATTCACGCACTGTCCCCAGCATCTCGTAGGTGGCGCCCAGCAGCGCGTCGGGCTGCTCGGCGATCAGCCCCCGTTCGGACAGACTGAGCAGCCGAGCCCGCACGTCCCCGGTGTCCAGCGACGGCAAGCAGACCGCGCGTGCGTCCTCGACGCTCGCGCCGCTCAGCACGGCAAACCGTCGGAACAAGACCTGGTCGGCGTCGTTCAACGGACCATAGCTCCAGTCCAGGGACGCGCGCAGACTGCGCTGATGCGCCGCCGCGTGGGTAGCGGCCGGGCCGCCGTCGGAGGCCAAGCGCAACCGACCAGCCAGGCCCTCAGCAATCTCCTCAGGCGACCGATCAACGACACGTGCCGCCGCCAGCGTAATCGCGAGCGGTATCCCGTCAAGCTCGACGCAGATTCGGGCGATAGCCCGTGCCGTTGTCGGCGAGACGGCGAAATCCTCGACGCGGGTAACGGCGCACGCGATGAACAGTCGGCCCGCCTCTGACTCCACCACCGACAACAGAGCATGCCGGGCATCGCCGTCAGGCAACGACATGGCCGGCACCTGTAAGACCTTCTCGCCCTCCAGCGCGAGCGGCTGGCGCGACGTCGCGAGCACACTGAGCTCAGGGCAGCACGCCAGAAGCTCGCCGAGCACGCCCGCGAGCTCGGCGACAATGTGCTCGCAGTTGTCGAGTACGAGCCGAACCGGCCGGCCCCCCAGCCGCGCGACGATGCTCTCCATCGTGTCGCGCCCCGGTTCCTGGCGACCCCCCAACTCCTCTAGCATCGCCGCGGTCAGAAGCTCCGGCGAGGCGATCCGCGCCATTGGCAAAACGAAGGTGTCCCGCTGCCCAACGACGTTTGCGCGACGCACCGCCTCCAAAGCCAGCCGCGTCTTGCCCGCCCCTCCAGCTCCGGTCAGCGTAACCGCTCGGCAATCATCGATCATCCCGACGACGGCGGCCAACTCGACCTCGCGACCGACGAACGGAACAACGGCTCGGTCCCCAGAAAGCGCCATCGAGTTCGCTCCTACGAGCGGGCCGGGCTCGGTTGCACGCGTCCGAGCCGGCGCGAGGTCCGACAGCACAGCCTCATAGCGATGCCGAATCGCAGAAATGCGCGAACCACGACCGCGCTCTGCAAGGAATCACGGGCCTCCACAACAAGAACGACCCCAGCACCCCGGCTCCGACCAGGCAGATCTGCGTTACCGCAACTCCTTGCCGCTGACCCATAGCGCTTCATCCGAGATGACTTGTACCACCGCAACCCAGCACCGCGCACGGTGCAATCAGTATGCACAACATATTCCACATGCGGACCAAGAGTGCAATGGAAAGGTTGCATCGGGTACGACCTCGCTATGAACGCCCCGGGTGCGGGAGCCGGCTTGCCCGGCCATTTTCGCATCCCCTCGTGGGGATGCGGCCGGGGCTGCGACCGGCCCCGCACCCGGCGGGGCCCCACCTGAAGGAGGCACAAATGTCCGCTGGACTCACTGACTCGGACACCATGTTCTCGGTACGCGAGACCCCCTGGCACGGCTTGGGTGTGGTGCTCGACGAACCACCGGCGACGGTCGCGGAGGCCATTGAGGCTTCGGGACTCGGCTGGAGTGTCGCCAAGGAGCCCATTGCCGTCGATCGCGGCGATGAGCCGAGCGACGACTTGTGGCTGCCGCGCTGCGAGGAGATCCCCGGCTTCTTCGCAACGGTCCGTCAGGACACGCGCGAGGTGCTCGGGATCGTGGGCGAGCGCTATCGCATCGTGCAGAACCACGAGGCGTTCGACTTCATCGACCAGCTTCTCGGCAGCTCGATCCACTTCGAGACGGCCGGCAGCCTGCATGGCGGGCGCCGTGTATGGGTGCTTGCGACGTTGCCCGATCACGTTGAGGTCGGGGGTGACGCCGTGCGTCCATACGTGCTGCTGATGAACAGCCACGACGGTTCGACCGCCGTGGTCGCTGCGACCACACCGATCCGCGTCGTCTGCCATAACACGCTCAACTGGGGTCTTCTGGATGCTCGTCAGAAGTTCTCGATCCGGCACACCGAAGCGGTCACGCTGCGGGTCCACGAGGATCGGCGGGTGCTGGATCTCTCGGTCCGCTACTACAAGCAGTTCAAGCGCTTCGGCGACCAGCTCGCCTCAGAGCGCTGCACCGAACGCCAGCTCCGCGCGGTCCTCGATGAGCTCTACCCGAGCGGCACGAGCGATTCGGTGAGCAGTCGCACCCGCAAGTCGCGGCAGCAGACGAAGGACCGCATCGCCGAGTTGTTCATGCGCGGCGACACGCAGGGCAACGCGCCCGGCTCCAAGTGGGCCGCCGTGAACGCCATCGTGGAGTACGGCGACTGGATGCGCCCACTGCGCTCGAGCGGCCAGCGCTTCGCCCGTGCGCTAGACGATGGACCCGAGAAGACCCGCGCGCTGCAGCTCGTCGCAGCCGCATGAAAGGGTATGGCACGGCGGGCGTCAGACGCCCGCCGGTGCCCGCCGAAACCCGACCGATGGACGTCGCCCGCGTCCTCCCCTACTATGGATGGTCAAGGCGTTGGCCCGTGTGGCCGATTCCTTCCAAGGAGCGTTTGCAATGGCTACCCGAACTGACAACGAGATCCGCGAGCTGAGCCCGGAGGAGTGGGACCAGCGAGTCGATGAACAGGCACGCAAGCGCCTGGGCATGAGCGGCGAGGAGTTCGAGCGGCGTCTGAACGCGGGCGAGATCGACATTGACGATAGCCCCGACGTGACGCGCGTTGCGATGATGCTCCCGCTCCATGCCACACACAAGTAAGACACCCGCCGAGGCCATCGAGCACTACCGCGGCAGGACCGTGCGGCTGCTGTCCTGCGTGACGAGCGTCCACGTCGTCGTCCGTGCCTATCATCTCTCGGACGCGCCGCACGAGCTCGAACTTGCTGACACGGCGAAGATGCGCGGCGGTCCTCTCTCGATCGACGTCTCTGAGGAATACGAGGTCCGCCAAGACGCCGACGGATGGCGCGTCGAGGTTCGCGGCTACCTCTACGCGATCGGATACGAGGGCCGCGAGCTCGTCTCCTATCACTGGCATCCCAGCGGCAACAGTCCGATCACCTGGCCGCACATGCATGTCGGCGCCAACATCCAGGTCGGCGATCGGTGGCTCGGGAAGGTCCACCTACCTACCGGCGCGGTTGGTCTCGAGCGAGTCCTGGCGATGGTGATTACCGAGCTTGGGGCCAAGCCGCTGCGTGAGGATTGGGAACGACTGATCCGCGAGGCCGCAGTCCGCTGACGCGTTGCCGAACTAGGCACCGGTAGGGCGCCGCAGGTATAAGGAAAGCGTAGGAATCCTCCAGAGGACGGCGGAGGCAGGTCACAATCCTTGGGTGAGAGCCCTCGTGGTCGATGATGAGCGTGGTGTGCGCGAAATGCTGCGCCGCGTGTTGACCCTGGATGGCTATGAGGTGCAGACCGCTGACGGTGGCGCTGAGGCATTCGATTTGATCACGAGCGATGTTCCCGACGTGGTGCTGCTGGACGTGGGTATGCCCGATATAGACGGCTTGGAGGTGTGCCGGGGCGTGCGACGGGTCGGGGAGCGAGTGCCGATCTTGATGCTTACCGCGCGTAGCGCGATCAGCGACCGCGTCGAGGGCCTGGACGTCGGCGCCGATGACTACATGGTCAAGCCCTTTGATGTGGAGGAGCTGAAGGCGCGTCTGCGAGCGTTGCTGCGCCGTAGCCGTGAGATGCCTGACGACGCGCCGCCGAAGCTACTTTCGTTTGCTGAGATCCAGCTGGACTCCGCGAGGTACGGCGCGCTCGTCGGGGACCATTTCACGGAGTTGACGCGCACCGAGTATCAACTGCTCGAGCTGTTCATGTTGAACCCTGGGCAGGTGATGGCTCACAGCCATATCTATAAGTGCGTGTGGGGCTATGACTTTGGAGCGTCCTCGAACGCGCTGCGGGTGTATGTCGGCTATCTGCGACGCAAGCTCGAGGCCGTGGGCGCTCGGCCGCTGATCCAGACCGTGTGGGGCGTCGGATACGTGTTGCGTGAGCTATGACTTTGCGGGCGCGGATCGCGGCCGTCGCGGGACTCGCGGTCGTGCTGGCGGTGCTGGGAGCCGCGGTGACTGTGTATGTCGTAGTCCGTGCCGATCTGCGTGGCCAGGTCGACGGGTATCTGCGTCAGCGCGCCCAGATATTCACCGGTGTTGGTGCTCTGCCTCCAGCCTCAGTGTTTGCTCGTGGTGGTCTGCCGCGTGGCGCGAAGTTGCCGGCCGGGTTCCCTCGGGATATCAAGCCACCTCAGTTCGGCGCCGCCTCCGGCTATGTCCAGTTCGTGTCCAAGAGCGATCAGATCCGTGTTCCGGGCGGGCAGGGCTCCTCGCCGAGGATCTCACCCAGCGCTCGGGACCGGGCGATCGCGGCGCGCGGCAGCGGGCGGGCGCTGTCTGATCGGACTGTCAAGGGGACCCATCTGCGTGTGATTACGGTGGGCGCTGGTTCGCTCGGCGCGGTCCTGATCGCGTTGCCGCTCACCCAGGTCGACCACGAGCTGAACGAGATTCTGATTTTGCTCGCACTCGTGGGCCTGGCCGGTATCGCGATCGCAGCCGTTCTCGGCGCCCTGGTGGCGCGTACGGCGCTGGTGCCGGTCGCGCGGTTCACGAGACGAGCGGAGGTCTTGAGTGACACGCTGGATCTCTCTCAGCGGCTGGATGTCACGGGCCATGACGAGATCGCTCGGCTGGCGGCGAGCTTCAATCGCACCCTTGACGTGCTGGAGCGCTCCGTGCAGGCCCAGCGGCATCTCGTCGCCGACGCGAGCCACGAGCTGCGCACACCGATCGCGGCGCTGCGCGGGAACATCCAGATTCTGCGCGAAGCCGACCGTCTTCCCGCGGAGGATCAAGCGAGCATTCAGGACGATATCGTCGAGGAACTCGACGAGCTGACGGCACTGGTCAGCGATGTTGTAGAGCTCGCGCGCGAGACCCAGACGGAGCCGGCCCACGATGCTGTGCATCTCGACCAGATCGTCGAGTACGCGGTGCAGCGAGCCCAAAGACGCGGCGAGGTACAGCTGCAGGTGAGCCTCGAGCCGACCGTCCTCAGCGGCGAGGCGGATCGCATCAACCGTGCCGTCTCGAACCTGCTCGACAACGCCCGCAAGTGGAGCCCGGCCGACGGTACGATCGAGATCAGCCTACGAGAGGGGGTGCTGAGCGTTCGCGATCACGGCCCGGGCTTTCAGGAGTCCGATCTCCCGTTCGTGTTCGACCGTTTCTATCGAGCCGACCGGGCGCGCAAGCTCCCCGGTTCCGGGCTCGGGCTCGCGATCGTGCGCCAGGCCGCCGAAGCACACGGAGGCTACGTCAAGGCCGAGAACGCGCCCGGCGGCGGCGCCCGTCTAACCGTGAGCTTCGGTGCCCCAGTAACACAGAACGGCCGCCCGCCGACCCGATGCGACGGCGTGAGCGACCGGGACGTTAGCCACGCTTAGGGTCGGTGACGGCGGCGGAGCTCGGCTTGGTAGCGACGGTCGGGGCCGGCAACGCTGCCACCCGCGTCATCAACTGGTTCCACTGAGCGGCGCTCAGTGCGCTCGTGGCAGTCTCGAGCGGCGCCGGCGCGTTGCGCCCGTCGCGCGCGAGGTGTGCGGCGGACGCCGTGGTCGGGCTGAACTGGAGGCGAATCTCCTTCGCGGAAGACGTCTCGGCGTGCGTGTTGCTCGCCCCCGGATACCGCGTCAGGCTGACGATTTCGTGGGGCACGAATCCGCTCGGCAGCGTCAGCAGCGCACGGATCGTTAGATCGGTGATCGTGCCCGCTCCTTGGTGGTGCGCGACCGGAATGCCGTTGATCGCCGAGATGTCCACGGCGTCGCCGTTGTATTGCGCAGAGAGGGCACCGGATGCCGTGTATTGATCCTGTCCGCAGCGCAGCGCGCTGACGGTCGGGGCCAGGCCGCTGCGCGAGAGGAAGGCAAGCACCGCGAGCACGTGCTTGTCGACCCTGCCGGCCGCTACTTCCCTGCGGTCGCAGGCGGTCATCGTGATATCGGGGTCCTCGAGTACGGAGCTCTCGAGCTGGTCCTTGGACATCAAAAAGAGATCGCTCGTGGTTGCCCCGAGCAGGGCGTTTGATGCCTTGGCTCCCCGCGGGTGCAGTGCCGTTTGCAGTTGCTTCCAGTTGGCCAGCACCGGGCCCGGGTCGATCGTGCTCGTGTCGCCCGCGGGCCGGATGGCAAAGCGCAGGTGACCATCGCGGTCGCCGCTGGGCACGCCGACATGACCGAGCACGGTGCCGCTCGCCACGACCGATCCGCGCCGCAATGGCACTTTCTGAGGCGTGGTGCTCTGCTGTGCCTTCCTGGCCGTATGTGCGACCGCGGCGGGGTTGCGCGTCCCGGCGAGTGTCTGTTCCTTCGGAAGCAAAGACAATGACAGTTGCCCGAGGTCAGATGAGAGGAGGCTGCTCTGCAGCGATGTCTCGGCATGTTGCGTCGCCGGCGACTGGGCTCCTGCGCTCGCCGGCTGGGTGGGCGTGGGCGCTCGGCTGCTGGCGGCTTCCACCACGGGGGACTTCGTCGGCTCGCTCGCGGACTTCGCCAGCGAGTAGGTGGAAGCGATGCTGCCCAGGCCGGCGTATGTGAAGACGTCGCCGTAGACGTCACGCAGCACCACGTACTTTCCCAGTCGGCGCGAGTCGCCGATCTTCTCGACGCGTCCATCCTCGACGGCGACGACCGATGCGTTCGGGACGCTGGTCAAATCGTCAAAGTCCAGCGACTTCGGGGAGGGAGCCGCGGTGGCTGATGTGCGGGCCGTCGCGGCGGCGGTCGGCGAAGGCGCGAGCGTCGAGCCCGGCGTGCTGGTGTTCACGGCCTTGCTCGGGATCACGCTCGCGCTCGAAGTCGAGGAGGACTCTCCAACCGGGGTGCTCCACACGAGCTGTTTGCCGGTCACGGGTGGCCGACCGTCGATCAGCCCGGTCAAGGTCGAGACCACGGCCTTGGGGTAGGCAGAGATCAGCTTGGCCCGGAGCAGGACCGAGCTTGCGTATTCCTCGGAGTGGTTGTAAGCAAGGATCGCCGCACGCAGATCGGTCTGCGCGCCGGCTGCTCGCAGGTAGCGCGCCGCGGCGAAGATCGCGTCCACCGGGTTATACGGGTCGGCGTATCCGGCGTCGAGGGCGTCCACGCCGTACTGCAGCCACGTGCTGGGCATGAACTGCATCCATCCCACCGCGCCCGCCGTGGAGACCGACAGATCGTTGCCGTAGTCGGTCTCGACTTCGTTGATCGCCGCGAGAACCTGCCACGGGACGCCGTACTGGACGGCGGCCGCCTTGTAGACCGGCAGCAAGAACAAAGGTATGCGGTAGAAGTCGAGCGCCTGCGCAGAGGCTGCCGAGGAGTCCAGCGCCGCGGCGAGCGCCCCTTCCTCGGCGACTGATTCCGGCGACGGGGCAACCTTGTTTCCAGCTGCAGACTTCTTGGCGCTGGATGGGGTCTTACTCACCGTGGTCGTCTTCTTCTTGCCGGTCTTGCTGGTGCTCGGACTGGCGCTCGTGCTCGGTTCGCCCTCACCAGCGGTCTTCTGCTGTTCTCGCTGGCGCACCACCGTCGGCGCCGCTTCGCTATCGGGGGCAGCGGGAGTGCTGGCTGGCGGGGCTGTTGACGTCGTGGTCGTGGTCGTGGTCGTTGTCGTGGTCGGCGTGGTCGCTTCCGTGGTCGATGTGGAGCTCGTCGACGACGAATCGCCGCTGCTCGCTTCCGGGCTGGGTTCGGCTGAGGTGGACGTCGTCGTCGTGGTCGTAGCCGAGTCGGCGGCGCTCGCCGTCGTGTTCACGGCGAGCGGGCCGGCCATGCCGGCGGCGAGAGCGGAAAGCACTGCACGCAGAATTCGCTTGCGAGCGGTGATCACGCCCGCCATGCCGACACTTCGGTCATCTCGGGCTAGCCTTCTTCGCCGGTGGGCGGAGCGCCGCCGGCCGGGGCTTCGCCGCTAGGCGGAGATCCGCCGCCGCTGGGAGGCCCGCCGCTTGGAGGCGCGCCGTTCGGTGGGCCGCCGCCGCCGGCGGCTGCGCCGAGGTCGCTGCTGCACTTGCTCTCGGCGCTCTTGAAGGCCGCGCTGCTCGTATTGATGCCCTTGGTGTCGAACACGGGGCCTTTGCCCGAGGTGTTCGCTGCAGGCAGGTCGACACCGTTTTCACGCATGCAGGCCGTGAATTTCGCAAACGTCTTGCTTGAACCAGTGCCGCGGAACCGCGCGGCTCCGCCGGCCGGGAAGTTCCCGCCACCGCATTTCTTCAGCGCGGCTTGCAACTGCGCGGCGCTCTCGCCTTTGGGCGGTTTGAATCCACCACCGGGACGCTGGCCCGCGGCGCCGGCTGGGGGTGCCGAGCCGGATGGCGGGTTGCCGCCGGATGGCGCGGAAGGGAGCGTCACGCCCTGCTTTTGCAGGCATTCGCGCAGCGCCGTCGACTTGGCAGAGCCAGCCCCAGGCGCGTTGCTCGGCGTTGTCGCCGATTTGCTGTTCGCGGAGTTGGTGCTACCGCCGCTGCCGGAGGAGCTTCCGCACGCCGCCAGCATCAGGCAGGCGCCAAGGACCAGCAGGGCGAGCACCGGCCGGGTGTGGCGGCGGCTTGTTGGTTGATGAGCGCGAGGCGGGTGAGTGGGCATCTATCGTTCCTTGTTTGAGAGTTGTCGTATTGCTCTAGCCAGAGCCGAACAGCGGCGATGAGCCACTGCTGCTGCTTGGGCTACTGGTTGCGCCGGAGCCGCCGCCGCCGAGCAGCGCCGCGAGACCCGTGCCTGACGAGCCGACGCTGATCGATTCGGCGCTGACGGTCCCATTCGTGGCGGTGGCGCCGGTGACCGTCACCGTTTCACCGGGGTGGATACCCTTGACTTTCGTTTTCACGGTCTTGGTAACGCTCGTGCTCGGCGAGGTTTTGACCTTGACGGTGTTGCCTTCGGAGCTCGTCACATACAGCGTGTTCCCGTCTAGGTAGGCCACGGTGCCGGAAGTCGGACGGCCGGCGCCCGTGCCGGCGCCAGGGAACCCTCCCGCGGGGACGCCCGCCGGGGTTTTGCCGGTGCCCGACGTGCCGCCGCGAAGCGCCGCAAAGCGTGAGGCGAGGCCCGCCGGAGCGCCGCCGGTGGACGCGGTGGAGGTTTGGCCCTTCTGGACTTGCACGCCGGCGATGAACCCGGCAGCGATCAGCAGCACGCCGAGCAGCGCGAGCGGGATCGGTGTCAGCAGCCGTCGGCGCGACCGGGCAGGCAGCTCGAGATCCTCGGGCTCCTCGGCCCACTCGTCTTGCTCGTCCTCGATCGGCTCATACGCGAGCGTCTCCGGCGTCTGTACGGCGGGATCGTAGGCTGGACTGTCGTGGGCTGTCTGTTGCTCGTCAGGCATGGCGGGCTCCTCTATGGGGGAAGTTTGCTCACTCAAAGCGCAGCGCTTCGATCGGTCTGAGGCGTGCAGCGCGGGCGGCGGGGTAGGTGCCGAAGAACAAGCCGGAGAGCGCCGCCGCGCCGAAGGCGAGGAAGATCGAGTACGTCGCGATCTCCGGCTGCACCCCGGCGATCTTGAACTGGCTACCGAGCACGCCAACGGCGACGCCGGTCAGGCCCCCGATCAGGGAGACGAGCACAGCCTCCGTCAAGAACTGGGTGAGAATGTCCGAGCGCCTGGCCCCGATCGCCTTGCGGATCCCGATCTCCCTGGTGCGCTCGGTGACGCTCACGAGCATGATGTTCATCACGCCGATCCCACCGACCAGCAGCGAGATCGCGGCGACCTCGCCCAGCAGGGTGGTGAAGACCCCCGAGGAGGAGCTGGAGGTCGACAGCAGCGACCCCTGGTTCAGAACGCTGAAGCCGGGTTCTGAGGTGTCCTTGATTTTATGGCGTTCCTCGATGATCTGCGTGACCTCGCCTTCGGCGGCGTCGAGTGAGGATTCGGACTTCGCCTCGACCGTGATCGAGTCGATCGATCCCGCACCGGTCAGCGCGCTCTGCACCGTCGTGATCGGCGCCATCACCACGTCGTCCTCGTTGGTCGTGCCGTTCGTTCCCTTTTTCGCCAGCACACCGACCACTTCAAAGTTTGAGCCGTTGACCTTCATGTTCTGCCCCACGGCGCTCTGACCGGCGAACAGTTCCTGCACGACTTCCTGGCCGATCACCGCCACGCGCGCGTGCTTGGCCACGTCTTCGGAGGTGAACGAGGCGCCTTCGGCGAACTCGTAGCTGTGAGCAGTGAGATAGGACGGGGTGGTGCCGATGAACGACGACGGTTCGAAGCTCGAGCCGCCATAGACAAGTTTCACGCTCGAGGCGTTCACCACCGGCGAGGCGCTCTTGACATCCGGCGCGAGGTCTTTGCTCTGCAGGGCTTCGGCGTCACCCTTGGTCAATGACACCGTGCTCGCGCTGGACGCGCGGATGCCGCCGCGCCCGGCGCCCGCCATCACCAGCAGCACATTCGTGCCGAGGCTCTGGATTTGAGACTTGACGGCGTTGGAGGAGCCGTTGCCGACCGCGATCAGGATGATCACCGAGGCGACTCCGATCGTCATCCCGAGGATCGTCAGCCCGGAGCGCAGCTTGTTCGCGGTGATCCCACCCCAGGCGATCCGCATCGTCTCGAGCCCGATCACGACTGCACCCGCACATGCGCCTGCGTGACGGCGGGCTCGACCGGATGATGCGCGGACTTCAGGTGGTGCAGCACAGGCGGCGCGTCATGCACGCCGGCGATCCGACGATCCTCGACGACCTCGCCATCGCTCAAGCTGATCACCCGCTTGGCCTGTTCGGCGACATCGGGCTCGTGGGTGATCAGGACCACCGTGCGGCCTTCTTCGTTGAGATCCGCGAAGATTCGCAGCACGTCCTCGGTGGAGTGCGAGTCGAGGTTCCCCGTCGGCTCATCGGCGAGAATCAGCGTTGGGTTTGTCACGATCGCCCGGGCGACCGCGACCCGCTGCTGCTGGCCCCCGGAGAGCTCCGATGACTGGTGGTGCAGACGATTGGCCATCCCGACCGCACCGAGCGCATCCTCCGCGCGGCGGCGACGCGTCGCGCGATCGACCCCCGCGTAGGCGAGCGGCAACTCCACATTCGCGATCGCGCTGGTGCGCGCCACAAGGTTAAAGCTCTGAAAGACAAACCCGATCTTACGGTTGCGCAAATCCGAGAGGTCGTCCTCATCGAGGCTGCGCACATCCACCCCGTCGATCAGATAGCGGCCACTCGAGGGTATGTCCAGGCAGCCAAGGATGTTCATCAGCGTGCTCTTGCCGCTGCCCGAGCTGCCCATGATCGCGACGAAATCACCGCGGTCGATCTGCAGAGAGACCCGGCGCAACGCGCGTACCCTGATCTGCCCCAGCTCGTAGGTCTTGGTGACCTCGCGCACCAGAATCGCCGGTGGCCGCGGACGCCGGCCATCGCCGGCCTGCCGTGAGAGCGGGCGGCGCTTGACCAGCGGCTGGGGGCGAGCAGACCGTCCCGATGGGCCGGATCGCGCGTCGGTAACTCTCGGCGAGCGCATCACGGCGGGCCTCCGGCGGGAAAGCCACCTCCACCTCCACCGCCACCGCCGCCGGGGAACCCGCCACCGCCGCCCAGACCGCCGCCAAGGCCGCCCGACTTGGAGAGACCACCCAGTCTGGAGGTCAGGCTCGCGCCGCTTGAGCCCGTGGTGCTCGCCTCCGGCAGGACGACCGTCTCTCCAGCCTTCAACCCACTGAGAATGATCGTCGAGCTGTCGCCCGCCAGCCCCGTCGTCACGGCCTGGCTGACCTGCTTGCCGGCACGCTCGACGGTCACCGAGTCGGCAGTGATCGCGCTCGTCGGGACATTGATCCCCTCGGCCTGCTTGACGACGACTTCTGCGGTCGCGCTCATCCCGGGCTTCAAGCCGGATGCCAGCTGGTCCAGCTGGAAGGTCACGTCATAGCTCACGGCCCCGCTGCTGCTCGTGGAAAGCGTAGCGACTTCGCTGACATGAGCTGCGAGCTTGGCGCCACTGAGGGCTTCGACAGTTACCGTCGCGATCTGTCCGACATGCACGTTGCCGATTTCCGATTCGCTGAGCGCCGCCACCAGTTGCATCGAGGACAGGTCGCTCAGCACCGCAAACGATGATGAGCTTGATGAGCCCGTCGAGGAGCTCGAAGAGCCGGTGGAGGCACCGCCCAGCGCTGAGGCGCCTGTGCCTGCCGAGGAGCTACTGCTCGAACTGCTGGAGCTTGAAGCCTTCGTAGTCCCGCTTGCCGACGCGGTTTCGCCGACTTCCCCGGACAAGCTGACGATCGTCCCATCCTGCGGTGCATACAGCTTCGTGTCCTGGACGGCCTGTTCATCACTTTGCACCGTCAGCCGATCGCTCTTCACAGCAGCTTTCGCTGAAGCGAGGTTCGCTTCACGCGTAGCCGAGCTGACTGTGGATTTCGCTGGAGAGGAGCCGCCCGACTGCTGTTCGCCTTCTTTGCTCGCTCCCGCCGACGGCGTCGTCTTGGCCGGAGATTTACTCCTAGACGTACCCGTCTGAGTCGGAGTGCTCGTCGTCGTCGGCGTGGTTGGTGTGGTCGTAGTCGTGCTCGGCGTGGTCGTGGTGCTCGTGGGAGTGGTCGTCGTTGGCGTGGTTGGTGTGGTCGTCGTGGGTGTGCTCGCGGGAGTCGTGGCTTGAGGTGTGGTGGCCTGGGTGGACGCCGTCAAAGCCACCGACTCGCTGTGAACCGAGGCGGTGCTCGCCTGCGCAGCGCTCCCCGTGTTGGAGCCCTGCCCGGTTGACGTTTCCCCGTCGCTTTCTTCCTCTTGGCTGAGGTTCGCTTCCGCTGACTGCAGGCTGGCCTTCGCCTGGGCGAGGGTGACTTCGGCGCTCTCAGGGTTCAGGGTTGCCAGCAATTGACCCTCCGTCACGTGCTCGCCCTGGGTCACATAGATGTGTGTCACGACCCCGCTCGTCTAAACCCGAGGTCCAGCTGGCTAGCAGACTGCAGGTTGCCGCTACCCGAGACCGTCGACTGCACAACACCCTTCGCCACCGTGGCGGTCCTGGTGCTCTGCGCCGTGCTCTGCGATGCCTGCCCCACAGTTGTGTACGCGACGACGATCGCCACGATGCACAGTACGCCGAGGGTAATTACCAACCAAGGTCGTTCGTTGCGTTTAGACACAGGTTCCTTCAGTCAGAGGTTGCAGAGCAAAGAAGGCACCGTGTCTCGCACAGACGCGAGACACGGTGACACCAAGCATCCCCACACCAACCAAGAGCCCCGTAAAGAAACCGTTAGATAAGTGTATGAGCGCACAGCGGGCACGTTGCTCAAGGTGGACCACCGTTGAAGCCCGGCAGCGTCGGCGGGGTCGGCTGTTCGGTCTGGGTCGCCTGTTCGCCCCAACTCACCGCAAACGCCGAGCCGCCGCTCGACAGGGCTGATGGGACGGCAACGGCTGAAATGCTCGCCGCCGAGGCACGTGGCCCTACAGGGAAGTTCTGAGCTTCACGCAGTTCGAGCTCGGTGGCCCTCCACAGCGGGTCTTCGATTGGGCCGGTCTGTCCTCCCGCGGTGGCTGAGAGATCCGAGAACGCCACGCTGCCGAAATCGGTCAGCGTCAGCGTCCTGCATATGTTCGTAGTGACACAAACCGACGGCGCCTCGACTATCCACTCCGCCGAAGACGAGTCGATCCGCGACACACGTCGAGTTCGCGTGAAGATCTTGCCGGTACTCAGATCGCGGATTCGCAACGTCACGTCGTGAGCCTTCACCGTGACCGACGCGACCATCGCATCACCGGCGTGCACCTTCAGCTTGAGCGTGATCGGCGCGGCGGGGACTAGCTCATACCAAGTGGAGTACACCGCGCCGCCAGAACGGCTGCAATCAGCATCGGTACCTATCTGCTCAAGTGCGTGCGAGCTTTCGTGAAATCCACCAAGCCCAACCCAAGCCGCCGAGTAGGTGTCACCCCGGTCGCTACACGTCGCAGCCGGCACCGTCCACGAGCCAGAAATACTGCTGAAAGCTGAGCGACCGCCCGCAGACGGCACAACCGCATAACCAGCCCAGTTGCTGCTCACCGACGCCGCGGCGTTCGCAGAAGCGCTCGCCCACACCGCCAGCATGGCGCAAACAACCGCCGCCACACCGAGAACCCAGCCGACTCGCTGAAGCACTCGATCGCCGAGTTTGAGATTAACTGCGCGCACAGCCACCTGGCGAGCATCAAGCAATCACTCCAGAAATAGCTAAAGAAAGTGTAGAAAAACTGTAGGAATGCCCACCGCCGGCCCACTCTCACAGTTTTCTAACACCTAAACCGCTTTTGCGGTCGATTATCCGGACAGCTCCACAGTCACTAACCAGGAGGGATTCCCCAATGATCGTCAGCTCTGTCGACAGCGCCTCGAACATCTCGACCATCCAGCCGCGTCAACACACACCCCCGCAGATGACCGAAGTCGCGAAACTGCTGGGCCTCGGCACCTCTGAACTCACAAGCGAACTGCAAACGGGCAAGACGCTAAGCGAACTCGCCTCCAAGAAGGGCATCTCGAGCACCGAACTGATCAAGACGATCGAAGGCGAACTGACCGCCCACAAGCCAGGAAGGGCGCCCGCCCTGGCCTCGAGCCAACTCACCCAGATGGCAACCAGCATCGCCAATGGGACGCCGCCACCGCTCCCACCCGGCGGATTCGGCGGGCACGACTCCACAAGCGGATCGCAGAGCAGCCTGTCGACGCTCGCCCAATCGCTCGGGATCGAACCGAGTGCGCTGCTCAAAGAGCTCGAAGAAGGCAGAGGTCTCAGCGGACTGGTGCAACCAACCGGATACAGCAACGACGGCTCGGCATCTCAGCAGGTACACGCCGGCGGAGTGTCATTCGACGAATACGCCTGATCCCTTAAGAGCCCAGGCGCTCGCCAGCGTCGCACCTCGCTGAGCGGGCCAAACTTGCAGGACCCCCTGCACCGCTCGGAGTCGCCGACATATGCGATGTAGGAGTGCGTGGGAAGCGGCACGAGGCGACTATCGCGTCGACTTCGGACGCTCCACGGGCCGGTGGAGCGT
>CAVRXK010000012.1:0-122822 GCA_963725165.1 uncultured Solirubrobacterales bacterium
GATCAACCTCACACACGATCACCGACGCACCAGCACCGCGAGCGCGCAACGCCACCCCACGCCCCGTCCAGCCGTAGCCGAGCACCACGATGGTACGCCCGGCAAGCAGCAGGTTCGTTACACGCAGGATTCCGTCGATCGTCGACTGACCGGTGCCGAAACGGTCGTTGAAGGCCCGCTCTGTGCGCGACTCGTTGACAGCCAGCACGGGGCACGCGAGTGTGCCCTGCTCGGCGAGCGCCCTGACCCGCAAGAGACCGGCCGTGGTCTCCTCGGTACCGCCAAACATCTTGGCGGCGTGACTTGGAGTCTCATCGTGGATCGCGCCGATCAGATCCGCCCCGTCGTCGATCGTCACCTGGGGAGCGCTCTGCGCGAGCGTCCGCACGTGCTCGGCATACCGATCGGCGCTTTCACCGCGCACCGCGAGCACGGTCGCGTCATGACGCTCGGTGAGCGCTATCGCGACGTCGTCCTGAGTGGAGAGCGGATTGGCCGCACACAACCCCACGCGCGCGCCGCCGGCAAGCAGCGCACGCACGAGGTTTGCGGTCTCGGCGGTGACGTGCAGACATGCCGCCACACTCACGCCCTCCAGCGGGCGCTCACGTCGCAGACGCTCGCGCACCTGTGCGAGCACAGGCATTTGCGAGTCGGCCCAGTCGATGCGAGCCTGCCCGCTGTCAGCCTCGCTTGAGATCGCCCGCTCCGCTCGTTCCAGTGGCGGGATCCGTCGGACTAGTAGCGATAGTGATCGGCCTTGTAGGGGCCGCCCACAGGCACGCCGATATAGGCCGCCTGCTCCTCGCTGAGCTTTGTCAATTTCACGCCGAGCGCGTCCAGGTGCAGGCGCGCGACCTTCTCGTCAAGGTGCTTGGGCAGCACATACACGCGCTTCTCATACTCGTCGTTCTTTGAGAACAGCTCGATCTGGGCGATCGTCTGGTTGGTGAACGAGTTGCTCATCACGAAGCTCGGATGGCCGGTGGCGTTGCCGAGATTCAGCAGCCGTCCCTCGGAGAGCATGATGATCGCGTGACCGTCTGAGAACACCCACTCGTCAACCTGCGGCTTGATGTTGATGCGCTGGATCCCCGGCGTCTTGGTGAGGCCGGCGATGTCGATCTCGTTGTCGAAGTGACCGATGTTGCCGACAATCGCCTGGTGCTTCATGCGCGCCATGTGGGCGGCGGTGATGATGTCCTTGTTGCCGGTCGTCGTGATGAAGATGTCGCCCGTCTCGATGACATCCTCGAGCGTTTTGACCTCGTAGCCCTGCATCGCCGCCTGTAGCGCGCAGATCGGGTCGATCTCGGTGATCACCACGCGGGCGCCCTGGCCGCGCAGCGATTCGGCGCAACCCTTGCCGACATCGCCGAAGCCGCACACGACCGCCACCTTGCCGCCGATCATCACGTCGGTGGCCCGGTTGATGCCGTCGATCAGCGAGTGGCGGCAACCGTAGAGGTTGTCGAACTTCGACTTGGTCACCGAGTCGTTGACGTTGATCGCGGGGAACAAGAGCTCGCCGCTCTCGACCATCTGGTAGAGGCGATGCACGCCGGTGGTCGTCTCCTCGGTCACGCCCTTGATGCCCTGGCCGATCTTCGTCCAGCGCTGCGGGTCTTCCTCCAGCGAGCGCGTGAGCAATGAGAGCACGACCTGGAACTCCTCGGACTCGGCGTCCGCCGGATCGGGCACAGCGCCGGCGGCCTCGTACTCGGTGCCCTTGTGCACGAACAGCGTGGCGTCACCGCCGTCATCGAGGATCATGTTGGGTCCGGATGATTGGGATGGCCCACCCGGGGCGGGATCCGATTCACCAGACGTTCCGTCCTCGCCGGGCCAGCGCAGTGCGCGGTCGGTGCACCACCAATACTCCTCCAAGCTCTCGCCCTTCCATGCGAACACGGGCACTCCGCGTGGGTCCTCGGGTGTGCCGTCAGGCCCAACAGCAATGGCCGCGGCGGCGTGGTCTTGGGTGGAGAAGATGTTGCAGCTGCACCACCGCACCTGCGCGCCAAGCGAGGTGAGCGTCTCGATCAACACGGCGGTTTGGATCGTCATGTGCAGCGAGCCGGTGATGCGCGCTCCAGCGAGCGGTTGAGCGTCGGCGTACTCGCGGCGGATCGACATCAGCCCGGGCATCTCGTGCTCGGCGAGCGTGATCTCCTTGCGCCCGAACTCGGCAAGCGAGAGGTCGGCGACCTTGAAGTCGGTGTCGTTCAGCGTTGCGGTAGGGGTCATGCGATCTCCATGGTCGTATGTGGCTTGGCGGTATTCACAGGTGGTTTGGTGGTGCTCTTGGCAGGTGAGACATCGGACGCGAGAGACGGCTTGGCATCGGCAAGCAGCCGCTGGTGCTTCTCCTGCTCGAAGCGCAACCAATCGTCGGCGCTCACATGCTCGGGACGGGCCGGTTCGGCCGCGAGCCACAACTCGATCGCCTCGCGCAGCGCGGGCTCGCGCCGCAACCTCAGCGCAAATCCAACCTCACCGAGGTCGAGCTCTCGTTCATCGAGCAGCTCTCGCAGGGTGCTCAAGCGCTGTAGCTCAGCAGGGCCATACAGCCGATATCCCGAGCCCGAGCGGCCCGGCTCGACCAGCCCAATGCTCTCTATGTAGCGCAGCATCCGCGCCGACCAGCCGGTCGTCTCGGCTGCCTCGTTGATCGTCAGCGCATCTAGAGCCCGAGCCTGCATCCAGCAGACCTTATCACGAGCTTGTCAAGGTTCTAGCGTTTGACGAGGTCGGCCTTGAGCTGCTCGATCAGCTTCACCGGACCGGGATCGATCCCACGTAGCGCCGCCATATAGATCGATACGAGATCGCCGAGCAGCACCAGTGAGATGACACGCTCGATCGTGGTCTGCCCACGCGTCTCCAGGCGGAAGCTCGCCGACGCGCTGCCAGCGATCAGCTTCTCGGTCAAGTCCATGCGCTCCTTCACCCGCGGATGGGCATCAGAGTCGTCCAGGAACACGGCCGAGAAGCGTCCCACGTCCTGAGCGCCCTCCCAGCCCTCGAGCTCGTTGTGGTCGAGCTCAGGCAACTCATGAGCGAAAGCGGGCTGCTTGGAGTTCTCGTTGATCTGGGTCTTCCAGCGGTAGGCGATCGGGACCGTGAGACCGGCGCCCGCGATCACCGGCGCGGTGCCGAGCAGGCCGCGCGCCGTCTGCTTTGCCAGCGAGTCCTCAGGAGCATCCGGGCCCCACTCGGCCACGAGCTGCTCGGTGTGGGAGGCGGCCACGTCGATCTCAGAGGTCAATCGCGGTCCGGCACCGCACATCGCGGCCACCTCGAGCGCGGCGACGGTCATATAGGCGACCGCGGCACGCGGCTGAAAGCCTCCGGGGAGCGGGATCACCGGCACGCCGTCCTCGCGCGCCATCTCCGCGAGGCGACCACCTGTGGTGACGACCACGCGCTGAGCGCCGAGCGCGCCAGCCGACTCGTAGCAGGCAAGCGTCTCCTCTGTGTTGCCCGAATAGCTCGCGCACAGCACGGTCGTGTCGGGCATCGTCCAAGGCGGCAGCCCGTAGGCGCGTGTCACGAAGATCGGCCTCGAGGCGTGATCGCCTAGCGCCGCGCGCGCCAGCGCACCGCCGATCGCCGATCCGCCCATGCCCGCCACCACCAGACCGGCGGGCGTGTCCCACTCGGCCATGATCGCTGACTCCACACGCCACAGCGCGTCGCGCAGGTGCTCAGGCAACGACAGCACGTCATCCAGCTGGCCGGACGCGTCCACGCGAGCTATCGCCTCGCGTGAGAGGGCGTCGGTGGTCGGGGTGGCAGCGCCGCCTTCGCTCATCTACTCGTCTCCTGTTGGGGTTGGCCGAACTGTATGGCTAGAACTTGATCGCGCCGTCGGGCAGCGCCACACCAGGGAAGATACGCGCGCCGCCAGCGATTGTGTTGTCCGCCCCCACTGTGACTCCCTCGCCGAGCACGGAGCCCTCCTGAATGTGGGTGCCGGCACCGATGCGACAACCGCCCGCCACGATGCAGTCTCGCAGCGTGCAGTTCTCGCCGATCTCACTGCCGGCAAGGATCACGGCGCGCTCTACGGTGCTGCCCGCACCCACCTTCACGCCGTGGCCGAGCACAACGAGACTTCCGACGTGCGCGCCCTCCGCGACCGTGGCGCCCGCCTCGATCACGGCGGGCGGGATCGCGCGTCCGCTCACGAGAGCGTCCGCGGATATCGACATGTAGCTGTCTCCGAGGCGCTCGCGCACCGCGGTCTTGACGTTGCCCTCAAGAATGTCGAAGGTGCCCTGCAGGTAGCGCGCCGGCGTGCCGATATCGAGCCAGTAGCTGTCAGATGGGTAGCCGTACAGGCCCTCGCCGATCAGCCGTGGCCACACTTCGCGCTCGATCGACACGTTGCGCCCAGCCGGCACCAGCTCGAGAATGTCACGCTCCAGCACATACGCGCCGGCGCTGATCAGGTTCGTGTCGATCCTGTCGGAGCTCGGCTTCTCGATGAAGTCCTTCACCGCGCGATCGTCCTCCAAGCACACAAGGCCATAGGCGCTGGGGTCCTCGACGGGCACGAGTGCGAGCGTCGCCTTGGCGCCGGTGCGCTCGTGCTGAGCGATCTGCTCGGTCAGGTTGATGTCGGTGAGCACGTCCCCGTTGAGCATCAAGAAGCGCTCGTCAAGCAGCGACTCGGCGAACTTCAGTGCACCGGCGGTACCGCGTGGATCGGGCTCCTCGACAAAGCGCAGCCTGATCCCGTAGGCGGAGCCGTCGCCGAGTACGTTGCGCACGCTGGTGGCGAGGAATCCGCACGACATGATCACGTCGTCAATACCGTGCGCGCCCAGCCACTCGAGCATGTAGGAGATGAACGGCCGGTCCACCAGCGGGACGACCGGCTTGGGCACTGTCGAGGTGAGCGGACGCAGGCGGGTGCCCTCACCGCCGACGAGGATCACGGCTTGCATGACTCTCCAATCCTTGCCATGACACACTCGAAATCCATCAGTTTGTGAGGCGTGTGGATCATCAGTGTCTGCCGATTCCCTCGTAGGTGAGACCGGCGCCACGCACGGCCTCGCCGTCGAGCGCGTTGCGCCCGTCGATCAGCAACGTCCCCCGCATCGCGCGGGCAACCTCGCTCCATTCCAGCTGCAGGAACTCGGGCCACTCGGTGACCAGGATAACCGCGTCTGCGTCGAGGATCGCGTCGAGGGCCGAGTCTGCGTAGTCGAGCTGCGGCATCAGCGCCCGCGCGGCCTCCTCCGCGACCGGATCGAATGCGCGCACATGCGCGCCCTCGGCCTGCAGGCGTGCGGCAAGCACGAGCGAGGATGCACCGCGCATGTCGTCGGTGTTCGGCTTGAAGGCAAGCCCGAGCAACGCCACGCGCCGGCCCGAGAGCTCGCCGAGATGGCGTTGCAGCTTGGAGACGACTCTGCGCTTTTGCAGCTCGTTGACCTCGATCACGGCATTGAGCAGTTGGAAGTGGTAGCCGGAGTTGCCGGCGAGCAGCTTCAGCGCACTGACGTCCTTGGTGAAGCAGCTGCCGCCGTAGCCGATCCCCGCTTGCAGGAACTTCGGGCCGATGCGATCGTCCAGGCCCATTCCCCGCGCGACCTCGACAACGTCCGCACCGACCTCCTCACAGACGTTGGCGATCTCGTTGATGAACGAGATCTTGGTCGCCAGGAACGCGTTGGCGGCGAGCTTGATCATCTCCGCGCTCGCCACGTCGGTGCTCACCAGCGGAGCGCCAAACGGCTCATACAGCCCCACCACCGCCTCGTGCGCCCAGTCGCCCTCTCCGCCGATGACGACGCGGTCGGGGTGCAGGAAGTCACCGACGGCCGAACCCTCCTTGAGGAACTCAGGGCAGGACACATAGCTGAAGCCGGACTTGCCGTGTTCTTTGAAGATCCGTCGGATGTTCGCGCCGGTGCCGCACGGCACTGTCGACTTCATCACGAGCGCGTGACCGTCGGGCGCGGGCATCGAGTCGACCACGCTGTGCACGGCCGAGAGGTCCGCGTCGCCTGAGTGCGTGGGCGGCGTGCCGACGGCGACGAACAGCAGTTGTGCGTGCTCGAGCGCGGGCGCGAGCTCGGTAGAGAAGTGCAGGCGCTCGCGGTTGGCGGCCATCAGCTCCTCGAGACCAGGCTCATAGATGGGAATCTCGCCGCGCTCGAGGCGTGCGATCTTCTCCGCGTCGACGTCCACGCACCAGACGTCGCTGCCCAACTCGGCAAAGCCGACAGCGGTGACCAGTCCCACGTAGCCGGTGCCGATGACTCCGATCGGCTCGCGTTCAGCGCTCATGCCACTGGGCCAAGTCGGTGTGCGTCTCTCGGCGCCTGTTCATAGCTCATGAGGTCGCGAAGGCTAGCTTGTGTCAGCGGGCGAGGTTGGGCGGCACTGCGAGCGTCATGCCTCAACGACGAGAAATGCCTCGTAGCGCTTGATGTCGCGCAGGGCGCGTGCTCGCTCCTCCGAGCCCTCCGCGGACCGCTCGGCCGAGGCACGAGCGTCGGAGAGCTGCGTCTCGATCGTCGGGCGGTCGAGCGCATCCGGGGCAATCGCCTCCTCCACCAGCACGAGCGCACGGTTCTCGGCGAACTGCAGGTAACCCTCGGCCTGCGCGAAGCGCACAATCTCAGACTCCGAGCGATACAACCGCAGCTCGGTTGGCTCCAGGCGAGCCAACAGCGGCTCGTGGTTGGCAAGGATGCCGATCGAGCCGACGGTCGTGAAGGTGGAGAGCATCTCCACCTCCTCGGAGAAGACCTCGCCCTCGGGGGTGAGCACTTCGACTGGGAACTTGGTGTGCGCCATGATCTACTTCTTGGCCGCCTCGACGACCTCGTCGATCGTGCCCTTCAGGAAGAACGCGCTCTCGGGAACCTCGTCGTGCTTGCCGTCGATGATCTCCTGGAAGCCCCTGATCGTCTCAGCGATCGGCACATAGGCGCCCGGCGTGCCCGTGAACTCTTCGGCCACGAAGAACGGCTGGGAGAGGAAGCGCTCGATCCTGCGCGCGCGCTGCACTGTCAGCTTGTCCTCGTCGGAGAGCTCGTCGATACCGAGGATCGCGATGATGTCCTGCAGCTCCTTGTAGCGCTGCAGAATCTCCTTGACGCGGTTCGCGACACGGAAGTGGTCGTCACCGAGCACGTCAGCCTTGAGGATCGTCGATGTCGAGTCCAGCGGATCCACCGCCGGGTAGATGCCCTTCTCGGAGATCGCCCTGGAGAGCACCGTGGTGGCGTTGAGGTGGGCGAACACCGATGCCGGCGCCGGGTCGGTGAGATCGTCGGCAGGCACGTAGATCGCCTGCACGGAGGTCACAGAGCCCTCGCGTGTCGAGGTGATGCGCTCCTGCAGCTGGCCCATCTCGGTCTCCAGCGTCGGCTGATAACCGACTTGCGAGGGCATGCGCCCGAGCAGCGCGGAGACCTCGGAGCCGGCCTGCACGAAGCGGAAGATGTTGTCGATGAACAACAGCACGTCCTGGCCCTGGTCGCGGAAGTATTCGGCCATCGTCAGACCTGAAAGGGCGACCCTCATGCGCGCTCCCGGAGGCTCATTCATCTGGCCGAACACGAGCATCGTCTTGTCGAGCACGCCCGACTCCTTCATCTCCAGCCACAGGTCGTTGCCCTCGCGCGAGCGCTCGCCCACGCCGCAGAACGCCGACAGCCCGCCGTGTTCCTTGGCGAGGTTGTGGATGAGCTCCTGGATCAGCACCGTCTTGCCCACGCCGGCTCCGCCGAACAGCCCGACCTTGCCACCCTTGGCGTAGGGGGCGAGCAGGTCGACGACCTTGATGCCAGTCTCGAACATCTCGGTGGTCGGCGTCAGGTCCTCTGCGCGCGGGGCCTCCTGGTGGATGCCGCGGCGTTGGGTGTCCTTGGGCAACTCCTCACCGAGGTCAATCGTTTCCCCCAGCAAATTGAAGATTCGCCCTAGCGTCGCCTCTCCGACCGGCACCGTGATCGGGCCGCCCGTGTCGATCACCTCGGCGCCGCGCGCCAAGCCGTCGGTCGTATCCATCGCGACCGCGCGCACGCGGTCGTCGCCGAGATGCTGCTGGACCTCGCAGACGAGCACCTCGCCGCCGGCCTCCGTGCTGACACCCTCGGCCTCCTCGTCGGCCGCGGCCGCCGGGCGGGCAACCGTGATCGCGTGGTTGATCTCGGGCAGACGGTCGGGGAACACGGCCTCGATCACGACGCCCTGGATCTCCTCGATGCGCCCGACGTTGCGCGAGGTGGCCCCGTTGGCTGCTGTGGTCGGCTCTGTGGTGGTGCTGGGTGGCATTAGCTCTCTGATCTCCTAATCATCTGTTCAAGTTCGTTTCGTGGTGGCTGTGCGTGGCGGGGACGGGCGCCTAACTAAGGCCCTCTGCTCCCGCAACGACCTCCATGATCTCCTGAGTGATCTCGGCTTGACGGGCGCGGTTCATTTGCAGTGTGTACTCCGTGATGATTTCGCCGGCGTTCTCCGATGCGCTGCGCATCGCCGTCATCTGAGCGCCGAAGAAGCCGGCCGCCGACTCCACGAGCGCCCGGTAGATCGATATCTCGATGTAGTCGGGAACCAGGCGCCTGAGGATTTTCTCGGGGTCCGGCTCGTAGTCGACCGGCGTCGGCTTCGAGGGGGCAGATGCCTCTCGTGAGCCCGTCGACGCATCCTCCTGATCGCCGGCGATCTCCTGGTGGGAGAGCGGGAGCAACCGCTGACGCGTGACGTGCTGGGTGAGCGGCGATACGTAGGAGTTGTAGAGCATCTCGACGCGATCGACACGGCCACCCACGTAAGCCTCGATGACGTCGTCGGCGATCGTACGCGCGTCGGCATAGGACGGTCGATCGGAGAAGCCCGTGTAGCTGCCACTGAGCTCGTGCCCGCGGAAGACGATCGAAGAGACGCCGCGACGCCCGGTCGCGTACCAGAGGCTGTTCAGCCCCTCGCCGGTCAGCTCGGCGGACAGGCGTACGCCGGCACGGATGATCTGGGAGTTGAAGCCGCCCGCAAGGCCGCGGTCGCCGGTGACGAGCAGCAGGCCGACATTGCTTTCGGACTCGTGCTCTGCCAGCAGCGGCAGGTTCGCGGCCTCCGAGCCGGCCGCCTGCGCGGCCTGGCGTGTCATGCGCCCGATGGCATCCGCGTACGGACGCAGAGCGGAGATGCGCTGCTCTGCCCGTCGCAGACGGGCAGCGGCCACCATCTCCATCGCCCGGGTGATCTTCTGGATGTTCTTCACCGAGGCGATCTTGTTCTTGACGTCGCGTTGAGATGCCATGACGATTGACCTTGGTCGGCGCTAGGCCGCCTGAGTCTCCTGCTCGGCGGGGGACTCGTCCTTGCGCAGCGGCGCGTCCTCGTCCAGCGGCTGGCCCTCCTCGTCGAGGTCGTAGCCGAAGTCCCGCGCGAAGGCCTCGACGGTGTCGCGCACCTCCTTCTGGGTCTCATCCGACCAATCGCCGCCGTTGATCTTCGCGCGCAGCTCTGGGTGCTGGGAGTGCAGGCGTTCAGTCACCGCGAGCAGGAACTCGGGCACCCGCTCGACGTTGAGACGGTCCAGATAGCCGTTGGTGGCGGCGAAGATCTGCACGACCTGATCCTCGACCGCCAGCGGCGCGCGCTCGTGCTGGTTGAGTGTCGCCACCAGGCGCTCGCCGCGAGCGAGCGTACGCTGCGTGTCGGCGTCGAGGTCCGAGCCGAACTGAGCGAAAGCCTCTAGGTCGCGGTACTGGGAGAGCTCGAGCTTGATTCGCCCGGCAACCTTCTTCATCGGGCCGATCTGTGCGTTGCCGCCGACGCGTGAGACCGAGATGCCGACGTTGATCGCTGGGCGCACGCCCGAGTTGAACAGCTTCGACTCCAGGAATATCTGCCCGTCGGTGATCGAGATCACGTTCGTCGGGATGTAGGCGGAGACGTCGCCGGCCTGCGTCTCGATGATCGGCAGCGCGGTCAGCGAGCCGCCACCGAGATCGTCGTTGAGCTTGACGGCGCGCTCGAGCAGACGCGAGTGCAGGTAGAAGACGTCGCCCGGGTATGCCTCGCGTCCCGGCGGGCGGCGCAGCAGCAGCGACATCTGACGGTATGCGTAGGCGTGCTTGGTCAAATCGTCGTACACGCACAGAGCATGCTTGCCGTTGTAGAGGAAGTGCTCGGCCATGGCACAACCCGCGTAGGGAGCCATGAACTTGATCGGAGCGGCCTCGTCGGCGGGGGCCGCGACGATGATCGTGTTCTCGAGCGCCCCGTACTCCTCGAGCGTTTGCGCAAGCGCCACGACCGTCGACATGCGCTGGCCGATGGCGACGTACACCGACACAACGCCGGTGTCCTTGTTGTTGATGATCGTGTCGATCGCGATCGCCGTCTTACCGGTTTGGCGATCGCCAATGATCAGCTCTCGCTGGCCGCGGCCGATCGGGATCATCGCGTCGATCGCCTTCAGGCCGGTCTGCATCGGCTGCTTGACCGGCTGGCGCTGGACGACGCCGGGCGCCTTGAACTCGGCCGGACGCTTCTCGCTGGTAGCGACCTCTCCCTTGCCGTCGAGCGGACGACCCAGCGGATCCACGATCCGCCCGAGCAGAGCATCGCCGACAGGGATCTCAAGCAGCGAGCCGGTGCGCTTGACGGTGTCGCCCTCGGACACCTTCTCCCACTCGCCGAACAGCACGGCACCGACGTTGTCGGACTCGAGGTTCAGCGCCAGACCGGTGACGCCGTGGGGAAGCTCGAGCATCTCGAAGGACATGCAGTTCTCCAGGCCGTGCAGGCGCGCGATGCCGTCGGCCACGCTCAGAACGGTGCCGACCTCTGTCAGCTCGGCCGTGCCGCTGTCGAGTCCCTCGATGCGGCTCTTCAGAATGCTTGTGATCTCGTCAGGATTGATCTGCATGTCGTTCAAGAGGCTCCTTGGGCAACGTGCCTGCGCAGCTGCTCCAGTCGGTTGCGAATAGAGGCATCGAGGATCGAGTTACCGACCCTGATGACGATGCCGCCAAGAATGTCCGGGTCCACGCGCGCGGCCAGAGTGACCTTGCGCCCGGCGCGCTCCCCGATCGTCTTGCCCAGGCTCTCGGTGGTCGCCTCATCGAGGGCGATCGCACTCGTGATCTCCACCGGCAGGGTCTTGTTCTCCTCGTCCCACAGCCGCTCGTATTCTTGGCGGATGCGGAAGATGACGGGCATGCGGTGGTTTTCGATGAGCAGCGCCAAGAAATTGAGCAGGATCTCATCCGCCCCATCGAGCAGCGCGGGCAGCGACTGCTGCTTCTCGACGCTCGAGAAGTAGGGCGAGAAGAAGAACATGGCAAGTTGGCGGTGCTCATCGAGAGCGTCCGCGAACTGGCCGAGTTGCTCACGGATCTCATCCAGGCGACCCTTCTCCAGGGCGACCTGAAACAGCGAGCGTCCGTAGACCTGGGCTAGCTCCTCCATTAGTTGCTCTGCGCTCCCGAAGATAGGCTCGAGAAGTCGAGCTCGCCCAGTGCCTCCTCGACCAGACGACGCTGGTCGGCGTCGTCGAGACTCTTGCGCGTGACCTTCTCGGCGGCCATGATCGTGAGGTCGGCGACCTCACGGCGGATGTCATCGAGCGCGCGCTTGGTGGCGGCGTCGATGTCGCGCTCGGCGCGCTTGGCCGCCTCCGCGACGATCTCCTGGCCTCGGTCGCGCCCCTCACGCTCATGCGACTCCGCGGTTTGGCGCGCGCGCTGGACGATCTCCTCGGACTGGGCGCGAGCCTCCTTCAGGCGCTCGCGGTATTCGGCCAACAGCTCGTCGGCCTGCTTACGAGTCTGCTCGGCGGCGTCGATGTCGCCCGCGATCGCTTTGGCGCGCTTGTCCAGGGCTTCACCGATGACCGGGTACACCCACTTGCGCAGGATGAACAGCGAGATGGCGAACACAACGATGGTCCAGATCATGATCCCCACATTTGGGGTGATCAGGAACGAGCCGCTACTGGAGGCGAGTGGGATTGCAGCGAGCATCTCGGCCTACAGGAAGAAGGCGATGAAGCCGCCGACAAGGCCGTAGAAGAAGCACGCCTCGGTGAGCGCGAAACCAAGCCACTGATCGCGCTCGATGTCGGCGCGCAGCTCGGGCTGGCGGGTCTTGGCCTGGATCGAGGCGTTGAACACCGCTCCGATGCCCGCCCCGGCACCGGCGGCACCGCCACCGGCTCCGACGCCCAGCGCGATCGCGCGACCGGCATCCTGGCTCTGCTTGATGATCGGTTCGACGACACCCAGCAGTGGGTGAATCGCACTCAAGAGGTGTAGAAACTGCATCGCTCGATAGCTCCTTGTTTGTTAGTGACTTTCGACCGCTCCGCCGAGATAGATGGCGGTCAAGATGGCAAAGATAAAGGCCTGTAGACCGGCGATCAGGACGGCCTCGAAGATGAAGATCGCGATTCCCGCCGGCAGCAGGAACCACGAGACGAGCTGCAGCCCGACGAGCACGCCCAACTCGCCGCCCATGAATGCGATCAGCATGTGACCGGCAAGCAGGTTCGCCCACAGCCGCACCGTGAGGGATATCAGGCGCAGGAAGTTGGAGAGGATCTCGATCGGGAAGATCAGGAGCACGATCACGCCTTTGACGCCACCGGGCATCAAGCTCTTGAGGTATCCGATCGGGCCGTGATGTTTGACTCCCTCATAGGTGAACATGACGAAGACGCCGAGCGCGAGGATCAGCGGGAACGCGACATTGGTATCGGCCGCATAGATCTGAAACGAGGGAATGTTCGCTCCGAACACTTTGAACGTCTCACCCGAGTTGACCGGCATCGGGATGTAACCGATCAAGTTGCTCACCAGGATGAACACGAAGATCGTGGCGATCAGCGGGAAATACTTGCGTTCCATGTCCTTGTTGAGGTTTTCCCTCGACATGTTGCGGGTGAAGTCGTAGAACGTCTCGACCGCCGCCTGGAGGCGACCGGGGCGCTGCTGCAGGCGCCTTGAGATGTAGAGCATCACCCCGATTGTGATGCCGGCCGTGATCAGCAGATACAGAACACCCTTGTTGAATGCGACCGGGCCGAGCTTGAACCAGCTTTCGAGCTTGAACTCGTCGGTCGGCGAGAAGACACTGTTAGCTACCGACGGGGCCTTGTGGGCGGTTACGCCGAACAGAATCACGAACAGCACGATTCCGCCGAGCCACACCCCCAGGACCGAGTAGAGAACCTTCCGTCCCTGGGTCATCCCCTGCTTGCCCGGGGCCGGTGCTTCGGGAGCCGGCGCTCCGCTGGGCGTTGCCACCGCAACCGTGCTCATCGCGGCGCTCCTTGCGGTCGTCCGCTGACCATACGCACGGCGAATGCAACGGAGTAAGCGCCGAAGATCATGAGTGCGGCGGCCAGCCCGTCTGAGCGTCCGCCGATGACGGCGGCGAGCACGATCGCGCCCGCAAGCAGCCAGATGCGCCCGAACCCGTCGAGCAGATTGAGACCGAAGCGGGCATTGGATCCCTGCCTGGCGATCCAATGCGTGGCGGCCCGGGCGACCACGTACTGCAGCATCCACGCCGCCGCGCTCACCACAATGCCCACCGCGGGCGCGCCCAGTGCCAGCGTGACGGGCACCGCCACCGCCACAAGGATCAGATCGAGATGGCGCAGCACGGCGCCCAGGCGGCCGGCGCCGACGGGCGCGTCAGCGCTCAGGGCCGCGGCGCTCGCGCGCGCGGGGACATCACTCATTGTCGCTAGTCGGTCGGGCATATTCGATGGTGGGCCACCCTACAGATGCAAAGGCCCGCGCGCGTTTCAGGCGGCGGACCCGCCGCTCCCCTCAGAGCACGTCGTCGGTGGCCGCCGCGAGTCTACCCGTTTTCCGACTTAGTAACAACTTTGTGACATGCGCTACAGCCATGTAGCCGAGTCGCACAAGCGCGAACGCGAGCGCGAACGTCACGAGGCCGCCGATCAGGTCGAGCAGATAATGGTTGCCGGTGGAAAGCACCGCGAGGCTCGTCACGCAGGGATAGATTACCGCGAGCACGCGCACCCACGTGCGTGAGGAGAGCCGCCACAGCACAAGCGTGCACCACACCGCCCAAGCGATGTGCAGCGAGGGCATCGCCCCGAACTGGTTGGCGTCGGCGGCAAGGCTGCCCGTGTGCCAGGAGCCGATCGTGTGCGAGGAGGCCACGACGTCGGTGAAGCCCTTTCCCGCGAGCAGTCGCGGTGGGGCCACCGGATAGCGCCAGAACACGATCAGCCCGATCACGTTGATCGTCACAAGCACGCTGCGCAGTGGTCGGTAGATGTCCACGCGCTTCCACCACAGCCAGACGAGCAGCCCGAACGTGACGATGAAATGAGCGTTGTCGTAGTAGTAGGAGGTGATCGCCCCGAGCGTGTGGTGGGCGGCAAGCCAGCGGTTGAGCGTGAGCTCGGGTGAGAGCTGCAGCGAGCGCTCGAAGCTGAGGATCGCGCGACCGTGGGCAAGCGCGGTCTTTTCGCGCACCGGAGCGAGGTTGTTGATCGCGTCATACACCCATGACAACCACACGATCAGCAGCAGCTCGCCCCACCAGCGGGGGCGTTTGACCTCCTGTGGGGTCGGCGCCGATCCGCTGCCAACATCAGGCCGCGTCACGAGTTCCGGCCTCGCAACGCGCTCGGCTGTGCTCGAATCGGGCAAGCAGACGATGTTATCCAGCGGTGAAGCCAGAACGACGCTTCGAAGACCTTTTCAAGGCAGCACAGCCTTGATGCCGCTCTCGCCGAGCGCATCGAGCGCGCGCGGCAAAGCGAGCACGGTGCGCCGCCACGAGTCGGGTGCGCTGTAGTCGTCGGCGTCGTGGAGCAGCAGGATCGAACCCTCATCGACACCGTCTGTCAGGCGCTTGGCGATCGACTCGGGGGTGGCGCGCTTCTCCCAATCGCGTCCCCAGTGGGTCCAGAGGAGCGTGCGCCGCCCCGCTCGCCGCGCGAGGCGCAGCGCTGTCGCGTTGAGCACCCCGTAGGGCGGGCGGTAGAGCGTCGGCGAGACGCCGGCGGTGTCCTCGATCGCCGCTTGCGCGCGCGCCAGGTCCTCGCGAACCTGCCACGGCGAGAGCCGCAACAGGTTGCGGTGGCGGTGGCAGTGCAGTCCGATCGTGTGGCCTGCGGCGAGGATCTCCGCCGGGATCGAGGGGTTGCGCAGAACCTGCTCGCCAACCAGGAAGAACGTCGCGGGCACACCGTGGCTCGCCAGGATCTCGAGTACAGCGGGGGTTCCTTGCGCGTGCGGGCCGTCATCGAAGGTGAGGGCCCAACCGGCGCCCGTAGCGGTGCGGTTCTCGACTCCCAGCGCCTCGCGCAGCTTCTCGGAGTAGAAGGCGAGCGCCGGCAGCGCGTAGCTTGCCATCGCCACGGCCGCTGCCACACCCGCGATCCGGGGGGCTGTGCTGCGATGATCGGTTGGATAAATGCTCAAGCTCACGCTGGGAATCTTGGCGGCGGTGGCCGCGTCGGCCTTTTACAGCCTAGGGGTCGCGCTGCAGGCGATGGACGCCAAGCGCACGCCTCACACCGAGCACCTGCATCCCGCGCTGGCGCTCAATCTACTGCGCCGCGCGCGCTGGCTTGCCGGAACGGGACTTTCGATGCTCGGCTGGCCGCTACAGGTGGTGGCGCTGCTGCTGGTGTCGCTGGTGGTTGTGCAGCCGACGATGGCCGTGGGCTTGCTCGTGCTGCTGTTCTTCGGGGAGCGCATGCTCGGCGAGCGCGCCGGGCGACGCGAGCACCTCTCGATGCTCGCGATCGTGGTTGGCGTTGTGGGCATTGCCGCGTGCGCTCCCAACCGCAGTACCGGGCACAGGGACTACCTCGTCGTCACGCTCGTGCTCGTGGGGCTCGGCCTGTTGACGCTGCTTCCGTACATCGTCAACCGCGTGCGCCGACCGGCCGCGTCGCTGACGATGATCGCGGCAGGGCTGGGCTATGCCTGGAGCGGCGTGGCCACAAAGCTGTTCTCCGATGACCTCTCGCAGGGACGCCTGTGGTTTGCGCTCGCTTGGGGCCTCTCCACGGCCGTGGCCTCCGCGGTGGCGGCGCTCAGCGAGATGAGCTCGCTGCAGATGCGCCCGGCGATTCAGGTCGCGCCGGTGGTGTTCGTCACTCAGACGATCGTGCCGGTGGTGCTCGCGCCGTTGCTGCTGGGCGAAAGCTTCGCCTCCACCCCGCTCGGCGGCGTACCGCTGTCGATCTCGCTGGCGGTGCTCGTGGTGGGCGCTGCCGCGCTGGCGCGGTCGCCGCTCCTGCTCGCTCTGATGGAAGGCGAGCGGGTGAGCGAGGACAGCGGCTCGACCGACAACCCCTCTGAGCGCAGCCAGGAGACGATCCGCTCGATCCCATCCAGCGAGGACGGCAAGTCCTCGGCCGATACGACGACCACGTCTCCGGCTCGCGCCGGGCGATGAGGAAGCGACCCTTCGGCGTTCAGGCGCATCGCGCCGGCGACCGGTGTGGCGCCCGCGCTGCGAGCGAGCACGAGCTGGCCGACGGTCAGTCCTTTGGACGGTTGCAGGAAGTAGAAGCGGTGGCGCAGACCGAGCGCGTGGGCCTGCCGGCGCAGCGTGCCGCGCGTGCGCACCCAACGGAACACCGAGCCTGAATGCGGGAGTTCGGGTATGAGTTCGTCATGCAGCACGTGCAGGTCGGCGATCGTGGCCGGGGCGTAGGCGCCGTTGTCGGCAAACGACGCGTGCACACCGGCGCGCTCAAGCTCGCCGGCGAGCCGCGGAACCTCGTCGGCCGGAGCCCGCACCACGAGCCCCACATCGGGGGCGGTGGTGTCGACTTGCTTGAGCGCGTGTCCACCCAGGAACAGGGCGGCAACGGCGGTGACCTCGTCGGTCGACATCAGCCAGGTGCTGATCGCGAGCAGCAGCACGAACTGGGTGACGAATGCGATCATTCTCAAGCGCCACAAAGGGATCGGGCGCACTCGACGGGGTGCGTCGAGCACGAGATCGACCGCTGCCGGATCGAGCGCCTGCTCGGGCGCCGATTCGGAGGACCGCGCCGCGACCGAGGGCGTGTCGGCCAGCTCGGGCGCGGCGATCGTGTTTTGACCGGCGATCGCGAGCAGTCCTTCTCGGGGGTGTGCCGCGCGTCCGCTGACCGAGTGATGTTCGGCGAAGCTCGCCTGCACCTGCTCGCCCAGCTCGCGCGTGTCGTTGGCCAGGCGCAGCAGTCCGAGATCGGCCATCGCGCGCGTGTTCAGGCGAGCGTGACCCACCGGCAGGCCATAGGACACGACAGGCGTGCCGGTGGCCTTCGCCTCCAGGCAGGTGACGCCGCCCGTGGAATGCACGAGCGTATCGGCGGCGGCGAGTATCTCAGGCATCCTTTCGGTGAAGCCATACACGTGCACGCGCGACTCATCGGCAAAGTCCTCACGAAGGCGTTGCTGCAGTTGCTCGTTGCGTCCCGCCAGACACACGATCGCGCTGACCTCGGGGATGTCGGCGATCGTGCGCACGGCGCCCTCGACGTCGCCGACTCCCCAACCACCGCCGGAGACGACGACCATGCGACCTTGCTCGGGTAGTTCCAGGGCCTTGCGCGAATCGGCCTGAGAGCGCTCGTCCAGGAACTCGGAGGAGATCAGCGGCCGGACCAGCCGAGCGCTCCCTTGCCCGGCGATACGCTCAACCGAGTCCAGCGACTCGCCGTACATGACGAGGTGGGTGTCGATACCTGGCTGGGCCCAGAAGAACAGGCCGGTGAGGTCGGTGATCGTGGCGACCGTCGGGCAGTGCACGGCCCGCGTGCGCCGCAGGCGGGCGAGCACGACCGTGACCGCCGGATATGTGGATACGACGACGTCGGGCTCATGTGCGGCGATCGATCGGGCGAGTGGGCGCGAGCCCAGCAGGCACAGCAGCTTGCGCGCGAGCACCCGCACCGGCGCGATGTTCTCGAGCAGCCAGTAGATGACCGTGTAGGTCCACGGGAAGAAGCGCAGCTGCACGCGATAGCCATCCTCGACAACCGGTTGCAGCAGAGGTCCCATTGCCGCGAGCCCGTCGATCACCGTCACCTCGGTGGCCTCAGGAGAGCAGTCGATCTGCCGGGCGAGCGCGCGCGCGGCGGCGGCGTGCCCCTCCCCCACGTCAGCGGAGAGAATCAGCACGCGCTTGGGCCCGGGGCGCCGGCGCGATGTGTGTGTGCGGTTACGGCGTCGCATACAGTTCAAGCCTTGCCCATCTGCCGGACAATTCGGCTCGGTCGCGCGCATGGTGACGGATGCTCTCAGGGCACGGCGACATGCACAGCGTAGCGGCCGCGCAGAACCCTCGCGGCTCCGCGAGCGGCGCTACACGCTCGACGACGGCGCTGCGAGCGCTCGGAATCGCGGGGCTGTTGGGATCTCTCGTGAGCGTGTTCGGCGTGGCTGGCGGAGCGGCCGGCGCTCCGACTCAGTATGTGCCGGGACGCCAAGGCGGCTGGCCTTCGTGGCTGTATGGGCCGCTGCACGGTCTCGGGCTTGGGATCGGCTCGAGCAGCTTCCAGACGTTGACGCTCGTGATGTGCGCGAGCTACGTGGCGGTGCTGCTCGCCGCCCGGGCGCTGTCGGGCAAGGCGATCCTCGCGACGATCCTCGCGGTGAACGTGGTGTTGCTGCTGGGACCACCGTTGATCTCCCAGGACGTGTTCGGCTATCTGGCGTTTGCGCGATTGGGTGTGCTGCACGGGTTGGACCCCTACACGCATGTGGCCGCCGAAGCGCCCACCGACGCGGTGTTCCCGTTCATCGGGTGGTCGTTTCAGAACTCTCCCTACGGCCCGCTGTTCACGCTGGGCACCTACCCGCTCGCGCCGCTCGGTCTGGCAGGTGGCCTGTGGGCGCTGAAGGCGGTCGCGGTGGCGTCGAGCCTTGGCGCGGTCGCGATGATCGCCCGGGCCGCGCGGAAGATGGGGCACTCGGCGAAGTGGGCAGCCGTGTTCGTCGGCTTGAATCCGGTGACGCTCGAGCTGGCGGTGGGTGGAGCGCACAACGACGCGCTCGTGCTGCTCGTGCTCGCGGGCGCCCTGCTGTTGGCGGCCGGGGCGGCTCCACGACTGCGCGGCGCCGCGGCGCTGATCGTGCTCGGGGTGGGCGTGAAGGCCTCGGCCGGACTGGTGCTGCCATTCGTGGTGCTCGCGCCCCGACACCTGCGCGAGCGGGTGCGGGTGGCTGCGAGCGCTGTGGGTGCGCTGGTGCTGCTCGCGATCGTGGCGGTCGTGGGCTTCGGCTCGCACGCGTTTGGGTTCATCGACTCGCTCGGTGAGCAGCAGCAGTTGATCGCCACGCACAGCATCCCGGCGGAGACCGCGCGTTGGGTGGGGCTCAGCGGGTTGCCGAGTTGGTGGCGCGACCTGTTTGTGGCGGGATTTGTGTTGGTGGCGCTCGCAAGCCTGTGGCGCACCGCGCGTGGTGCCGACTGGCGCACGATGGCCGGCTGGGCGACGCTCGCGCTGTTGCTGTCGACCGCCTGGCTACTGCCTTGGTATGCGATATGGGCGCTGCCGCTCGCCGCCCTCGCCGACAGCCGCCGCTTGCGCGCCGCCACGCTCGTGTTTTGCGCCTACGCGATCCTGATCCACCTGCCGCTCGCCGACCCGCTGCTCAGTCCCGCCAGGCATGTCACTCACAGCAAGCGCGTCACCCGTGTGCGTGTCGCCGTCGACGGCAGTGACGGTGTCGTATTCGCCGGTCTCGAGGTCGTGCGCCACTACACGCTCGATCTCCGCGGGCGAGGCCTCGGGGCGCAAACGACGCAGGCGTAGCGCGTCGAGTCGACGGAACTTGAGGATCTCAAGCACGTACACGAGATAGACGCTGGCGGCGACGACGAGCAGCGCGAGCGCCACCATCACGAGCGTCCATCCGAGATAGAGCTGGCCTTTGTGGTCGGAGTAGGGCACGAACCGCAGTGCGAGCGCAAAGCCGGCGAGCATCAGCGTCCACGCATACAGATAGGCGATCGTGCGCCTGGAGGAGAAGCCGATACGGGCCATGCGATGGTGGAAGTGCTCGCTGTCGGCCGCATATATGGGGCGGCGGTACTTCAAGCGCTTGAGCACCACGAAGGTGGTGTCGAGGAACGGCACGGCGAGCAGGATCAGCGGCAGCACGAACGACACCACCGCGGCTGTCTTGACGGCCGCCTCCACCGTCACCACCCCCATCAGCAGACCGAGCAGGTTCGCCCCGCAATCGCCCATGAAACTGGAGGCGGGTGGGAAGTTGTGGATCAAGAAGCCGAGCGCCGCACCGGCGGTGATCGCCGCGAGCACACCCGGCGCCGCGCGATCGAGGTCGAACGCGATGATCGCGAGCGTACCGGCGATGATCACGCACACGCCCGCCGCAAGGCCGTCGACGCCGTCGGAGAGGTTGACGACGTTCATCATCACCACCAGCCCGATCACGGTGAGCGCGGGACCCGCGTCGGTGGCGCCGGCTTTGGGGAACGCGAGCGCACCGATGAACGGCAGCGTGATCTTCTTGACCGCGACGCCGTAGTGCACCACGATCACGGCCGCCGCTATCTGACCGGCGAGCTTGACGATCGGCGGCAGGTCGAAGCGATCGTCGAGCGCACCCACGACTGTGATGAGCGCGGCGGCGATCAACACCCCTTGCCACATCCGCGTGCTCGACCCGTAGCCGGCCGGCAGGAAAGCGAGGGTCGCGACGAGCACGCCCGCGAAGATCGCTAGACCGCCGAGCAGTGGCGTCGGGCGACTGGAGAGGCCACGTTCGCGGGGCTCGTCCACGGCGCCGACCACGCTCGCCAACCGCATCGTGAGCGGCGTCAGCAACGCGGTCACGGCCGCGGCGACGAGGAATGCGGCAAACGCGTCGAGTTGATTCAGATGCGCCATCGACTCGCGCACAGCATCGCAGGCGCAGACGTCGGTAGTACTACACGGCGCTTGGCGCGTTCAGGTGCTCGTACAGCGGATAACGCGCGACGACCGCCTGGACGCGCTCAGCCAGCTCCTCGCGGCTGGACTCGAACTCGGGCGTGAGCGCGGTCGCGACGATCTGGCCGACCTCGATGAAGTCCTCCACCTGCAGGCCACGGGTGGCCAGCGCGGGCGTGCCGATCCTCAGGCCTGAGGCCTCCATTGGCGGGCGTGGATCGAACGGCACGGCGTTGCGGTTGACGGTGACGCCAATCTCGTGCAGGCGATCCTCGGCTTGGCGGCCGCTCAGCTCGGGCTCGCAGGCGCGCAGGTCCACAAGCGCGAGGTGCACGTCGGTGCCGCCTGTGAGCACGTTGACTCCGTGACCGGCCTGCATCAGTTGCTCGGCAAGTGCCTTGGCTCCTTGCACGGTGCGGCGCTGGCGCTCGGCGAACAGCTCGCTTGCCGCGATCTTCAGCGCGACAGCCTTGCCGGCGATCACGTGCTCCAGCGGGCCGCCCTGTTGGCCGGGGAACACGGCGGAGTCGATCTTCTTGGCATGCTCGGCCTTGCAGAGAATGATTCCCGCGCGGGGGCCGCCGAGTGTCTTGTGGGTGGTGGTGGTCACCACGTCGGCGCCGTAGTCGACAGGGTTGGGGTGCAGTCCGGCGGCAACGAGGCCCGCGAAGTGGGCCATGTCGACCATCAACAGCGCTCCGACTTCATCGGCGATCTCACGGAAGCGGGCGAAATCGAGCTGGCGAGGATAGGCCGACCAGCCCGCTAGCAGCAGCTTGGGCCGGCGCTCGCGCGCGATGCGTGCGACCTCGTCCATGTCGATCGTGCTCGTCTCACGGTCCACCTCGTAGGCGGCGATGTCATACAAGCGCCCGGAGACGTTGATTTTCATGCCGTGCGAGAGATGACCACCGTGGGCGAGCGACAGGCCCATGATCGTGTCGCCGGGCTGCAGCAGCGCGTGGTAGACGGCCGTGTTGGCCTGTGCGCCTGCGTGCGGCTGCACGTTGGCGTGCTCGGCGCCGAACAGCGCCTTGGCGCGGTCGATCGCTAGCTGCTCGGACACGTCGACCCACTCGCAGCCACCGTAGTAGCGGCGTCCCGGATAGCCCTCGGCGTACTTGTTGGTGAGCACTGAGCCCTGGCATTCGAGCACGGCCTGGGGTACGAAGTTCTCCGAGGCGATCATCTCGAGTGTGTTCTGCTGGCGCTCCAGCTCGCCACGCAACGCCGCCGCGATCTCGGGGTCCACCTCGGCGAGTGGGCGGTTGAAGTAGTCGGGGCTGAGATCGGACATGGGCACGCTCCTGAAGCTCGTGAATAGCTGTGGGTGCCCAGGCGCGCGGCGATGATGTTCCAGCCGCTCCCCGGTGGTCGGTTCCACCTCTCGCGCCAGTCGCGACTGCGCTTTACGAGGCTAGCAGGGGCGGACGCGCCGAGTTTCATCCCAAGCAGCGCGTAGCGTTATTTCTGTGCCAAGCAATCCCCGTGAGACAACCGATCCCGACGGACGCCGAGTGGTGTTCGACGAGCGCACCGAAAGTCATCTCGCGCAACGCCGACCTCAGATGCTCGAGCACAAGTCGGCAATACTCGACGCCATCGCGCAACCTGACATTCGAGAAGCCGATCCAGCGCCTGGGCGCGAGCGCTTCTTCCGTCGCGATCTCGATCCCTCGCGCACGCTGCGCGTCGTCGTAGACTTCAACGAGTCTCCAGCCTTCGTAGTGACCGCCTTTGTCCACGATCAAAGGTCGGGGGATAAGCCATGAGCATCACAATCGCCGGCACCACATTCGACCAGCACGAGTACGACGAGCGCGCGGACGTGCTCTATCTCAGCGTCGGGAAAGTCCGAGAGCCGTCCAGGACAATTGCGACGCCCGAGGGGCATGCCGTGGACTACGACGAGTCCGGAGCGGTAATCGGGATGGTGCTTGTGAATGTCAAGTTCCTGCTCAACCGTGACGGAGCCCTGACTGTCACTCTCCCACCCGATCGAGTGCTTGCGGCGAAAATCGAGCCGGCGTTGGTCGCCGCCTGAGGATCATTCGAGCAAGCGCTCTAGCGCTGAGCGCGCAAGCAGTCCCTCACGAACAATTCGCCAACGGCCGCAGCGCTCATACTTGGACAAGTCGATCACGGTCGAGGCCGTGCCAGGGAGCTCACCACCATCGAGCACTAGATCCACACCCTCGCGCAACTCTAGAGGCACCTCTTGCAAACTTCGCGGATCGTGACCTCCAGAGAAGTTGGCACTCGATTGTGCGGCTGGAACACCTACGGCGGCGAGAGCGGCGAGCGTACCCTCGAACGCCGGGACGCGCAGGCCAAGCAGCCCCGAACCGTCGACGGCTGGATCGCATGCAAGCGGGAACCGACGCTCAGGATTAGCCAGTAGCAGCGTGACAGGACCCGGCAGCAGTGTGGCGAGCACCGCGCGGGTACGAGGCACCAACCCGCTTAGCGACTCGAGCGCCGCCTTCCGTGTGAAGAACATGACGGCGGCAGGCTTGGCGGGGGGACGCCGCTTGAGCTCGTAGATGCGCCGCATGGCGATCTCACTCGCCGGGTTGCAGGCAAGTCCGTAGACAGTGTCGGTGGGGATCACGGCGACTCCGTCTCCGGACAGGCATGCTTCGAGCATTGCGGCGTCCGCGGGGGTGAGCGACACGGTCATCGCTCTCCCACAACCACACGCTCGATCCCGGCGAGGTCGCGCTCGGCGCGGACCGCGGGAAAGCCCGCCTCACGCATCAGCCCGCCCACAGTGGTTGCCTGGCCGGCGCCGATCTCCAGGGCAAGCACGCGCACCGACGCAAACTTGGCTGCCTGACCCACCAATGGGCGGATCGCATCGAGCCCGTCAGCACCAGCAAACAACGCGGAGGGCGGCTCGTGGCGAAGGATCTCGGCAGCGAGCGTCGCGCGGTCCTCATCGGGTACGTATGGCGGATTTGAGAGGATCGCGTCGAACTCGTCGTTCAAACCGTCGAGCAGGTCGGCGTGGAACCAATGCACGTCGAGACCGAGGCGCACGCCGTTGCTACGGGCCAGCTTCAGCGCATCCTCGCTGAGATCGTTTGCGCTCACCTCAAGATCGGGACGCTCGTCCTTGAGCGCGAGCGCCACGGCGCCGCTGCCGGTGCCGACATCGAGCACGCGCGAGCCCTCGGGCAGGGAGAGCGCGACTTCGACAAGCAGCTCTGTCTCCGAGCGCGGGATCAGCGCCCGCCGGTCGACGGTCAGCTCGAGGTGGCGGAAGTGTCGAGTGCCAACGATGTAGGCGACCGGCTCGCGCTGCACTGAGCGGCGGCGAACGTGATCCTGAAAAGTGCGCACCGCCGGGCCGGCGACGGTGAGATCGCGGTCGATCAGCAACCGCTCGCGCGAGACCCCGAGAGCGTGGGCGAGCAACACTTCGGCGTCCAGGCGCGGGGTTTCGCAGCCGGCGGCGGCGATTGCCGTGCGGGCTCCGTCGAGCGCGTCGCGGACGGGGGTTCCGCCGGCGAGCGCTCCAACACGGGATTCGGACATGGTTTGGATTTGCGGGGCGTGCTTGGTGGTGCTCAAACTGCCGTCTGGGCCTCGAGGCGACGGCGCTTCTCATCGGCTTGCAGGGCGGCGGTGATGTCCTGTAGCTCCCCTTCGAGGATCTGGTCGAGGTTGTGGACGGTGAGCTTGATGCGATGGTCGGTGACGCGTCGCTCGCCGTAGTTGTAGGTGCGGATCTTCTCTGCGCGGTCGCCGGTGCCGACCTGTGAGCGGCGGTCGGCGGCGAGCTCAGATTGCTGCTCGGCGAGCGCGCGCTCGTAGAGTCGGGCGCGCAGCACGCGCAGTGCCTTCTCGCGGTTTTGCAGCTGGGACTTCTCATCCTGCATCGAGACGACGATCCCGGAGGGCTTGTGTGTGATGCGCACCGCCGAGTCGGTGGTGTTGACCGACTGGCCACCGGGGCCTGAGGAGCGGTACACGTCGATCTGCAGATCGCCCTGGTTGACCTCCACGTCGACGTCCTCGGCTTCCGGGAGCACGGCGACGGTGGCGGTGGAGGTGTGGATACGCCCCTGGGACTCGGTTTGGGGGACGCGCTGCACGCGGTGGGTGCCGCCCTCGAACTTGAAGATCGAATAGGCGCCCTCGCCCTTAACCGCGAAGGTGTACTTACTGTCTCCGATCTCAAGCGGCTCGGGTTTCAGTCCTACTCGCTCGGCGTAGCGGGTGAGCATCCTGTAGACGTCGCCGGCCCACAATCCCGCCTCGTCTCCGCCGGCGCCGCCCTGGATTTCGACGATCACGTTCTTCTCGTCGTTGGGGTCGCGCTCGACCATCGCGAAGCGGATCTCCTCCTCGAGCCGCTCGACGCGCTCGCGTGCGGTGAGGAGCATCTCGCGCAGCTCCGGGTCCTCGCCGCTCTCGGATATCAATTCATCCGCTCCGGCCGCATCATCGCTTGCGCGGCGCCACTCGACAGCGAGCTTGGCGGCGGGCTCGAGCTGCCTGTAGGCGCGACCGACTTCCGCGTAGCGTTCGCGGTCGCCGATCACGGCGGGGTCTGTCATCTGCTCGCCGAGCTCGGCGAAGCGTGTCTCGATCTGCTCGATCAGGTCTTCGATCATGGTCCGGCTGAGTCTAGGCGCTGCCGTCACCCAGCCACCCGTTCGGTGGATCGAGGCTGAAAACCTGTAATGCCCGCCGGCTCAGTGAGGTGGGAGATAGAGGATCACGATGTGGGTGTGGAGCGCAAGGCTCTCGGTGTAGGCGGTCTTGCAACCCGACACCCCCTTGGCCGTCGCGCCGATCTGCATCGACAGCGTCACGTCGCTGCCCTTTGGCAGGTCCCCGCGCAGGTCTGCAGGCAACACCAGGTGCAGATCGGCGGTGTGACTGTCGCTGAGCGTACGCTCACCCAGCCCAACCTTGCGGGACTTACCCGCATGCCGGTAGGTCAGCGTCAGCCGCACCTTCAGCAGCACCGGCGAGACGACGGACAGCCTCGCGCGCAGACCCGGCAGATCGATTCTGCCCGCCAGGCTCTTCGGCGGCCGCGGTTTGTAGTTGCTCGAGTGCACGTTCACGCTCGGACACCCGGCGGGCGTGGGCTTGCTCACGACGACAACCGCCGCCGGACTGGACACACCAAACGATCGCGACACCGACGAGGCCGCTTCATAGACCGCGTCACCCGCTTGCGATGCCACGATCGTGCACGTCCCCGCAGCGACCGAATGCACCGTCGACCCGCTCACCGTACAAACCCCAGGCGTCGAACTGGAAAACACAACCGCCAACCCCGATGAAGCCGTCGCGCTCACCGAGAAATCGGATTCACCCACCACACGCCCCGACAGCGAACCGAACGAAATCGACTGCGACGCCTTACCGACGACCGTCTTGGCCATCGACGCCCCACAACCCGAGTTCACTTCGTTGTTGTTCGAGTCCCCGCCATAGCTGGCGTACCACCAGTAATCACCCGGTGCCGACGGCGTGAAGCCGGCGGACGGGTTATAGGTCCCTTCCCCCGACACAGACGCCGTCCCCACCGTCGTCCCACCTGTGCCGCATTCCGTCGGCGCGGTCGCTTGCGGCCCGAACACCTTGAATGTGACCGTTCCGGTGGGCGAGGAGCCGGAGGACAAGTCTGCCGCGATCGACGAAGCGGAGATCGCGCTGCCCACGGTCCCGCCTCCCGGACCAGACGCCGACAGGCTGGGAGTGGCGATGACCGTCGCCGTCAGCTCAGTACTGGTGTAGTTGAGCCTGACCGTACCCTCGGTCGCTACGCCGCAATCCACTGTGGCGGTGCCGTCTTGGGGCGCGTTTGCGAACGTGCCGCTGAGTGTCCCGCCTGTGCTCTGCGCGAGCGTGTAAACGGCGCCTGGCGTCAGAGCCGTGCACGTGCTGGCAAGCTGGTCAAGCACAAGGTCGCCGCCCACGGTCACATTTCCGCTCGCGCTCAGCTGGGAGTAGTTGGAACCCGCCGACGGCGCCGAGCCGTTCGGTGCGATCGAGAGAGCGAGTTCGGAGTTGCTGCCCAGACTGGCCGCACCATCGACCGAGACCACTGGAGTCTCTGGTGTGCCTCCGGAGGTGCCTCCGAGCGACAGGTCGGCGCCAGTCAAGGTCAGCGGGCCGACCGAGAGGTTGAAGATCGTGCCGAGATCGACGTCGGTGAGACTGACCGCGTTGCCGTCCGTGCCGTTCAGCGACCCGCCCGCGGTATAGAAAATCACGCGATCGCCGATAGCGCTCCCGCCGGTGATCGTGACAGCCCCGAGCTCGTTGTCTTCGGACATGCCCAGGATCGCCGAATTGGTGAGGTCGATCCCGAGTGTGTCGGTCGGGCCGGTGACGTCGCTCTGGAGGTCGAGCGTACCTCCGTTGAGCGACCAGGTCTGGTCGGCCGATAGCGTGATTGCGGGAGCCCACGACGTCGAGGTGAACCCGGTGGTCGCCGCGTTGATCCCCCCCTCACCCAACGTGATGGGGTTGCCCGTCACGTCGTACCCGGATCCATCGTCGATCGAGATTTCTTTTGCAACGACGCCGGTCAGATCGTTTTCGCTCGTGTAGCACGTATTCGTGGAGGAGTCGCAGGACGCAAGAGCAGGGAAGGTCAGCGTCCCGTCCCAGCTTGGCGTCGGGGCGACGCCGCTCGACCAGTTCGACCCATCAGACCAGCTGCTGGCGCCGTTGGCCGCACCGCCCGTCCACGTGCTGTTTCCGGGCGACACCGCCACCGTCTCATCCGCTTCACCACAGGTCCCGGCCTCTGCTTCGTTGTTCAAATCGCCTTCGTAAGCGGCGATCCAACGATACGTCCCCGGTTCCGTGGTCGTGAATTCTTCAGATTTATAGGAGCCATTGCCGCTGACGGTCTCTGTGGATTGATACACCGGCGTACTCGAGCATGTTTCGTCTTCAGGGCCGTACAGCTTGAAAACGATCGAGCCCGAGGGGGATTCACCGCCGCTCAGCGTCGCTTCGTCGTAAACTTTCCCTCCGACCGCGACCCCAGCCGACGCGGTTGTCGAGAGCGACGGCGACGCCTTGACGAATGGCTGGTAAATCCACGTTGGTTCGCTGCTCGAGGCGACCGGGAATCCGCCGAAGAGGACCATCTTCCCAGTCGCCGGGTCAAACGCCATCGAGGCCTGGGAGCGGGCCGACGGGCTTTGCGCCGGAGACTCCTGCTCCCACGTGCTGCCGTCATACGTCCACGTTTCGCCGCTCCAGCCGCTTGCGCCGCGCCCGCCGAAGAGCACCATCTTCCCGGTCGCCGGGTCATAGGTCATCGAGGATTCGGAGCGGGCCGATGGACCTCCCGCGATCGTCTGCTCAGTCCACGTGCTGCCGTCGTACGTCCACGTTTCGCCGCTCCAGTCGCTTTCGCCAAGGCCGCCGAAGAGGACCATCTTCCCGGTCGCCGGGTCATAGGCCATCGAGGCTCCTTCGCGGGCCGAAGGACCTCCCGCGATCGTCTGCTCAGTCCACGTGCTGCCGTCATACGTCCACGTTTCGCCTCTGGGCTGCAATCCGCTTTGACCACCGAAGAGAACCAGCTCGCCAGTCGCAGGGTCATACGCCATCGACGCCTCGGCCAGAGCCGGCGGGCTTTGCCCCGGGCTTTGCTTCGTCCAATCGCTGCCGTCATACGTCCACGTTTCGTCGCTCCAGCCGCTTTCGTCGGAGCCGCCGAAGAGGACGATCTTCCCAGTCGCCGGGTCATAGGCCATCGAGGACTCGAAGCGGGCCGGAGGGCCTCCCGCGATCGTCTGCTCGGTCCACGTGCTGCCGTCATACGTCCACGTTTCGCCGCTCCACCTGGCTTCGCTTTGGTCGTACCCGCCGAAGAGGACCATCTTTCCAGTCGCCGGGTCATAGGTCATCGACGCGCCGCGGCTGGCCGGCGGGCTTTCCGCCGGCACCTGCTCGATCCAGTTGTTCACCGTCCCCGCCGGGAAGCCGTAGGTCCACGTTGCGTTGTCTTCTCCGCCGCTCGCGAGTACCCCGAAGAGCACCAACCCGCCCGTGGCGGGGTCATACGCCATCGAGGGGGCCGCCTCGTTGATCAAGGGGCTTTGGGTCGTCGTCTGCTCGGTCCACGTGCTGCCGTCATAAGCCCAGGTTTCGTTGGTGTAGCCACCGCCGAAGAGCACCAGCTCACCCGTGGCCGAGTCATAGGCCATCATCGCCGCATAGCGCGCCGAGGGGCCCACAGTCGTCGTCTGTTTGGTCCATTCACTGCCGTTGTACGTCCAGGTTTCGTTGGAGTGGCCAGTGCTCGTTCTCCCTCCGAACAGCACCATCTTGCCCGTCGCGGGGTCATACGCCATCGAGGCGTACGCGCTTGCCGAAGGGCTTCCGATCGTCGTCTGTTTGGTCCAGGTCGAGCCGTTGTAGATCCAAGTTTCGTCGCTGTCAGCGCCTTCGGATTCGCCGCCGAAGAGGACCATCTTGCCCGTGGCGGGGTCATAGGCCATCGCAGAGCCGTAACGGATCGACGGGCCTCCCGCAATGGTCTGCTCAGTCCATGTGCTGCCGTCATACGTCCACGTTTCGCTGTCTTCGCCGGTGTCCCCCGTACCTCCGAAGAGGACCATCTTGCCCGTAGCGGGGTCATACGCCATCGCAGAGCTGAAGCGGGCCGACGGGCTTTCGGCTGTTGTCTGTTTGGTCCAGCTCGTGCCGTCGTAGGTCCAAGTTTCGTCGCTTAGACCGCTGCTGTCACCGCCGCCGAAGAGGACCATCTTGCCCGTAGCGGGGTCATACGCCATCGAGGCCCCTTCCGAAGCCGAGGGGCTTTCCGCCGTCGTCTGCGCGGCCCATTCGGGCGTCGGCATGGCCGCGAGCGAGGTCCCCGGCACGGCGCACATCGCCGCGACCGCGACGCCGAGCGGCAGCACGATCGACAGAAGACCACGTCGCCTAAAAGCCAACATCGAGCGAGCCGAGCCCGCGCGAAACCAATACAAGAAGACTCCCATGTCGTGCGAACTCGCCAGCTTCGATCGCGGTCTCTTACCCCGCGCCGACCCTACTTGACCGTGAGCTTACCCAGTAGCCGCGTGGGGAAACCAACGACGCGCGACCATACCGCGGCCCGCCTGCGCGCGGCTCACAGCCGCACGCAGAGCACCCACGTCCTCGTCGGACTCCCCCGGTGCCAGCGCGCGGCTGTCGCCACCTCGGTCCAACGCTAGGCGACCACCTCAACGCCCACCAGGTCCTTCGCGTCCAGGCTCCCCGGCTCCTCCAGCGCCAGTACGGCCTCCAACGCGGCGATTGCGACCGCGAGCTGGTCGAGGCCGGGCTCACGGGTGGTGAGCAGTTGCAGCTTTAGTCCAGGCCACATCACAGCTTTGACCCAGCGGTGGTTGCGGTTGCGCCCGGCGAACTTGATGATCTCGAACGAGATGCCCGCGATCACCGGCACGCCGAGGATGCGGGTGGCGACGAGCCAGTACCACGCGGGCATGCCCACGGCCCCGAACACGAAGATCGAGACGACCATAACCACTAGTAGGAAGCTCGTGCCGCAGCGTGGGTGCAGCCGCGAGAAACGTTGTGCGTTGGATGGCGTGAGTGGCAGTCCCGCCTCGAAGCAGGAGATCGTCTTGTGCTCGGCGCCGTGATACTCGAACACGCGACGCAAGCTGTTTACACGCGAGAGCGCGACCATATAGGCGAGGAAGATCACGGTGCGCACGACGCCCTCGACGATCCAGAACAACGCCGAGGAGTGCAGCTGGTCCTTGACTAGGCTCGTGATGCCTAGCGGCAGCAGGAAGAACAGTCCGATCGCGAACACCATCGCGATGATCACCGTGCCGACCCATACCGCGGAGGAGATCTCCTGTGGATCCTCCGCCTCCCCTTCGGGGAGTTGTGCATTGGCGGAGATGCCAAGCGCCTTGAAGCCGATCGCGAGCGATCCGCCGAGCGCGACGATCCCGCGAAGTATGGGAACCCGCAGCCAGCGGTGGCGCCCCAGCGCGGAGCTGAGCGGCGACACCGTGACCTCGATCTCACCGAGCGGCTCCAGCTCCCCATCCCGCTCCTCCCTGCTGAGCTCGCTCTCTCTCGCGAGCGCCACCTCCAGCGAGTGAGACACATCGCGCACGCTGCCGTCATGTGCGGCGCCGTTGCCACGCGCGTCGGTGCTCTCGTGCGCCCCATTCTCAGCTCGCGCGTCGCTGCTGTCGTGCGTGCCCGTGGCGTCGTTCAGCGGCTTGCGCACCGCCACCGCCCAGTGGCGCACGCCGCGCATCATCACTCCCTCGAGCACCGCCTGGCCGCCTAGCGGCGCGTCACGGGCGGCAGTCAGCTGACCGTCAGGTAATTGAGCCTCGGCGCCAAGTTGTGGACCGTCGCCATCGGTGCTGCGGGTCGCAGGCGCGCCCGCGGTCGCCTGAAGGTTGCTGGCCTGCACCCTCCCACCGACAGCCGGGCGAGAGGACATCGTCCTACTGGGGGCGAGTCTGATCCGTACCGGCCCGCGCGGCACCCGTTTGCGCGCTGTGCAAACGTCCCTTGGCGACCCGGCGTTGGAAGCGCTCGACGCGTCCACCTGTGTCTATGAGCTTCTGCCGTCCCGTGTAGAACGGATGGCAGTTGGAGCACACCTCGACGTGGATCTCCTCTTGGGTAGCCCGCGTGGTGAATTCGTTGCCGCACATGCAGCGAACGTGCGCCTCGACATAGTTGGGGTGGATCGATGTCTTCATGCTCAGGGCATTCTAGCGAGCTTCAGGCCAATCGGCCAATGAGCCGTCCCGCGGCGGGCGGGCGAGGCGCGCTGAGCGGCCTGGCCGACGGCGATCGGGCTGGAACAGGAGGGCCGGGGTCGGCTCAGCTGGCCGGTGTTTGCGTCGGCGTCGGCGCAGGCGGCGGCGTTTGCGTGACCTGCCCGGCAAGCATCGGTTGCAGACAGTGCGAAGTGTGCAGTTCGGCGCGCTTGAGCAGGTGCCCCTTGCCGCTGAACCAACGGAACTCCACGAGCGCCCTGTAGGAAGCGGGCGCGGTGAGATTCGTGACCTGCTGGACGTAGTTGTCGATCCTCACTCCCGGTTCGGAGCTGTGCCACACACCTAGGCCTGGAGCGGCGATCGTGTGATATTCAGATTCGCCGCTGAGACGCTGTTGAAGCTGGATCTTGATCGCCATCCGTTGAGTCGTGTCGAGCGCGACCATGTGCGCGGTGAAGGTCGCCGAGCGTTCGCTTTGCACGGTCGAGGTGACGCACTGTTCGAGCGTCGCCGCGTAACCGGTCGGGGCGGTTGGAGTTGTTATCGCGCTATCGCGCAGGCCCCCCTTAGCGAGTGCGACCTGGGTGCAGGCGAGCATCATCAGCGCACACGCGAGCACGAGCGCCGCCTTCACGGCGCGGGTGGGTTGGAACGTCGTCCTTGCCATTCACAAGCCACTAACACTCATAGGTCCACGATGTTTCGCACAAAGTGGGCACAAGCGCCAAGTCGGAAACGCTCAGGTGATCTGATAGAGGGGGCCGTCGCCCCCCTCGGGGGTCGTGAGGCGCCCACCCTTGGCGGTGATCGCCCCGCACTGCACGCAGTTGGTGTAGTTGACGATCACGTCGACCGTTCCCGTCTCGGGAGCGTCCTCGGGGATCTCATACACCCCGGCGGGACACATCCAGCGCCACGTTTCGGCGACCTCGCGCGGAACGTGTTTCTGCACGCGGATGTGGTTGGGCGCGTCGTCGCGCGTGGCGTTGCCGGTGATGAACACGCTGGAGAGCTTGTCGAATGTGTACTTGCCGTCGGGCTTGACGTACACGTCCTTGGTGTTGCCCATGAACACCGGGATCGAGTCGTTGCGGTGCCAGTCGGCGCGACCTGGCAGCTTGCCCTTGGTGATCTGCTGGATACCGGAAAGCGGTCCGCCGAGGAACAGCCCCTTCTGCAGAGGCTGGCGCGCGTTGCGCACCTCCCATAGCTCTTTGCCGACCGAGGACTGCTCGATCGCCCGCTCGTAGTCGGAGAGGTCTTGGCTGCCGCGCTTGAGCGCCGCGTAGATCGACTCGGCCGCGAGCATCCCCGACTTGATGCAGTGGTGCACGCCCTTGAGCGCCATCGTGTCGACCATGCCGCCGGAGTCGCCGACGAGCACGGCGCCGGGCATCGATAGCTTGGGCATCGACCAGTAGCCGCCACCGGGCAGCGCCTTGGCGCCCCAGGCGACGCGCTCGCCACCCTCGAGGATTTTGCGCACGAGCGGGTGGGTCTTGAACGTCTGCAGCAGGTCGTGCGCGGAGGTCGTGGCATCCGCGTAGTCGAGCTCGACGACGAAGCCGATCGAGACCATGTCCTCGCCGGTCTTCTCGTTCTTCATCGGGTAGATCCAGGTGCCGCCGATCTGACCGTACTTGGATGAGATTTTCAGCGGCCAGGGACCCATCGTGTGGATCAGGCGGTCCAGCGGCTTTGCGACCTTCCAGACCTCCTTGACGCCGAGCTCCCAGACCTGCGGCTCGCGACCCTCGGCGAGGTCGAACTCGCGGATCGCGGCTCCCGTCAGATGCCCCCAGCAGCCCTCGGCGAGCACTGTCGCCTGCGCCTTGATGTCGGTGCCGGGCTCGAAGTTGCCGAGCGGCTCGCCATCCTTGCCGCGACCCTTGTCGCCCGAGCGCACGCCGACGACACGACCTTCCTCGACCACGAGCTGGGTTGCGGCCGTCTCTGTGAGGATGTAGGCACCGGCCTCCTCGGCCTGCTGCTGCTGGTAGCGGGCCAGCGCCGAGACGGATACGACCTCGTTGCCGTGGTTCTTGAACGGCGGCGGTGTGGGGATGCGAAACGACACTTTGGAGGTTGGGGTCATGTAGACCGCCTCTTTGGTGACCTCGCCGAAGGCGAAGCCCTCCTGGCGCCACTGCTCGCGCGTCAGCTCGGGGAACAGCTCTTCAAGCGCCTCGGGCCGCATGACCGCGCCGGAGAGGTTGTGTCCGCCGCAGGTCTTTGCCTTCTCCACGACCGCCACCGGCACTTCGCCGAGGCGCTCCATCATCTCCGGGTCGTCGCCGAGCAGTTGCAGCAGACGGTTGGCGCAGGCGAGACCGGCGGTGCCGCCGCCGACGATCGCCACGCCGACCTCGATCAGCTCGTCCTCGGGGTCGAGGCCGTGCTTGACGAACTCCTTTTGGGGATCGACGGGCGGCGGGAAGGCCGCGGGAACGACCTTCCCGTTGTCGAGAGCCGTTATGAGATGACATTGCTTGCCGCTCCTTTTCGCTCACGCATCCGCCCAGGGTGGGTGGGAATCAATTCCTACGACGCTTTCTTGGCCTTCACGGCCTCGGTCAACTTCGGCAGGATCTTGTTGAGATCGCCAACGATGCCGAGGTCTGAGAATTCAAAGATCGGCGCGTTCGAGTCCTTGTTGATCGCGACGATGTTCTCCGAGGACTGCATTCCGACCTTGTGCTGGATCGCGCCGGAGATGCCCGCCGCCAGATACAGCTTCGGCGAGACCGTCTTGCCGGTCTGCCCGATCTGGGCGGCGTAGGGGTACCAACCTGCGTCCACGACCGCACGGGTGGCGGCCACCGCGGCGTTGTTGCCGAATGCCGCCGCCAAGTCCTCGGCGAGCTGGAAGCCCTCGGCCTTGCCGAGACCGCGTCCACCGGCGACGAGGATGTCGGCGCCCTCAATGTCAACGTCGGCCCCGCGCTGTTCGCCGCGCGTGACCATCGTGGCCTGCTTGGCGTGATCGCTCAGCTCGAAGCTGACCTGCTCGACGGGAGCCGCGCCGGCAGGGTGGGCGGGATCTGATTCTTTGATCTCGAACGCGTTGAGGCGTCCGATCACGATGCCCACGGGGAGCGGTATTTGATTTCCGAGATGGCCGAGTCGCCGAGGATCGGCCGCTCGGCGATCAGCTCGCCACCCTCGGCGCGCACCGCGGTGACCTCCATCGCCACACCGGCGCCCAGGCGCGCGGCAAGACCGGCGCCGATCTCGAAGCCGAGCAGGCCGCCTCCGAACAATGCGTACTTGTAGTCGCCGTTTGAGATGGCGGCGCCCATCGCGTCGACGACCGGCTGGGCGAGCCCTTCGGGGCCCTCGGCAATGAGGACCTTCTTGGCTCCGTAGTTGCCAAGCGAAGCCGCGAGATCCCGCGGGACGCCTTCGCCGACGAGGATCGCGTGCGCCTCGCCGCCGAGCTCGGCGGCGAGCTTGGCGCCCTCGGAGACCGCACCGAGCGAGTTCTTGTTGATCGCGCCTTTGTAGTGGAGCGCGTAGACCAGGATGTTTGCCATCTAGATCAGCTTCCTCTCGTCGAGCCAGGCGACGATCTTCTCGACCGTCTCGGCGGTGTCCTCGTCCTCGATGATCTCGCCCGCGGCCTTGGCCGGGGGAGCCTTCGCGGCGATCCATTGAGCGGCGGAGTGCTCGCCGCCGACCTTGCTCGTGTCGACGCCGACGTCGCCGGCGGTAACGGTGTCAAGCTGCTTCTTCTTGGCGCCCATGATCGCCTTCAGCGACGGGTAGCGTGGCTCGTTGATCGCGTCGCCGACGGAGATCACGGCGGGCAGCTTGATCTGCACCGTGTCGTAGCCATACTCGGCCTGGCGCTCGCAGCGCAGGGCGTCTGTGTCGACGTCCATCTTGATGACCTGGGTGAGCGAGGGCATGCGCAGGTGCTCGGCGACGACCGCGCCGATCGTGTAGCACTCGCCGTCGTCTGATTGCTGGCCGAGCAGCACGAGGTCGGGTTTCTCGCGGTCGAGGGTTTGGGCCAGGGCGTAGCCGGTGGCGGCCACGTCTGAGCCGGCGACGGCGGGGTCGGAGAGGTGCACGGAGCGGTCGGCTCCGAGCGACACGGCCTTGTGCAGCGCGCGCACGGCGCTCTCCGGGCCCATGGTCACAGCCACGATCTCCTCGACGGGGGCGACGCCGCCCTCGCGAATCTGCATCGCAGCCTCGATGGCGTGCGTGTCATACGGGTTGAGGTTCTTCTCCCCGCTGCGGTCCATGCGCCCCGTCGAGCTGTTGATGCGCTTCTCGACGGCGGCGTCCGGGACCTCCTTCACCAGGACGCAAATCTTCATTCAGCTACTCCTTAGGGGGTGTCTATGGGGGCAATCCTACCTGAGTTGACTGACGAGTCAATCAGGACTGCGAACGCTCGTGGCACTGCGGATGAAATCAACGATCGCCTGGGTGGGCGCGCCAGGCGTGAAAACCTCGGCCACACCGAGGCTCTTGAGCTCGGGAATGTCTTCGGCGGGGATCGTTCCCCCGACCGTCACGACGACATCGTCGATCGACTGCTCGTGCAGCAACTCGACCACGCGCGGCACCAGGGTCATGTGAGCACCGGAGAGGATCGACAGGCCGACCGCGTCGGCATCCTCCTGGATCACGGTCTCCACGATCTGCTCGGGTGTCTGATGCAGCCCGGTGTAGATGACCTCCATACCGGCGTCGCGCAACGCGCGAGCGATTATCTTCGCACCGCGATCGTGTCCGTCGAGGCCGGGCTTGGCCACGACGACACGGATCTTGGGGTGGGCGGGACCCGTACCGGCCATCTCAGACCTTGATTATGAAGGCGTCGCCCTGACCGCCGCCGGAGCAGATCGCGGCACAGCCGAGACCGCCGCCGCGACGACGCAGCTCGTAGACGAGGCTGCCGATGATGCGCGCGCCTGAGGCGCCGATCGGGTGCCCGAGCGCGACCGCGCCGCCGTTGACGTTGACCTTGTCCTCATCTATACCGAGCACACGGATCGAATTGAGTGTGACTGAAGCGAACGCCTCGTTGATCTCCCACACATCGATGTCCTCGGCTTTCAGGCCGGCCTTCTCAAGCGCCTTCTTGGCGGCCGAGGCGGGGGTGCGGGCGAGATAGGCGAACTCGTCGGCGGACTGGGCGTGGGCGACTACCTCGGCAAGCGCCTCCTTGCCGTTGGCTGAGGCCCACTCATCTGAGGCGACGACCAGTGCGCCGCCGCCGTCGTTGACACCGGGGGAATTACCCGCCGTGTGCGTACCGTCCTTGCCGACAAGGCCCGGCAGGGCGGCGAGCTTCTCCAACGACGTGTCGCGACGCGGGCCCTCGTCGATCTCGACAACTGTGTCCCCCTTGCGGCCTTTGATGGTGACCGAGACGATCTCCTCGGGCAGACGGCCCTCGTCGGTGGCCTTCACGGCCAGCTCGTGTGAGCGCAAGGCCCAGCGGTCGAGGTCGGCGCGTGTGAGCTCCAGCTCGTCGCCCACTTCGGTGGCCTCGACGAACATCTGCTTGCCGGAGAAAGGGTTGGTGAGGCCGTCGTGGACCATCGCGTCGAGCGCCTTGACATCGCCCATGCGAAAGCCGAAGCGCGCGCCGGGCAAGCAGGTAGGGAGCTTGGGACATCGACTCCATCCCTCCGGCGACGCCAACCTGGACATCGCCCGCGCGAATCGCCTGGTCGAGGATCACGGTGGCGCGCACACCCGAGGCGCACACCTTGTTGACGGTCTCCGAGGAGACCTCCTTGGGGATGCCGGCCTTGATCTGAGCTTGGCGCGAGGGGATCTGACCCTGCCCGGCCTGCAGCACTTGACCCATCACGACGTGCTCGACCTGAGCGGGCTCGACGCCCGAGCGCTCGAGGGCAGCCTCGATCGCGATCGCGCCGAGCTCGGTGGCGTCGAGCGTTGACAGGCCTCCTCCCATCTTGCCGATGGGTGTGCGCGCTGCGCCGAGGATCACGGTCTTGGGCATCGAGGCGTTTCTCCTAATTTAGATTTGTCCCACCAACCCGGCCGCTTGGGACAACGACCAGAGGACCGGAATGCTAGCGGGGCCGGTATCGTGCTCGGATCGTGAACGTGTCGTGGACTACCGAGCCAGCCGCACAGACTGCCGCCGACACGGTCGCGATCGGGGTGTTCGAGGGCACCGATATGCCGAGTGCGGCGCCCAAGGAGGTCGGCGAGCTGCTCGCGAGCGGCGAGGCTCGCCGTTCGCTGAAGTCGCTCGCGCTCACGCACGCGGAGGGCAAGCGCTGGCTGATCGTGGGACTCGGCGAGCGTGGCGAGCTCACGCCCGAGCGGGCACGCGTGGCGGCGGCGATAGCTCGTGAACGCGCCAAGGAGCTGTCCACCAAGGTGCTGTGCTGGCAGATGCCGAGCGCCGACGGCGCAGTGGCGGCGGCGCTCGTGCAGGGAACGGTGCTCGCCGACTACAGCTTTGACCTCCACAAGTCTCAGGCCAAGGACACCACAAAGAGCGCGAGCGAGCCGAACTCCGGGGGCAGGCAGAAGCACCTGTCGGGCTTGATTTTGGCGGGCGAGGGCGACCTGGAGACGGTCGTGGACGAGGCTGCGATCGTCTCTGAGGCCGTCAACGAAGCGCGCGATCTGCAGAATCGCCCCGCAAACGACCTGACCCCGACCGCGCTTGCCGATCATGCACGCGGACTGGACGAGCAGATCGAGCACCTGTCGGTGCAGGTCGAGGGACGCGAGGGCATCGTGGCGCGCTCGATGGGCGCGTTTGCCGCGGTTGCGCAGGGCTCAGAGCAGGAGCCTGCGCTGATCACGTTGCGCTATGAGCCACCGAACGCAACCGGCCCCCTGCTCGGGTTCGTTGGTAAGGCGGTGACGTTCGACAGTGGTGGCATCTCATTGAAGCCGGGGGCGAAAATGGCGGAGATGAAGTTCGACATGTCCGGCGGCGCGGCGGTGATATCGGCTGTGGCGGCGATTGCACGCATGAAACTGCCGGTTCGGATCGTGGCGGTTGTGGGCGCCACCGAGAACCTGCCGAGCGGCCGCTCGGTCAAGCCCGGTGACATCGTGAGCGCCTCCAACGGGAAGACGATCGAGATCAACAACACCGACGCCGAGGGTCGGCTCGTACTGGCCGACTGCCTGTGTCATGCGATCGGCCTCGGCGCCGAGCAGGTGGTGGACTTGGCGACGCTGACCGGCGCGGTGATCATCGCGCTCGGCTCGACCTACGCGGGTCTGCTCGCAAACGACGACGCTTGGGCCGCGCGCCTGAGCGACGCCGGGGAGCGCAGTGGCGAGATCCTCTGGCGACTGCCGCTGCACGAGGAGTACGAGGAGCTGGTGAAGGGCAAATACGGAGACCTCGACAACGCCCCCGAAGGACGCAAGGCGGGCACGATCGTGGGCGCGACGTTCCTGTCGAACTTCGTCGGGAACACGCCGTGGGCGCATCTGGACATCGCCGGCTCGGCGTGGGATCTCGGGCGCGCATACGTCGGCAAGGGCGCCTCCGGGTACGGCGTGCGCCTGCTGGTTGAGCTGGCACGCTCGTATTGCGCGTAGGCCGGCACTCACGGCGCGGCGCGCTGGATCGGGCTGGGTTTCAAGTCTTAGTTGCAAGTAGCTTGCGGTGATCGCCCGCGCACTGGGCGCCTGAGCGCACGAGCTCTTAGCAGGGTCGTTTTTGTGGGAGACAACTACGGCGAGCGCCCGAAGCGCGGCCTGCGTCGCCGGTCGCCGCGCCCGCCGGCCGAGCCCGAGCTTCTTCTCAGCGGGGCGTGAGGACCACGAGCGGTATTTGTCGCTCGGTGCGCCGGCGATAGTCTTCATAGCCCTTGTAGACGCCGACCGCCAGCTTCCAAAGGCGGTCGTACTCCTCGGGCGTGGCCACACGCGCACGCACCGGCGTGTGCTTGGAGCCGATCTGGATCGTGGTGTCCGGGTTGGCCTTGAGGTTGTAGAACCAGGCAGGGCTCTTGGGGTAGCCGCCCTTTGAGGCGATCAGGATTACGTTCTCCCCATCGCGCGCGAACACGAGCGGCGTGTAGCGATGCGTGCCGCTCTTGGCGCCCACGTGGTCGAGCAGCAGCATCTCCGGGATTCCCGGCACACGGTGACCGATGATGCCGTTGGTAGCGCGGTAGACCTTCGCGTGGCCGCCCATCAAGCGAATCAATGTCGGCCAGGTACGGTCGGCCAGGTTGAGATAGTCAAAGGCCATCGCGTCGCACTGTACAGGCAACGCCGAGCGGCCACGTACCGCTTTGGAGTTCTGAAAGCGCAGCCTGTCGGTTCTCGTTGCTCGAACCTGCGCGGAGCCACTTTTGCGCGATAGCTCGTGTGCCTTAACATCGACCTCCGATGTCCCGAGCGACCGCAGATCTCAAAGAGGGCGCCGCGCGACAGGAGCCCGATCCACTCACCGCCCCCGCGGAGTCTGTGCCAAGCCAAGGCAGGGATGTCGTCACGCTCGGCGACTGCGCTCGCGCGTTCTGGCGACAACCCTCGCCTCCGTACCTGCTCAGCGCCGTGCTGCTCGCGCTCGGGCTGCGAGTGGCCCAAGGCTCATGGAGCTGGCGCGACGTGGTGATGGTGGCGGGCCTGATCGCGGTGACCCCGTTCGTGGAGTGGGCGATCCACGTATACATGCTGCACTCGCCTCCGTTTGACCTCTTTGGACGGCGCGTGGAGATGCTGACCGCGCGCGAGCACCGCGCACACCATGAATCGCCGGGGGTTCTGGACGGGGTGCTGCTGCCGGTGTACGGGGTGCTCGTGTTCCTACCGCTGATCGCGCTCGTGGACTGGGCGCTGTCGTTCCCGATCCAGATGGTGCTCGGCGGCCCGCGGCTCGCATATGCCACGACCGGCTTGCTCGTGAGCTTCGCGATCCTTGCGGTGTATGAGTGGTGTCATTTCCTGATCCACACCCCCTACCGGCCGAAGGGTCGCTACTTCAGGGCGATCTGGCGCAACCATCGCTTGCACCATTTCAAGAGCGAGCACTACTGGTTCGGGGTGACCTCGACTGTGGGCGATCGCGTGATCGGGACGCTGCGCGACCAGCGCGATGTCCCCCGCTCCTCCACCGCCCGCTCGCTGCATGGCGAGCACTGAGCGGCCACCGAGGCACTTTCAGGCTGGTGCGGCAAGCTGCCTGTCCACGGCCGCGACCGCCGGCCACGGAGCGGCGGGTCTCCCCAGGTAGAAACCCTGCACGAGCGGCACGCCGAGGTCGATGAGCGCGCTCAGCTCGGAGGGCGTTTCGATGCCCTCGGCGACGAGCAGACTGCCGACGTGCGTCGCGTAGCTGACGAGCGCGCCGACGAGCGCCTGACGGTCGCTGTCGTCATCGATGCCCGTGATCAGCGAGCGGTCGAGCTTGAGATAGCTGGGGTGAACGGTGGTGATCTGACGTAGGCCGGAGTAGCCGGCGCCCATGTCGTCGACGGCGAGCTTTGCGCCGCGGGCAAGCAACGGTCGCATCGCCTGCTGCAGCTGGGATTCACTCTGCACGAGTGCCTCCTCTGTGACCTCGACGATCAGTCCCGAGAGGTCGGCTGGCTGCTCCAGCAACTCGAGCGTGCGCCGATCGAGCAGCACGGGAGCCGACAGGTTCACCGACAGCAGCGCGCCAGACGGGCGCGAGGCGAACAGCTTGAGCGCGGCCCGCAGGCATGCCCGCTCGAGCAGGTCGCGCTCGCCGAACTCCTCGGCGACCGCTAGCCAGTGCAGCGGGCTGTCGGTGCTGCGCCTGCCGAAGCGGGCGAGCGCCTCATAGGCATGAACCGCGCCGCTGCGGGGATCGACTATCGGTTGCACCGCCATCGAGAGGCCCTTGCCTTCGATCAGACGGTCGAGCGTGCCGCGGGCGCTGCGCTCGCCGGTGCCGCTGAGCGATCCGCCGGTGTAAGCGGAGATCTGTCCCGTGAGCCCGCTGCGCTTAGCAACGCGCAGGGCGATGTCGGCGGCACGTAGGAGTGCTTCGCCACTATCCCCATCGGCTGGGGTTTGGGAGATCCCCACACATGCCGAGATCGGTCGATGGTCGTCCTCGGAGCGCTGGGGAAGCGTCTCGAGCAGCATCCGGGCAAACGCAGTCGGATCGGCTGTGCGCAAGATCACGGCAAACTCGTCCCCACCGAGACGCCCAACCGGGTGCTCGGCGCCGGCAACAAGCAGCAGTCGCTCGCCAACCGCTGCCAGCAAGGCGTCGCCGGCCGCGTGGCCGTGTGTCTTGTTGATGATGCCGAAGCGCTCCAGGTCGAGCAACAGCAGCGAGACGGGCGCCGAGCGCTCGGATCCCTCGACTGTCTGCTTCAGCATTGCGCGGAAAGCGGCGTAGGAGAGCAATCCGGTGAGGTCGTCGTGGTCGGCGTCGTAGCGTGCCTGGTGCAGCAGGTGGTTGAGCTCACGCGTGAGACGCCCACTGGTGAGCAGCAAGCCGACCGTAGCGCCGAACAGCGCCGCGTATTCAAGACTGAGATGGCCGGTTCTCAGGATCGGAAGGGCGAGGGCGCTCAGCACCACCATACGTCCGATCCAGTGAACGCGCCCGCCGCGCGCAAGCACGCCGCTTGCGACGGCGGCAAGCCACACGATGCTGACCACGCTTACGCGCTCCGACTGCAAGCCGACGATCAGCAGACCGGCGATACCCGCCAGTGACTCCTCGGTGCGCATCCAGGACAGTCGCCGTGCGGAGAGTTGAATCACCGATGAGACCAGGATCACCGCGAAGCCGGCGATCGCCAGGGAGGGGCGGATGAGCAGCGTGCGATCGGCGAAAATCAGCACGATCCCCATCGCGCCGAGTGCGGCACGCGTGCAGGCCGCGGTTCGACGCGCCCTCAACACGTGAGGGTCGGTGTCGGCAATCGGCAATATGTGATCGCCGATTTCCGATGTGCTGACGTCGGCGCTCACATTTGGCACGTCCCAATATTCGACACGTTCCCGTGGGCGCTTTAGCTTTGATTCAGGGACGCCGCTGTCGCCGAGCTCAGCGACGACGCATTCGCGACTATGCCGCGTAGGCCACGATCGTCTTGTCGGTGCAGCCGATCAGCCGGTAGTGGCGGTTTGTGGCCAGCTTGCGCATCACGAGGATCTTGTGACCGGCGCCGTTGCAATAGACGACCCCATGGCCGTATACCAGCAGCACGTGATCTTCACCGGCGCCGGTCCAGATGTAGTTGGTGCCGTGGCTTGCGTAGATCCAGTCGTTGCCGGCGCCGCCGTAGAGACGGTCAACCTGGGTCGTGTCGTTGCCTTCGGCGTGGGAGTCTCCCCAGATCACGTCACCGGCGGGACCAGCGTGAATCGTGTCGTTGCCGTCTCCACCAAGCAGCTCGTTGTGCCCGATGTCGGCCGGCACCAGGTCGGTTTCTTCGTACTTGTGGGCGCAGAACGTGGGCAGGCCCGCGGGCAGGACCACAGATGGGAACAGCGGCGGCAGGACGGCATCGGACGAGTTGCCGTCGCGCTGACATTCGGACTCGAGCTGGGAAAGCGTCGTGAATCGGGGACCGTCGCCGATGCCCGGAAAGCCGCAGTTGTGGTAGAGGCCGCCGGTCTCCGCGCCGTCGCAGGAGTAGCTGGGATCGGTGCCATCGAATGGATCGTGTCCAGGCCTGCCATCGAGCGGTCGGCTTGCGTTGGTCGAGTTCTGGAGCAGCATCCCCGTGATCGTGGGCCAGCCCAGATGGCTGGCCTCCGCGATCCGTGCCCGAGGCGCGGGTGTCTCAGCGGGACGGGCGAAGGCCGATCCACTGAAGGCGAGCGACACGGCGATCGCACCGGTGCAGAGCGCGATGCGATTGTTGAGAGTCAGGCGAGGTATCACTCTAGGTTGACAGGCTTCGATACGGATTGGGCCGTTTGACGGGCCGTATATTTGTCTAGCCGACCGTGACGCTTAGCTGTCTTGCCGACCGTAGCGCCGCTGAGGTCCGGCCGACCGTGACGCGTCGTTCGTCTAACCGGACGTCAGCGGCGCGACTCGCCCTTCAGGAGCGCCGTGGCTGCGCTGGCAGGATCGAGGCGCCGCTGCACGACCTCCTCGAGCAGCCGCTTGAACTCGGCGTCCTCGAGCAGCTCCTCCTCCAGACGCCTGCGCATGCGCGCGGTGGCGATCGCGAGCACCTCGTTGCGCAGGTTGCGTCCGCGACGCTCCTGCAGGGTCCCCTCCCCCAGGATGTGGGCGCGGTGCTGGTCGAGGCGCTCGATCAGCTCGTCGACGCCCTTGCCGTGGGCGGCCTCGGTCTTGACGATCGGCACACGCCACTGAGGGTGGGTGGGACTCGATTCTGAGTCTGCGCCGGCGTTGGCGAGCGAGAGCACGCCGCGAATCTCGCGCACCATCGTGTCGGTCAGCGGGTGGTCGGCCTTGTTGATGACGATCACGTCGGGGATCTCCATCACACCTGCCTTGAGCGCCTGGATCGAGTCGCCCGAGCCGGGCATCAGCACGAGCACGATCGTGTCGGCGTGGTCGATGATGTCGATCTCGGCCTGACCGACGCCGACGGTCTCCACGAACACGTCCTCGCGCCCGGCGGCGTCGAGCAGCAGCGCGGCCTGCAGCGCGGCCTCTGAGAGCCCGCCGAGCGCGCCGCGGTTGGCCATCGAGCGGATGAACACGCCCTGGTCGAGGAAGTGCTCGGTCAGACGGATGCGGTCGCCGAGCAGCGCGCCCTGGGTGAACGGCGAGGATGGGTCGATCGAGAGCACGCCGACGGAGCGCCCGGCCTCGCGGCGAGCCTTGGTGAGCGCGCCGATCAGCGTGGACTTGCCGACACCGGGCGGGCCGGTGAAACCGTAGACGGCGGCTTTGCCGGTGTGGGGGTAGACCTCGCGCACCAGCTCCCAGCCCTCGGGGCGGTCGTCCTCGACGAGCGTGATGGCGCGTGCGAGCGCACGGCGGTCGCCGTCGAGCAGGCGTTGGGCGAGCGTGGGTGGCATCGGGGAAGTATCTAGGAAAGCTCGCTCCACCCACTCGCCGCCCGGCGTCCCCGGCGCGACGTATAGCTCTAGGATGCGCGCTCGTGAAACAGCTCAAAGAAGCGCTGCACACATGGCGATGGATGCGCGCAGAACAACATGATCAACCGCCACTTCGCGTTGCTCGCAGCGCGCTGGCTGCGACTGAAGCTGCGCTATGGCAAGCGCTTTCAGACCGACGGCATGTGCTTCATCTGCCCTGGCGTGAAGTTCGAGATCGGCAGGAACGCCACCTTGCGCATCGGCCGCTGGTCGTGGGTCGGGCACGACTCGAAGATCCGCGTGCACGAGGGCGAAGTGTCGATCGGCTCGAAGACGGTGATGGGCCAGGAGTGCACGATCTCCGCCTACCAGCACGTGTCGATCGGCCGCGAGTGCATCATCGCCGACCGGGTGATGCTGATCGACTTCGACCACGGCGTGGTCGAGGTGGAGCGCCCGATCCGCCTGCAGGGCATCTACAAGCGCGACGTGCGTGTCGGCAGCAATGTTTGGATGGGTTATGGGTCGTGCATCTTGAGAGGAGTGAGCGTCGGGCACAACAGCGTGGTGGGCACGAATGCCGTGGTGACCAAGGACGTGCCCGAGAACGCGGTCGTCGGGGGCGTGCCCGCGCGAGTGCTGCGCATGCGCGAGGCGCCAAAGCAGCTGCGCTGGGAGTAGGGCTAGCGCCGCCCCAGGGATCAGGGCTAACGTCGCTTGGGCAGCGTGCGGGACCTCGGGGGCGTCCACCCTCTCAGCACGCGCGCGCTCGGATGCTGAGCGGTGAGTTCGAACAGCTTGCCGTGCCCTGCTCCCGCGGGAAGCTGGCGGTAGCTGAGGAGATCGCTTTCGAACACTGTGGGATGACCGGGGAGCGCGACATCGATCTGACGCTCGACAATGGGCAGGAACGTCTTCGGGTCGACCAGCACGACGAGCCTCGTGTGAATGGCAAACCTTCGGCCGTTGGCGTCGAAGCTCGCGGCACGGCTTTCGAGCTTCCACAGCGATAGGCCGTCGCGACGCTCGCGACCCACGAGCCTCATCAAGCCTTCGCGGTAGAGCGTGCGATAGAGCGCGATCCCTTCCACTCCGTCGAGGGTGACCTCACCGAAGATCATCCTGAGCTTCAGAGGAGCCGTTTACGCGAGGGACAGGGCTTACTTCGAGGCGACCGCGATACCACGTTTCGAGGCGCCCCGGCGCGGACGCCGATTCGCTGACGTGCGTCTCGCGCTTTCCGTCGTGCGCTTCGGTGAATATCACGCGCTCCCGTCGCAGTCCCATGCTGGCGTCGTCCCATTCACGCTGGCGCCAGATGCTTCCGGCCTGGATGCCACGCTCAATATGGGTTATGAAGATCGCTTCGACGATCCCAGGCTTGGGCGAGGTTGCCGCGTAGGCGGCCGCGGCCACGTTCACACCGGGACCGGAGGACCCGGAGGAGAGCACCACGCCGACCACACTCGCGGCGACGCATAGGGGCACGGCGACGAGCGCCGACGGCGCAGCCGTGAGCGCCTGTCGCTCGTCGAGCTTCCATTGCGTCGCTCGCCGAGGTCGAGCACGCGAGCGTCGTCTTCGATCAGACGGCGCAGCCGCTCGGGCGACTCGACCGTCGGCGGCTCGGGCACGGGGTTGGCGGCGACCAGACGCGCCATCGAGTCAACGGTCATGAGGATGCCTCCATCGATAGGGGTGGAGCAGGTGGTTGGATCGGAGTCGCTCGCGTGAGAGCGCCTGGGTCAGACGACGGCGGGCGCGCAGCAGGCGCACGCGGGCGGTCGCAGGCTTGATGCCGAGAACACGTCGCGGCCTCCGCCGGGGAGAGGCCCTCCCAGGCGATCAGCAACAGCAGTTCGCGATCGGCCTCGCTCGAGCCGCGCGAGCGCCGCCGCCAGCACGGGGTCGGTGATGCCCGCGAGCGCTCCATCCCCCGACTGAGGAATCGCTATCGGTCGAGCCCTCCGGACTCTTCTCCGGCCAACCCGTCCGGGCGCCTCTGCGGCGAGCTCGCCGGGTACCCCGGCAACCGAGTGGCCGGCCGTCTGTGCGAGGCGGTCGTGCAACGCCCCGCGCCGACGCTCGCCGCGCCGTTGCGTGCTCAGCACGCGCCTGGCGACGCCGAGCAGCCAGGGCAGCGGATCGACGGGGATCTCCTCGAAGCGCCGCCAGCAGACGACGAACACCTCGGCGACGACGTCGTCGGCCGTCGAGGCGTCGGCCCGGCGCAGCACATACGCCTTGACCGCCGGCGCGTGCTTGGCGTACAGCAGCTCGAATCGCAATCGCCTCTCCACACCTACAAAGTGGCCGGACGGGCGAAGCGTTACAGCTCGACGTCAGTCCACCGAGCCGGCCGGCACCACCCATTCGCAGGACTGGCCGGTCGCCCCGGCGATCAGGTCGAAGTCGGCGTCGTAGTGCAGCACGGTCAAGCCGCTCGACTCGGCGGCTGCGGCCACGAGCAGATCCGGCAGCTTGCGGCCACGTTGGTGCTTGGCGGCGAGCAGTCGCTGTACCTGCTTGGCGCGGCGAACGTGCTCGGCAGTCGTCTCGACCAGCTCAAATGCGTCCACCGCATCGGCGAGCCGATCCCACTCGGCCGCGTTACGTGCCGAGAAGCCAATCTCCAGGTCGCTAATCCCGGCGCGCGCCAACTGCCCAAGCTGCGCACGAGGCTCAATCGCCTCCCGAACAGTCGATTCGCGCAACCGCGTGAGGACGCTGGTGTCCAGCAGATGAGTCAGCGCCATGCCTGCTCGCGCGGCAGCAGATCGGTGTCGGCAAGCGCATCCAGGCGCGCTTTGACCGTCGCGCCGCGATCCTCACCGACGAGACGAAGCGCGCGGTTGACCGTCTCCTTGATTGTGTCGACACCAAGTTGAGCTCGTGCATTTGAGAGCGCCGACTCGTCTATGTCCACAAGATGCTTCGCCACAAAGACTAGTATATACTATCCATCCTGGATATATACAGTCGGGCCAGGGTGCCGACCAGCTGAGTCACGGCGCAAGCAGCGCGAGTGGATCGGCGTGCGCCGCCAGGTTGCGCAGAGCACTGAGATCCGCGTCTGGGCCGGTCGCAAGCGCTTGCTCGAACTCGGCGCGGTGGTTGGCAAAGCGCTCTTGCGCATACGGAACAGCCAGCCCGCGAGACACCATGAAGGCCCAGTCGGAGGCCTGCAGCGCGAGCAGCTCCCGCAACGCGGCGGCACCCGCATCACGATCGGCGGCCAGCGTCTGCAGCTCCGCCGCGCGGGTTGCGAACGCGATGTCTCCCACCGCCGGGCCCGACCACGTCGACAGGTCGCCGCCGCTACCCCACGTGCTCGTCGCCCACTCCGTGTCGTCCAGCGGTGCCGGGTCGCGCATTGCCTTGGCGTCGTCGAGACGCACAAGCGACAGCCCCTGCCCGGAGCACTCCTCCATGACCGCTCGCAACCACTCCACGCCCTCATACCACCAGTGGCCGAGCAGCTCGGTGTCAAGAGCGCACACAACCAGACCGCCTCCGGGCAGCGAGCCACTACCGCCGTCCGCCCCACCGAGCGGCGTCTCGTTGGCGCGGCGCAAGCGCTCGATCGTGGCGGCCACGAACTGCTTCGCGTGCTCACGCGCGCGGCTCAGCGCCAGCTCGTGGTCGTAGGCACTGCCGTCGTTGGCCCACGGGTTGTGGTGGTGGATCGTGTGATGGTGGTAGTCGCGGTAGCTTCCGTGCGCCGGGTAGCCCGCGTCGCTCCACACTTGCGAGATCGTGGCGCGGTCGATCGGGACGAGCACGACGCCTGACTCTCCCACAAGCGGTCGCAAGTGCTCGCGCGCGCCAAGTCCATATCGGTTGGTCAACTCCACGCATGTGGCTCGCGCGCCCGCCTCCTCCAGCAGCGGCTCCAGGTACGGCGCGTGTGCGCACTCGGGTAGCCAAAAGCCTCCCTGCCAGCCGCCAAAGCGCGCGCGGTGGGAATCCACGCCGGTCTGCACCTGCGCGCGCACACCCGCATCGGTGGCAAGCAGCGGCAGCACCGCGTGCGTGGCGCTCGAGGTCCACTGCGCGTACCGGCCGAGCGCCGTGAGTAGGTCTCCCCCGCGCTCGCGGAAGCTCCTCAACGCGTGCTCGTACTCGGCCCACGAGCGTTCCAGCTCGCGCGCAAGCGTGTCGTGGCCGCCCTCGCGCAGTCCCGCGATGTCTTCGGCGTGAGTGCCGCGGCGAACCTCATCGACAAACGCTTCAAAGCGCCCTCCCACACCTGATGCTTCAAGCTGGTCGCACAGCACCGGCGTCAGCGACAGCGTAAGCGGTGCGCCTGCGTCGAGCACGTCGATCAAGGGCAGGTAGCTGCCGGCGATCGCCTCCCACAGCCACTCCTCACCGAACGGCCACGTGCCGAAGCCCTCCACGTAGGGCATGTGCGTGTGCAGGACGATCGCCAGCTCGCCCTTCGGACGAGTCACGGCCTACAAACGGCGATGAAGTCGAGTGCCTCATCGAGATCCGCCTCGGTCGCCGAGCGCAACGCGAAGTCGCTGGCCGCGATCGCTGGCGTGAACCAGTCGTAGAACGGTTTTGTCAGCCGCAGGCGTGGGTGGACCCGATCCCAGCCGAGTTTCAACGCAAGCGCGTGCGCGTGCAGCTTGCGCGCGTGAAACAGCCCGTACATCTCGACAGTCCCAAACGTGCCGCGACACAGCATCTCGAATTCCTCTGAGCGGTACTCGTGCACGTGCCACGGGTTGTCCGAGCGCTCAGCGCCCTTCGGCGCGAGCGTGAGCACGTTGGGTGTGGACACGAACACCACGCCCGTGTCTCCCACCAGCGAGCGGAAGTGCGCGAGCACGGCCGCGGGATCCTGCAGATGCTCGATCGTCTGCAAGAACACGACCGCGTCGGCCGGCTCGGGGAAGGTCTCGACCAGATCGCGTGCAAAGCGGAGGTTCTCGCGCGTGTAGCGCAAGCGCGCGTGCTCGTGCGCCTCAGGATTGGCATCGACACCGACGACCGACGCCGCGCTGTGAGCGAGCACATCGGAGCCGTACCCCTCGCCACAGGCCATGTCGATCGCGCGCAGACCAGCGACACGCGCCGCGATCCACTCATACACCGCCAGATGGCGCCTGAACCAGTAGTTCTCCTCGGGCACGTCCGGCAGCGTGCGCTCGCCTGTGAGCGCCAGCGGAGGCACTCCCTCGGGCTGGTTGTCCTGCAGGAAGAGTGGCGCGGGGGCGCCCTCAAGGCCATTGGCGGGCGCACCCTCACGGGCGCGAGCGGAAGGGCCGGACACGGAGCGCGAGTATACGAGCAGCGCGGGAGCGGCGAGGGCACGCCCAGCTATCCCATCCCATATCCTCCCGCGCCGTGACACCTGTGCTCTCGGCGGAGGAGATCCGCGACGTCAACACCCGCTACCACGACGTGGCGGCCAACCACTACGACGCCAAGTGGGGCATCGACTTCGGCGACGTCGGCGAGGCGCAGGTCGTCTCCAAGGTGCGCAAGGCGCTCGGCCGCGAACCCACCCGCTTCGAGCGCTCGCTTGAGATCGGCTCGGGCACCGGCTATTTCACGCTCAACCTGATGCGCGCCGGACTGATTGGGCAGGCGACCTGCACCGACATCTCCCCGGGGATGCTGGCCACGCTGAGCGCCAACGCCGAGCGGCTCGGCCTCGACGTAACGACGGTGCCCACCGACGCCGAGCGTCTGCCCTTCGAGGACGCGAGCTTCGATCTTGTGATCGGCCACGCGATCCTCCATCACATCCCCAATCTGGACAAGGCCTTCCGCGAGTTCGCGCGCGTGCTCGCGCCAGGCGGCACGGTGCTGTTCGCCGGCGAGCCCTCGCGCTACGGCGACCGCCTGGCGAAAGTCCCCAAGCGCGCCGCGGGCACCGTCGCGCCGCTGTGGCGCCGAGCGATCGGCGCGCGTCCCGCGCCGCCCGCGGACGGAGGCGCCCCTGAGGCTTCTCTCGAGGGGTTCGTGGACGTGCACGCCTTCTCCCCCGGCGAACTCTCCGGCTTTGCCGGCCAAGCCGGCTTCACCGACGTGCGTGTCACCGGCGAGGAGCTGCTCGCCAACTGGTTCGGCTGGACCAACCGCACGCTCGAGGCCACCGCCCACCCCGACGATGTGCCCTGGGGCTGGCGTAACTACGCCTACCGGGGCTATCTCGCTTTGCAGGGCGTCGATCGGCGCCTGCTTGAGTCACGGCTCCCGCCGGCGATCTTCTACAACCTGATCGTCACCGCGCGCAGGCCGTAGAGCTTCGTCGGTCCTGCGGACCGGCCTTCAGGAAGATCCGGGCACCGGAGAGGTGGGTGAGCGCTCCAGCCCCCCGCACACAGTCTCCACGACCATCTGCTTGGCGCGCTCGAACTCCTCCTCGCCTTGCGGCAACAGCCCGAAGATCCAGCCGGTGAGCACCTGCTCGATCGCGCCGTAGAACGTCATCGCGGCGAACTCAGCGTCGATCTCCGCCTTGAACACGCCTTCCTGCTGGGCCTTGGTGACGATCTCGCCGATCAGCCGGTAGGCCTCGCGGATCTGGCCCAAATGCGTCTGACCGAACGAGTTGGCCGCGCGCGTGACCTCGACGATGATCACCTTCATCAGGTCGGGGTCGTGGCGGTAGCTGTCGATGATGAACGAGGCGATCGCGCCGAGCTTCTCGCGCACCGGCTTGGGCTCACGATCGACCTCGCGGATCATCTCGAGCATCACGCCCCACCGCTCCAGGAAGAGCGTGTTGAGCACTTCCTCCTTGGAGGGGAAGTAGTGATAGAGCAGGCCGTACGCGACGCCCGCCTCATCGGCGATGTCCGACACGCGGCACGCGTGAAAGCCTTGGCGCGCGAACACGCGCACGGCGGCGTCGAGGATCGCGCGACGACGGTCAGGGACGGACTTGGCCCTGGTGGAGCTCACGCGTACACCTCCGGACGGCGGTGGGAGAGCAGCGGCACGCGCTTGCGAACATCGTCCTGGTGCTCAAAGTCAAGCTCCGCGACGACATACCCTGGCTCCTCGTCGTCAGCCCGAGCAAGCACCGTTCCCCACGGATCTACGATCAGCGAGCTCCCACCCGAGTGATGCCCGCCGGGGTGCTTACCGACCTGGTTGGCAGCCACGACGAACACCTGGTTCTCGATCGCCCTGGCCCGTATGAGCGTCTCCCAGTGATCGCGCGTGGTCGGGAGCGTGAAAGCGGCTGGGAGAGCCACTACGCGAGCGTTGCTCAGAGCCAGCACGCGGAACAGCTCGGGGAAGCGCAGGTCGTAGCAGATCGACATTCCCAGCTTCGCGCCGCCTCCAGCTCGCTGACGACGATCTCATCGCCCGGCTCGTCCGTGTCGGACTCGCAGTAGCGCTTGCCCTCGATCTCCACGTCGAACATGTGCAGCTTGCGATACACGGCTTTGATCTCGCCGTCGGGACCCACGTGCACGGATGCGTTGGAGAGCTTCTCGCGCCCCTCGACCCGCTCGGCGATCGAGCCGGCCACGAGATCGAGGTTCAGCTCGACCGCCGTCGCGCGAGCCCAGGCGATCGCGCTCCCGTCGAGCGGCTGTGCGCCTGCACGCAGATCCTCGGGACTGCCCATCACCGTCCACTTCTCCGGTAGCACGACGAGCGTTGCCCCGTCCGCCGCCGCGGCCCGCACGTGCTCGTCGGCGGCGGCGATGTTCGCCTCCACGTTCGCGCCGGAGTTGAGCTGAATGGCGGCAGCCTTCACTGAGCTTCCACCGCCATGCGCGTCTGGGCACACGCCCAGAGTGTCGCCACACGGTTCCCCAGCATCCTCATATGTGGATAGATTGACTGGTCAGTCAATGAGCCCGAAGAATAGCGCCGCCCGGCGTCGCGATTCAAATCTTCGTCGCCATCAGACCGTATCGTGGCGGCAATGGATGGCCAAGAGCAGAATGTCAGCGACCCGGACGCTCGCGTGTCGTGTTCGACACAGGCTCGCACCTGCATCTCGTCGAGGGCCGACGTTCGTGGCTGCTCGATCATCTCGAGACGATCCTCTCGGCGATTGAGCTACCCGACTACCGCGAGGACGATCCGCGACCAGGACGCGAGCGCTTCTACCGCCAGCACGCGCTTGAACCCGAGCGCTGGATGCGGGTTGTCGTAGACTTCAACGATGTCCCAGGTTGGGTCGTGACGGTCCTTATCCAGGATGACGATCCTCGACCGCAAGTCCCATGAGCATCACGATCGCCGGCACAACTTTCGAGCACCATCACTACGATCGCGTGGCGATGTGCTGTACCTCAGCGTTGCGCACTACGAAGGCACACCCGCCCGTGCGCTGTCAACGCCGGAGGGTCACAACATCGAGTACGACGAGACGGGCCGCGTCGTTGGCAGGACCCTCACGAACGTCGCTTGGCTGCTTGATCGCGACGGAGAGATAACCGTTACCCTGCCCGCCGGTCACGTCAGCTCCGACGATCTCGCGCAAGCGCTGCAACCAGCCGCATAGCCTCATCCACCACGAAGGGCGTGGGTCATTCAAACACATGCGGGTCGGGGCGCCCTCCAGCCAGCCGCGTGAAGACAACGCGCGAGCATCCGCGCACTGGAGGCGTTGACTCAGTCTCAGCGCCGACGCTCGAGCTGGGAAGCCAGCTCCGCCAGCAGCAGCTTCGAGTGGATCGCGCCGAGCAGCCCCTCGCGGATGTAGTGACGGATCGTGGGGGCGCTCACACCCGAGCGCTCCGCCAGCTCGCTCATCTTCAGCGACGCTTCCGAGGCCGTCATCAGGTCGTTCCGCCGCGTGTCGCTCTGCCGCAGGCCGGCGCTCATGCGAGGAAAGCGCCGTTGCCTGCGCCATCGTTCTGGCCGGCGACGGCGCCCTGCTCCAGCAGCTCTGCCACCTGCTGCTCGCTATAGCCGGCGGCGCGCAGCACCTGCTCGGTGTGCTCGCCGAGTCCAGGGCCGGGCAGGCGGTTGTGCTCGCCCGGGGTGCGGTCGAGCTTGACGGGAATCCCGAGCTGGCGCACACCGTCCTGCACGCCGGGCTGATCGAGCGTGACCACCATCTCACGCTCCCCCACCAGCTCGGAGTCGAGCGCCTCGTCCAGATCGAGCACAGGCTCCAGGCAGCAGTCGTGCTCGGTGGCGAACTGAGTCCACTGCGCACGCGTGCGGCCCTTAAAGATCTCCGCGACCTGCTCGTGCGCACCCGAACCTGGGTTCTCGAACTGCTTCTCGATCAGCTCTTCCCGCTCCACGCCTCGACACCACGCCTGCCAGAACTTGGGCTCGAGCGCGCCGAGCGATACCCAGCCGTCGGCGCACTCGTATGGGCGGTAACAGATCACCGCGCCGGCAAGTAGCTGCTCGCCGCGTTTGGGCACCACGCCGTCGGCGAAGTATTGACCGGCGACCATCGCAAGCCACGAGAGCGCGCCGTCGGCCATCGACACGTCCACGAACTGGCCTTGACCGGACCCGGGCTCTCCCGGCCCTCCGTCGCGCTCGCGCAATGCGGCGAGGATGCCGAAAGCGCCCATCAGCGCACCGCCGCCAAGGTCGGCGATCTGGCCGGCCGCCTGTGTGGGATGCCCACCCACCTCATCCCGTTCGCCAGTCAAACCCAGCAGCCCGATCAGGCCGAGGTAGTTCATGTCGTGGCCGGAGGCGTCGCGCTTGGGCCCGGTCTGGCCGTAGCCGCTGATCGCGCAATACACGAGCCCCGGATTCTCCTCGCGCATCCGCTTGTAGCCGACGCCGAGGCGATCGAGCACGCCGGGCCGGAAGGACTCGAGCACGACGTCGTAGTCGCGCACCAGCCGCAGCAGCACCTCGCGTCCGGCCTCGCTCTTGAGGTCGATGCGGATCGAACGCTTGTTGCGGTTCAGCGACAGGAACATCGCCGACTTCGCGCTGTCATCCGCGCCCTCGTAATAAGGCGGAGCCCAGCGGATGTAGTCGCCGGCGCCCGTGTCCTCGACCTTCAGCACGTCCGCGCCGAAGTCGGCCAGCAGCAGCGAGCAGAAGCCTCCGGGCAGCAGGCGTGAGAGGTCGAGGACCCTGATCCCTGACAATGGAAGGCTCATCATCAGCATGCTACAGTATGAGCATGCCACTGGAGCATCGTTTGCAGATCCTGATCGACGATGAGCGCCATCGGCTGATCGTGCGGAGAGCACGAGAACGCGGTGTCTCTGTTGCGACCGTGGTGCGGGAGGCGATCGACCGCGGCGTGAGCGGCCCGTCGGCGCGCCGGCTCGCCGCCGGACGACGACTGCTGGCGGCATCCGACATGCCCGTGCCCGAGCCGCGGGAGCTTCGCGCCGAGCTGGAGGCGCTGCGCGGGCGTCGCGCGTGATCCTCCTCGACACGACCGTGCTCGTGTACGCGAAGGGCGCAGATCATCCCCTTCGCGACCCCTGCCGCAGACTGATCGACGCGATCGCAGAGGGTGGGCTCGAGGCGACGACGACTGTCGAGGTCATACAGGAGTTCGTACACGTGAGGGCGCAGCGTCGCGCCCGCTCGGACGCGGTCGCGCTCGGCCGCGATTACGCCGACCTGCTCGCGCCGTTGCTCATGGTCGAGGACGAGCATCTGCGTCGAGGGCTCGCGCTGTTCGAGCGGAGCGAGCGGCTTGGCGCGTTCGACGCGGTTCTCGCCGCTGCCGCTCTCGACACGGACGTGAGCGCGCTCGTGTCCGCCGACGGCGCGTTCGCGCACGTGAGAGGCCTGCCCCACGTCATCCCGGACGAGGCCGGCGTGGAGCGGCTGCTCAAAGCCGGGTAGGCGGGGCCAGGGTAGCGCCGGGATTATTCACGCGATCCCCAGCAGCCCGCGCGCCTCGGCCACCGTCGCCGGGCGCCGTCCCACGTCTTCGGTCATCCTGCGCGCCTGGGCGATCAGATCGCCATTGGAGCGCGCCATGCTGCCGTCGGGCAGATACAGGTTGTCCTCGACGCCCGCGCGGATCGAGCCGCCGAGCGTGAGCGCATTGGCGATCAGCATCCACTGGTCGCGGCTGATGCCGATCACCCCCCAGTGGTGTTTGGCCCCATTCCTCGCCCCGTCCGGGCCGGTCGGGACATCGAGGATGTTGTCGACCATCGCCGCGAGGTTGCGCGGCTTGGGCGGGATGCCGCCGACGACGCCCATCACGCAATCGACGTGCAAGGGCGCTTTGAGCACGCCCATGTCCACCAGCGGCGCGAGCGAGCCGACGTGGCCGAGGTCGAAGCACTCGTGCTCGGGCTTGATGCCCAGCTCGTTCATCGCTCCCAGCAGCTCGACGATCTCATCGAACGGGTTGGAGAAGACCATCTTGAACACGAAGTCTTTGCGCGTGCGCGAATACTTGGCGTAGTTCATCGAGCCCATGTTGAGCGCCGCCACTTCGGGGCGGCACGCGCGCAGGTACTCGACGCGCTTTGACACCGGCACACCCACCGTGCCGGTGGAGTAGTTGACGATCACGTCGTCCACGGCGCCGCGGATCGCCTCCGTGATCGCGGAGAAGTCCTCGATCTCATAAGAGGGCGTGCCGTCGGGTTTGCGCGCGTGGATGTGAATCATCGAGGCGCCCTCGTCCACCGCGCGCTTTGCCTCGGCGCCGTACTCCTCGGGCGTGTAGGGGATCGCCGGGCACTGCTCGCGGTTGGCGATCACCCCCGAGATCGAGCACGTGATGACGACTGGGTCGTTCAGACTCAAGGGTTCCCTCCGTGGCCTGCTGTCGGGATGGTCATACCGGCCCTACCCGCGCGATGCTCGGCGGCTCGACCGGTTTGCCTGGTCAGTCAAGGGCGCGAAGGATAGCGATTGACGGCGGCTCACCGCCCGGCTCGCTATAGGCCTTGCGGCGCTCCCGCACGGCTACGTAGCACGCCACCCCCACGGGGCTGTAACTCGATCGGCTCGTAGCTCAGTTTCCGAAGCCGAGCTTCTGCCGCCGCAGGCCGGTCATCTTCGCGTTGGCCTCGGCGGCGAGCTGCTCCAGCCAGTCATCCGGGGAGAGCTGCTCGCCGAGCATGTTCGACTGGCGCTTAACCGTCGCGAAGTCGCCCGGCGCGAGGTCCGCAATGGCCGCGAGTCGCTGCTTATACTCCTCGGCGCACTCGGGGTCGGCGCCGGCGTCGAACTCGGCCTCAACACAGAACATGGACCAGGCCTGCTCGGGATCGAGCGCCTTGAACTCGAGCTTCCAGGTGAAGCGACGCATCGCCGCCGCGTCGATGGAGTCCATCAGGTTGGTGGCGGCGATGAAGATGCCGTCGAATCGCTCCATCCGCTGCAGCAGCTCGTTGACTTGCGTGACCGACCACTCCGCGCGGGCCAGCGCGCGGTCGCGTAGGAACGAGTCGGCCTCGTCGAGGAACAGCAGCGCGCCCTCGGCCTCCGCCTCGGCGAACATCGCGGCGATCTGCTGCTCCGTCTCGCCCAGCCACTTCGAAAGCAGGTCGGACGCCGAGCGCATCAGGATCGGCAGGTCCAGCTCGATGGCGATGTGCTCGGCGAGCTGCGTCTTGCCCGCTCCAGGAATCCCCCAGAAACAGAGCGAGCCATTGGGGCGCTTGCGCAGCGCCGCCACGATCTGCCGCGGCGTGAAGCGTCCCGCGATGTTGAGGTGGTCGAGGCTGTACTGGGTGACGGACTCGCGCAGACTCTCGGTGCGGTCCCGCCCGAGCACCTTCTGGCTCTGCGCGACCGCTCGCTTGATGACGCGCTCGCGCTCGACGGCGGGGTTGGCGGCGGCCCGGCCAGACTCCGAGTCCAGCAGGCGGGCCAGCTGCGCCGCTTGACGCACCTGCTGCTCGCCGAGCAGGCTGTACTTGGCCAGATGTCGCTCGAGCCTCTCTGGGAGGCCGAAGTCGGAGATCGTCTGGGTAACGCGCTCGCGACGATCGGCGCGCGAACCCGGAAGCGCCTCGCAATGGAACAGGAAGGCGCCGAGGTTGCGCTCCGAGAGACGTTTGGCGCGGTCGGTCAGCCATACGCAGCGCACGCCGCTGCCCGTGAGACCTTCGTCGGACGCGCGGGTCTCCTCCTCGGCGACCGGCTCGTCTTCCAGCCCGAAGATGCTGAACACGCTCTCGTGGCGCGAGACGAGCGTCTCGTGAGCGCGGTCGACGACCAGCACGGCGTCTGGATGGGACCTCTCCAGGTGGCGCTGAGCGACATAGACCCAGGTCGGCAGATCGCCGGGCGGCACGCGCTTGGTGACGACCGCATAGCCGTCGATGTCCTCCTCGCGCAACAGCCTGGCGAGCATGTCACGCTTGTCCACCGAGCGCGGGCCGTAGACGAGGGCGTGCAGGCCGTGATCCTCCGGCATCGCCAAGCGCAGAATGCCCAGGAGGATCTTGTGATCGTCGTCGTGCAAGCGCGCCAGCGAACCGGTCGATGGCGACGGCACGAGAGGTGCGACGAAACGTTCCATGAAGTCGGCCTCGTCATCGGCCGGCTCGCTCAGCGTCGCTCGCAGGTGGCTCGACGGCTCGCCGATGCGGAGCGGGCGGTGCTGGACGCTCAGCAGTCCGGAGCGCACGAGCCGGGAGCTTTCCGACAGCGCGGCGACGATCTCGACCTCGGTGACATTGAGGGCGACAGCGCTGACAGCCGCCATTGCATGATCGGAGCTCATGAGCAGGTCGAACAGCTGCGCAAACCCCGGCCGGTGGCGGTTGAGCTGAAAGGCGAGCAGCTTGCGCTCGACCGTCTCGAGATCCAGCAGGCTGGAGAGCCGGTCGAGGTTCTGCTGCTGGGAGGTGATGAGCCGCGATGCCTCGGTCTCAGCCTCCTTGCGCCATGCCCGCACGGCTCTTTTGCATGAGCTTCCCTGCGTCTCGACGAGCGGGAACACGGCCATGCCCCGCAGGTAGAGGCGCGCGAACCGGCCACTGGTGTCATCGCCGAACTGACGCTGCAGGTCCTTGAGCGTGGGCAGCAGCTTCTCGGAGACCGCACCCGATGCTCCGCGCTCTCCCGCGAGCGCGCTTGGAGGTGGCACAGCCGCCGCGCAGGTCGCGTAGAAGAGCGCGAACAGGTGCGGATCGGTGGTCAGCAGCCAGCCGAAGGCTGAGCTCTCCGCCAGGCGCAGCGTCCAGGCCGTCATCCGATGCGCACCAGGCGTCTCCAAGGGATTGCGAGGGATATCGCCGTGGCTCATACCCAACATGTTAGAGAGTGCTGACGACAATTGTCGTCAGGTCGTTGCGTCTTGAGCAGGAGCCCTGTCAGCTTGCCTGAAGGGCCTGGACGAGCCCCGGAAGCTCCGCGTCGGGCGCGGCGGCAAGACGCTCAAGGCGATGCTCCTCCTCGGGCAGGGCGGTAAGAGCCTCGCTGATCAGCCGGCGCAATTCGAGGAGTTCCTGCTCGCCCCGCGGGCCACCGCGAAGCGCGAGGGTCCGCAGCGTGGAGCTGATCCCGCCGAGCGTGTGCTGAAGATGCTCCTCGCGCGTCCACGGCGAGACCGTCGAGCTGCCGGGCTCGCAGTGGTAGGAGCGCCAGGTCTGCTCATCGGCGCGATACCACTCATGCGCGCCGCAATCGCGACGCCCCTTGGGCACGAGCCTTGCCAGCGCGGCCGGCAGGCGTCCGCGTAGCCAAGTCCTCAGTCGATACCGGCCACCGTTCACGCTCATCATGGTATCTCCCTCATCGCCGCTTGCGCCTGCTTCGAAGGCCGCGAAACTTCTCCTCGCGCTGATAGCGACGCCGCGGTCGAAGCGGCCCGTGGCGGCGCGCGCACATGAGCGCGAACACGCCAGGTTTGCAACGGAATGCCCCGTGGACTGGGCGTTTGCGGCAGCCGGCGCAAAATTCCATCCCAAGCGCCGCGTACGGTGCCCGGCGTGTTCACCACAGCCGTCATCCACATCCTCTGCGAGGCCCGTCCCTCGCTGGGGACCGCAGTCGTAAACGGGCTGATCGCCTGGGCGGGCGTCCTCGGCGGCTGCACAGTCTTCTTCTCCGGGCTGCCCGCGGCGGTGGCGCTGTTCATCCCGAGCAGGCCCGACTCGCTTGCGCGACGGATCAACCAGGGGCTGGGAATCGGCTTCCTCGCGGGGATGGCCGGCGGGCTATTGTTGTTCTTTGTCGTCGTTGCTAAGGTGGCCTCATGACCGGCTTTGACATCTTCGATCGCTACGACTTCGTCATGTCCCTGGCGATGGGCGCCATGATGGCCGGCGCCCTTGTCCTCGGCGCGCCCCTGTGGGCGATCGTGCTGATCATGTTCGTCTGCTGCGTCGTCATGTTCATCCGCCACTTCGACGAGATCATGGAGCCGTAGGCGACATGAACGACCCGCACGGCCGTGATCTCCGGTGAACAGATCATCGCAACGCTGCTCGTGAACCTCGTCGAGACGGACAAGTCCAACCAAGCTCCCCTGCGATCCAAGGCCATGCGGCTGCTGCTCTCCGTTGGCGCGCTCGTGCTGACGATCATCTATACGACGCTCCTCATCGTCCTCTAGCATAGGAGTCGAGATGCTCGACGAGCAGAACAACGATGCCAACGATACGCCCGCGCCGAACGCACAGCCGGCAAAGCAGCGGTACAACCCTTGGCCGCCGCTGCCCGAGCCATTCGACGTCGAACACGTCACAATGAGCGGGGGCATCTTCGGCGGTATCGACGTTATTCGCAGCGAATACATCGACAGATCCCGCCCGCCTCGCGGTTTGCTGCGCAGGCTCCTACGCCACTCCTAGCGAAGTCTCGCCACCATCGCCTCCTGACACCAATGCGGAGGGGGCGTCGCCGCACGCGAGGACCCTCAACGCCGGCGACGCGGCCACCCACGCTATGCAGCGGCGCCTCACTTCTTGCGCGCGGCCTTTTTCTTGCCCTTCCCCCGCCCGCTCTTCTTCGCCTTCTTCGCCTTCCCGCAACCAGTGACACTTATCGGCGTGCCCTGTTTGATCACCATGCCGTTCTGCGCGGTGAACGCGGTCGGCATCGTGAGTGACGCCGACAGCGTGGTGCGAACGTTACGCGTGACGGTCTTCTTGCGACCCTTGACGCGCATGGTCACCTTCCGCTTGACGAGCACCGTCTTGGTGACGGCGCACAGGTTCCCGTTCGCCGCAAGCGCGGAGTCTGTGCCTTGCGGCAATGTGAGTTCGAAGCTCGTGACGGGCTGGTCGGGGACGGTCCGGAACGTCGAGCTCGTGATCCCGGCGGGGCTGATGAACGTTTCGCCGTGCAGGTCGATCGTGACGCCATAGCCCTGCAGCACGACTACCAGTTCGGGGAACTTCGCCCCGCCATGACTGACGAAGTACGCCGGACCTTCGAGCGGTACCGGAAGGATCGGCGTGATCGCCTTCGCGGTACCGACCTTTGAGACGGCTGGACACGCCGCGGGGTTCGCGTTGAACACACTGTCAACGCACGCCTTCTGCAAAGTCGTCAAGCGAGATGGCAGCTGCTTCGGAAGATCGACCGTGACCGAATGAATGTTGGCCTGTGTTCCCTGCGGAGCATTCGGATAGGACAGCATCACGCGCAGGCTCGCACCATTCTGCCTTGAGGTCTTCCCGGACGTCGAGACCTTGAAGACCGGTTTGAACGCGAGGTTCTGGCAGTTGGCCATCTGGGAGGAGTTGGTAACCGTCGCGAAATCCTGGTCGGCGGGGTTCGCTGGTTCCGCCCCACCACCGCCGACTGTCGCCGCGAAGCTCATCGGGTCGCAGTTGGTGGGGTTGATCATGAAATTGGGCCGGTCGACATAGACCCGAATGTCGCGCACGTGGATCACGATCCCGTCGATGATGTGCGGGATCGGATCGGATGCTTTCGCGTCGACTGTCACGACCCCCGTTTCAGGGTTGATCTCCAAAGCAAAGCGGATCACGACGGTCCCGAGGTCAAACGGGCCGACCTTCGCGCTGGTGATCGACACGACCGAGAACGGCGCGCCGTTGTAGGGGCCGGCCATGTAAACCTTCCCCGGCGCGTACGCCAACACGTTGCCCACACCAGCCCCGACGAGTGTATGCCCGATTTCGCTGGCGGCCGGACACGACGGATCGGCTTCCTCCTGTGCGCCCGAAACATGCTTGGCCGCTTCGATGTCCGCGTCGGGACAGAACGGGACCCCCGTCAGGTTCGCCGTCAAACCGGGTGGCAGGATCGACGTGAAGCGTGTGATCTCCTGTTCGCCGTCGTTGCGGGTGATGCGAATGTCCATCGGACTGTAGGCGCCCGCACTGTTGTTCACTGTCCCCGCGAGGATCCCCGGTTTGAACGGCGGGACGCCACCCGCCGGGCAGGAGCCCCCGCCGATCCCGTTTTCGATCTGAAACGAGCTCAACAAATGGCGCGTTTCAAGCGGCGCCGACCACGGCGACAGCTCCGCTTCGGTCGTATAGGTCCCGCACGCGGGCGGGCTGATCAACGGCGAGGCCGCTCCCTGGCGCAACTTCAACGTGAACTTGCTGAACGGCACCTGCGGGCTGTCATCGAACGTCGTCACCAACTGGCCGGTCACGGGGTTCGGTTCGATCTGGCCCTGCAGCTTGACGACGATCCCGCGGAACGGGTCCTTCACCACGACATACAGCGCGAGTAGCGACCCGAACTTGTTATCGAACGGTGTCGCGATATAGATGTTACCGCCCAGCTTTTCGGCGAGCACCGGCGTTTCCACTTCCACCGTCCCGATCTTCGATTCCGCCGGACAACCCGTGCCCGGCAACGAGGAGAACGTTTCCGCTTCAAGCTGCTGCGGCGTGCACGTCCCGAGACCCACCGCAAGCGATGGGTTCGCGGTGTATCCCACCGGCAGCGCAACGGTCGAGTCCTTCAAGTTCGACGCCGCTATCGCTTCCGGGAACCCCCAGTTCTGCGGCACGACCAGCGAGACGTTCAAGCCGCTCGAGGATTCAGCGGAGTCGGTCGTCGGGCCGACTTCGATCGACGGGTGAAACGGCACGCGTTCGCATTCAACGATCGGACCGACCTGCGTTTCCGCTTCAGAATAATGCCCCGGTTCCTCCCATGAATCGGCCCGCATACTCGCCGTGAAAGGCCCACAGCTCGTCGGATTCGCCAGAAACGGCTTGACCGGAATGTCCACCGAGTGACCGCCCCCAAAACATTCCACCGTTTCGCTGCTGGCCAACGCGTCGCAGACCTGACCGCGTTCGGCGTCGTGAACGTGCGAGGCGGGAACCCCCCACGTCGTGACCGAGACTTCATGGGCTTCGGTAAGCGACGCTATCGCGGGGGCGGTGACCGTCAACCCCGAGTCGCCCGGACGAACCGTGATCGGCAGCATCTGGACGAACCCGAGCGTCTTGAAACCCAGCTCGGCCACGATCCCGGGGGACTGGACCTCCATGTTGTACACCGGAAACGTCATCCTCACCGGATGCTTGGTTCCAAGCGTCTGAGCCAGCGCGACCGTCCCGACCTGCGTATCCTGCGGGCAGTCCGAAGTCCCCGAACTGTCGCGTTTTTGGAGGGCGCCCAGCTGGGCTGGCGTGCAGGTCGGCATCGCCGTGTTGTTGCCCGTGAAGCCGGCCGGCAGGTTGACGATCGTTTCGCGGACGTCGTTGAACGGCTTACCTTCCGAGTTGTGCGTGAAATCAAAAGCGACCGTGAGGTCCTCAGCCGCGCCCGCTTGGTTTGTCGAGGTGCTCACATGAAAGCTGCCCGGTTCTATTTCAAAAGGCTGTTCGCTCGGCATCGCCACGGCCGACCCAGCGAACGCGAGAGCCGCCGCGAGCACGAGCACCGCAACCACGCTCACATGCCACGCGGCAATCCGGCGCCTGTCACTAAAGACGATCATTTCGCACCTCCCCGGCGGCGATGCACAGCACGCTTGGCGCGAACGCCCTTCTTTCGCTTCTTGACGGCGTGCTTCTGCCTCCTTTTCTTCTTGGTTTTCCGTGTGGTCTTCTTGATCGTCTTACCCGATTTGGGTGCTCCGGCTGAGACGTCCCCGGCGCCCTGGAAGCTCGCGCCCGCCGGCGTCAGTTCGTTCGGGGCGACGAACGGCGTGGCGCATGAATCGCCTTCGCATTCCACGGGCGCCGGTGGCGGCGGCGGGAAGCCACCGCCGATACGTGCGTCATAGATATCGCCCGCGGTATCTTTATCCTGCGGGACGAGCGATTCGTGGGTCGCGAAGAACACGTCACGCCCCGACGGAGTCGCACCGAGCAGCTCGTTCAGATAGCCACCGCCCCGGCCACCGGAGATCAGCGCCAGACAACCCTCCACAGCCGTGCAGCCATCCACACCCGCACGACGCCACTCGTACACATCGCTCGACTGCGACCGGAAGAATTCAATGAGTTCGGTGGGTTCATCCTCCGGCGATTCGGTGTCCGGGGCTATTTCGCCGTCGGTGTCCTGCGGCACCAGTGCAGCCGGGGTTTCAAAGAACACAAAATCGCCGTTTTCAGAAGCGAACCACTGATTCGGCGTACCGTCAAAACCCCAGATCCCATAAAGGGCGGTCGAGTCGAGCTTCGGCTGCGGGTCAAACGGCGAGGCGCAGGAGACGCATTCGATCACATTTTCGCTGCTGTCATAACGATAGATCTGGTTTTTATCGCGATAGATCTGGTTTTTATCGTTTGGCCGGCCGCCGGGGATGCCGGTGCCTTCCGAGCTCCCTTCGAAGGCGAGGTAGCGCCCGTTCGCGCTGACATTATCGGCCTCCTCGATATTGATACTGCCTATCGGGATGTAGTGCAGAGTTTTGCTCGACACGTCATACCGATAGAGAGATATCGCGCCTGTGCCGGCCGCGGCTTCAGGCGTCAGCGCCGCCCCGGCGGTCGTGACATAGATCGTCGAGAAGTCAGCCGAGATTTTGGCACTGAACCGTTCGGGCACAGTGAAGAGATGTTCAGCCGTCTGTGTTTCGGTGTCATACAGGAACGCTTCGTGAGTTTCGCCACTTACGTGTTCGAGCAGCAGCGAGCTGCCCTGGGGATTGGCGGCGAGGAACTTGTATTCGCCGATGTCAACCGTTTCCACACCGTTGACGCGCTCGTACAGACGCACGTGCGCTCCTACGCCTTCTCTCAATTCTCCTTCGTCGGGGCATTCGCTGCCGAACCCGGCGTAGAAGAAAACACGCGAGCCGCCGGCCGAGACCGAGTGCGCGCTACTGTTCCCTTTTCCACCAAGACCGGCGTTTTCGAGCGACAGTCCTTCGATGCCGCGCGCCATCGCCGCGCCGCACGTTCCGATCGTCGCGCCCGGGGTGCCGCTGAGCACGTTGACCTGGCGCAACTGGCCTTCGGAGTACTCGTAGAGGTCGTCCCCGCTCGTGGTCGTGCTCACGTGCCCGGGTACAAGCGCACGGTCTTCGGTGCCGATGATCAGCTTGCTCAGGTCGGGCGCTGCCGCCACCAAGAACGGTTCGCTGGAGAAAACGTACTTTTTCGGGATCGAGGCGATCGTCCTATAGGGACCGCCGGGAGGACCGACCTGCAGTTCCACCGTCGGCGAGGAGGACACACGACTATTGTTCCAGGAGACCTGCACGCCGGCTTCGGTCAGGTCCGGGTTGAACAGGATCGGTTCATACGAGTCGATCGCGGCCAGCGGTTGCGGAGTGGCGGAGGTCATCTGCCACCCGCCGGCTGTCCGCGAGAAGAAATAGTTGGCAATGCCGGCATCGGGACTAGATCCCCACTGCACGCCCGGGGCACGCAGCATGAAATGTTCGCCGTCTTCGCCCACACGAAATTCTTCGCCGGGACCCTCGGCGTCAATGTCCTGCGCTCCGTGCTTTTCGGCGGGCGTTACCTGCTCATAGGCCCGGCAGTCCGGCAACGCGGCCGACGGGCCGATACGAAGATCTTCGTTGGGACAAGCTTCGCTGGGGCCCACTTCGGGCAACAGGGGGACCGTGAGCGTCTGTTCACCGCTGTAAACACCATTCGGCACGGCTTCGCTGCTCGCGAACAGCCGGTAATGGTAGGTGACCCCGGGCTGAAGTCCGGGAAGATCCGCTCCGACACCGACACGGCCGGAGCCCGCATCCACTTCAGGCGTGGCGGCGGCTGCGGCGAACCCCTGTTCTTCGAAATGCTGCTGCGATACGTATTCAAAATGATAATGCGCATCGAGACCATGGGGGTCGACAGACCCCAGAGCGAGCATGTCTTCACCGCTCACAGAATGCACCGCAAAGGTGGCGACCACCAGCCGACCCGTGGTTTCAAAGCTCTTCAAGGCGGAGGTGGTGCCTTTGTGAACACCAGGTTCGGTTTCAGCTTCGGCAAAGAGACGAACGTAGTACACGGTGGCGGGACTCAGGCCGCTGAGGTCCCCCGAGACAGAGCTGCTCCCCCCTTCGTTTTCTTCGCCCGCGAGCACCGTGCCGCTCGCGCCGGGGGCGACGTGGAATTCTCCGCCTTCGCTCGTCGCGTATTCGAAGCGCCAGTGGACTTCGAGGCCTTTTGGCTTGAAGCTCCCGTTGACTTCGGCCGTTGTCCCCGTTATGTGTTCGACTTCGTATACTTTAGCGAAACCCGCGCCCAAGGGCAGTGCTTCACACTTCGTTGATCCTTCCGGGGTTTTGACCGGAATTGTGGTGCTTTCCGATGAGCCGCTCGCGGTGAAGCGAACGTAGTAGGCGACTTCAGGAGTCAGTCCCGTGAAGGTAGCGGCGACTTCAACACTGAGATGGCCCTCCATTTCGGCCTGGCTGACCGTACCGCTGGCGCCGGGTACCGGTGTCCACGGGCCCGATTCGCTATTGGAATATTCGAAGGCCCAGTTCGCGGGCAGCTCGCCGGGTCGGAAGGTTTGATCGATGGACGCTTTTAGTTCCATCGAAGCATGGCTTACACCTTCACATCTGCCGTAGTCGGCCATTGGGACGCTTGCGAGAACGGAGCCCGGTAGACAGAGGAGAAGCGAGAAGGCAATCAGCGAAGAGGCGAGGGCGACAGGCCTGGGGTGAACCATAGGCGCACCGCTCCCTCTACCCCCAAAGAGCGCACGGAGCGTCGCGAGCAGACCGGCCTTCGGCGTGGAAGTGGACTTCGCGTCGTGCTCTGTGGGTTTCACGGTCATGCCTTTCTCTGTTTCAATGTGTTTGTCTGTGCGTATTGGGACTCGTGGTCCCCCGGGAACGGCGTGTTACCCGGGGGACCATGAGCGACGTCGGGTATACTCAGGCGAGGAGTGCTATCCGGCGGTCACCGCCCAGGTGCCCTCCGCGAGGCCCCCCGGTTCCGCCGGACCCGCGTTGCCGAGGATCGCTCCGAACGGAAATGCGGTCACTGAGATTTCCGGAGCGTTTAGCTCGAGTAGGCTGTACACACACAGATCACCCTGTTCGGCGGTTGGCTGAGCGGCGCTGCCGGTACAGCCTTCGGGGAGCGCGGCTGTCAGTTCTACCCCGGTGCCATTTGCTTTGAGGGATTCAGAGAGTGTCAGCGTGAAGACACCCGAGGACGGTTCTTCGACCTTGGTGATCCTCGCGCCGCTGGGAATGCCCGTCCCGGAGAGTACGGAGTCCTTGGTGAAAGCCCCTGTCGAGACGGTGGCATTCGTGACTTCGTAGGAACCTACAGTGATATCGCCCGCGCCTTTGGCGTTGCTGGCCTCGCCGGCGTAGATTGCCGTAGGCGCAGCCGAGAGCGGGATGACGAAGGAGATCGGAACCCGTGGCTCGGGTCCTGTGACCGTCGGGTTGTCGGGCGGGACATCGAGCGTCCAGGTTCCCTTCTCGGTCTTGCCTTCGGGTAGGGTCGCGGTGAAGCCGGTCTGCCCGTTGCAGGCGAGCGTCGGCGTGCCCGTCGTGCCAACCTTGAATTCCGCGCCGCCGCGTTCTTCGCACTTCGACACTCCAGTCGGCACAGGCGTGTTCGTGACGCTCGTGCCGGCCGGGCCTTCTTTGCCTTCAGTCCCGACGCCGGCTTTGCCTTCTTTGCCCGCCGGGCCTTCTTTGCCCGCGGGACCAGCCGGCCCCTGAGCACCGAGCGCACCCGGCGCGCCGGTCTTGCCAGCCTTGCCCTTCAGCGACTTCAGCACCTTCGGACTGATCTGTTTAGTCGAGGTGATCAGGTATTTGCTCGCGGCATAAGCCCCGCCGGTCATCGCGAAGACAAGCGCCACGATGGCGACAGCGGTCGTAGCGTTGAAGTGTCTGCGAAACATGTTGGTATTCCTCCCATTGCTGTGCCGATGTGTTTTGAAAGCCGTCATTGCCACCTCTCCTCGCGCTGCAAGCCTTCGGTGTGACCGCGGATCGTGTGAACCACCTGCCGCCCCTTCTCCGTGAGCGCCCACGCGTTCGGGGCGCCCTGGCCCGGGCCGAGGCCCGTGTTTGAGACGAGCCCGATCCGTTGCAGGCGGCTGAGCAGCTTCGATATCTGGCCCTGGTCGGCCATTCCGGCGCTCTCGCCGATCGTGCGGTTGGACGCGCCAGGGTTGTCAACGATCGCCATGAGCACGCGCACCGTCCGGTAGGTGAGGCGCATGCCGGCGTCTTTGAAGGGGTCGGAGAGCAGTGGCTCGCCCTGCCCCGATCGACCCTGCGACTTCGGGACGGGACGATCGAGCTCGCGACGCGCCACAGCGGCTCCCAGGTACGGAAGGACGATCATGCTCATCAGCGGGTTCAGCAGCTCGACCAGCGGGCGAGCATCCGCTTCGACCAAACGCGCGTGAATCACGCTGAGCACCCCGCCGACGATCCCCTCCGCCGTCAGGGGTGGCGGCAAAGCAGTCTTGGCTTCTTCACGGCCCCCGTCGATCGCGCTCGTTATCCGCGCGATCGCCTGGCGGCGACGCTCGAGCGTCCCCGCAGCACCCGACAACGACTCCACGATCAGCAGCCGCCCGACTACAGGCTCCTCGTCAAGGAACACCAGGAGCGCGCTCAGCGCCGCCCTGACACGCTCACGCCACGTCTCTTGAGACTCATACGCGGGAAGCACGCACTCAGAGGCGAACCCGAGCGCCTGCTCGAACGCGGCGAGGAAGCAGTCCTCCCTATCGGTGAACTGCTCATAGAACGTGCGCCTCGACACGCCCGAGCGCTCCACCACGTGCGCGACGGTCACGTTCGCCGCCCCCCGCTCCGTGGCGATGTCGAACATGGCCGTGAGGAGCCGTGCGCGCTGCAGATCAGCGAGTTGCGCGCGCACCGCGCCGTTGTAAGCCTGCGGCGCGCGGGCGCCGTCGTTGCGAGCTGAAGCGCGTGCTCGCTTAGAGGCAGCCATCTCACGATCGCCCCCTCACGCGCACGCGAGGCGTGCGCGAGTGACTAGGCCGGGCGTTGCACCCGGCGTGCCGCGCGTTGCCGGCGCGGCGATTGGAGCTACTGCCGCTTAGGCAAGCGTCCCAGAGAGAGAGAGAGAGAGAGAGACGTGTCAGCGACGCTGACACGTCCTATAAAGGACGGTCCAGCGGCACACGGACTCTCAAACACGTTATTCCCCAAAGAAACCACGCTGAATACAACCCTCTCTCAATTGCGACCCGGTCCCTCTCCCAAGGTCCCCGTCAAACGTTTGCTGTCGACCACAGAGATCGACCCAAACCAGTCTTATGTTCCCTACGGCACCCGTCTACGGATACCTATTACAGGCATGACTGTACAGCACCGCTGCCCTGCTGTCAAGGGGTCGGGAGAAAGATTCTCACACCGGCACGACGCCGTGGCGCTTCCAAGGCCGCTCGATCCTCTTGCCCTCGGCCAGCTCAAGCCCGCGGCAGATCGTGGCGCGCGTCTCGCGCGGGTCGATCACGTCGTCGACGAGGTCGTTGCCGGCGGCTATATACACGTCGAACATCTTCTTGAAGCCAGAGATCAGCTCCGCCTTCTTGGCCTCGGGATCCTCGGCCTCGTCCACCGCTTTGCGGAACGCGATCTCCACGACGCCCTCCGCCCCCATCACGCTGATCTCGGCGCTCGGCCACGCGACGATCAGGTCGGGCTCATACGCGCGCCCGCACATCACGTAGTAGCCGGCGCCGTAGGCCTTGCGCGTGATCACCGTGATCTTCGGAACCGTGGCGTTGGCGACGGCGTACAGCATCTTCGCGCCGTGGCGGATGATGCCGGCGGCCTCGACCTTCGTGCCCACCATGAAGCCGGGCACGTCCTGGATGAACACGAGCGGGATCCCGAACGCGTTGCAGAGGTTGACGAAGCGCGCGGCCTTGTCGGCGGAGTCGTTGTCGAGGATCCCGCCGAGCTGCTTGGGCTGGTTGGCGACGATCCCCGCCGGGCGCCCGCCGAAGCGCGCGAAGCAGGTGATGATCGTCTTGGCCCACTGGCCCTTCATGTCGAAGATCTCGCCGTCGTCCACGATCCGCTTGATGACCTCGTACATGTCATAGGGCTTGCGGTTTGATTCGGGCAGCACGTCGAGCAGCTCCTCGTCGCCGCGCTCGATCGGGTCGCTCACCGGCCTGACCGGCACCGGCGCTTCGCAGTTCTGGGGCATGAACGACAGGTATTGCTTGATCCGCTCGATGCACTCCTCGTCGCTCGCGACCTCCATGTCGCCCACGCCCGACTTGCGGCAGTGCACGCGCGAGCCGCCCAGTTCCTCCTGGGTCACGTCCTCGCCGACCGCGGCGCGCACGAGGTGCGGGCCGGCCAGCGCCATCGATCCTCTGCCCTTGACCATCGGCACGAAGTCGGCAAGCCCGGGGATGTAGGCGGTGCCGGCGGCGCATGGCCCCAAGAGCGCAGCGACCTGCGGGATCACGCCGCTCATGATCACCTCCTCGCGGAACAGGTGACCGGAGCCGGCGAACATCGCCCCGGCGGCCTCCTGCACGCGCGCGCCGGCGGAGTCGAGCAGCCATACGAACGGGATGCGCTTCGTGAGCGCCAGCTCGCGCAGGCGTGTGACCTTGAACTCTCCCGTCATCCCCATCGAGCCGGCCATCACCGTGAAGTCATACGCGCACACGGCGGTGAGGCGGCCGTCCACCTTGCCGTAGCCGGTGATCACGCCGTCGGCGGGCGCGTCAACGCCGTCCATCGCGCGCTGGGAGGTGTGGGGCTTGCCGTGGATGCCCAGCTCGGTGAACGTGCCGTCATCGACGAGCAGGGCGATCCGCTCGCGCGCGGTCAGAGCGCCCTTCTCGTGCTGCTTGTCGATCTTCTCCTGGCCGCCGCCGAGGCGGATCTTCGCGCGGCGCTCCGCCAGGTCCTCGACCAGCGGGCGCAGCAGCGAGGTGGTTTGCTCGTCACTCATGCGTTCCTCCGGCGACGAACGCCCGTGCACACGCGGTGTAGCGCCTCTCGCGAATACATCCTCACCGCCCCTTCCACTGCGGCTCGCGCTTCTGGAAGAAGGCGGTCACGCCCTCAACGATGTCCTCGGTCGAGGTGGCGAGCGTGAGCTGCGCGCGCAGGTAGTCGAGCGCGTCGTCCAAAGGCATGTCGAGCTGGCGGCGCATCGCTTCCTTGCCGAGGCGCATTATCACCGGCGACTTGGAGGCGAGCTTGGCCGCCCACTCCGCCACCGCCGCGTCGAACTCCTCTGCGGCGACGACCTTGTTGACGAGCCCAGCCGCGAGCGCCTGCTCGGCCGACCAGCGCTCGCCGAGCAGGAGCAGCTCGTTGGCCTTCTTGCGCGGGACGTTGCGGTAGATGAACGCCATGATCATGAACGGGAACGCGCCCACGTTGATCTCGGGCGTGCCGAACGTGGCCGTGTCCTTCGCGACGATCAGATCGCAGGCGAGCGCGATCCCGAGCGCGCCGGCGAGCACGTGGCCCGAGGCCGCGACGAGCGTCGGCTTGCCGAGCTGGCCGATCAGCTTGAACAGCGTCACGAACCGCTCGGAGCCGAAGTGGCGGTGCACGAGCGGCGCGTCGGCCGCGAAGCCGCCGAGGTTGGCGCCGGAGGAGAACACCGTCTCGTGCGAGGAGGCGAGCACTACCGCGCGCACATCCTCGTCGTCGCGGGCGCGCTCGAAGCACACGATCAAGCCGTCGAGCACCGCGGGCGAGAGCGCGTTGCGCGTGGCGGGCTCGTTGAGCGTGATCGTGGCCACGCCGGCGGCCACGCCGTAGAGGACCACCGACGCGTCCGGCTCGGCGGATTGGCCGCCGTCGGCGGGACCGGACTCGCTCGTGGGCTGCTCGGGCACGCTCGGCATCCTAACCGCCCGCCGAACCCGCGAGCGCGCGGCTGGCCACTCAGCCAGTAACCGGTAGCCTGTGCTTGCCAAAGCGCTAGCGTCTGGCTTCGACGAGCACGACCAACGCGACGCCCCGAAACGATCCAAGGAGCCACAGCCGAAATGGCCGCCACCGACACCGTATTGAAGCCCGATCACCAGAGCAAGCGCAAGCACTTCATCTTCACCGACGAGCACGAACAGCTGCGCGAGTCGATCCGCAGCTTCGTCACAAAAGAGCTGACGCCGCACGCGGAGGAATGGGAGGAGACGACGTTCCCCGACTCGGTGTTCCATCGCATGGGCGAGCTCGACCTGCTCGGCCTCGACAAGCCCGAGGCCTACGGCGGCCAGGGCGGCGACTACTTCACGAGCCTCGTGCTCGGCGAGGAGATGACGGGCGCGAACTCGGGCGGCCTGGCGATGGGCGTGGCGGTGCACACCGACATGGCGATGCCGCCGATCCTCGCGTTCGGCAGCGAGGAGCAGAAGCAGGAATGGGTGGTACCGGCGATCAAAGGCGAGAAGATCCTGTGCATCGGCATCACCGAGCCTGACGCGGGCTCGGACGTGGCGGGGATCAAGACGCGCGCGGTCAAGGACGGCGATGAGTACGTGATCAACGGCTCGAAGACCTACATCACAAACGGCCACCGTGCGGACGTGATCGTGCTCGTGACGAAGACCGACCCCGACGCGGGGTACGGCGGCTTCACCTTGTTCCTGGTGCCGATGGACGCGCCGGGGGTGATCCGCGAGAAGAAGCTCGAGAAGCTCGGAATGCACGCCTCCGACACGGCGCTCTTGGCCTTCCAGGACGTGCGCGTGCCCGCGAGCGCCGTGCTGGGCGAGGTTGGCAAGGGCTTCTACCACATCATGTGGGAGCTTCAGGGCGAGCGCCTGATCGGCGCCGCCGGCTCGGTGGCGGGCGCGCAGAAATGCTTCAATCGCACGCTCGACTACGCCAAAGAGCGCAAGGCGTTCGGCCGCGAAATCGGCAAATTCCAGGTGATCCGCCACAAGTTCGCCGAGATGGCGACGAAGATCGAGAGCGCACGCCAGATGGTGTATGTGACCGCATGGCGTTTCGCCAACGGCGAGTACCCCGTGCGCGAGATCTCGATGGCCAAGCTGCACGCTTCGCGCATCGCCGTGGAAGTCGCCGACGAGTGCATCCAGATCCACGGCGGAGCGGGCTACATGAAGGAGTACGGGGTCGAGCGGGCCTGGAGGGATTCGAGGTTGAATCGGATCGGGGCAGGGACCGATGAGATCATGCTGGATGTCATAGGTCGTTCATATGGTCTTTGAGACAGGGGCGCATGCGCCCCTGTCCCCGACAGTGCATGCACTGTCGGGCCAACCGGCACATGTGCCGGTTGGAACAGCAAAATGACCCCCACTCCCCCATTCACAGATGAGCATGAGGAGCTTCGCGAGTCGATTCGTGGTTTCCTCGATCGCGAATTCGCTCCCCACTCGCAGCAGTGGGAGGCCGAGCGTTGGTTTCCCGACGAAGTGTTCGGAAAGCTCGCCGCACAGGGCCTGCTTGGCCTGAAGTATCCGACCGAGCTGGGCGGCCAGGGTGGCGACTACCTGCACGAGGCGGTACTCGTGGAGGAGCTCTCGCGGATTGGCTCCGGCGGCACAGCGGCGGGGATCGGCGCACACATCAACATCGCCACGCCCCCGATCTGGAAGTTCGGCACAGAGGAGCACAAGCAGCAGTATCTCGTGCCCGCGATCAAGGGCGAGAAGATCGGCGCGCTCGCGATCACCGAGCCCGACGCCGGCTCGGACGTGGCCGCGCTGCGCACCAAGGCAGAGCGGGTCGACGGCGGGTGGGTGGTGACCGGCGAGAAGACCTACATCACCAACGGCGTGCGCGCGCACTTCATGGTGACAGCGGTGAAGACCACCCAGGACGGTGGCCACCACGGCATCTCGTTCTTCATCGTCGACCGCGGCGAGGGCGTCTCCTCCTCCAAGCTCGAGAAGCTCGGCTGGCACGCCTCGGACACCGCCACGATCTCCTTCGAGAACGTGTTCGTGCCCGAGCAGAACCTGCTCGGCGAGCTGCACGAGGGCTTCAAGCTGATCATGGCCAACTTCCAGTGGGAGCGCCTGGCGATGGCGCTGGGCACGGTCGGCGCGATGCAGCTCGCCTACGAGCGCACCGCTGAGTACGCGCGCGAGCGCACCACCTTCGGCCGTCCTCTCTCAAAGCACCAGGCGATCAAGCACAAGCTCGCCGATCTCGCCACCAGTGCCTACACCGCGCGCTGCGTCACCTACGACGCGCTGCGGCGCTTCGTCGCCGGCGAGGAGGCGATCATGCAGGTGACGATGGCGAAGCTCATGACCCAGCGCGCCTCCTTCGAGCTGATGGACGAGTGCCTGCAGATCCACGGTGGCATGGGCTACATGAGCGAGCACTGGGCCCAGCGCGCCGCCCGCGATGCGCGTTTGGGGCCGATCGGCGGGGGCTCAGATGAGATCATGCGCGAGATCTTGGGGCGACTACTCGGGCTTTAGCACGGAGCATCCCGCTCGACACGCGTACTACTTACTCGTCTCAAGGCTCAAATGACCGGGGGAAGCTGCCGATGCAGGCAGTGTGAACCGCTACCTTGCACTATTTCTGGCGCTTATCGTGACGTCGCTCGTGGCGCTGCCGTGCGCGGCAAGCGCGAAGCCGCGCCACCGCTCCGCCGCCACCGCACGGTCATGCGCCGGCGCCGATCTGACGCCGAACGCACACAACGTGCGCCTGCGGCGGCTTCACCGCCACCTTGTGCCTGATCAACCGCGAACGCGAGCACGGCGAGCGTCGGCTGAAGGTCAACCACCGCCTGATGCGCGTAGCACGGACGCATCGACGAAATGGTCTCCCGCGACTACTTCGAGCACACGTGAGCCCCAACGTCCAGACGCTGCTGGATCGGATCCGCGCCAGCGGGTTCATCCCCAAGCGCGTCGGCTCGTCGGCGAGAACATCGCGTGGGGAAGCCGCTGGGCGGCCGGCCACCCCGGTGGCGATCGTGGCCGCCTGGATTGCGGCATCCCCCGGCACCGCGCCAACATCCTCGACGGCGGCTACCGCGACACCGGGATCGGCATCGACCCCGTCGTTGCCGACTCGATGTCGGGCGGCCAGTCGGGAGCGATGTACACGCAGGACTTCGGCGGATCGTCGCTGACTGGAGCACTCTCCCGGTCGGGACGGATAACCTGCGACAACCGACCACTACAAGGAGAATCAATAGACATGGGAGTACTCGACGGCAAGTCTGCGATCGGCACCGGCTCGGCGCGCGGCATCGGACGCGCGACGGCTGAGCTTTGCGCCGCGCAAGGCGCGCAGGTCCTCATCAACGACCTCGACGGCGACGTCGCCGAGCAGGCATCCAAAGAGATCGCGGGCGAGACCGCTGTGTTCTCCGGCGATTTGACGAAGGGCGACGCGCCTGAGAAGCTCGTGCAGAGCGCGATCGACGCGTTCGGGAAGATCGACATCATCGTCAACAACGCCGGCTACACGATCGACGCGCCGATCCACAAGATGTCAGACGAGCAGTTCCAGGCGATGCTCGACATCCACCTGATCGTGCCCTTCAAGGTGATCCGCGCCGCCGCGCCGCACCTGCGCGAGCCGGCCAAGAAGGAGCGCGAGGAAGGCACGAGGTGTTCCGCAAGATCGTCAACATCTCCTCGATCTCGGCACGATGGGCAACGCCGGACAGGCCAACTACTCCTCGGGCAAGGCGGGCGTGGTGGGCCTGACCAAGACGATCGCCAAGGAGTGGGGCCAGTTCAAGGTCAACGTCAACGCGGTGGCCTTCGGCTTCATCGACACGCGCCTCACGGCCGCGAAGGTCGAGGACAACACGATGGAGATCGGCGGCGAGAAGGTGCAGCTCGGGCATCCCCGAGCAGATGCGCGGATGGCCTCGATGCTGATCCCGCTCGGACGCCCCGGCACGGCCGAGGAGGCGGCCGGCGGCGTCTTCTTCCTGTGCTCGCCGTGGTCCAACTACGTGCACGGCCAGGTCCTCAACGTCACCGGCGGGCAGTTCGTCGGAATGACGTCCTAGAGCTGCTGATGGCCGTCGGCCGCGCCCTTCACCTGGGCGCGGCGTTCGGCTCGACGCGCGCTCGCCCGCGCGCGGCGCAGCATGCGCCCTTGCGGCCGTGCTCCTCCAGGCCGTTGTAGAGCACCTTGATCTCGTCGAGCACCTCTTCGGCGACCGCCTGCTGCTGCTCGCGCGTGGCTCCCTCGATCGGCTCCCAGCGCATCGCGTCGCCGTACTGAATCGTGACCTTCGGGAACTGCAGGCGCTTCCAGTTGCGGATCTTGCTCGAGCCGTGGATCGCGATCGGCACGATCGGCGCGCCCGTTTCCAGCGCGATCCGCCCGATGCCGGCCTTCGCGTGCTCGGCCAGTTTGCCGTCGCGCGAGCGTCCGCCCTCGCAGTACATCGTGATCGCGCCGCCGCGCGCGAGGATCGCTTTGGCGGTGACGAACATCTCTTCGTCGCGCGCGCCGCGGCGCACCGGGAACACGCCGCCGTGGGTGTAGACGAACTGCATCGGCGCGTTGAACAGCTGCGACTTGGCCATGAAGCGGACCTTGCGGCGGATGTAGCAGCCCATCAGGAAGTGGTCCATGAAGCTGAAGTGGTTGGGCGCGAGGATCACCGCGCCCGTGCCGGGCACCTTCTCGGTCGAGATCGGGCGCGCCCTGAAGAACGTGTACGCGTACAGCGAGGTCAGCAGCCGCGTCAGCCTCGTAGCACCCATCCGGTTCGCGCGTGCGCGCACGCTCGTGGAAGCGGTCGAAGTACTCCTTGGGGCGCGGGTCGGTGTAGACCTGTTCGCGCATCGGCGCCAGCTCGCTCATCTAGTGGCTCTACATCGCCGGCGACGCAAAGTTACGCATCGCCCTGAGAGCGAGCACGATTCAGCGCATCGGCCCATCCGGCGAGCAGCGTCTCGCGCTCGTCCTCGCCCATCCGCGGCTCGTAGCGCGCGCCCGCACGCCAACCGTCGCGCACGTCGGACACCGTCCACGCGCCCACGCCCACACCCGCCAGGTAGGCGGCGCCGAGCGCGGTCGTCTCGGCGATCTCCGCCACCACCACCGGCACGCCGAGCACGTCCGCCTGGAACTGCATCAGCCACGCGTTGGCGGTGGCGCCGCCGTCGGCGCGCAGCTCGCTCAACGGCTCCGCGGACGCCTCGCCCATCGCCCGCAGCGCGTCGACCGACTGGTAGGCGATCGCCTCCAGCGTCGCCCGCGCCAGATGCGCCCGTCCCGTGCCGCGCGTGAGCCCCACGATCGTGCCGCGCGCGTGCGGGTCCCAGTGCGGCGAGCCGAGCCCGGTGAGCGCCGGCACGAAGTACACGCCGTCGTTGCCGGCCAGCGAGGCCGCAAGCGCCTCGGTGTCGCTCGCCTGCGCGATCACCCCGAGCCCGTCGCGCAGCCACTGCACGGCGGCGCCCGTCACGAAGATCGACGCCTCAAGCGCATAGCGTGCTCGAGCCGCCGATTGCCCATGCGACCGTGCCCAGCAGTCCGGCGGACGGCGCGGGCGCGGCGAAGCCGGTGTTCAGCAGCGCGAACGAGCCCGTGCCGTACGTGTTCTTGCCCATCCCCGGGTCCACGCACGCCTGGCCGAACAGCGCCGCCTGCTGATCGCCGGCCACGCCCGCCACCGGCACCGAATGACCGTGCAGCGCCTCGGGACGGGTCACGCCGAGCGCGCCCGCGCTCGTGCCCACGCGCGGGAGCGCTCGCTCGGGCATCTCGAGCAACGCCAGCAGATCGGGGTCCCAGCGCCCCGCGGCGATGTCGTAGAGCATCGTGCGCGACGCGTTCGACGGGTCGGTGACGTGCTCGCCGCACAGCTTGAAGATCAGCCACGCGTCGACCGTGCCGAACACCGCGCGGCCGTCGCGCGCACGCTCGCGCAACCCCTCCACGTTGCGCAGCAGCCACTCGATCTTCGTGCCCGAGAAGTAGGGGTCGAGCACCAGCCCCGTGCGCTCGCGCACGAGCCGCTCGTGACCTGCGGCGCGCAGCTGCTCGCAGCGCTCGGCCGTGCGGCGGTCCTGCCACACGATCGCCCGGTGCAGCGGCTCGCCCGTGGACGGGTCCCACACGCACACGGTCTCGCGCTGGTTGGTGATGCCCACCGCCACCAGCTCCCCGGGGCGCACTTCGGCATCGGCGAGCGCCTCGCCCGCGACGGCCTGCGTCACCTCCCAGATCTCGCCCGCGTCGTGCTCCACCCAGCCCGGCCGCGGGAAGTGCTGGGTGAACTCGCGATAGGCGCGACCGACCGGCTCGGCGCGCTCGTCGAACACGATGCAGGTGGTGCCCGTGGTGCCCTGGTCGATCGCGAGGATCATCGCTCGGCGCAATCGGTGAGCGGCGGTATCGGGAACGCGAGTCGACACGACCCGAGCCTACCGCGCCGCGCGCGAAGTACACACGCACGAAGTCCACCAGCTGACGCCCACGGTGGAGGAACCCGCCGAGCGTGCGACCCGTGGCGCGGTGGTGCAGGTCCAGCTCGATCTCCCCCACGCGCGCGCCCGCGCGCGCGGCATCGATCGTCATGCCGATCTCCATGCCGAATCCGTGCGCGAACGGCAGCACCTGCGCGAGCGTGTGCGCGCGCAGCGCACGCTGCCCGGAGATGGGCGCCCGCAGCTCCAGGCCGCAGCGCCGGCGGATCGCCCATGCGGCGAAGCCGAGCGCCAGCCCGAAGCCACCGCCGACACGCTTGGAGAAGGCCGCCACCGCGAGATCCGCCTCGCCTTTCCGCACCGCCTCCACGAGCGGCCCCAGCCGTGCCGCCGACTCGCCCAGGTCACCGTCGCAGAGCAGCGCTACCGATCCTTGCGCGTCGACTCGCCTCGCCGCGGCCGATCCCTGAGCCATGGCCGCAGCCGGCCCCGTGCTGCCGAGCGCCCTGCGCGCCGCGAGCGTGACCGCTCCACCCTTGCCGATCACACGCTCGCTGCGCACCGACCGTGGCACCCGCCGCTTCGGCGATCGTCGCGGTGCCGTCGGTCGAACCGTCGTCGGCGACCCACAGGGACGCGCCCGGGAACGCCTCGCCGAGCGCAGCGAGCGTCGCCGCGATGCGATCGGCCTCGTTGTAGGCGGCGACGATCACGAACACGTCGGGACCCGCGCATGTGGGTTGTGGATCGGAGACCATCGCGTTGCGCGTCCGCGATCGTCATCGATCGGGAACGACGGCTATTGTCCCCCACCGTTATCCCGTCGGCGTCCCCGGAGGTTCAGCGTGGCTGAGGTAGAGGCTCACATCACCGGCACGGTGTGGAAGATCGAGTGCGCCGTGGGCGACGAGATCGAGGAGGGCGACACCGTGGCGATCCTCGAGTCGATGAAGATGGAGATGCCCGTCGAGGCCGAGGACGCCGGCAAGGTCGTTGAGATCCTCTGCGAGGAGGGCCAGGCGGTCAACGAGGGCGACACGCTCGTCGTGCTGGAGTAGCGATCGGCAAGCTGCTCGTCGACGAGCCGGCCGACGGCGTCGTCCGGCTCACGATCTCAAACTCCGCCAAGCGCAACGCGCTCGACCATCCGATCCTCGACGCGATCACGGCCACGCTCTCCGAGCTGGCCTCCCGGTGCCGAGACCGACCGGACTCCGGCGCGCTGCGTGATCGTGACCGGCGCTCACGGGATGTTCTCCGCGGGCTATGACATCGGCGAGATCCCCGACGAGGAGTTCGAAGAGCGCGCCGAGGCGCTCGTCGCGCACCCCTTCACCGAAGCGATCGACGCGCTCGAGGCGTTCCCCTACCCCACGCTCGCCGCGCTGCCCGGGCACACGATCGGCGGCGGACTGGAGCTCGCGCTCGCGTGCGATCTGCGCGTGGCCAGAGCAGACATCAAGCTCGGGATGCCGCCCGCCAAGCTCGGTCTCGTCTACTCGCACACGGGCCTGCGTCGCTTCATCGACGCGATCGGCGCCGCGCGCACGCGCGAGCTGTTCCTGCTCGGACGCTACATCGAAGCCGACGTCGCGCGAGTGGGGGCTCGTCAACCGGGTGTCACCCACCGAGGAGCTGGAGCGCCGCACGCTCGAGCTGGCCAGCGAGCTGGCCGGCAACGCGCCGCTCTCGCAGACCGGCAACAAGCGCGTGATCGCGGCGCTGCTGGACGCGCGCGACGGCCTCTCACCCGAGGTCGAGGCGGAGCTGATCGAGCTGCGCCGCGCTTCGTTTGCCTCGCAGGACATGCGCGAGGGGATGAAGGCGTTCGCCGAGAAACGCCCCGCTCGCTGGCGCGGCGTTTAGATCACGGACGCTCGCGGGGCGTTAGGTCTCGGGCGCTCACGCGGCGTCCAGATCTCGGGCGCTTGCACGGCATTAGGCCTCGAGCGCCGGCGTGGCGGCGATAGCCGTGAGCATCAGTCCTTCTCCGACCGTCCAACGGCCGGAGAATCCCCGCGGCAAGCCGTCTCCTGTCGCCGGCACGGGCACCAGGATGCGCGCCGCGAACATGCCTGCGCGCGCATCGATCTCGATCGAGATGTCCTCGAAGCCGAGCCAGCGCTCAGCCAGCGGAAACCATGCCTTGTAGACGGACTCCTTCGCGCTGAACAACAGCCGATCCCAATGGACCTCGGGCAGCTCACGCTGGAGCTGGTGCAGCGCCGGGAGTTCCTCGGCCCTGGCGATATCAATGAGCAGGCCGTCGGGCAACCCGGCGTGGGGCTCGGCGTCTATCCCTATCGTGGCGATTTTCCCCCCGCGCGCGAGCGCCGCCGCACGGTAGCCGTCGCAGTGAGTGATGCTCCCCACTACACCGGCCGGCCACAGCGGCTCGCCGCGGGCCCCGGCGGGAATCGCGACCGCGGGCAAGCCAAGCCGGCCAAGCGCCTCCCTGGCGCACGCGCGGGCGGTTGTGAACTCGCGCCGGCGCTTCTCCACGGCATTGGCGAGAAGCGCCTGCTCCTCTGCAAACAGTCTCGCATCCTGTCGGTCGTGCCGCGCCTCGACGGCAACCACGCAGCCGGGCAAGATCTCCTCGATCATGGGTTTGAGCCTATTCGGATACTGTCTCGGAACGTCCCTAACGTCCAAAGCCTGAGACCGACCGGAGGTCGCCGCAGATGCCGCCGCTGATAACTCGCGAGGAAGCCGTGAAGCTCGGCGAGTTGGAGGACCACGCCGAGATCGAAGCACTCGTCGACCGCGCTTGGGCGGTTCGCGTGGAGCGCTTCTCGGATTCGACTGACATGTGCTCACTGGTGAACGCCAAGTCCGGCGGCTGCGCGGAGGACTGCGGCTTCTGCGCGCAATCGCGCTTTGCCGAGGCCGAGACGCCACTACACGCGATGATGGATCCCGATCAGATCCTCGAGCATGCGCGCGCCGCGGAGGCCGCGGGAGCGCATCGCTTCTGCATGGTCACCCAGGGTCAGGGACTGTCCAAACGCGACTTCGAGAAGATCCTCGAGGGCGCGCGGCTGGTCTCCGAGCACACCAATCTCAAGCGCTGCGCATCGATCGGACACATGTCCCCGACACGCGCCAAGGCACTGAAGGACGCGGGCATCCAGCGCGTGCACCACAACGTGGAGACGGCGGAGAGCTACTACGACGAAGTGTCCACCACCGTGCGCTACGAGGGTCGCCTGCGCACGATCCAGGCGGTGCGCGAGGCGGGCCTTGAGACATGCGTGGGCGGCATCCTCAACCTCGGCGAGAGTCGCGAGCAGCGCGTTGAGATGGCGTTCGAGCTGGCCGCGATCGACCCCACGAGCGTGCCGATCAACCTGCTCAACCCGCGACCCGGCACGAAGTTCGGCGACCGCGAGTACATCGACCCATGGGAGGCGGTCAAGTGGGTGGCGATCTTCCGCTTGATCCTGCCCGAGGCGCTGTTTCGCTTGTGCGGAGGACGCGTGGAGAACCTCGGCGAGCTGCAACCGCTCGCGGTGAAGGCGGGGCTGAACGGCGTGATGATGGGCAATTTCCTCACCACGCTCGGCTCGAGCCCCGAGGAAGACCGCGCGATGTTCGAGGAGCTCGGCCTGAACGTGGCGCGCCACAGCGACAACGGCGCCAACCCGCGACCCGACAACCGCTCCGGCTGGTTGGACGGCGAGACGCCGGACGTGGTCGAGGAGCTGCTCGACGGACCCACGCCGGCGGAGGTGGTCGCCGAGCGCGAGGACGCTTTGAAGATCCGGATGTGGGATCCCTCCACCCAACTGCGCTATCAGGCCAAACGCGCCGTTCCCCCGCGACCGGACGGCGCCCGCAACGCGGTGCCCGCCGGCTGGGGGGATTGACGCGCCGGCCCAGCCGGCGAGCCGATCGGAAGAAACGCGAGCGACACGGCGATGATCTTCTCTGAGGGCAAGCCATGAACGAGATCGAAGATCGCCTGAGCGAGCTGGAGCGGCTTGGCTTGGATCGCCGGCTGCGGATGGTCTCCGGACCCCAGGGGCCGCGCGTGCTGCTCGACGGTGAGCCCATGTTGCTGCTGTGCTCCAACAACTACCTGGGACTCGCCGACCACCCGAGAGTACGCGAGGCGGCGGCGGAGGCCGCGATGCGCTGGGGCGTCGGCGCGGGCGCGTCGCGACTGGTGTCGGGCACGATGACGATCCACGCGCGTCTGGAGGAGCGCCTGGCCACGTTCGAGGGCAGCGAGGCGTGCGTACTGTTTGGCTCCGGCTATCTCGCCAACCTCGGCGCGATCGGCGCGCTCGCGGGCCCCGGCGACACGATCTTCTCCGACGAGCTCAACCACGCGTCGATCATCGACGGCTGCCGCGCCTCGCGAGCCGAGGTGGTCGTCTACCGCCACCTCGACGCGGACGACCTGGAGCGTCGCCTGCGAGCGAATCGCGGTAGAGGTCGCCGGGTGATCGTGACCGACTCGGTGTTCTCGATGGACGGCGACGTGGCGCCGCTCGCGCGGATCGTGGAGCTGGCGCACGCACACGGTGCGCGGACGATCGTGGACGAGGCGCACGCCACCGGCGCGCTCGGAGACGGTGGGCGCGGCGCAGTCGCCAAGGCGGGACTGCAGGGCAAGGTCGATGTGCTCGTCGGCACGCTCGGCAAGGCACTCGGCTCCTATGGCGCGTATGTGTGCGCGAGCGAGGAGATGGTGCGCTATCTGGTCAACACCGCGCGCCCGCTGATCTTCTCGACCGCCCCGTCGCCCCCATCGGTGGCGGGCGCGTTGGCGGCGCTCGAATTGCTCGAAGAGCACCCACAGGAGGTCGAGCGCCTGCACGACGCCGCGCGCACGTCTGCGCCGCGCACTCGCCGGCGAGGGCTTCGTCGTAGCAGGAGAGCGACATGCACATCGTGCCGCTCGTCGTGGGCGACAGCGAGCAGGCGATGCGCCTCTGCCAGGCGGCACTCGAGCGGGGCGTGTTTGCGCAGGCGATCCGCCCGCCGACCGTCGCGGAGGGCACTTCGAGGTTGCGACTGGCGACGATGGCCTCCCACGGCGCCGAGGAATTGCGCCAGGCGGCGAAGATCGCTCGCCGACGCGGCGCACGAGGTGGGGCTCGACCCGACGCAGCTCGGCGAGCCCACAGCCCTCAGCAGGGGGCCCGCGTGCGTGGCCTATTCGTAACCGGCACCGGCACCGGCGTCGGCAAGACGATCGTGAGTGCAGCGCTGCTCGCGGCGATGCGCGCCGCGGGCGAGCCGGTGCGTGCGTACAAGCCGGTTGTTACGGGGCTCGCAGAGCCAAGCGGCGAATGGCCACCCGATCACGAGCTGCTGGCCGCGGCGGCCGGCGATGGACCCGGAGGATGTCGCGCCGCTGCGCTTCGGACCGGCGGTCTCACCTCATCTGGCCGCGGCGCTGGCCGGCAAGCGGATCGACGCTGCTGCGCTGGTCGAGCACGCAGTGGCGAGCGCGGGCGACACGCTGATCGTGGAGGGCGTCGGCGGCCTGCTCGTGCCGCTCACCGAGCGACTTCACCGTGCGCGACCTTGCCGTCGAGCTGAAGCTGCCCGTGCTGATCGCCGCCCCACCGGGCCTCGGCACGATCAATCACACGCTGCTCACGTCGAGGCGGCCAGAGCTGTCGGGCTGAGCGTGGCGGCAGTGGTGCTCACGCCTTGGCCGGCTGAGCCGTCGCAGATGGAGCAGTCGAACATGGAGACGATCGCGCGGCTCGGCGAGGTGGAAGTCGCGACATTGAGGGTCCTGCAGGAATCGCGCCTGGGCGAACTGGCCGAGAGCGGAGACTCCTTGCCCTGGCGAGCCTGGCTGTGAGATCAACAGCCGGCGGCCCCGATTAGCGCCCCGATCACATCCGCGAGGTCGTCGTCGCGATGACATACGGAGGCATCGTGTAGATCAGGTCGCGAAACGGCCGCAGCCAGACTCCGCACTCGACCGCGTGGCCGTCGCGGCGGCGATGTCGACCTCGTGCTCCAACTGCACGACGCCGATCGCCCCGAGCACACGCACGTCGGCGACGCCCGGCAAGTCACGGGCCGGCGCCGAGACCCTTGCGCAGGCCGCGTTCGATGCGGGCGACATCCTCGTGCCAGCTCCCATCGGCGAGCAGGTCCAGCGAGGCGAGCGCAACCGCGCAGGCAAGCGGGTTGGCCATGTAGGTGGGACCGTGCATCAGCGCGCCGCCCTCACCGGCTGAGATGGCCTGCGGCGACCTCGACGGTGCACAGCGTCGCGGCGAGCGTGAGGTAGCCGCCGGTGAGCGCCTTGCCGACGCACATGATGTCCGGCGCGACACCCGCGTGCTCGCAGGCGAACAGCGCGCCGGTGCGCCCGAAGCCGGTGGCGATCTCATCGAGGATGAGTAGCCGGTCGTGCTCGCGGCACAACCGGCTCAGCACCGCCACACACTCGGGTGAGTGAAAGCGCATACCGCCCGCGCCCTGCACGACCGGCTCGACGATCACGCGCGGCAAGCTCGTGGGCGTGGCGCGCAAACAGGTCGCTCACGTGCTCGACCCAAGCGTCGCTCGGCGGACAGTCGAATCCGTCGGGCGGGCGCTCGGCGAACACGTGCTCGGCAAGCACGCCCGTGAACAGGGAGTGCATCCCGCCGATCGGGTCGCACACGGCCATCGCTCCGAACGTGTCGCCGTGGTAGCCGCCGCGCACCGTCAGCAGCCGCGTGCGCTCGGGGTGGCCGACCGCGCGCTGGTATTGCAAGGCCATCTTGATCGCCACCTCCACCGACACCGAGCCAGAGTCCGCGAAGAACACGTGCTGAAGACCATCGGGGGTGATCTCCACAAGGCGCTCGGCGAGCCGCACGGCGGGCTCGTGGGTGAGCCCGCCGAACATCACGTGCGCCATGCGCTCCAGCTGATCGCTCACGGCAGCGTCGAGCGCGGGGTGACGGTAGCCGTGAATCGCACACCACCACGAGGACATGCCGTCGATCAACTCGCGCCCGTCGGCGAGACGCAGGCGCACCCCTTCCGCCGAGACGACCGGAAGCGCGGGCAGCGATGCAGGCAGCGATGCGTAGGGATGCCAGACCTGCTCGCGATCGAGCGCGAGCAGGTGCTCCCAGTCGGAGCTCTCAGTCATCCAGACGGTCCCCGCGGAGACACATCTGGGCGCCGGATCCCAAGGACCAGATCAATCCTCGTACAACGTGAAGTCCCGCTTACGCGCGCCACACACTGGACAGAACCACGTATCGGGGATGTCCTCGAAGGCGGTACCCGCAGGGAATGCCCCCGTCCGGGTCGCCCTCCTCGGGGTCATAGATGTAGCCGCAGGACTCGCAGATCCAGCGTTGGAGGGTTTGGGTTGCGCTCATGCACGTAAGACTACCTGCCAGTAGGGTGCCTGGCATGAGCGACTCGACTCCCGGCGGCGACGGAGAGCCCGGCCAGGAGCTCGACCTCGATCATCATTCGGGTCCAGGCCAGGAGCTCAACCTTGGCGAGCACACCGAGCCCGGACAGGGGCTCAACCTGGGCGAGGCAACGGCGCCGCGACAGGCGGCGACCGTGATTCTCCTGCGCGGCGGTATGCAGACACTCGAAGTGCTGCTCGTGAAGCGCACGGAGAAGGCCAGGTTCATGGGCGGCGTGTGGGTGTTCCCGGGCGGTGCCGTCGATGAAAGCGAGCCCCAGTCGCTGGGTGCGGGCGGTATCGACGCGCACCGTGCAGCGGCCGCGAGAGAGCTTTCAGAGGAGGCATCGGTCACGCTCGTCGACCCCGCCGCGCTGGTTGAATTCTCGCGCTGGATAACGCCCGCGGAGGTCTCGATCCGCTTCGACACTCGCTTTTTCCTGGCGGAGCTGCCCGAGGGGCAGGAGCCACACGTCGACGGCGAGGAGTGCGTCGATCAGGGTTGGTTCACCCCCCGAGGGGCCCTTGATGCCCACACACGCGAGGAGATCTTGCTTGTCTTCCCCACGATCAAGCACCTGGAGCAACTCGACGCTTTCTCGAGCGTCGCCGAGTTGTTGGAGTACGCACGCGGGCGCCGGGTTCAGCCCGTGCAGCCGAAGGTGTGGTTCGACGGTGAGGTCGCGCGCGTGCTGCTTCCCGGCGAGCCCGGCTACGACTGAAGTCTGCCGACCACGTGGGTCACAGCGTTGATCAGCGCAAGGTGGGTGAACGCCTGCGGGTAGTTGCCGAGATGACGGCCGCTTGACGCTTCCAGCTCCTCGGCATACAGCCCAAGCTCCGAGGAATACCCCAGAAGCCGCTCGCACAAGCGCCGCGCCGCGAGGTGTTCGCCAATCTCACACAACGCCGACACCAGCCAGAACGAGCAGATGAGGAAAGTACCCTCCTCGCCGCTCTGACCGTCGTCGGTCTCCTCGGTGCGGTAGCGCAGCACCAGTCCGTTGTCGGTGAGCTCCTCGCCGATCGCCGTCACGGTCGCCTGCACCCGCTCGTCGTCGGGCGGCAAGAAGCGCATCAGCACGATCAGTAGGTTCGAGGCGTCGAGCGCGTCGGTGTCGTAGTGCTGGCGAAACACACCGCGCTTATCGACGCCACGGGCAAGGATGTCCGCCTTGATCTCATCGGCGGTCTGCTGCCACTGCTTCGCGGTCTCCTCCTCACCTCGCCGTTCGGCCAGTCGCGCGCCGCGGTCCATCGCCACCCAGCACATCAGCTTCGAGGACACATAGTGGCGCGGCTCGCCGCGCGCCTCCCAGATCCCCTGGTCGGGCTCCTTCCATACCTTCGCGGCACATTCGACCTGATCCACGAGCACCGGCCACAGCCGCTCGGGGATGTGATCGCGCTGCTTGGCGTGCAGATACACCGAGTCGAGCACAGCCCCGTACACGTCGTTTTGACGCTGGTCGTACGCGCCGTTGCCGATCCTCACGGGGCGGGCGTTCTCATAGCCCTTGAGATGATCGAGCGTCGACTCGCTCAGATCCTTATCGCCCTTGATCCCGTACATGATCTGTAGCGACCCGTCCTCGTTGCGCTCCATGTCGGCGACGTACTGGATGAAATCGTCGGCCTCCCAATCAAGCTCGAGCGCGTGCAGCGCCCACAGCGTGAACGACGCGTCGCGCATCCAGCAGTAGCGGTAGTCCCAGTTGCGCGACCCGCGCGGCGTCTCGGGCAACGAAGTCGTGGGCGCCGCCACGAGCGCGCCCGTGGGCATGAAGGTGAGGCCCTTGAGCGTCAACGCCGAGCGTTGCAGGTGCGCGCGCCACGGATGGTCGGGATAGCTGCCTTCAGCCAGCCACGTGCGCCAGTAATGACTGGTGCGCTCGATGCGCGCCTCTGCCTGCTCAGAGGTGCGCGGCCCACGCAACTCCTTGGTCCAGGAGAGCGCGCAGAAGCGCTTCTCCCCCTCGTTCATCGTGTGACGCGAATGCGCACGGTTGCCCTCGATGCCCATGCGGGTATCGCTGAACAGGCGAAACGCGGTCACCCCATCGCTCGCGTCAAGGCCATGACCATGCTCGTCCTCTACATAGCTCCACTTCGCGACGGTCGCGCCATAGTCGAGCATCGGCTCACACACCATCTCGACCTGCACCTGGCCCTGGATGCATTCGACCAGCCGCACAAGCAGGTGGTCGGCGTCGAAGTCCGTGGGGGGGCGCGTGTGGTCGGTGTCGCGGTCCTCCTCGTGCCAGTCGCTGATCGTCAGCGCGTCCACCACCCGCAACCACCCCTGCGGAGTCATCCAGGTCGTCTCGATCACGTTCGTGCCGGGCACGTAGCGCCGCCCGACCGGCACATAAGTCCCATACGGTCCAACCCTGAAGCTGCCCGCCCCCCGGTCGAGCATCGCGGCGAACACCGAGGGAGAGTCAAAGTGCGGCAGGCACATCCACTCGATCGACCCATCGGAAGACAACAGCGCACCGGTATGACAGTCCGAGAGGAAGCCGTAGTCGGCGATTGGGGGAAACGGCGAATCGCCGGCCGGCGGGGGCGGAACGGTGGGGGTCGGCGGTGGCGGTGAGCTAGTCGACATCAGCGGCGGGACAGCATCGGCGGCCGAACAGGGACAGCATCAGCCGCCCGGACACTAACAAGCCCGCTCGACGCCCTCGGGGAGCATGCCTTCTTCTTCGAGCTTGTCCAAGTGGGCGGCGAGCGTGACCGCGGCCACAGGCCGCAACTGCTCGGGAACATCGGACCATGCGGCGTCCAGCAGATCCTCTGTGCCACGGCGACCCTCAGCGAGGGCGGCGAGCAGCATACGCTCGCGCTCGAGCCGATGCTCGATGTACTGGCAGATACGCTCGCGCGGTGTCCAGATCGGAGGGCCATGGCCCGGACACAGCACATCCAGCTCGCGCTCGGCCAGCCGCGAGAGCCCATCGAGGTAGCCGGCGAGCGCACCGGGGTCCGGGGCGACGAACACGCTACCTTCGCCGAGCACCGCGTCGCCGGTGAAACACACACCGCCGGCGATCAGCGCGAAGTGGTCGACCGCGTGACCGGGCGTGTAGAGCGCCTCAAACGGACCCACGCGCACGCCTTCGCTCAACTGCACGTCGACTGGCCCGCCTGCCGTGCGCCCGGTGGGCGTGCCGTTCAAGGCGCGACCGGCAGCCAGCGGTGCGGGGAACCGCTCGCGCAACGCCGCCACCGCCTCGGAATGGTCGATGTGATCATGGGTGAGCACCATGCCCCCGAGCCCGCCTCGCTGGGCGAGCGCACGGGCAAGATTCTCCAGGTGCTCGGCAAGCGCCGGGCCCGGATCGACCACCCAAGCCGGATCACGCCCCACCACCCAGCTGTTAGTACCCGACATCGTGAGCGGTCCAGGATTTGCCGCGCGTATGCACAACACGTCCCAGTGACTCAGGCGCTCGAGATCGAAGGTCGTGGTGGAGCTCACCCACGCGACGTTACCGCTACTTCGGGGACCAGTGACTGTTAGTGCTTGTAGACACAAACAAGGAGCGCGTGATGATCAGACGAACCGTACCCATATTGGCTTGCCTCGCGGTGATGGCCCTCGGCCTCCCGACGATCGCGCAGGCCGCCCCGAAGGTCTCTGTCAGCGCGAAGATCCTGCCGATTCCGGTCAACCCGGCATCGGCGAAAAGCAAGAATTACCCCAAAACCGGCAACATCCTCGGGGCGGGCGCCGCGGTGGAAACAAAGATCACGATCAGCGGCACCGAATACGGCGGGTTCCCATCGCCGCTCACCGGCGTCAACGTGTACCTGCCCGCCGGCACGAAGCTGCACCCGCAGGGATTCGCGACCTGTTCGCAGGCGATCCTCGAAAGCCACGAAATTCAGAAGTGTCCGAAGAAGTCGATCGCCAGCCCGCTCGGTGAAGTGCTTGGCGTAGTCAGCTTCGGCGGCACCCGCGTGGATGAGAAAGCCACCGTGCAGGCGTTCTTCACGACCGGCGGTGGACTCGCGTTCTTCACCGAAGGCCGCAGCCCCGCATCGCTCGAAGTCCTCTCGACCGGCAGGTTCACCACCTCACCGAAGCCGTTCGGACCGACGCTGAAAGCGGAAGTGCCACTCGTCACGACGGTGCCGGAAGCCCCCTACGCATCGGTCGAGTCGATCAAGGTCAAGGTCGGCGCCGCGTACATGAAGGGCAAAAAACTGATCTCCTACGGATACGTGCCGACGAAGTGCCCGAAGGGCGGCTTCCCGGCGAAGACCGAACTGACATTCCTGGGCGGCGAAACATCGACCACCACCATCAAGGTTCCCTGCCCGAAGAAGTAGGGAGCGCGAAAAAACGTAGGTCAGAGAGACAGGACGAGCGCGGGGGAATCCACTCGCCGCCGGCGGGGAGGCAGTAAGACCGGCGGCGAGTGGTTCTCTTTGGGCGTACGGCGACAAGCGGATCTTTTATGGCGCGCGCCACCACAAGCTCTCCTCGGACTTACAGGCGCTCGCCCACTCGCTACAGTTCAGCCGCAACATATGCGAACATATGTTCGTGCGCTGGAGCAACCTGACCGATGAGGCCGACGAGCAGCGACGGCTACCCGGATACCGCGACGACGTGGTGGTACGCCATTTCGACGCACCCGAGGCGCTCGACATGCGCTTCTACGAGGTCCGCGCCCGCTCGGTGCTCAACCGTGTGCCCGCCCGCTCGCGGATGCCCTTCAGCTGGACGATCAACCCCTACAGAGGCTGCAGTCACGCATGCGTTTTTTGCTTTGCTCGCCCAACCCACCAATATCTCGGCTTCGACGCCGGTCGCGACTTCGAGCGGGAGATCGTGGTCAAGGTCAACGCGCCGGAGGTGCTGCGCCGCGAGCTAGCCAGGCCATCGTGGAAGCACGAGCACGTGGCACTCGGCACCAACACCGACCCCTACCAGTGGGTGGAGGGCCGCTACCGGCTGATGCAGGGCATCTGGGAGGCGCTGCGCGACGCAGCCAATCCGTGCTCGGTTCTCACCAAGTCGCCACTGCTTTTGCGCGACCTGCCGTTGATGCTCCAGATAGCCCAGCGCACCACATTCGGCGCCACCCTCTCGATCCCCACGCTGGACGAGCGCGCATGGCGCGCCACCGAGCCTCACACTCCCAGCCCCCGCGCACGCTTGGAGGCTGTCGCCGAGCTCAACCGCGCCGGTATCCCGACAGGCGTACTGATCGCCCCGCTCATGCCCGGAATCAACGACGCCCCGCGTCAGCTCGAGCCGCTACTGCAGGGCGCCATCGACGCCGGCGCGAAGAGCATCGGCGGAGTCGCGCTGCACCTACGTGACGGGGTCAAGGAGGTATTCACGGACTGGTTGCGCACCCAGCACCCTGAGCTGGTCGAGCGATACGAGGAGCTCTACCGACGCGGCGCTTACGCTCCGGGGGAGGAACGCAAGCGCCTTGCCGGACTGGTGCGCGGGCATGGCGCCGGGAGCGGATTCAGACGCGGCCCCAAACCCTCACCCGAGTCGAGGAATGCGCCCGTCGAGCCAACCGCGCCACAGCAGAGCTTGTTTTGAGCGATCCCGCGCAACTCTAGGTCGGACAGCCCAGCGTCCAGTTCTTCAAGCTACTTGCCGATTTGGGCGCGCGACCGGTGAACTTCAGGCTTAGCTTGTTGTAAACGCGCAGGCCGGCTTTGCATTTGCGGATGTTGCTGGCCTTTACCGCCACCGGGTAGCGAACAACCTTGCCACCCGCGCAGTTTGGAGTACACGTGTTCATTGCGAATGTGCCGCTGGCCTGCGCGGCGGCGCCCCCAAAGCTCGACCACCGCAGCTTGGTGAGAGCAGTATTGCCATCCCCGCACGTGAGCGTAATCGCCTTGGGGCGGCTGCTTGCGCTGTTGCAGTTGGTGATCTTCACGGCGGGCGCCGCCGAGGCGACCATCACACCGAGCGAGACAAGGGCGGCGGCAAATGCCGCGATGGTCAAGGCCTGCTTGCGATAGCGAGACATGACACGGCGATCACAGCGCGCACTGTGATCAGATGATCTTTCCGAAGACTCAATCATGTTGGATAGCTGCCTCCATTTGGGGGTCGGACTCGGTTGTGTCCAGCTCCTCTTGTACCCCGGCTCGCAGGCCGACGAACGCTGTGATCGCGGCCACCGCCATGACCGCTGCCATCACATAGAGCACCGAGCGCGTCGCATAGGCGAAGTCGAGCCGCACAAAGTGGGGAATCGCGCTCACGCTTCCGCTGCGTGATTGGGCGATGTTGGACGCCTCGGCGTGTGCCTTCGCGCTCGGCACGCCGAGCGTGATCAGCGAGGTGGTGACACGCGAGCGCATCTGTGAAACCAGGATCGTGCCGAGGATCGCAAGCCCAAGGCTGGCGGCGTAGTTGCGAACCGTCTGGGTGATCCCGGTCGCCTCTCCGTAGGAGAGTCGCGAGGCTCGACTGACGGCATCCGTGCTGGCCGGACCGAGCATGAATCCCATGCCGGCGCCGGCGATGATGATGTCCCACTGCTGGGTGTTGAAGTCCAGTCCGGTGACCTTCCCGGCCCACAGCCAGAAGCCGACGGCTCCCAGTGCGCAACCGAGCACCACCGGACGCTTGGCCCCACCCCGGTCGAGCATCCGTCCCCCAATCTGCGCCGCGACCACGAACCCGATGAAGAAGTACAGGAGGTACAGCCCAGCCTCCGAGGGCGTCTTGCCGAGCGCGATCTGCGCGTACTCGCTGGCAAAGAAGAACACTGGCAGAAACACGAGCATCGCGATACCGAGCACCATGTTCTCGACCAGAAACGGCCTGATGCGAAAGATGCTGACCGCGATCAACGGTGAGGAGGTGCGAGCCTCCACGAAATAGAACACGACCAGCAGCGCCACGCCCGCGGCGATGCACGCGCCGGTGGCGGGATCGCTCCAACCCCAAACGGTCGACTGTTGGAAGCCGAACACACTGAGCGCCACCCCGGAGGCGATCAACGCCAAGCCCCGGTAGTCCATGCGCGCCGGACGGTGCACTGTGAGCGGTTTGGAGAGCACAATCAATACCAGTGCGATGACCGCGACAGGAATGTTGACCCAGAAGATCGCCCGCCAGGTCCACTGCGTGAGGTAGCCGCCGAGAATCGGGCCGACCGCGGTGAGGCCACCGGCAATCCCGAAGAAGATCGCGAGCGCCTTGCCGCGTTCGCGCAGAGCAAACGTTTGCACCACGATCGCAAGCGCGGCCGGGAACATGATCGCGCCGCCCGCGCCTTGAATGACTCGAAACGTCACGATCCACGCCTCGGCGAGACTGCCCTTCGGGGTCAATCCGCACATCGCCGAGGATGCCGCGAACACGATTACCCCGAGCGTCACCATCTTGCGATGCCCGACGGTGTCCGCCAGGCGCCCACCGAACGCAAACAGCGCCGCCAGCGACAGCAGGTAGGCATTGACCGCCCACTGCACACCGGTGCTGGTCAGACCGAGCTGCTTTTGAACTTCGGGTGCGGCAATCGAGACGATCGTCTGGTCGATGAACGTCATCGCCACGGCAAAGATCATTGCCGCCAGGATCAGGTTCCGCGGTTGCCCGTTGGTAGCGTTACCGACTGACATTGCGCTCGTTCCACAGTATCGATCCGCACATAAAGACGGCGCGCGGGTCGACTGTCAGCTCAGCTCACCAACTCACGACGGGGCACCGGAGCCGAAAGCGCCTCCCCGGTCTGCGGATCGAACAGATGCAGACGATCGATCGCAACATCAAAGCGTGCTTGCTCACCGGCGCGCAGCCGGCTGGCGGGATCGACCCTGGCCACACCGTTGACGTTGGCGGCGCCTGATATCTCCCCTGCTTCGAGCCCCTCCGCGTCGTCGTTGGCGGCCACGATGGTCTGCAATCCGCGTACGTGCTCGGCCTCGAGGCGGAAGTGCACGAGCTTCTCCGAGCCGAGCGCCTCGACGAGCTCGACGGAGCCCTCCAGATGGCGGCGGGCGCTCTCGCCGGTCCCGAGCAGGGCGGCGTCGCTCAGGTCCTCCGGGCGGATGCCCACGACGACCTCCTTGCCGCGCAAGGACCCCGAGGCACCCTCGCCGCGCTGTCGCGCCGGAAGCTCGAGCACCTGGTCGCCCACCCGCACACTGGCGCCGTCGGGGTCGACGGTGGCTTGGTAGAGGTTCATCGCGGGCGAGCCGATGAACGCGGCCACGAACAGGTTGGCCGGCGCGTCGTAGAGCGCCTGAGGCGCGTCGCACTGCTGCAGCGTCCCGGCGCTCATCACGGCGACGCGGTCGCCCATCGTCATCGCCTCGATCTGGTCGTGGGTGACGTACAGCGTGGCCACGCCGAGGCGACGCTGGATGCGGGAGATCTCGGCGCGCATCTGCACGCGCAGCTTGGCGTCGAGGTTCGACAGCGGCTCGTCCATCAGGAACACGGCCGGCTCGCGCACGATCGCCCGGCCCATCGCGACGCGCTGGCGCTGACCGCCGGAGAGCTGCGCCGGGCTTGCGCTCGAGGTACTCGGTCAGGCCGAGGATGCGGGCGGCCTCCTCGCACCTTGGCGCGCATCTCGTCCTTGGGCAGCTTGCGCAGCTTGAGCGCAAAGCCGATGTTCTCGGCGACTGTCATGTGCGGGTAGAGCGCGTAGTTCTGGAAGACCATCGCGATGTCGCGGTCACGCGGCGAGAGGTCGTTGACGACGCGCTCGCCGATCTTGATCGTGCCCTCGGTGATGTCCTCGAGGCCGGCGACCATGCGCAGGGCGGTCGTCTTGCCGCAGCCGGAGGGTCCGACCAGGACCATGAACTCGCCGTCGGCGACGTCGAGGTTGAGGTCGCTCACCGCCTCGACGCCGTTGGGATAGATCTTCGTCGACATGCTCGATGCGTCACGTCGCCACGTGGCCTCCTCGTCGGTGCCGCGCGTCGCGCTCATCGGAACGACCCCGCGGTCAGCCCGGCGACGATCCGGCGCTGGGCGAACAGCACCAGCAGCGCGATCGGGATCGTGATGATCACGACCGCGGCGTCGATGCGGTTGTAGAAGACCTGGAACTGGCTCTGCCCGAAGTTGACGATCGACTAGCGGCGCGGTGAAGTGGGCCGGCGTCTCCAGGAAGGAGACCGCGAAGGTGAAGTCGTTCCAGGCCAGGATGAACGACAGGATCGCCGGCCGTGAACACGCCCGGCACGGCGACCGGCATGACGACCTTGCGCAGCGCCTGCAGGCGCGTGGCGCCGTCGACCAGCGCCGCCTCCTCGAGATCGTTCGGGATCTGGGCGAAGAAGTTCTTGCAGCAGCCAGGTCGCGATCGGCAGCGTGTAGACGAGGTAGACGATGATCAGCGGGTAGATGTTGTCGAGCAGGTCCAGTTCCTGAAGCAGCAGGAACAGCGGCCCGACCATCGCCAGCACCGGGAAGAAGCCGGCGACGAGGATGAAGCCGAGGATCGCGCCCGCGCCGCGGATCGGCAGCCGCGCGAGCGCGTAGCCCGCGAGCGAGGCCACGACGATCGTGACGGCGGTCGTCGCCGAGCGCCACGATCGCGCTGTTGAGCAGCGGCGTGAGGAAGTGCTGCTGGGTGAAGTCGTTCGAGTAGGCGCCGAAGCGTCAGGTGCGACGGCAGCAGGCCGTTGGCGCCGCCCACGCCCTGCGCCACCTGCGGCGTCGGACTCCAGCGACGTGCGCAGGATCCAGTAGAAGGGAAACAGCGAGATGGCGACGCGAGCAGCACGAGCGAGGTAGAAGAGGATCTCGCGCACCAGCGCCCAGCCGGTGGGCAGTCGCCGCGGCGCTCGGCGCCTGCGGGCCGTGTGCCGCCGGGGCTCCGGCGTGGATCTCCGAGCCGGCGTGGCGCTCACGACTCATCCCTTGTGTGTTGCGTGGTGTTGCTCATGCCGTCGCCGGTCGCAGGACGCGCACGTAGATCCCGGCGATGATCAGCGAGATGATGACGAGCATCACCGAGATCGCCCCGCCGTAGCCGAAGTCGGTGCTCGACGAGGAACGTCTGCCAGTTGACGAACGACAGCGTCTCGGTGCTCACACCGGGCCCGCCGCCGGTCATGATGTAGATCACGTCGAACACCAGGAACGCCTGCAGCGTGCGGAAGATCAGCGCGACCACCAGCGCCGGCTTGAGCAGCGGCAGCGTCATGCGACGGAATGACTGCCACGCGGTCGCGCCGTCCATGCGGGCCGCCTCGTACACCTCGCCCGGGATCACCTGCAGCCCGGCGAGCAGGATGATCGCGATGAACGGCACGTTCTTCCACGCGTCGGCGACGAGGATCGCGGCCCACGACGTCCACACGCCGGCGAGCCAGGTGGTGTGCGCCCCCGGCAGGTGCAGCGCCGCCGAGGAGGTAGTCGACGAAGCCGGCGCGCGGGTCGAACATCGTCTTCCACAGCGTGGCCGAGACCACCGTCGGCACCGCCCACGGCACGAGGATCGCCGCGCGCAGGAAGCCCGCGACCGCGGAAGCGGCGGTTGAGCATCAGCGCCAGGCCGAGTGCGATCGATCGTCTCGAACGAACACCGAGACCACGGTGAATGCGGCCGTGCGCTCGAGCGCGCTCACCCACTCGGAGGAGCGAAACATCTTCGTGTAGTTGTCCAGTCCCGACGAACGGCTGCGACTGGTTGGCGATAGCTCAGGTTGACGGAGTGGAACGAGTTCCACAGGTTGTAGAGGAGCGGGTAGGCCGTGATCGCGAGCAGCAGGATGATCACCGGCGCGACGAGCGCGTAGCCGAGCCGCCGATCGGCGCGAGCCCGACCGCCGCCCCCCCGATGCCGTCTCGGGGAGGCGGGGCGACCGCTGGCCGCCTGCGCTTCAGTGCTCATCGTCGGCGCTCCTCGCCGGGTTCAGCCGCGCCGATCAGCCTTCGGCAGACTCGAGATCCGTCCGGCCGCCGAGTTCAGCGCCGCTGCTGGCCGAGCTCGAGTTGGCGAACACCGACGAGATCGCTGTCTGCAGGTCGGTGGAGATCTGCAGGTAGTTCGGGCTCACCGGACGCGGCTGCGGCGTAGCTCGTTGAGCGTCTTTACCACCTTGAAGTACGGCGCCTTCGCGTACAGCGCGGCGGTGTAGGCGCGACGGCAGCGACGGCGGGTCGCCGGTCGCCTCGGCGCGCGCGATCTCCACCGGCGAGCTCGTCAGGTACTGGATCAGCTTCCACGCAGCGGCGGCGTGCGAGCTCTTGGCGTTGATCGCCAGCATCTCGCCGCCCAGCGCCGAACCGGGGGTGCCGCCCGGCCCCGCCGGGAACGGGATGTAGCCGACGTGGCCCTTGGCCGGGCCGCCTTCGCCGGCGACCGACTCCACGAACGGGTAGTTGATCGGCGAACGCGGCGTGGCCGGAGGTGAACTCTTCCTGCACCTGCCCCTCTTCCCAGCCGGTCACCGCCTGGGGAGCGATCTTGTTGGTGTAGATCGCTTCATGCAGCCAGTTCAGCGCCGCGACGTTGCCCGCGGAGTCGATCGTGCTGGTTGTCAGCTTGCCGCCGAAGGCGCGCGTCGACGGTCAGGAACGCCGTGATCGCGCCCTCGTACTTGTCGCCCTCGAAGGCGAGGCCCTCCTTGAGCGAGGGGTCCTTCTTCATCGCCGCCTCCGCGTCGGATACGACCTGCGCCGGCGAGGTCGGCGGCGTTGGCACAGGTCGGTTCGGTAGAACAGGCCCTCGGGGTTGTCGAACCAGGGATCGCGTAGGGCGGCCGTTGTACGGCCGGCCGCGACCTCGGTCGGGAAGAACTGGCTCATGTTGGGATTGAAGCGAGCCAGCGAGCGAGATCCAGCCGGCCTGCGCGAACTTCGCCGGGTAGGTGACGTCGGACTCGAGCACGTCGGGCGTGCTCGATCCGGCGATGAAGCGCTGCTCGAAGCTGCTGGAGGTAGGTGGTCGAGTTCGGGCGAGAGGACGTCGATCGATGACCTTGATGTTCGGGTTGGCCTTCTCGAAGGCGGTGATCGCCACCTGCGTCTGCTTGCCCTCGGTGCCCAGACCGGACTCGGCGAACGCGATCGTCTGCTTTGCCGAAGCGGGCACCTGTTTGACCGAGGACCCTGAGCTGGATCCCCCACAGCCCGCGACGGCAGTGAGCGCCGCGATCGCAAACACGCCCGAGGCCGCTCGCTTGACCGATGACCTTGACCCTGACATATAGATCGCCTCCACGCATTCGATGAGGTGGCAGTCGGCCCCTCACATAAGCCCCCTGGTAATAATGTGATACCCGTTATTTGCGCGCCCAATCGAAGCACTCAGACGGAGTGTCAAGTAATGGCCGATTCCCCCGTATCGCCGGCTTGGAGTTAGGCGATCAGGCGGTGTGTCGGCACGAAGGTCTCAGGCAGGCGCGTCGGCGGGCAGGCCCACCAGCTCGGCGCTGTGCTCCCACAGGCCCTCGGCGAGCACCTCGTCCTGAGCTTGCGCACTGGGAGCGAGCACTTTCTCGTCCTGCACGTACTCGCCTGTGAGAGCAGACGCGTCGTCGGAGACCGCGAGCCACACCAATGAGCGAGCGCCGCGCTCGGGCGAGCGGAAGAAGGGTCCACCCACTGTGGTGAGCACCTTCCAGATCCCATTGTCGTTCTTGCCGAAGCCGGTGCGCACGACGCCGGGGTGAAAGCAGTTGGCGTGCAGCTCCGGCGCGCGCTTGGCAAGCTCGCGCGTGAAGAGGATGTTGCAGAGCTTTGAGGTTCCGTACACGCGCATCGCCGAGTAGGACTTCTCAGACTGCAGGTCCTGGAGATCCAAGCGCCCGGAGCTGTGAGCGTCGGATGAGGTGGTCACTACCCGTCCCCCCTCCAGCCGGTCGCGCAGCAGGTTGGTCAACAGAAACGGCGCTAGATGGTTCAGCGCGAAAGTCTGCTCAAAGCCCTCGGAGGTCTCCTTGCGCGAAGCGAACAGCGCCCCGGCGTTGTTCGCCAGCACGTCGATCTTCCCGTAGCGCTCGCGAGCTTCCTGCGCGAGCTTGCGCACGTCAGCCATCAGCGTCAGATCGGCGACGTGCTCATGAACCTCCGCACCTCCACCGGTCGCGCGGGCCGCTTGCGCAACAGCCTCCACGCGCTCGCGCTCGCGCCCCACGAGCGCCACCTCGACGCCTTGGCGGGCGAGCTCGATCGCGGCCGCTTGGCCGATACCGCGCGTGGCTCCGGTGAGTAGGACAAGCGTCATATCGTGGACTCTACCGGCACTCAAGAAAGACTGTCGTTTCCGGCGGGCGTAGCCGGCGCTCCGGGAGCATTGCAAATAAGATGGCTATATGGGGGATCGCACCGACGGGTCCAAGCAGTCAGCGACCGACCCGTGATAGCCGGCGGCGGGCAGGCTGTCGGGCACGAGCAGATCGGCGTGTTGCTCGTCGAGGACGACGACGGCGACGCTCTCTTGGTGCAGGATGCGCTCGCCGAAGTGCTCCCACGAGCGCACATCGCTGCGCGTTCGCACGCTCGAGCAGGCGATCGCGGCATTGAGCCCAGCGATCGACTGCGCGCTGCTCGACCTGGGGCTACCTGACGCATCAGGCCTGGACGCGGTCGCGCGACTGCGCTCGCACGCGTCAGCCCTGCCGCTGATCGTCCTGACGGGCCTCGCCGATGAGGCGGCCGGTGTCACTGCCGTACAGGCGGGCGCACAGGACTACTTGCTCAAGGGCCAGGTGGACGGCCATCAGCTGGCACGCTCGATTCGCTATTCGATCGGTCGTCGTCAAGCCGAGGAGGCCGAGCGGGAGCTGCTGCTGGCAGAGGCCCAGGCGCGTGAGGTGACTCGCCTGGAACGAGGCTTGGCGCCAAAGCCGCTGCTCGAGGACCCCACGGTGTGGGTCGCCTCCCGCTATCGCGCCGGTCGCAGCCGCGCGCTGCTCGGCGGCGACTTCTTCGATCTGGTGCAAACGACCGACGACAGCCTCCACGTGCTGGTTGGCGACGTCTGCGGTCACGGACCCGACGAAGCCGCGATCGGCGTGAGCTTGCGCGCCGCCTGGCGAGCGCTCGTCCTGGCGGGAGACCGGCCCGAGGTGGTCCTGCGAACCTTGCAGCAGGTGTTCGGGCACGAGCGCCACCTCCCCGGTCTGTTCGCGACGCTCTGCACGCTCGAGATCCAGCCTGATCGCGATCCGCGTCGATCATCCGCGCCGGGCATCCGCGACCGGTCCTGATCGACGGAACGGCGATCTCGGAGCTCTCGGGCGGACGTGGCAACGCCGGCATCGGGGTCACAGACGCACCATGGCGCACAGAGCAGGTGAATCTGCCCGAGGCATGGACAATCCTGCTGTACACCGACGGGATCATCGACGGGCGAGTCGGCGAGGGCGCCAAGCGCCTCGGCGAAGACGGGCTGCATGGGCTGATCGCCGAGCGAATCGACAGCGCGTCCGAACTGGCGAGAGCAGCCCTTGGCACTGCTGGACGAGCTGATCGCCGCGGCCGAGCGCCTGAACGGCGAAGTGCTCAGCGACGATGTCGCGATGTTGCTCGTCGGCAGCGGCGCCGAACATGTGTGAGCCACGCAGGCGGGACAAGATGAGCTTCGCGGGTTGCGCAGCATGAGCCCCACCGGACGACGCGCGTGCGATCGCGCGGCGAATCGACACGCATGAGCGTGGGTCCGCTGCTCGCGATGACGATCGGGCTGCTGTTGGTGCTGGCCGTGCGTGGGGATCGGCCTGGCGCTGCTCGCCAACGGGCAGGTGGAACGCGACCGCGCTCTCCTGCTGAATCAGGTCGGACCCGCTCGGCGCACTTCGCTCACGCTCGAAAACGCGCTCATCAACCAGGAGACAGGCGTGCGTGGCTATCTGATCACCGGCCAGTCCGAGCTTCCTCGAACCGTATCGGCGAGCGGCCTTGAAAACGAGGCACGCACCTACGCGGCGCTGCGAGCGAGCGAGAAAGCGATCGGCCCAACCGTCGCCGCGGAAGTGGAGATGGTCCGCGAGCGAGCGCAGACCTGGCGAGCGCGAATACGTGGCGCCGGCGCTCGCACGACCCACACCAGTCCGCGCGAGGTTCGATCGAGACAGGACCTGAAGGGCAAGCAGCTGTTCGACGCCGTCAGAGCGTCGCTTAGCTCGCCTGCAGTCCGCACTCGAGCGCAAGGACTCCCAGACTCGCGCGAAGCTGGAACGCGCAGCCGACAACTTGCGAGCTCCTGCTGATCCTCGCCGCCGTGCTGATCCTCGGCGGTGTCCTCGGCGCCGGGATATTGCTGCGCCAGACGATCACCCGGCCGCTTGCGCGCCTGGGCTCGGAAGCCCGCCGGGTGGCCGGCGGCGAGTTTGCCACGCCGCTACAGATCGCAAGCGGCCCGCGCGAGATCACCGCGGTCGGCAGCGAGATCGACGCGATGCGCAAGCGGATCGTCGATGAGCTCGCCACCGTCGAAGCCGCGCGTGCACAACTGCGAGGAGCAGGCCGCCGAGCTGACGCGCTCCAACGTCGAGCTGGAGCAGTTCGCATACGTCGCCTCACACGACCTGCAGGAGCCACTGCGCAAGATCGCGAGCTTCTGCCAGGCGCTGCAGACCCGCTACGGCGGACAGCTTGACGAGCGCGCCGACCAGTACATCGATTTCGCCGTCGACGGCGCCAAGCGGATGCAAACCCTCATCAACGACCTGCTCGCGTTCTCGCGCGCCGGACGCAGCGGACGCGAGCAGGAGCTGGTCGAGCTGAACGACGTCGTCGCCGACGCGCAAGCGGCGCTCGCCGGCGACCCTGGAAGACAGCGGCGGACGCGTGGTGGTCGGCGAGCTGCCAACCGTGCTCGGCGACCGCACGCAGCTCGACGTCGCTGTTTCAGAATCTGATTGGCAACGCTGTCAAGTTCCATGGCGAGCGAGCCCCCTGTCGTGCGCATCGCGCGCACTGCGCGACGGCAACGAGTGGCAGCTGAGCTGCGCCGACAACGGGATCGGTATCGAACCGGAGTACGCCGAGCGGATCTTCCTGATCTTTCAACGCCTGCACTCCCGCGAGGCCTACGAGGGAACCGGGATCGGACTGGCCCTGTGCCGCAAGATCGTCGAATATCACGGTGGACGACATCTGGCTCGACACCGACCACACCGACGGTGCATGCTTCCGCTTCACCCTGCCAATCGTCAAGGACCACAAGGAGACCACGCAATGAACGCCGACCTGATCTCGGTCCTGCTTGTCGAGGACGACCCCGGAGACGTGCTGCTGATCCGTGAGGCGTTCGCCGACTACAAGGTCGGCAACGTCCTGTCGGTCGTCAGCGACGGCGTGCGAGGCGATGCAGTTCGTGCGCGGCGAAGGCGACTACGCCGGCGGCGAGCGCCCCGACCTGGTGCTGCTCGATCTCAACCTGCCGCGCAAGAGCGGCGCCGAGGTGCTCGCCGAGATCAAGGGCGACCCGGAGCTCTCGACGATCCCGGTGATCGTGCTCACGACCTCAGAGGCCGAGGAGGATGTGCTGCGCTCCTACAAGTCGCACGCCAACGCCTACATAACCAAGCCTGTGGACTTCGACCGCTTCAAGGAGATCGTCCACCAGATCGACGACTTCTTCATCGGCATCGTGAAGCTGCCGCCGCGGCGAGCCTAGCGTCGGGGAGACGCTCACGCACAGCCGAGAAGTGTGCGTGTCGCCGCACTGGACACGAGCCCCCAACGGCGATCAATCGAGGAAGATCGCGATCTCATCGACAGGCGCACGCTCAGGAACGCGTTGGACTTGGACTGGATGGCCGAGATGGAGTAGGCCGATCGGCTGCTCCTCGGCGGGGATCGCGAGTCCCGTGCGCACGCTGGGCTCCTCCAGGAGAGGAAGTGTCCGCCAATAGCCGGCGAGACCGCGCGCATGTGCCGCCAGCACGACGATATAAGCGGCGATCGCGGCGGCGAGGAGATCCTCCTGTTGTTGGGAAGGGTCGCCGCGGGACTCGACGCTGACAACAATGAGGGTGGGCGCACGCTGGAGCTTGATCGCCGAGCCGGGCTTCTCCAGCTCGGCCTCGCGAGCCAGAAGATCACGCGCTTTCTCTCCCAGCACGCGAAAGCGCCACGGGTTTGTCAGATGATGGTTTGGTGCCCAGCGGGCGAGCTCGAAGAGCTCGAGCAACGTCCCCCGGCCGATCGGCTCAGGGCCGAAGGCCTTGTGCGTTCGGCGCGTGCGAATGAGTGTCTCGAAGTTCGCGACAGCGACATCGACAGAACTCGACTCAAACCCGGATGGAGGAATGCTGAGATCAGTAGTGGCCATTTGCGGTCTTCCTGTAGAGCGCAAGCTCTGCAATAGCACACCACAAACAACCACCACAAACAGTCGTGGATCAGGCGAAGCTCAAGCCGGGCCCTCGGTCAACCTCCCAGTTCCTCGGAGACCGCTCGGAACAGAGACATCTGCTGAGCCAGCGCTTCGCCGGTGTAGGCGTCAATGACGCCGATGTCGTCGACAATCGCACCCGCACGGGCAACCAGTCGCCGAAACTCATCGCTGGAACGGACCTCATCCAGCGCGGCTCGCGCACCGCGCAGCACGATGAACCCAGCGAGATCCCCGCCGTGCGGGGCGATCAGCACAGGCTCGAAACTGTCGATCCGACCATCCTGTTGCAACGTGCCGTAATACGTGATGGTTTCCTGGAAGACCTCCAGCGCCTTCAACTCGCGGCCCCGCACAACGGGCCCCCAGCCGAGAAACAATGCGTCGCCAGCCATGTCGAAATCCTCTCTGTTGGCATTTAGACAGCCAACGGTACTCCTACTCAGATGCTCCTGTCGAGATGACAATAGACAGACCCGCCGGCCCGTCAGGCGAGCTGATCCATCCTGAAATCACGTTTTCACGCGCTGCGCTTTGCCCACACGCGCCGCGTTTTTGCCTACAAGTCCAGACTATGCATCTTCACGGGTTCAACCACCCAACGGCGACGGCGGGATTCGCGTCTCTCCCCGCACCTCCGGGATACTCATCGCGACCTCGTCCACGAAGCACCACGACCACGTCTCACCCGGCTCCAGCGAGCGCATCAGCGGGTGGCCGCTTGACTGGTAGTGCGCCGTGGCGTGGCGGTTGGGCGAGCTGTCACAGCAGCCTACGTGACCGCACTCCAGGCAGATGCGCAAGTGCAGCCAGGCGCCACCCATTCGCAGGCAGTCCTCGCAGCCCTCGACCGACTCGGGCAGCTCAGTTATCTGGATCTGATCCAGGTGGGTACAAGCGGGCATTGGATCCTCCGATCGGGTCTCTTGGGTACTAGTTGCCATCGAATCCTTCGATCAGGTTTTTTGGGTGAAGGGCAGCCGCACACGAAAGACTGTATGACCGGGCTGACTGTCGAGCGTAAGCGAGCCATCATGGCGCTCGACCACGATCCGCCGCGCGGTGGCAAGGCCGAGGCCCGTACCTTGCCCGACGTCCTTGGTCGTGAAGAACGGATCAAAGATGCGTCCAACCAACTCATCGGGAATCCCGGGGCCGTCGTCGGTGATCTCGATGACCGCACAATCTCCGTCGGAGCGCGTGGCGATCGTGATCGTGCCCTGCTCACCCAGCGCATCGATCGCGTTGTCGAGCAGGTTCGTCCACACCTGGTTGAGCTCCGACCCTCGCACGGTGAGCTTCGGCAGCGCGCGGTCGTAGTCGCGCACAAGTGCGATCGAGGTGTGCTTGAGCTTGTAGCTGAGCACCGTGAGCGTGGTCTCCAGGCCCTCGTGCAGGTCGACTTCCACGAGCGCGCCACGGTCCATGTAGGCATAGGACTTCACCGCACCCACCAGCGAGGACATGCGCTCGGTGGACTCACACAGCTCGGCCGACAGGCGACCCGCCGTGAGCGAGGCGGCAACCCAGCGCAGCGCGGCGTCAGTTGCAGGGCCGGCGAGCTGGGCGACACGCTCGAGCCATTGCCGGTCGACACCGGCCGATGCCAGTGGCTCTGCCAGCCGCCAAGGCTCCCCCACTCCCATCGCCTGCATCTGCTCCAGTAGCTCGTCCTCGGCGTCGGCAGCGTCCAACGTATCGAGTGCCGTGGCTGAGGCCGCTTGGACGATCGCCTGCTGTTGCAGTGCCACCAGTTGTGCGGCGTCCTCCCGCTCCACGCCTGCCTCCACAAACGAGGCCAGCGCTGAGTCGATCGCCTCCAGCGCCTCATTCATCTGCGCGGCAGCGCGACGAGCCGCGGCCGCCGGGTTGTTGAGCTCGTGCGCGAGCCCGGCGGCCATTGTGCCCAGCGAGGTGAGTCGCTCGCTGTTCTGCTCGCGTTCGGTCACGCGGCTCATCACGGGTGCGACCTGGCGCATCACGCGTTGATGGATCTCCGGCTGGGCGAACGCCAGGCGCTTGAAGTCCTCCGGGGCAACCGTTGCCATACGACAGTCGGTCTCGGCTTGCATGCGCACGCCGAGCGTGCCACCGGTCAATACGGCGATCGCGCCCATCCAGGTCGGCGCCGTGTGATGGCCGACCGGCTCGCTTCTGCCCTGCGCGAGGATCAGCGCCTGTGCGCGGCCCTCGAGCAGTAGTTGCAAGCCCAGCGGCTCCTCACCCTGCTCGGCGATGATCTCACCTGCCTCCACGTGGCGAGTGTGTGCGAGCGCCACCCATTCGGCCAAATCCGCGTCGCTGAGACCCTCGAACAGGTCGACGCCGCGCAGCTCCTCAAGCGTTATCGGCGCCTCGCTCATGCCTCGACCAGATACTCGTGGATCAACGACACCGCCATCGAGCCCTCCCCCACGGCGCTTGCGACGCGCTTGATCGAACGTGCACGCACGTCGCCAGCGACGAACACGCCCGGCACCGTGCTCTCGAGTATGTAGGGCTCGCGCTGCAGTGGCCAGCCGTTGGCTTGCGCGTCGCGACCGGCCAGAATGAAGCCGCGCTCGTCGCGTGCGAGCACGCCGTCCAGCCAGTCGGTGCGCGGAGACGCACCGATGAACACGAAACAGGCGTCGGCCTGGAGTGTCTCCTCGCCGTCGGGGATCTTGATCCGCAGGCACTTCAAGCGTCCATCCTCGCTCTCGGCGGCGAGCGCCGAGCTACCCGTGCGAACCTCGATGTTGGGTTGTGCCGCGATCTGCTCGATCAGGTAGTGCGACATCGACTTCTCAAGTGACGGGCCGCGTACGAGCATTGTCACCTTGGCGGCATAGCCGCTGAAGTAGACGGCGGCCTGACCGGCCGAATTCGCGCCGCCGATGACGACCACATGCTGGTCGGCGCAGCCGCGAGCCTCGGTCATCGCGGCGCCGTAGTAGATACCCGCGCCGGTCAGCTCACCGAACCCTGGCGTGTCCAGCTGGCGGTAGGACACACCTGAGGCGACGATCACACAGCTCGCGCTCAGCGCACTGCCGCCGCTCAGCTCCACCAGGCGCGCCGATCCCTCCGCGCGGAGACCCACCGCCTCCTGGACGGTGAGCAGCTCGGCGCCCAGTCGCCGCGCCTGGTCAGTCGCACGCCGAGCCAGGTCCGAGCCACTCAAGCCGGCGGGAAACCCGAGGTAGTTCTCGATGCGGCTCGACTGCCCCGCCTGCCCGCCGGGCGCCTCGCGCTCGACCATCACGGTTTTCAGTCCCTCAGAGGCCCCATAGACCGCGGCCGCGAGCCCAGCGGGACCGCCGCCGACCACCACAAGGTCGTAGTGCTCCTGCGCCGGGGCGCCACTGACGCCGAGGCGCTCGGCCAGCTCGAGAATCGTCGGGCGCTCAAGCACCGTTCCATCCTCGAGCAACGCCACCGGTAGGCGCTCGGCGTCCACGCCGGCGACCCGCAACAGCTCGCGCGCCTCACCGTCGCGCTCGACATCCAGCCACCGCGCGGGCACACGATTTCGCACCAGGAAGTCACGCAGGTCGTGCGACTCGCGCGAGAATCGATGGCCCACCACGCGCACACCCCCTGACTCGAGCGCCGCCCCCGCCTCCCAAGTGGTGAGCAAATCCTCGACCACCGGAAACAGCTGCTCCTCCGGGGGATCCCAGGGCTTGAGCAGGTAGTAGTCGAGCGCCACCTCGTTGATCGCGGCGATCGCCGCGTCGGTATCGGCATACGCGGTCAGCAGCACACGCTTGGCATCGGGGACGATCGTGCGCGCCTGCACCAGATACTCCGTCCCCGGCATTCCCGGCATCCGCTGGTCCGCAATCAGCATCGCCACCTGATCGCCACGCGTGCGCAACTCGCGCAGCACATCCAGCGCCTCTGCTCCCGAGCCGGCACGCAGCACACGAAAACGCTCACCAAAGCCACGACGCAAATCCCGAGCGACCGCCGCCAGCACCGCCGGCTCGTCGTCGACCGCCACAATCGCTGGGCGCCGCCGCGGGGGCTTTGGCTCGGGGCTGGCGGCTACCGCCGCACCCCCTGGCAGATCGGGAATCTCCGGCATGTCGGCTCTAGCGTAGACCTCTGACACTCAGCACCCAACACCCGTGCTGCGCGCCGCCTCAGCGAGGAGCCGCTTACTTCGCGAGATCGGGCAACTCCGCGGCGCACGCGAGGAATGCTTCCACGACTCGTGGATCGAACTGCGTTCCGCTGGCTTGTGTTATCTCCGCGACCGCGTAGGACATCGGGAAGGCGTCCTTGTACGGGCGAGCGTGGGTGATCGCATCAAACACGTCGGCAACCGCGACGATCCGCCCCGCTATCGGTATCGCCTCAGAACGCAACCCGGCGGGGTAGCCATCGCCGTCCCAGCGCTCATGGTGAGTGAGTGCGATCTCGCGACCCAGACTCAATACCGGGTAGCCGCTGTCACCGAGAATGCGCGCGCCGATCGTCGTGTGCGTCTTCATCTCCTCGAACTCACCACGGGTGAGCTTGCCGGGCTTTAGCAGGATGCCATCCGGGATGCCGATCTTGCCGACGTCGTGAAGCGGCGCAGCGTGTCGAATCGTGGCAATCATCTCATCGCCCAACGCGAGCTCGCGGGCAATGTGCTCTGCCAGGGTCGCGACCCGCTCGGTATGGCGGTGGGTACCGTCGTCGCGATACTCGGCTGCCAACGCAAGACGCTCCAAGTCCTCGAGCCTTGCGGCCCGCAGCTCATCGAGCGTGCTCCTGAAAGACGTGATGTCGGCAAGCGAGGAGACGGCGGCGTAGGGCTCCCGGTCGTGGGGGTGGCGCAACGGACTACTGTTGATCGACAACCAACTCGTCAGGCCCTCGGCCCTTTCGATACCCATCACCACGCCGACCTGTGGTTGGCCGGTACGGATGCTTACAAACGCCGGCTTGTCGCTTTCAAGGAATGGGCTGCCATCCTCGTGGATGACCTGAAGGATCGACTCGTCAGAGGAACCTCCCAATAGAGAGGTGCTGCCGATCAGTTGATCCTTGTCTTTCCTTAGCATCCGCGCGGCGCTGGCGTTGACCGCGACGATCCGCCCCGTCGCGTCCTGCAACACGACGCCATCGTTCAGAGCCTCCACGACAGAGCGATACAGTTCGTCGCTGGCCTGCAGTTCCCCCTCGGCGAGACTTTGCGCGCTCGTATCTCGGACGATCGCGGCGACGCCGACCAACTGCCCGGAGCTGCCGTTGATCGGGGAGCTGACCAAGGACACCGTCAGCATCTCGCCATCCTTGCGGACTGCTTCGGTCTCGATTCGCTCTACTTCACCATCCGCCAGCATCCTCGAGACGAGTGACACTGTCTCCCTCCGACGGGCGGGCGGAGACAGCATCGTGACTCGCTGGCCGACGACCTCTGTCTGCGAATAGCCGAATAGTCGCTCAGCTCCCTCGCTCCAGGTGGCGATCAGCCCGTCCAGCGACAGCACGATCACGGCATCATCGGAGGACTCCACGAGCGCCGCGAGTTGGAGTGCCGTAGAGATCTCGAGCGCCCGCAGGCTCTCAACGCCGTCGCCGTCGGAGCGAACCGCGCCGAAGTGATCCCGCTCACGGCCGGCGCTTCCAGGCTTTGTTTGGGGGATCGCGCGAGACACGGTTCTCTGCGAACAAATTTCGATCTTTGCGGCTTTTCCCTTAGAGAGCGTACTCTAATCTCAGGTATATGGCGAGATCGAACTCTTGGTTTGCGCCTGCACGTTCGGTGCGGACGACGGCCGCCTCCCGGCCCCTGGCAGCTCAGCCGTCGTCATAGCGTCCTACGATCTACCGATGGTGATCTCCGCTGATCGAGAAGCCGCGTCGGGAGGACGCAGCGGCAAGCGCGTGCTGCTCGGCATGGGAATCGTCGTGCTCGTAGTGCTCGTCGTGCTGGTCGTGGCGGCATTGACGCTATCGGGCGTGAGTCTCGCGGGAGATTCAACTGCGCTCGCGCGTGTGAGCGTGCAGCCGCTGGGCGGCACGCTCGAGCATGTGCAGGCTTTTGGACCGAACGGCAGGCGGGTGCCACTCACCGTGGAAGACGGTCGCTTGACTCCGCTGAGGAGGCTGACTCCAGGCGAGCAGGTGACGGTGAACGTGCAGGTGCGCAGGCCCGGATGGCTCAGCTGGGCGCTCGGCAGCACACGCAACGAGCAGCTGACACTGCACGCGCCGGTGGCCCATGTCACCGAACAGTGGATGACCGTTCCAAGCGGCTCGGCGGTTCACGTCAGCTTCGACCAGCCGGTGAGCGCTGTTGCGTATGGGGGCACGGGGAGCCTGACCCACCACACACTGAGCGATCCGCAGAGCTCGGTTTCGCTTGGCGTGCAGCCGCAGACGGGAAGCGTTGAGATCGCCGCGGCAGCTCGTCCGTGGGAGACCGTTGGCGCACCTACACAGGTGAGCTGGTTCCCGCAATCCAACACCACCGCGATGGCCACAATCCCCGCGGCAGGCACTCCGATCTCTCCTTATACGCCGATACGCCTGACATTTTCAAAGCCTGTGAGCGAAGCGCTCGGATCGGATCGCCCATCGATCTCACCGAGCACACTGGGCCAGTGGCGCGAAACCGACAGCCACACACTCGTGTTCACCCCGTCTGGGTTCGGAGCGTCGCTGGGCTCCCACCTGCACGTTCAACTCCCGCGCGAGGTCGCTGTAGCGGCGGGCACAAATAGCGGTCTGCACACCACCAGCCAGCTCGAATGGACCGTGCCGCCCGGCTCGACGCTGCGACTGCAACAACTGCTTGCTGAGGAGGGCTACCTGCCAGTCGACTGGCAACCTTCGGGCGCACCCGTGGCGCGTACGCCCAGCGCTCAAGCACAGGCCGCGGTCAGCCCTCCGAGCGGCAGCTTCAACTGGCGCTATCCGAACACCCCACACCAACTGCAGGCGATGTGGACTCCCGGACAGGCGAACACGATCACCCGCGGCGCGGTGATGAAGTTCGAGAGCACCCACGAAATCACAGTCGACGGCCTCGCCGGGCCTACTGTTTGGCATCTGCTGCTCAGCAACGCGATCGCGGGTAAGCATCTGGAAAGCGGCTACACCTACGTGTACGTGCACCGCGAAGTCCCGGAGACATTGACGCTGTGGCACGCTGGCAAGACGGTCCTGACCACAGCCGCGAATACAGGCATCGCCGGAGCGGAAACCGAACTCGGGACATTCGCCGTGTTCGAGCACATTCCCGAAGGCACGATGAGCGGCACCAACCCCGACGGCTCCCACTACGAAGACCCCGGGATCAAGTGGATCAGTTACTTCAACGGCGGCGACGCGATTCACAACTTCGACCGCGCGTCCTTCGGCACGCCACAGAGCCTCGGCTGCGTCGAGCTGCCGCTCCAGGCTGCCGCGGAAGTGTGGCCTTACACGCCGATCGGCACGCTCGTCACGATCGAAACCTGAAACGTGGATCCCACAGGCGCAATAGCGCGTATGGGAGAATCCCATGATGCCCGCTCGGTTGAGGTATGTCGATCCCAATCGACCGCCCAGCTTGTTCAGCCGCACCTTTGCGGTGCTTTCGACCACTCGCGCGGGACGGTGGTTCTCGGCTAACGTCGTCTGGAAGCTGGATCCATACCTGTTGCGGGCAACCCGAGGGCGACTCGGGATGGGTCTGGTTCTCCCCACAGCTCTGCTGCAGACGCGGGGTGCCAGGAGCGGCGTGATGAGACGCAACGCGGTTATCTATTTCCACGACGAGGACCGGGTAACCATCGTCGCCTCCAAGGCCGGCGACGAGAGGCATCCGGCGTGGTTTCACAACCTCCGCGCACACCGGGACGTCACCTTCGGCGGCATCCCCATGCGGGCGACGGTGGTCAGCGACGAAGCTGAGCGCCAAAGGCTCTGGACGCTTGCCGACCGTGTTTTCGCGCCTTATGCGACCTACCGCCGAGAAGCGGCGAAGGCGAACCGGACGATCCCGATCATCCAGCTCACCGCGGTCCGAACCACTGGTCGCGGCGTCATAGATAGTTGAGCGCGATGACTGCCTCTGGATCTTGCACCCTTCGATATAGGTGAGCTAGGCCGCCTGCATCACCGTAAACGACGCTCCCTGGGGATCGATCATCCCGGCGAAGCGTCCGATCGGCATGTCGATCGGCTCGTTGGTGACAGTTGCCCCGAGCGCGCGGGCCTTCGCGACGATGTTGTCGCAGTCGGCAACCGCGAAGCATACGCCCCAGTGGGGCGGGATCTCTGCCGGGAAATACTCGTCGGTCATTTGCATCATGCCCCCGACCTGTTTCCCGTCCAGCTCCCAAACCGTGTATGTCGTTGGCGCGCCCTCGAACGCGGGGGGACGTCCCTCCCAACCGAAGACTGCCGGGTAGAACGCCTTGCCTGCGTCGGCGTCACGGGTGAGCACCTCGTTCCAGCACAATGAGTTCGGCTCGTTGACAAGATCGGCGCCGGTGAACGTCTTCGGCTGCCACACGCCAAAGACGGCGCCGGTGGGATCGACGAAGAACGCCATCCGCCCGATGTCCATCACATCCATCGGCTCGAGCGCCACGCTGCCGCCGGCCGCCTTGACCTTGGTGGCGGTCTCCTCGGCGTCGGTGACGCTCACGTAGGTGGCCCACGCGGTGGGCTGGCCCTCCTGCATGATCCCCATCAGACCGCCAATGTTCTTGCCGTCCTGCTGAAACATGCGATACCCGCCGGTCTCCTCAGATCCCGGCTCTGTCGCGCTCCAGCCCATCAGCTCGCCGTAGAACTGTATGGAGGCATCAGTGTCAGGTGAGGCAAGTTCAACCCACGACGGGGTTCCGGGCGCGTAGTCGGGCATGGGTTCTCCTTTGCGAACGGGGACACTCCCGATCGTGGCAGATCGACAGATGGATTGCATATCTTTCCGGTCCCGGTCGGTACATGTACCGACCGGCGACGGCGCACATGTGCGCCGTCGTTCGGGGCGCGCATGCGCGCCCCGCGCAGGGCCGCATGCGGCCCTGCGTCCGACCCGTACATGTACGGGTCGGCCCCCGGCACATGTGCCGGGGGGACCCCGTCAGGGGTCCTCTCCAATCGGCATGGCCGTTCGTTGGCCTACGGCTAGGGCGTGATGATGACGCGGCCGAACGCCTTGCGGCTCTCGGCGTATGCGTGCGCCGCGGCGGCATCCGCGAGCGGGAACGAGCGATCGATCTCCACCTGCAGCTCGCCGCTTGCCACCCGCTCCAGCATGTCGCTGATCATGGGATGAACGCGGGCGTACTCCGACAGGATCGCACCGCCGAGAAAGACGCCGTGCAGCGAGTTGTTGCGCGTCCAGAGCGACCGTGCCTCGACCTGCGAGCCCGCTCGGGCGGCCACGCCGACACTGACGAGCGTTCCCCGGTATGCGAGCGCGCCGATGCTGTCGATCAGGTTCTGGCCGCCGATCGAGTCGAGGACGACCTCCACCCCGCGTGAGTCGGTCAGCTGGTTGGTGCGCTCGACGAAGCTCTCGGTCGCGTAGTTGATCCCGTGGTCGAGTCCGAGCATCTTCAGCCGCTTCAGCTTCTCGTCGCGGGAGGCCGTCGCGATCACGGTCGCGCCCGCGCGCTTGGCGAGCTGGATCGCGGCCATCCCGACGCCGCCGGCTCCAGCGTGGATCAAAGCGGTCTGGCCGTCGGCGAGGTTGCCGGCGGTGAACAGGCACTCATACGCGGTTCCGAACGCAACAGGCACGCACGCCGCGCGAGCCGCATCGAGCCCGGCGGGGATCGGCCAAGTCATCGCCGCTGGGACCGCTCGCCTGGCGGCGTGCGACCCTGCCGCATTCAAGGCGACCACCCGGTCGCCAACCGCGCGTCCCTCGACCCCGGCGGCGACCTCGCTGATGGTGCCGGCGCTCAGATAGCCGACGACGTGTGGGGTCGCGGGCAGCTCCCCTGCCGCGCGGGCGAGCAGATCGCCGCCCTCGATGCTGATCGCCTCAGCGTCAACGATCACGCAGCCGTCGGGGCACTCCGGGTCGGCCACCTCCTCGTAGCGAAGCACCTCCGGCCCGCCGTTCTCGTAGATAACCGCTGCCTTCATTTGCGCCATCCTCTCGCTTTCGACGTTGCGCCGCCCAACCTCATGCTCGAGTCTCCAGCCACGCACGGTAGCGGCCAAGCGCACGCCGTTGCACACGCTGGTCACATACGAGTGCGTAGAGCGGGTGCGTCTTGCCCGTGGGGTCCTTGCGGCGCGTGATGCGACGACGCGCGATCATCGAGCACGATCCCGCCCGGTCCGGCCAACGCCTCAGCGTGAACCATCACGTTCCCGGTGATCAGCGGCCCCGCGCCGGCGTGAGCGACCTAGATGGTTAGTCTATGCACGTGTAGTCGATTTTTGAGGAGACTCCATGCCTGGACCGGTGTTGTTCTGCTACGACGGGTCGGAGTGGTCGCGCGCGGCGATGGCCGCGGCAGCGGAGCTCGACGCGCGGCTGATCGTGTGTGGTCGGCGCGGACTCGGTGCGCTCGCCTCGGCGTTGCTCGGCAGCGTCTCGCACGTGGTGCTCGCGCACGCCGGTCGTCCTGTTCTGATCGCGCCGGAGCGCTGAGGAGGGTTCATGACCGCATTGAAACGAGAGGCCACGATCAGATGGCTGGGCCATCCGCCCGGCGGTGCACCGCGGCTTACTGTCGGAAGCCATTCGATTGCGCCGTTGCTGTCGCTGCACGTGGATTCCGAGGCGACGGATCCGCTTGCGACATTGCCAGGTGAGCTGCTCGCCGGAGCGATTGGCAGTGTCTTCACTTGGCTGGTTGCAGAGCAGCTCGTCGAGGAGGGGACCCAGGCGCGCGAGCTTGTTAGTTACGTAACGCTGGCACTCTCAGGTGAGGCCGACGATGGCACTGACGCGGCGCTGAACGGGATTACCTGCCGCATGTCGGGACGCGTAGCGGGCGTGCAGGAGACACATCTGGAGGTGGTGGCGCAAGCGGCGATGACCCAATGCATGGAGAGACTGGGCATGCGCACCAAGGGGATCGGCGTCACGGTCGAGGCTTCGCTGGAGGGGAGCTAGTCAAGGCGTCCGAGCCATAGCGGAGGCGCTCGACCTAGCCGTCCGGGTCTAGTGCGGCTGGCTCGGTCGAGTCGATGAACTCGTTGAGCACGTCGAGGAAGCGCTCGGGTTCGTCGAGCTGGGGGAAGTGGCCTGAATGCGGGAACACCTCCAGGCGGCTGTTGGGCATTCGTTCGTGGGTCGCGTATCCGTGGGAGACGGGGATGATCGAGTCGCGCTCGCCCCAGATCAGCAGGAATGGGAGATGTTCGGCCAGATAGAGCCGGTTCGAGGCATCGACCCGCTGGCCGCCCGGCTCGACAACCGAGCGAAGCGTGTGGACGAAGGCGGCACGGGCGGCGCTGTCGGACAGCGTCGAGTGCCCGCGCGCCATCTCCTCGAGATCCGTCCCGAGACCCAAACCCAGCCGGTTGAGCAAGCCGCCGGCCCGCGCGCCGGCGTCGAGCAGGCGGGTTGCCGCGAGAAAGGGGAGAACGAGCTCGGAGCCGGGCAGCGTTGCGGCGCGAAGCAACCAGCTAACGTCGCGGCCAAGGCCGCCACTGTCAACCAGGACGAGTCGCTCGCAACGCTCGGGGAACTGATAGGAGAACTGCATCACGATCCCTCCGCCGAGTGAGTGACCCACAAAGGTTGCCCGCTCGTGTCCGAGCGCGAGCAGCAGATCGCGCAGGTTGCTCGCGTGGGCGCCGAGTGAGTAATCGCCTCTGGGCTTGGCCGACTCGCCATGACCCGCCAGGTCGGGCGCAATCACAGTAAAGCGGTCGGCGAGATAGGGCATCACCCGCTCCCAGGTCGCCGAGCTGGACGTGATCCCGTGGACCAACACCACAACGGGGCCGCTGCCCGCTTGGCGGTAAGCCACGTCGTGACCGTGCAACGTCGTGTGCCTGACGCCTTCATCGCTGCGCTTTATTTGAGGCGGCATCCGAAGCTCCGATTCTCTCGCTGCCCACGGTGGCGACCAGGACGGCAGGGCTCCCATTGGAGAGTATCGCTGTCAACGCCGGTCGTATTTGGCTGGGTCGACAGCCAGCCAGTGCAATTGTGTTCTTTTGGTTGCCGGGGGTTTGTCCGGCGATGTGTGCTGGGTATGAGAGACGGATATCCCAGCCGCCGGCTTCGGACGGCATGTCCGCGAACTGCAGAGAGGAGTTGACGCGACGGCAACGAGCGGTACGCAGCTGAACCCGACCGACGTGAGCGCGACTCGCGATCGTGTCCTTCCCGCTGGCGCAGGAAGCGATGCTCCGATGTCCGACGGGGTGCTGCTGACGGGCGCGACTGGGTTCGTCGGCATGGAGCTGCTGGCCCGCTATCTGGAGCGCACCGACCGCCGTGTGTATGCGCTGGTGCGTGGCACGAACGAGCGTGACGTCACAGCTCGGCTGGTTGATCGGCGGCCTCTGTCGCCGTCGCGTCGATGATTAGCGCGTGCAGTTCAAGGACATCCGTCAGCGTGAGATACACCGGCTCGAACTCGCCGGGCTGACCCTCAACCATCCCCGCTATTGCCGTGGAGCGTCAGGGTCGTGATTGGCGAGGATCTCCAGCGCCTCGCCATGCTCGGCCACCAGACGCTGCCCAATGTCTCGAATGTGGTCGCGGACCTTCTCGGTGGACATGACCCGCAGCTCGCCGCCCGGCAGCTCCTCAACGAGCACTGAGGAGCCCGGTGCATAGCCCCGAGCTTCGAACTCCCGCGGGATCGAGATGACGTTGCTATTGCCTACACGGCGGACCTTTACGATCTTCATACAGATAGTGTATACACGGATAGCCAGAGATGCATTGGTTAGAGTTGGTTTTCCCGTGCGGTTTTTGGGCTGTCTGCGGTCCCGTTTGCGGTCCTCATGCCACGTCCATACCGGGCTTCGCGCCCGTCGAGACCCTGTGTATGCCATATAGAACATACGTATGCTGGCGACGATTTGGCGTAGGCTGGCATCGCCGAAAAAGGTGGGACCCATGCAGCCTCGTTTTGGCGTCACGACAAGCCCGGCAACCGTCGAGGCGAAGGCGAAGGGACCTGGCGCCGCGGCGCCTGCACGACCAGCTCGGCGAACGCGACCGGCGCTGGGAGGAGGGCCGGCTGCTCGCGCCTCAGTCCTTGGAGGTCAGCTCGCGGAGGAAGCCAGGGAAGCGGCCGGCGCCGAAGTCGAAGTAACGCGCCCAGTCGGGGACGATGCTGATCCGCGCCATCCGGTCGTAGGTTTCGCGACAAGCCTCTTCGAAGGCGGCGAGCTCCTCGCCCTCCATCGACTTCGCCGCTGCCTCGAGGTACTCCGGCACCGGCCCGTCGACGACCTCGATCTCGGCCTCGCCGCGCAGCAGCAGGGAGCGCGCCGGGCTCGGGGTGTCGATCGTCAGCGCCACCCGCGGCCGGGCGCGAAGCGCCTCGAACTTTGGCGCGGTCGGGTGCGTGGCGACGACCACCGCCTGGCCGGTCCAGAGGAAGCCGATCGGGATCACGCGCGGCGTGCCGTCGACTCCCGCGTAGGCGAGGCGGGCGAGCGTTGCCGTACGCAGGATCTCCTCCCCGGCGTCGAGCTCGGCTTTCAGTTGGGCGGCATTTGCCTGGGTCACTTCGATCCTCCGTGTCCGTCATCAGGGCTTGAGTTCTGCTCGAAATTTTAGGTCGGGGGGGTCAGTCGGTGCGCTGGCGAGCATGATCCCGCTCGGGCAACCGATCCTCGTCGGCCACCACTCGCAGCGTCGAGCCATTTCCTCGTCCAAGCCGGGGCGAGCGGCACCGTCGTTAAGCCGACGAGAACGTCATCAGCTTGCACATGGAAGTGGCATGGTCCGCGAGCGATTAGATCGGAGCGTTCTGTCTGGAGCCCTTGACTTTGACCTTGGGGGAGGCCGCACACTTAGGGCATTGTCTCGTCAACGGAAAGTGGCCCGTCATGTACGAAGTCACCACCCGAGAGATCCCTAGCCGGAGTCTGCTGTGCCTGAAGCGCAACGTCGAGGGCGAAGACGGCGCCTGGGCGTTCGGCAAGGAGTTCGTCGCGATGCTCCGCAAGCATTCCCTCCCGCGCATGGATGGGAGAGCCGGCGCAGCCTTCTGTATCTATTGGGGGGAGGTGGGCGAGGACAGCGACGGCCCGATCGAGTGGTGCCGACCCGTCCCCGACGAGCTGGCGCGTGAACTCGCCGCCGAGATTCCCGAGCTGCACCTACGCACCGAGCCCGCGCACCGTGAGGCGTTCGTCAATCTCGGCCCCGGAGGACAGACAAGCCCAGCCCAATGGAAGCTCGTAATGGAATCGCTGCACGCATGGGCCGTCGAGAACGCCGCCGATCCAATTGACCTGGGAGCCAGGGTCACCTATCTCGCCAAGGAACCACGGACCGAGACGAGTGCCCCCGACTGCGACTTCGCCGTCCCAATCAGTCTGATCCGATAGGCGGGCTGAGGCTGCGGTCCTTTGCGGTCCCTTTTCGCGCCCGCTGCGGTCCATTTGCGGTCTCCAGACCAACGAACAGCCGCGAACGCGAGCGAATACCGTCCCGCGAAGCCCAGCGTTTTCGGGGGTTTTCGCCCGTATTCGCAGCTATTCGCGGACCTGCGGAACATCGGGGCGAACGGTTCGAGTTGGCTTTGTGATGCGGTTTTCGGGCGGTCTGCGGTCCATTTGCGGTCCTCCAGACCGCCCCGATACCGGGCTCCTCGCTTCCCGAGACCTGGCGTATGCCATGTTGAACATCCGTGCGCTACATCCAACCAACTAGCTGCTAAGCTTGTACGTACACTGATATGTACATGCTAGGAGCGCGAGGATGAGCACGATCGGGGTCCGTGAGCTTGCCAGGCACGCAAGCTCCATCATCAACGACATCGAGCAAAACAAGGAGCCGACCTTGGTCACCCGGCGCGGGCGACCAGTCGTATACATGCTCCCCGTTGACTCCGAGGAGTTCGAGGACTTTGTGCTTGCCCACGCACCCCAGTTCGTTGACGGCATTGCAGCTGCTGATGCCGAACTGGCGGCGGGCGAAACAGTGTCCCTTGCGGAGGCGCGCGAGGAACTCGAAACAGACGAGCCCCCCAGCCTTCAGTAGCCGCCAGGCTCTATCTGGATGTATCGCGTCGAGCTATCTAAACGTGCGCTGCGCGACCTACGACGCATCGACCACAAGAGCCACAAGCGACTGCTCGACCTGCTCGAACATGACCTCGCCACCGAGCCCCATCCGGCGAATCTCGACATAAAGCCTCTGACTGGCCAAGTGCCGTGGCTGCGCCTCCGTCGCGGCGAGTACCGCGTCCTCTACCGGCCTCTCACGAGCAGTGAGCTACGAGCCCTAGCGAGGTTGTCCCGTAGCTCGTAGAAGTTTGTAGGTGGCGGTCCTTCCGCCTCGTCCGGTCCCGTTGGGACTGTGGCGAGTGCGAAATCATCCACCGAGACGAAGGGACCGCCATGAAGACCGTAGAGCAGGAGCAGGTCGTGAGCGCTGCGTTGGGATTGCCGCCGGGTGTGCAGGACGCGTTGGGGGAGCTGGCCGGCGCCGCGAAGGATGGGTTGTTGGCGCTCAGCGTTGGTTTGGGGCTTGGCGTGCTGGGCGAGATGATGGAGGCCGAGCTGGATGAGGTCGTCGGCCCGAAGCACGCCAAGAACAGGGAGCGCACCGCGGTCCGGCACGGTCACGAGGACGGCGAGGTGACGCTTGGTGGTCGTCGGGTCGCGGTGAGGCGTCCACGTGCCAGGACTGTCGATGGGGAGCAGGAGGTGCCGCTTGGGACGTATGAGTATTTCGCTGACCGCGACCCGCTGACGCGTGTCGTTTTGGAGCAGATGCTCGCGGGGGTCAGCACGCGCCGTTTCTCACGGACTCGTGAGCCCGTCGGTGAGCAGGTGAGCGCCGGGGAGCGTTCGGCGTCGAAGTCCGCGGTCAGCCGCGAGTTCATCGGCCGTACCCGGGAGCACCTCGACGCGTTGATGAGCCGCGACCTCGCTGATGTGCGCCTGGCGGCGTTGATGGTCGACGGGATCGAGCTGAAGGGCCGCTGCGCGATCGTCGCGCTGGGCGTCAGCACCGAGGGAGTGAAGATCCCGCTGGGATTGTGGGACGGCTCCACGGAGAACAAGACTGTCACCGCGCATCTCCTCGCCGACCTCGTCGGTCGTGGCCTGGACGTCGAGCAAGGCGTCCTCGTCGTCCTAGACGGATCAAAGGCACTCCGGGCGGCTGTCGATGAGGTCTTCGGCCCGGTGCCGGTGCAGCGCTGCATTCGGCATAAGGAAAGAAACGTGTTGGATCATCTCCCCGAGCGCGACCGCCCCGCAGTGAAAACACGGCTGCGGCGCGCGTGGGCCAGTGATAATCACGAGCTCGCGCTGGACGGCCTGCGGACCCTCGCCTCAGAACTCGAACATTCCCATCCCGGCGCTGCGGCGTCTCTCGCCGAGGGCCTGGAGGAGACCCTGACACTCACACGCCTGGGGATCCGCGGGCGGCTGAAGAAGACGTTGGCCTCGACGAACCCGATCGAGTCGATGATCGAGATCATCCGCCGCACCTCCCGCAACGTGAAGCGCTGGCAGTCCGGCGATATGTGCCTGCGCTGGACCGCCGCCGGGATGCTCGAGGCCGAGACCCAATTCCGCAAGGTCGTCGGCTACACCGACCTCGCGAAGCTCGCCGTCGCTGTCGAACGCGACCTCGCCACCCGACGCGCGCCCATTCACACCACAACCCAGGAGGCACTCGCGACCGTCAGCGTGTAACCATCACACCCGACCGCCGCCACGAACTTCCACGGCGAACGGGACAACCTCGCCCTAGCCGAGTCAGAGCAAGCCGGCTTCCTTGTGGAGCGCGTGATTGATCGTGGAGAGCTTGAGCGGGCAGCCTCGACGCTGTCAACGTAGGCGATGGGAGATCAGCCTCTGCGACGGTGACGCCCGCGTGCTGGTCGCGCCCGCGCGCGAAGGGCCAACACGGGCACCGCGACCGTGAAGAGCGACCGCAGCGCATCGGGACTTGGTTCTCGCCGAGCGGGAAGCTAAACGCTGAAGGAGCGTCGTGCTCTCGTGGACGGCGGCGCTCTACCGTCCCGACAGTCGCTTGATCGTATCGTTGATGTCGACGCCGGGTGTATCAGCCGAGGAAGGGCGTATCTCGACGCGTTGCTCCAGATCGGTCGACTTGCCGACCAAGACCATTCCCGAGTCGAACTGCATCTTGAAACCGGCGATCTTGACGAGACTGGTGTCCTTCTGAAAGGGCACCATTGGGTCAATTCCTGCCGCACGTAGCGCCTCTGCATAGGGTGTCCGGTCGACCGCCTCTAGATTCGCTGCCGCGAAGTCCTTCGGTCGGATGTCCATATTGTTGTCTTGCATCGCCGCGAGTAGCGCCACCTGGTAGCGACCTTTCTTCTCTGGATTGGTGATCTTCGCATTGAAGAACTGCTCTGACGTTTGCACAAAGTCGAGCGTCACCACTTCGGGATTCGTCTTGAGTTGGCATCCGAGAAACGTGGACAGATAGAATGTCGCAACACCGATGCCGTCATCACGACCTCTCTGGTCATCCGATACGCGACCGAACATTGAGTGTGGGTCGTCCGCCGAGCCAAGCATCAGCAAGGATGTCTTGAAGACCTTTGTCTTGTTGGTGAGAGTGAGTTCTCTAAGTAGCTCCAGATCGACCGTTCTGCGGCCATTCTCGTCGGTGTCAATCTTGAAACGCAAACCCTCCTCGCGCTCAAGCTTCAGCACAGACACACAGGCGCCAGCGTCTGTCTGGCCGAGCAGGATTGTCAGCAGTCCTGACGAGTTACGACCACTCTGAACACCATGTAGATGCTCTGCGACTGCCCTCGACAACTCGACCAGACGCCCCGGATCGGCGAGGAGCCCCGTCACGCTGTCGCGCACGCAAGGCGAACCGTCTGGATCTACCATAACCTCGACCCCCCGCCCGAGGCTCTTGATGATCTTGGTGCAGAAGTAAGTAGTGAGCGCAGCATCAAGCTTGATTGGTGCGTCCGTCAGAGTTGGCGCCTCGCCCTCGCAGCCACCCGACGGCACGTCGTGGACAATCGCACTCGTGATCTGGAATCTCTCGAGATTCACGATTCGACCTCCTCGATGTTGATTGGCGCATCAAGCGCGGCTTGGCTCGTTGCAAGGAAATCCTCGCGGGCGGCCTCGAAGTCCGCTAGCGCCGCCTCGTACCTCTCGACGTCCGACTGAGACACCAACTCGCCCGCGATAACAAGCTTCTGTCGTACGGTGTCGTAGAGACGACTATCGGGTGGTGGGCACGGAGGCGTAGCCGCAGGCGTTGGCCGATCAGGAAGACCTGCTCGGACCAAGGCTGAAACTCGGTTGCCTGACGCCCTACCCGATCTAATTCCCACACCTGACGCAGCCGTGTGGCGCCAAGCCCCAGAACCGACGCGGCCTCATCGAGCAGCTTCTCTAGCTCATCCCTGCGCTCGGCGGCACGGTCCCGCAGAAACTGCGACCGTGCGGCTCTGCGACCCGCCCAAGCGGTGGTAGAGGGTCCTACGATGCCGGAGACGGCGATGCCGGCGATGGAAACGAAGAGTGTTGTGTTCGCCACGACCGGCACAAACTATCGTGGGAGTCAGACTTCTCGTACTGTGGCGTATGTTCGGGGAGCCGCGTCCTTCCGGCGACGATGGTTGGCAACGACGACGGCTACCACAGTTCGGCAGCCTCGCGGTTTGCGACCAGCGGCTACTCGTAACCCTGCGTCACTAGGACGACAATCTTAAACGCAAAAGCCTTTTCGTAAGGACGAGCCATGAGGTTGAGACTCGTACCGTCAGGCTCTCGCACGATCGGTCCCAGTTTACGAGTACGGACACGAGTGCGAGCCATAATTCTGCTTTGACCCTGTACGACGAGGGACACATTCACACGTTCCCCAATGCGAGGCTGATGTTCATGCGCGTGGACTTCGATCGTTTCTGTGTAGCAGTGTCTGCTCGCATCGTCGCCCATTGTTTCCGTGCTGCCTTGTTCATGGACGTGATCTACCGAGAGATACGCCGCGAACAGACGCGGGCCGCCTTCTTCTTCCCCTTCGAACTTTCCCCGCGGCGCAAAGGGCAATGCTCGATTGAGCCGGAAATAAGAGACGAATCCGGAAATCGGCTTGCCATCCGTCGCCACCTGTTGTGTGATCGTGAGGTCCTCGAACTTATAGCTCGACGCGGCGGGCTGCGCACGCGACCTCACCGATTTCTCGGCCAGCACCGCCCCCGGAGACATCAGCACGAACGCGCCCGCGATGACGAATAGGAGCACTGGCCTCATGCTAGTTAGAGTATGTCGGCAGCGTTTGGGAAGCGCCGATCGTTGAACGAATGCCCAGCTCCCTTCTCCTCGATTCGGCCTCGCAAGCAGTCAGCGAGGATGCGACTAATCACGTCGATGATTACTTTGCGATCCTCGCAGAGATGCCCGTCCTCGACTCCGTACCACTCTGCCGCCAGCACTTCGCCCAAGACCTCCGGGCCACCCGGGATCAAGGCATCCCACGCCCCGCGCACCATCTCAATCTCGGGACTCTCGCCCATAGCCATGATTGTCGCTCATCCACTCGCGGGAGGCTGCGGTCCGTTTGCGGTCTCCAGACCAACGAATAGCCACGAACACGAGCGGAATACCTCCTGCGAGGCCCAGTGTTTTCGCGGGTTATCGCCTGTATTCGCTGGTCTTCGCGGTTCTCTAAATCGGGGCGCCCGGTTCGAGTTGGCTTTCTGATGCGGTTTTTGGAGGGTCTGCGGTCTTTTTGCGGTTCGGAATCACGTTCGTCGGCGGGCGCGCGACGAGGGCTGCGAGCTGCGGCCTCGGCTGTC
>CAVRXK010000013.1:0-14007 GCA_963725165.1 uncultured Solirubrobacterales bacterium
GCCGCCGGCACCATCCCGGCCGAGAAGCGTGACCGCTGGGACCTCGTGCGCGGTCTGCGCAACGAGCCCACGCACGCCAGCATCCGGCACCTCACGACCCCGCACGAAGCGCTGCGCGTGCTCGACCTCCTGGCCGGCGAGATCGACGCCCTGTTCGCCACGTAGCGACCCCTCCGCGCCCCGAACGCGGCCCTCCAGGGAAATCGCTAGGGAAATCGTCGGCCCCATCCGATCCTCCTGATATCCTGCTTTTCGTTGTGTTTGCAGGGTTTTGAGCGATGCCGGAGGAGGGACTCGAACCCCCGACACGCGGATTATGATTGACATGTGTCGAGGCTAGATCCCCTGTATCTAAGCCAGTTAGCTCAAGCTACATAGCCTCATTTTAGGCTTCCTCAGACGCCTGGGGAAACTTTCGGGAAACTTTTCGACTGTCCCGCCACGACTTGTCCGTCGGATCCAAGTCTGTGGAGGTAGACCAGTCATGAGCAGCAAAAAACGGCTCAAAGGCCATCTGCATGTCCGCCAACTAAAAGTGAGCAAGGCGCGCGTGTACTACGCGTACTGGCGCGACGAGGCGGGAGCAAAGCACGGAGCGTGTATCGGGCCGGCGCACGTCAGGGATACCGGCCGCAGGACGGCTCGCGGGGCGGTCATTTGGCGGGCGGGTGACGGTCCCAGGCCGAGCCCCGAGCACCTGACCCCGCAAGACGCTGAGGCCAGGCTTGAAGAGGTCCTCCGCGAAAGCGAAGCACGCGCAGAGGAAGCTAAGCGAAGGGAAACAGATCGCGTTTTGCATCAAGCAGCTGAGGGATGGCTTGCTGAGCGCCACGCCGAGCGTGGTCTCAAGCGTTCGACGATGGCTGACTACGAGGACCTCTTCGAGCGTATCTACCGCGACCTCGGAGCGGACACACCGCTGCACGATCTTGCCGACGGACGTCTCGTCGCCTATTTCGCAAACTTCAGAGCCGAACGCCCTCTTGGTGAGCAAACCGCCGCTAGGGCACTTAGCGAAGGCCGAGATGTGGTGGAGGTTAAAGTTGAGCGCTGGACGGCTAAGCCGCCCGGTAGTCGCGCGTTTGAGGTCGCTACCAGGAGGGAGGCGGTGAAGCTTGCGGCCAAGATAGAAGGGAGCTGGAAACATCGTCGTCGGGGCTGCTACCGCGTTGTCGCGACTGGAGCCGAACGTGCGCGGCGCGTGTCCCGCTCTACGGCACGCCACCTCGAGGGGGAAGGCTGGATCGTTTGTCATCGAGTGCAGATGCGGTGGATGCTCCGTGCCCCGGCGGCGGCCCAGACTCGCAATAAGTACCGTGATATTCTTGCTGCCGCCCTGGACTACGCCGTATGCCAAGGCTGGTTGGAGAGCAACCCTCTCGTAGCGGTCAAGCGTGCGAGTAAAAGACAGGCTCGTGAACGAATTCTGCGGCGCGATGACTTCTACGAGCCAGCCGAGGTGGATCAGCTTCTGCGCCAGGCGCCGAGCGTTCTCGAGCAAGCGTTCTGGCTATGCGGGGCACATGCCGGCTTCCGTCTTCCCGGTGAGGCTCTCGGGCTGCGGTGGGGAGCTGTCGATTTCCCGGCTGGTGTGATTCGCCCCTACGACAACTGGGTGCGCAATGCCCTCGACGGTACCAAGACTTCGGACTCGGCCGCGATTCCTATGACTCCTCGTCTTACGCGAGCGCTCGCTTGTCTCAAGGAGCGCGGATATGCGACCACGGACGGGGATTTCGTATTCGTCAGCACTCTTCTGGATAGACCTATCGCAGAGCAGCCGATTCGCGAGGCTTTTAAGCAGGCGCGTGAAGAGAGCGGGCTGAAGCCAATCCGCATGTACAACCTGCGCCACTCATTTGGGACAGCTCTCGCTCGCGCCGGTGTTGACATCAGGACGATTCAGGCTTTGATGCGCCATGAGCGCATCACTACAACCGAACAGTATTTGGCCTACGCGCCTCAGCCGGACTTGGCTGAACGCTTGACACGCGCGCTGGACATGACGGCGATCCCGAGCGCCTCATGAGCACCAAAGACCGTTCAGATCAATTGACCGTCAATCTCGCACAGCAGCGGGTAAGGGCGTATCGGATTGTGAAGGGCGTGCATCTCAGTGATCCACAGATGCTCGGTGGGTTTCGCTCCAACTATGAGCGCAATGCCCACCCAAGAGGGCTTGAGATCGAGTCGGCACTGATTCACTTTGGCCTTTCGATGTATTTGGAGCGCGAGATGGCGGCGGCCACGGCACGTCGCTGGCCCCGAATAGGTCGTTATCTTGCAGAGCTCCGGCTGGAGCCCGGCAACGGGTTCTGCTGGGCTCACACTGCCCAACCGGGGCACATCACAGTCTGGGGACGTCCGCTGCAGCTGCTCGCTGGCATAGTCGATATCCTGCCTGTAGGCGATGAGTGATGCACTACGTTCTGCTTAGCAGCACCGGGAACATGATCGACTCCTATAGCGAGGAGCCCGCCGCTCGTGCTGCCCTACGACGAATCGTCGAGGCCGAGCCCGAGGCAGCCGATGACGTCGCGCTGATGACCTACGGTGAGGACGGGCAGCCGCTCGGTGATCCTGTGTTTGCCAAGGCACGAGTCAGCATCCGCTGACTCGACGAACGTAGCTGCACAACCAGGCGGGCTCTGTGTAGGGACCTCGGCGCAGGCTAATAGGTGGCTGTGCCGGGATTCGTGCCGGGACTGCGTCCCGGATTTGGAATCCGCTGGAGCGGAGTAACCCTCCAGCCCTTTCGGGCTGGTTCGGGTTTTGACCGTCGCGGACCGCGTAAGCATGTGATGAGTGGAGGGTTGTTGGGATGGTCCACGACGGTCAAAACCCGACCAGATGAGACCTTGTTCAGGGATGAGACGGGGTTGGTGTTGCCTGCCATCGTCGTGGTGAGGCGACGGTTGTGGTTAGGGTGTCAGGCCCTGTGCCGGCGTCCTCGTGATTTCGGCGTCGACGATGGTCCCTGAGCGTTGGTCTCCGGGACGGAACTGCAGCACCAAGGGGTCGAGCGTCGAGGTCCTGCAGACGCGCACGTGACCCTGGCTTGTCCTTTCGGGACGTGTTTCGTGTCCCGTTCGCTGCGTTTGGACGGATTAGGCGTGTGTAGGGGAATCTAGGCGCGTGGAGGTCCGTGTAATGCAGACAAACAGGGATTCGGAAATCGTCTATTGGATCGGCTGTCTCGGTGCCGCCGGCGCCGAGCACGTGATGCGCGAATTCGTTATGAGTCGCAGCACTGCCTACCAACGCCTGAACTCTCTGACACGTGATGGGTTGCTCAAGCATCACGCTGTTCTCTACGGGCGCCCCGGCATGTACACCGCGACACTCACCGGACTGCGCTGGCAAGGCATCTCGCACCTCGGGGTATTCAGCGTGAGTCCCGGCGGGTTCGAGCACGCCTGGCAGGTCGCGCATATCGCCGTTGAGCTCGGAGACGCAATGCCGGACTGGGAGTTGATGAGCGAGCGGGAGCTCAGATCGATCGAGAGCGAGCGCGATGAACTGATCGCCTCAGCACAAGTCGGCCAGGTCGCTTCTCGCGCAGTGTTGCATCGTCCCGACCTCGTTTTGACCTGCACGGCGGGTTTGGTCATACCGATCGAGGTCGAGCTGTCGACCAAGTCGGCATCCAGGCTCGCCGCGATCTGCCGCGGCTGGGCCAGGACCCGCCACGTCAATACCGTCTACTACCTCGCGGCCCCCGGACCAGCACGCGCCGTAGAACGCGCTATCGAGAAAACCAAGACGACCGACCGCATACGAGTGCTCGGCCTCAAGGACATTCCACAGCTCGCGAGAGAGCAATACGCGATCCAAGACAAGCTCATGGAACCCGACCAGACAGAGCTCGAGAACTGGACGGACGAATACGAGGACGAGCCCGATTATCGAGGGACCTACGACAACCGCGATCCGCGCACAAGCGAGGCATACCGATGAACCCCACGACTCAAATCAAGCCCACAATGCGCCCGCTCGACGGGCCACTACTGCGACCCGAGCAAGCAGCCGAACTACTCGCGGTCAAGCCCAGCTGGATCTACGACGCCGTCCGCACTGGACGCCTCCCCTGCCTCCGCGTCGGACGACACATCCGCTTCACCCGCACCATGCTCGAAACCTGGCTCACGGAGCAATGAGCAGACCTGTTGAGCAACCGCATCCTGGTCTTTATGAGAGCCGGTTGCCGCTCTGGAGCCAGCTTGACGGATCGGGAGCGCGATGAACACCGAGTACTTCGTCGAGCTAGATGATGTCTCTGACGACAGGATGCACGTTCGCTTTAGGACTCGTGGGCGCGACATCACGAACTATGCAGTGCTGCTCACGGTCGAACGAGATGGCAAGAGGCGCACGGTTCGGCTCTACGACGGTGCGCACGGCATCAATGAGATGCACCGGTACACGCGTGCGCAAGGAAAGCAACCGGCGGAGACGTTCCACGGCGGTACCCTTGGAGAAGGCATGCGCGTGGCAATCGAGCAGATCAAGCACACCTATCAATCGATGATCGAGGCATGGCAAGCGCGATGAGAACAACCACGAACGACTCCCCAGCGATGCGGGTCATGGACGAAGCTATCGAGCTCGCCATCCAGGAACGCTCCCCATATCCCGAACGCGCCGCGTTCATCGACGCCGATACTCCCAAAACCGAGAAGGCGATCAAGAACGCCCTCGACGAACAGCGGGCAGTCGTACTCGTCTCAACCGACGGCAGTAGGCGCGTCCTGCTCCCCGAGCCCGTCCGCAGCTAGCGACTCTGCCAGCGAGCGACCGCTGGGGAAACTTTTGGGGAAACTTTGGACTTTGTCCGCAGTCCTCGCTACACTAAAAACGTCGTGTTTGCAGGACATTCGAGATGCCGGAGGAGGGACTCGAACCCCCGACACGCGGATTATGATTCCGCTGCTCTAACCAACTGAGCTACTCCGGCGGGAGCGCGCAGTTTAGCCTGTGGGGCGAGTCCGTCCGGCCACGCTCACGGGCCACCCGGAGCTCGCCGATCATGCCAAGCACTCCCGCGCAAGAGTCCGACCAGCCGCAGCCGGCCGACCCGCGCTCGCGTGCCGCCCAAGCCAACCCGGCGAACCATGCGCCGTCTACCAGCAAGCCCCTGCTGGCCGTGCCGAACGTCTCAGAGGGGCGCGACCGCCAGAAGATCTCGGCGATCGCCGAGGCGTTCACATCAAGCGGCGACGCGCACCTACTGGACATCCACTCCGATCCCGACCATCACCGCTCGGTGTACACGCTCGCCGGATATCCACGCGGGCTGTCAAGCGCGCTGCTCGCGGGCGCGCGGGCGGCAATCGAGCGGATTGACGTGGGCGCGGGCCGCGACCCGGCGGAGGTAGGTCTGCACCCGCACGTGGGCGCGGTGGATGTCGTGCCGGTCGTCTATCTCGATCAAGCTCAGCGTGGCGCGGCGTGCGCGGAGGCGCTGGTGGTGGCCTGGGAGATCGGTGAGAGGCTGGGGGTGCCGGTGCTCCTGTATGGGGATCTCGCGAGCGGGCGCACGCGCGCGGAGTTGCGACGCGGCGGCGTGCGTGGATTGGGGGAGCGGATCGGTGCCGGAGAGCTGCGCCCCGATTACGGGCCAGCGCGACTGCACCCGACAGCGGGTGCGACGCTCGTGGGGGCACGCGAGCCACTGGTAGCTTTCAACCTGGAGTTGGCGCCGCCCGCGGGCGTGGAGGAGGCGCGTCGTATCGCGAGTTTGATTCGCGAGGGTGGGCCGGAGGGGCTGCCGGGGGTGCGCGCGATCGGCTTGTCGCTTCGCGGCGGGAGCGTCGCGCAGGTCTCGATGAACGTGGAGCGCCCGCTGGAGGTGCCGCTGCGCGAGGTGGTGGCGGCCGTGGCCGGCCACGCGGAGGTGGCCTGCGCCGAGCTTGTGGGGTTGGCGCCGAGGGCGGCGCTTGAGGGCTTTCCTGCTGATGTGAGACTCGTTGGGTTTGATCCCGGCGTGCACACGATCGAGAACGCACTAGGGTTCTAGGTATTGCGGTGCCGAGCGCGTTGTGTGCTCTGCGAATTGGATCAGGATCGGAATGAGAGATGGCTCAGACAAAGCGCAAGCGCCAGACCAAGCATCGCGGTAACGCGGCGGGGGTGGTGGAGTCGCGCGGGCGCACCGGACGCAAGCCGACGGAGGCGGAGAAGACCGGCAAGCCGAGCGCCCCGAAGTTGACGCGCCAGGAGCGCATGGAACGCCCGCCGACGTGGCTGGGGGCGTTCTACCGGGCGATGGCCGCGGCGGTATTGATGCTGCTGATCAGCATCCTGCTGCTGAAAAAGCCCAACGAGGCGATCGAGCTGTTTCCGATCGTGCTGATCGCGTACGTGCCGATCAGCTACTACACCGATATGTGGCTGTACAACCGCAGGATGCGCAGCAAGACCAAGCGAGCGGGTGGGGCCGGCGCGAAGTGAGCGAGGAGCCGCGCCAGAGCACGGGTCCCGATGTGCGCGGCTTCAGCGTGGGGCCGATCCAGGAGAACGCTTACATCGTGCGTGCCGATCCGACAGCGAGCAGCGCGCTGCTGATCGACCCCGGTGAGGAGCCACAGCGTTTGCTTGATGCGGCCGCGGAACTCGGCGTGGAGATCGAGGCGATTTTGATCACCCACTGCCATTTCGATCACATCGGCGCGGTGGCTCCGATCGCACGGGCAACCGGAGCGCCCGTGTATTGCCCGGAGATCGAGGTGGGAGTGCTCGCGGACATCACCAAATGGACGATGCCGGGATTCGGGCCGTTTGAGAGCTGGCAGGCCGAGCACACGGTCAAGGGCGGCGAGCGCCTGCGACTCGCTGATCTTGACATCGAGGTGATCTTCACGCCCGGTCACAGTCCGGGGCACGTGACCTATGCGATTGGGACCGCGAGCACCTCCACAGATGCTGGGGTCGCGTCGCCGGAGGGCGAGCACGTCGTGCCGATCGTGGCGCCGGCGTTGCTGTCAGGCGACGTGCTGTTCGAGGGGTCGGTTGGCCGCGTGGACTTGCCGGGTGGTGATTGGAGCACGCTCGAGCGTTCGATCGGCTTGCTGATGGCGAGCTACGAGCGCGATACGCCGGTGTTGCCAGGCCACATGGGCGTGACCACGCTCGGGCGCGAGTGGGACACGAATCCTTTTCTGAGCGAACTGCGAGCATCCGCCGCGAGCCCTTCGCGACCTTGAGCGGCGAGCCGATCAAGGCCCCGCGGGGCACCGACGATGTGCTGGGCGAGCAGGCGGCGATGCGCGCGCTGCTTGAGAGCCGTGCGCGATCGATCCTCGAGGGCGCGGGCTACGAGCGGATCGAGACACCGGCGTTCGAGGCGACGGAGCTGTTCGCGCGCGGGGTGGGCAGCTCGACCGACATCGTGCGCAAGGAGATGTACACGTTCACCGACGGCGGTGGGCGCTCGCTGACACTGCGCCCGGAGGGCACCGCTCCGGTGTGCAGGGCGTATGTGCAGCACGGGATGCACAAGCTGGCGCAACCGGTGAAGCTGTGGTACCTGTCGAGTTTCTTTCGCTACGAGCGCGCGCAGAAGGGCCGCTACCGTCAGTTCTGGCAGGTCGGCGCGGAGGCGCTCGGCTCAGAGGACCCGGCCGTTGATGCGGAGTCGATCGTGCTGCTCGGAGCGCTGCTTGAGGAGATGGGTGTCTCCGGGGTGCGTTTGCGCCTGTCGAGCCTTGGCGGCAGTGAGAGCCGCGGGCGCTACCGCGAGCGCTTGCAGGCGCATTTGCGCGCAAACGAAGATCGCCTCTCCGACGAGGTGCGCGAGCGCATCGAGCTGAACCCGCTGCGGGCGTTTGATTCCGCCGACGAGGGCACGGTCGCGGTGATGCGCGATGCGCCGCGATTGTTGGACGAGCTGGATGCCGACGACGCCGAGCACTTCGCGGTGGTGCGAGAGCTGCTCGACCGCGCGGGTGTGACGTACGAGGTCGATCCGACGCTCGTGCGCGGCCTGGATTACTACACGCGCACGGTGTTCGAGTTCACCAGCGACGCACTCGGGGCGCAGAGCGGAGTGGGCGGCGGTGGGCGCTACGACGGGCTCGTGCAACAACTGGGCGGGCCGGCGACACCGGGGATGGGATGGGCCGCGGGGATCGAGCGGATCCTCCTTGCCGGGGGCCCGCCGGCGGCGGGCGGCCATGCTGTGGATCTGTACGTCGGGTTTGATGTTTTGGGGGAGGATGGGGCGTACCCGCGATCCAAGCTGGCGGCGTGGGAGATCTTGAGCGAGGGTCGCTCCGCCGGTTTGGGCGTGCAGATGGAGATGACGGGCCGTTCGTTGAAGGGTCAGCTCGGTCACGCAAATCGCTTGGGTGCGCGCTTCGTGGCGATCGTGGGCGAGGGGGAGACCGTTTTGAAGGACATGCAGGACGGGGGCCAGGAGACGCTCGACACGAGCACGGTGGTGCACGCGGTGTTGCGCGGGTTGCGTGACCTGGCGTGATTTCCCAAGGTATTGGCCGGCGTGCCCTGTTGTGCCCAAATGCCTGTGAATAGCGGAGTTTCGTGCTGAAATAGCGCTTGCGAAGCGTCCATGGCGGGTCGGGCCGTTCAACTCGGCGCTCAAATTTGCCGAAGTGGAGGACGTGGCTCAGATTTCTCGCCCCTTTCAGATCGCGCTCGGCGCCGTGCTGCTGCTGGCGCTCGTGTGGACGTTCGCGTTGCACGCGCACTCCTCGAGCCCGAGCGAACCTGTGCCCGCGAGCACGCCCGCTCCTGTCGCTGTCTCCTCGAGCGCGAAGCACGCAAAGGTTGCGGCAAGCGCTCGCAAGTCGACCACCTCAAGCTCATCGGTGCACAAGCACACCGCGGCTGAGCACAAGACTGTTGCAGTGCACCGCACCGTTGTGCACTCACCGCACCAGACCACGGTGCTCACACGCAAGGTTGTTGTCGGCCCGTCGCACAAGGTTTCTGTGACCGATCGCAAGACGGTCACAACCAGGCACGAGAAGGTCACGGTCTCCCACAAGGCGATCGTGGTTCCCGCCACTCACGCTGCTACCGCGCCGAGCAGCCGCTCAGACTCCTCGGCCGCCAAGCACCATCCCCCCGCCAAGCACCAGCCCCCCGCCGGGCAGCTCGCCGTCGAACACGAGCTCGCCCAGGGCAAGACCGTGATGCTCGTGTTCTGGAACCCCCACTCGTCGGTTGATCGAGAGGTTCACTCACAGGCGGGCGCGCTAGCGAGCGGATCGAAAGGGACGGTCGTGATGCACGCGGCGCTCGCCAACCAGGTGAACATGTTTGGCTCGATCACCGAAGTCGTGCGCGTGTACCAGACCCCGACGATCCTGATCGTCAACCGCCAGGGTGTGGTGAGCACGCTCACCGGGCTCACCGAAGTGTTCGCGCTCCAGCAGGCTGTGCGCGAAGCCCAGCACGCGTCGCGGTAGCCGCACCGTCCGCCGGCTCCAGGGCGAGGGCTGTGCGCGAAGCTCACACGCGTCGCGGCAGTCGCACCGTCCGCCGACCCCAGGCGAACTCTGCGCAAAGCGCAGTCCGGGGCAAGCATCGCTCGAGCGCCCGTGCGGGAGCCCTCCCCTTACACTCGACCTATGTCCGTCGAGTCGCTGGCGACGCATCTCGAAAGCCCGCTCGGCCGTGGGCACGTGCCCGACGGCGCGTGCACCGGCGCCGCGGGAGGCGCGGCCTGCGGCGATTTGATCCGCATCTCCCTCGCGGTCGATCCAGCCAGTCCTGAGGGGACGATCGCGGACGCCGGCTTTGACGCAAGCGGTTGTGGAGCGGCGATCGCGGCGGGCAGCGCTACGGTCGAGCTGGTGCGCGGTCGGGACCTGCTGAGCGCCGCGCGCGTGGGTGCGGCTGAGATCGCACAGGAGCTCGGTGGCCTGAGCCCCGCCAAGCACCACGCCGCCGAGCTGGCCGCCGACGCGCTGCACAGGGCGCTCGGGTGGGCGGCGCGCGAAAAGACGCATCTCACCCCGGCGCCGTCGCGCACTTTGGTGGCGATGAGCGGGGGAGTCGACAGTGCGGTTGCCGCGCTGCTCGTGGCGGGAGACGGCGGCGAGGCGGTCGCGGTGACGCTCGAGTTGTGGGCAGACCCCGAGAACGACGGCGAGCGCAGCTGCTGTTCGGCCCAGGCGGTGCGTGCCGCGCGCGACATCGCCCACGGGATGGGCCTCGCGCACTTCTCGATCGACCTCCGCGAGGAGTTCAGGGTGGGTGTGGTCGACGGGTGGCTCGAGGATCACGCGGCGGGTCTCACCCCGAACCCGTGCGTGCGCTGCAACGGCAAAGTACGCCTCGACGCGATGCTCGAGCTGGCCGAGTGCCTTGGCGCGCGCACGCTCGCTACGGGTCATTACGCGCGCGTGGTACCAGGAGAGGGAAGGCCCCTGCTGCGTGCGGCGGTGGACGAGAGCAAGGACCAGAGCTACGCGCTTGCCGCGCTCTCGCCGAACTCGCTTGCGCGCCTGCGCTTCCCGCTCGGCGGCCTCACGAAGCCCGAGGTGCGCGAGCTGGCGGCACGCGCGGGCCTCGAGGTAGCCCGTCGGCCTGACTCGCAGGACCTGTGCTTCCTCGCGGGCACCAAGCGCGCGGACTTTCTCGCCCGCCACGGCGGGCTGGGCACGCGGGTGGGGCCGATCGTGGACCTGCACGGGCGCAAGCTCGGCGAGCACGCAGGCGTTCACACGGTCACCGTCGGTCAGCGCCACGGTCTCGGGATCGGCGGCGGGCAGCCGTTGTATGTGATCGCCACCGACGTGCGCACGGGCACGGTCACGGTGGGCTCGCGCGAGCACCTGCAAACCGAAAGCGTGCGCGTGCGCGACGCGACCCTGCATCGCGATGGCGCGCGCGTGGATGGCGTGAAGGTGCGCTACCGCGGACGGCGGATGCCGTGCCGCCTTGAGGGCTCGCCGTCCGCCGGCGCGCACGAGCGACTGGAGGTGCGAATGCTCCAGCAGGTCGAGCGCACCGCCCCTGGGCAGATCGCCTGCCTGTACGCGGGTGACACGATCGTGGGTCACGGCACGATCGCATCGTCGGCCGCTCTCTAGGATCATCACGCCGCATCTGAGGATTGCCAAGCGAGCCCCCAGGATCCTCGGCCGCACTCTAGGATCGTCAGGCGGAGTGTGAGAAGCCATGGAGTTTCGCGCGGCCCGCTCACACCACCAAGCACGCCCAGCAAATCCATAAAAAATGACCACAGACGAAATTCGCGAGCAATACCTGACGTTCTTCGAGGAGCGCGGTCACCGGCGCATTCCCTCCGCCTCGCTGGTGCCATCCTCGCACGACCCCTCCGCACTGCTCACCGTCGCCGGGATGCACCCGCTCAAGCCGTACTTCCTTGGCCAGGAAACGCCGCCAGCGCCGCGCCTCACCAGCTGTCAGAAGTGCTTTCGCACGGTTGACATCGACAACGTCGGCAACACCAACCGTCATCTCACGTTCTTCGAGATGCTCGGCAACTTCTCGATCGGCGACTACTTCAAGGCCGAGGCGATCGCGTTCGCGTGGGAGCTGTCGCTGCAAGTGTTCGGCTTCGCGCCCGCCGACATCTGGGTGACCGTGTTCGAGGGCGACGAGCAGCTCGGTCTCGGCCCCGACGAGGAGGCGATCGGCTTGTGGGAAGCGATCGGGGTGCCCAGCGAGCGGATCGTTCGCTGTCCGCGCTCTGAGAACTTCTGGCAGGCCGGGCCCGCCGGGCCGTGCGGTCCGTGCTCGGAGTTGTATGTCGACCGCGGCGCCCACATCGGCGAGCCCGGCGATCTACCCGGCGGTGAGAACGAACGCTTCCTTGAGTACTGGAATCTCGTGTTCATGCAATACAACCAGCAGCCCGCCGGCGGGGGGAGGGAGGGTGGGAATTCGAGCTTGACCGAGCTGCCGGCGCGCAACATCGACACCGGCCTTGGGCTCAACCGCTTGGCCGCGATCCTGCAGGACACCCCCTCGGTGTTCGACACCGACCAGTTCCGCCCCCTGATCGAGCTCGGCGAGCAGCTCTCAGGCGCGAGCTACGGGCAGGACGCGCGTGCCGACCGCGCATTGCGGATCCTCGCTGACCATTCTCGTGCGATGACCTTCCTGGTCGCCGACGGGGTGGTGCCCTCCAACGAGGAACGCGGCTACGTATTGCGGCGCGTGATGCGCCGGGCGATCCAGCAGGGACGCTCACTGGAGATGGCGCCGGGGTTCCTGGGTCGCTACGCCGATGTGGTCCGCGAGCTGATGGGTGCCGTCTACCCGGAGCTGGTCGAGCAGCGTGAGGCGATCGACAAGTGGCTGTCCTCCGAGGAGGACGGTTTCGGGCGCACCCTCGAGCAGGGCATGGGCGTGTTGCGCTTCCACATCGACCACGCGCGCGAGCAGGGAGGAGATTCGGTGCGGGCGCAGGACGCCTTCAAGCTGCACGACACGTTCGGCTTCCCCTTCGAGCTGACCCGCGAGCTGCTTGCCGAGGAGGGCTTGCGCGTGGACGACACCGAGTTCGAGCGACTGATGGACGAGCAGCGCGCCCGCGCTCGCGCGGCGAGCGGCTCAAGCGCAGGGGGAGAGGATCCACGCGAGCGCGCCCGTCGCTTCGCCGAGCAGGCAGGGGTGGCGACGCGCTTCACCGGCTATGAGACAGAGCGTCAACCCACCAGCGTCGCGGCACTCGCCGTGGAGCCTGGCAACGGGACCGGGCCCGATCAAGATTCCGCGAATGGCTCGGGCGAGGGCTCCGTAAGCGGTCAACGCCTGCTCGTGAAGCTTGCCGAGTCGCCCTTCTACGCAGCCGGGGGCGGGCAGATCTCAGACACCGGCACGATCGAATGCGAGCACGGCGACTGCCGCGCCCGTGTGGAGCGGGTTTTCAGGCTCGGTGACGATCAGGCACTGGAGGTCGTCGTGGAGCAGGGCACACTCGAGCAGAGCGAGCCGGTGCTCGCACGTGTCGATCACGCCGCCCGCCACGCCACCCAGTGCAATCACACCGCCACCCACCTGCTCCATGCCGCGCTGCGCGCACGACTCGGCGCGCACGTGCGCCAGGCGGGCTCCTACGTGGGGCCTGACAAGCTGCGCTTTGATTTCAGCCACGGCGCCGCGCTCACCGCGGAGGAGTTGCGCGACGTTGAGGATCAGGTCAACGCTTGGATCGCGCGCGCCGATCCGGTTCACCCGATCACCACCACCCTCGATGAGGCTAAGCGTCTTGGTGCGATGGCCCTGTTCGGCGAGAAGTACGGAGATGTCGTGCGCATGGTCGAGATCGGCGAGGGCGAGTACTCGCGCGAGCTGTGCGGAGGCACGCACGTCGCCAACACCGCCGAGATCGGCGTGTTTCGCGTGACCAGCGAGACCTCCAGCGCCGCCAACGTGAGGCGCATCGAGGCGCTCACGGGCCCGGGAGCGGTGGCGCTGCTGCGCGAGCACGACCGCGAGCTGGAGAGGATCGCCGCGACGCTGCGCACCCGTCCCGAGCAGGCGGCCGGCGTGGTGAGTGAGCACGAGGCCGAGCGCAGGAAGCTTCAAAAGAGCACCCGCGATGGCGCAGGTATGGGCGCGGAGGAGCTGGAGTCGCTCGCCGCCGCGGTCGAGATCGTCGAGGGCGTGAAGGTGCTCGTCGCCAAGGTGGCGGTGGGCGACGCGAAGGCTCTGCCCGGTCTTGCCGATCGTTTGAAGGGCAAGCTCGCGGGCGACAGCGTGCTCGTGCTCGGCGCCGCCATCGACGGTCGCGTCTCGCTGCTCGCGAGCGTTGCGCCCCCCCTCGTAGCACGTGGGCTTAATGCCGGTGAGATCGTGAAAGTCGCCGCAAAGGTCGTGGGCGGCGGGGGAGGGGGCCGCGACACCATGGCCCAAGCTGGCGGGCGCGACCCCGAGAAGTTGGACCAAGCCCTGCATGCGGCGCACGATGCCGTCGAGATTGCGCTCGCACGTGCCGCCACTGCGGCGAGCTGAGTCGTGCCGAGCATCTCTGATCGGACCGTCATCGTGGGCTGCCGCTTACCAGGCGGT
>CAVRXK010000014.1:0-43326 GCA_963725165.1 uncultured Solirubrobacterales bacterium
GAGGAGGCGCCGTCGAACGTCGCAGCCGCGGGCGTGACGCCGGCGGTGTGAGGTTGATCAGCTGGTAGGTAGCATCGGCGTTGTCGCGCAGCAACAGATTTTCGACGCCAGCGGTTCGCCGCTAACAACTTCCAGCCTTCCGCAGTGCAGCCGCCACCATTCCGAGATCCACCGACGAACAGCACACCCTTTGATAGATCGGTTGAATACGCCGATATTGCAGCCTCTTTGAAGGGACACCGATCCCCGTCATAGGACTGCAGCGGGATCACGTTTTCCGAAGACCAGCCGTTCGCGCCGCGGGTGGCAACGTAGTTCAGGCCGCCGCTCTGTGAGCCGGGCAGGATGTCGATCGACCCATACGCGATCCCGTTGCCGTCGCGAGCTGCGTGATTTTCTTTGTCAGTGCCTTTCTTGCTCGGGTCTGGCTGGGTTGAGGCCTTGGTCGGGGGTGTGACTAGCTCATAAGCTCGGCAGTCGGGTAGGCGCGCTGAGAAGCCGTCACGCAACTGTTGATTGGGGCAGGCGGCTTGCGCGGCGGTTTCGGTCGTAAACGTCTGATCGGCGCCCGCGACGGTGCCGAGTTCGTTGGTCGCGATCACTCGATAGTGATAGGTGGTGCCTCGTTCGAGACCGCTGGCCGCCGCCCACACCGTGTTCGGCGTTATACCCTGGCCCACGTTGCCTTCTGGGAAGGGCGTCGTCTGACCATATCCAGTGGTTGTGCCATATTCAATGCGATACGTCGTCTCGATCCCGCCAGGGTTGATGAGCGCACCCAGCTTTGCTTCAGAAGTGCCCACTTCGGCTGCGAGCTCCTTGTCGACCGTGGACGCGGTCGGCGGCCCATAGACCCACACGAGGTTTTTGGCCCCGTCAGTCACGTAAACACGACCGGTCGCATCGTCCACAGCAAGCATGTCGGGCACTTCGAATTCGACAGATCCAAACGACCCGGCGCCGATATCAGCGACCTGCGCCCCGGCGGAGTCGTAATCGACGACGTGATAGCACGGCGGGGCATGCGAGCCGCAGAAGTCTGCGCTGTTCTTGACCAGCGCGAACACATCACCATCGGTGTCGAGCGCGACTGTCTGCACCCCTTCGCTCTTGATTTCACCGATGAACGCGCCGGTCGAGCTGAGCTCCTCGATCCGGTTGTCGCCGTTATCAGCTACCCACACGTCCCCCGATGGAGCGACCGCCACACCAGTCGGTCCGCTCAGGGCACTCGAGCCCGACCCGGTGATCGTCTCAAGTAGCGTGCCGGCAGGGCTGTACTCCAGCACCTCGTTGTCGGGCGCAACCGGCACGTACACGTTGCCAGCAGAGTCCGTCGCGATCTGCACAATCGTGAAGATGGAGAAGTTCAGAGATTCCGGCACAGGAAACGAGGACAACAGCGCTCCAGTGCTCGGGGAATACGTGTTGATCACCATCGGCTGGAAGAGACCGGCCTGACTCAAGACATATAGGTCCCCGTTGGTTGGGTTTACAGCCACAGCCGAATTATCTCCTTCACCAAATGGCGCTGGTGGCGAGAGCAATTTGCCCGAAGCGTCAAACTCATCGATATACGACGGACCGCCGTCCGACCGATTGAGCAAACCAGCCACATACACATCGCCACTGGACTGGTCGACCCCGATACCAACCGCGATCGGAACTTCTGAGGCGAAGTTGCCATATGAGATGAGCCTGGGAGCTTCGGCTTGCGCGACACCAGCAAACAACGCGAGCAAGACCACCGTCCCACACAGCCCGACCAGACTCCTCAACACAGACCGATGAGCACCCACGTTCACATCCCCTCCTCAAAGAGACCCGGACAACAAGACCTGCCCGAGCCCGGGCAGCACAAAGCCGCCGCGGGCATACGACCCGCGACGGCCGAAGAACAAGAAGCTGAGAGGCGCTTACGAGGCGCGAATGACCAAGCCGGCCGCTGTGCCCGGCAAGATGACGGGACCGACCAGAACTTAGCTGGTGAGCGGCCCGGCCGAGAGAGAGAGAGAGAGAGAGAGAGAGACGTGTCAGCGACGCTGACACGTCCTATAAAGGACGCTCCAGCGACACACGGACTCCCAAGCACGTTATCCCCAAAAGAAACCACGCGAAAAACAACTCCCTCTCGTTGCGACCCGGTCCCTCTCCCAAGGTCCCCGTCCAAAACTGTTAGTGGTCGACCACGAAGACCGACCCAAACCCGACCTTATGTTCACCCGCATCCCAGGGGGATGACAGGACATGGAGTTTATAGCGCATCGTGTACTAGATGTCAAGTGGGTCTGTGAAAAGAGTCAACCGTCCCCACGCCACCCAGGCCACTACGGTTAGCAACTGTGCGCACGCTCGTGGTATCCAACATGCTCGCCAACGACGCTCATCCCGAGCGCGGACGCTTCGTGCGCGACCAGGTGGACGCGCTGCGAACGCTCGACGGGGTGAGCGTGGAGTTGTACGAGTTCCCACCCGGCGCCCTCGCGCTGGCTCGCGCTGCGCGCGGCCTGCGCAGCCGCTACGAGGGCGAGCGCTTCGACGTGGTGCACGCGCACTTCGGCCTGACGGCCTGGCCAGCACTCGCGGTGAAAGCGCGCGGGACATGCACTGACACTGCACGGCACCGACGTGCGCCACCCGCGCACGCGCGTCATCACGTGCGCGGCGCTGCCGACCGTGGGCTTGCTAGCCGCCGTCTCCCAGGAACTGGTCGAGCAGATCCCTGGCGCGCGCAACCGCGCGCGCACGCAGGTATTGCCGTGCGGCGTGGACACGCAGCGCTTCAAGCCGATCTCTCGCACGAGCGCACGCGCGGAACTGGGTCTCGACCCGCATCGCCCCTACCTGCTGTTCCCAGCCGACCCGACCCGTCCCGAGAAGCGCCACGATCGCGCCGCGGCGCTCGCCGAGGCGCTGAAAACCCAACTGCTCACCCTCGGCGGCGTGGATCCCGAGCGCGTGCCGCTGTATGTGAACGCGGCTAACGCGGTGCTCGTGCCCTCCGAGCGCGAGGGCTTCGGACTGGCGGTGCTGGAGGCGTTGGCGTGCGACGTGCCGGTGCTGGCGACGCCCGTGGGTATCCACGCCCAGGCGCTCGATGGGCTGGAAGGGACGCTGTGCGAGCCGTTTCACCTTGAGCGCTGGCAGGCCGTGGCGGCAGCGCACCTGGCCGCGGAGGACCCGCGTGTGGCCGGTCGCGAGCGCGCCGAGCGGTTCTCGGCGGCGCGGATGGCCGAGCGCGTGGCAAGCGCATGGCGCTCACTCGTCGCGAAGGCCGGATAGCATGGGAACCGTGGCAGGAGCGGATGAAGCTGTGCAGGCGCCGGAGGGGACCGAGCCGGCGCCCGAGCAGACACCGGTGGCGGAGACCGAGCAGCCGCCCGAGAAGCCCGGTTTTGCCGAGCGTGGACAGATGCGCCGCAGGGCGCGGTTCCTGCGCAAGGCGCGCGAGCTTGCCTACCGCGATCTTGGCGGGCTGGTGTTCGATCTGCACCGCTTCGGTCAGCGCAACGACCCGCTGGTGCTCGCCAAGCTCGCGATGCTGCGCCAGCTCGACACCGAGTTGCGCGAGCTGGAACGGGTGCTGCGTGAACGCCGGTCGGTGACCGTGCTGCGCGAAGTGGGAATCGCGGCGTGCCCGCGCTGCGCGGCGATCCACGGCAGCGACGACCGCTTTTGTCCGGGCTGCGGGCTGGCGTTCGATGCGAACGCCGACCGTCCGATCTCAACCGCGCCGATGGCGCCGACAGGCGCCGGGGCCGAGCGCACAGCCTGTGGCCGCCGCGCCGGCGCCGAAACGCACAGCCAGTGGCCGCCACACCGACGCCCGCACCAAAGTCCCCGCCCGCACCGGCGCCGACGACCCCACCGGCGTCCGCACCTGCACCGGCGTCCGCACCGAGAGCGGCTCCTGTGCCGGCGCAAGCGCACGACGACGAACAGACCCAGATCCTGCGGCCTCCGGCGCAGAACCGAGTGAGCGCGGCCGTCCCGCAAGAGGTGTGCCCACTGTGCGGCGTGCCTCTGAGGCCCGATCAGGACTGGTGTTTGCGCTGCGGGGCGGGAGCGCGCACGCGGTTGGCGGCGCCGCCGAAATGGAAGGGGCTCGTGGTCGCACTGGTGCTCCTGGTGGTGGTGTCGCTCGGCGTGCTCGCGGCCGCGCTCGTGAAGCTCGCGGGGTGAGCGGCCGATGAGCAACGTCGGGGCGTCGGGGGCGCCCCGCGCACCGATGTGGACGTGGTGGTCGTGGGAGCGGGCGCGGCGGGCCTGTATGCGGCGCTGTGCGCGGCGCGCGAGGGCGCGCGCGTGGCGCTGCTCTCGGCGCTGCCGCTGGCGCAGACAGCCAGCTATTGGGCCCAAGGCGGGCTCGCGGCGGTGCTGTCCGCCGACGACAGCACCGAGTTGCATCTCAGCGACACCGAGCGGGCGGGCCGCGGCGCGGTGCGCCGCTCGGCCGCACAGGTGCTCGTGGAGGAAGCGCCGGACTGTGTGCGCGACCTGGAAGCGCTCGGCTTTCACTTCGACGCCGATCGCCGCGGGCGGCTGGCGCTGGGCCTGGAGGGAGGACACTCGGTCAGACGGATCGTGCACGCGGGCGGAAGCGCCACCGGACGGCGCTTGCTGCGGGAGCTGTCCGCGCTCGTGGTCGCGCACCCGCGCGTGCGCGTGATCGAGGATGGCGCACGCGTGTGCGGCCTGCTGATGGATGCGGACCCCACCCGTCCCCGCTGCCACGGAGTGGTGTGCTGTGCGAACGGAGGTCCCCCCGATCCGCGCTCGCCCGGCCGCGTCGTGAGAGCGCGCGCGGTTGTGCTGAGCACCGGCGGCGCGGCGGCGCTGTGGTCGCGCACGACCAACCCGCCCGGCTCGATCGGACAGGGTTTGCTGTTGGCACACGCCGCGGGGGCGCCCCTGGCGGACCTCGAGTTCGTGCAGTTTCACCCCACGGCGGTGATCGGCGTGCGGGGCAAGGAAGGCTTCTTGATCACGGAGGCGATCCGCGGCGAGGGCGCGACGCTGCTCGACTCCGCCGGCGAGCGGTTCGTGGACGAGCTGGCGCCGCGCGACGAGGTGTCTCGCGCAATCCAGACCCGTTTGCATGAGAGCGGCGAGCGCTCGGTGAGCCTCGACATGCGCGCGATCGATCCTGGGCTGTTCCCGAACGTGGTGGGCGCGCTGCGCGAGGCGGGCCTCGATCCGATGCGCGAGCTGGTGCCGGTGGCGCCGGCGGCGCATTACACGATCGGCGGTGTCCTCACCGATCTGCACGCGCGCTCGCGGGTGGCAGGCCTGTACGCGGTAGGCGAGACCGCGTGCACGGGCTTGCATGGAGCCAACCGGCTGGCGTCGAACTCGTTGAGCGAGTGCTTCGTGTTCGGCCGTCGCGCGGCACTGGCGGCACTCGATGAGCCCGCGCTCACACCCGATGGCGACGGAGAGGGAAGCTCAGCGCCGATGCCCGCTGTCGAGCGCTCCACCCAGGAGGCGCTGTGGGAGCACGCGGGGATCGAACGTTCAGCCGAGGGGTTGGCGGCTCTCCTCGAGGATCCACATCCGCTGGCCCGATTGATCGCGCGCACGGCCCTTGAGCGCGAGGAGACCCGCGGCACGCACATGCGCACCGACCATCCCGAGCGCGATCCTGGCCTGGATGGCCGCCATGTGGTGGTTGCGGACGGTGGCGAGCAACTGGAGTGGCAGCACTGGTCCTGAGCCGCTGGCCGGCCCATCCCCAAAACAAACGGCAGGCAAAAAGCTAACCGAGGCTTAATCAATTACTTCTGTGGGCCTTAGAAACCGCTTGGATACTCAACAAGTCCGGTCTTTTCGTTCGCGATCGGTGTTGTTAGGAGCGGAACTATGTACCAGTTCAGCCGAGCCATATACAGAGATCTGGCTCCGTACATCACGGAGGCGCGATCCGACGCCGGCGGTGTCGCCAACCATAAACACGTGCTCGACGCATGCGAGTCGGCGGTTGAGCGCCTGGCCACCGACCGTCACTACTTCGCCAAGCCCGCACGCACGCTGTTTTGCGACATCAGGACGTATTTCCCGATGGGCGCGCAGGAGCGGGTGCTGCAAACGGTCAACCGCTACATGGGGCTCGCGCAGCGGTTCTTGATCGAGCACCCGATCGAGGCGCACGCGGCGGTCACCGACGAGCCGCCCACGTGTCGCGCGACCACCCGCAAGGGCTCGACCTGCCAGCGGGTGCCGTTGCCACACAACGGTTATTGCCCCTCGCACCAGCACCTGGCCGACACCGAGCACAACGAGCGCCTAGCAGCGGCGTGAGTAGCCTTCCCGGGCATGCTGCTCGGGGTTGACGTTGGCGGAACCTTCACCGACGCGGTGCTCGTGGGCGAGGATGGCACGACGTACACCGCGAAGGCACCAAGCACTCCACGCGAACAACAGCTTGGGGCGATGGCGGCTGTCGAGGCGGTGCTGGAGCGCGCCGGAGCGAAGCCCGAGCAGGTCGCGAGCTTCGCGCACGGCATGACCGTGGCGACGAACGCGCTGCTTGAATCAGAGTCCCACCCACCCGCGCGCACGGCACTGGTGGCGACCGACGGGTTCACCGATGTCGTGGAGCTGGCACGCCAGGCGCGACCGCGCCTGTATGACCTTTGCGCGGCCCCGCCGGCGCCGCTGGCGCCCGCCGAGCTGCGCTTCGGGGCTCCTGAGCGAATGGGACCTTCCGGGCCGCTGCGCCCGCTCGACCCGCATGCCACCGAGGCGATGCTGCGGCGGCTGCAAGAAGCCAGGCCGGAGGCGGTGGCGGTGGTGCTGCTGCACTCCTACGCCCACCCGCGGCACGAGCGGCGGCTCGGCGAGCTGATCGCGGAGCGCCTGCCCGAAGCGCACCTGTCGCTGTCGCACGAGCTGGTGGGCACTTTCAGGGAGTACGAGCGGGCGTGCACGACCGAGGTGGACGCGGCCCTCTCCCCCCTGCTTGCGTCGTATCTGCGCGCGCTCGGCACACTGACCGGCGAGCAGGGTCTGCCGGCGGCGCGGGTGATGCAGTCCTCGGGCGGTCTCACCGACGCGCGCAGGGCGGCGGAGCACGCGGCGTTGACGGTGCTCTCGGGTCCCGCGGGAGGCGTTGGCGGCGCGCTGCTACTGAGCGAGGCGGCGGGCGAGCGCGAGGTGCTGTGCTTTGACATGGGCGGCACCTCCTGCGACGTGTGCGCGATCGTGGATGGGCGCGTGGCGGAGACCGCGCAACGCGAGGTCGCGGGCCGGCCGCTGGCGCTGGCGGCGCTCGACATCCACACCGTGGGCGCGGGCGGAGGCTCGATTGCATGGCGCGACGCGGGCGGGGCGCTGCGCGTGGGCCCCGAGTCCGCGGGGGCGGAGCCCGGGCCGGCGTGCTACGGGCGTGGCGGGATGCGCGCGACGGTGACCGACGCGAACCTGCTGCTAGGCAGACTGCTTGCCGACGTGCCGCTGGCGGGCGGTGTGAGATTGGATCGCACCGCGGCAGAGCGCGCGGTGGGAGCGCTCGCGAGTGAGCTGGGGCTCGAGTTGCCGGCGTGCGCGGAGGGGATCGTGAGGGTCGCGGAGACCGAGATGTTGCGTGCGTTGGCGGTGATGACGGTGCAGCGCGGGATCGACCCGCGCGGTTTCGCGCTGATGCCGTTCGGCGGCGCCGGTCCGCTGCACGCCGCGTCGATGGCAGCCGAGCTGGGGATCGAGCGGGTGCTGTGCCCGCGCGCGTGCGGGGTGCTCTCGGCGCTCGGGCTGGCCGCCGCCTCTCCGCGGCGCGATGCGTCGAGCACAGTGATGCTAAGTGGCACGACCTTCACGAGCGAGCGGGTCGCGCACGAGCTGGGAGCGTTGATCGAGCGGGCTACCGAGGATCTGGACGGCCCCGTGGAGCGCATCGGCGTGCGCTACGAGCTGAGATACCGCGGCCAGTCGTTTGAGCTGACGGTGGACGAGCGGATCGATGCGGGGAATGTTTTGGGGGAGCGGGGCGTGCCCGTGAGTGACACTCCCAGCTCCAGCGAACGCGCCCTGCGCGATCCCGCCGGCCTGTGTGAGGCATTTGAGAGGGAGCACGAGCAGCGCTACGGCTACCGCGACGAGCACGCCGAAGTGGAGCTTGTGAACATGCGCGTGTCGGCGTTCGGGCCACGGCCCGCGCTGCGCTTGACGGGCGCTGTCGCCACGCCGCCCCCACCTGCCGGCACGCGCGTGGTGTTCGACGGCGAGTGGGTCGATGCGGAGTTGTGGCGCGGAGCGCTGCCGGCGGGAGCGCGGGTGCGTGGGCCCGCGCTGTGTGCGATGGATGAGTCCACGTTGCTCGTGCCGCCCGGCTGGAGCGGCACGGTCGACGAGCAGGGGACCATCGTGTTGGAGCGGGGCTCGTGAGGCTGAACGCCGGTATTCCCCGACTCGCCGCGGAGGCGTGCGCGTGAACACGAGCATCACCCCGATCGCGCGGGAGATATACGCGTGAGCGCGCTCGACCCGATCGAGCTGCAGGTGATCGCCGGAGCGCTGCGCGCCGCGTGCGAGGAGATGGGCGCGACCTTGGTGCGCTCGGCTCACTCGGCCAACATCAAGGAGCGACGCGACGCGTCGACCGCGCTGTTCGACGCCGACGGGGAGATGACGATGCAGGCCGAGCACATACCCGTGCATCTCGGCTCGATGCCCGCCGCGGTGCGGGCGGTGCTCGACCGCGAGCATCGGCCGGGCGTGTCGTGGGTGCTGAACGACCCGTTCGAAGGCGGCACGCACCTGCCGGACATAACGGTGATCACGCCAGTGTTTGCGGGGCCCCTGATCGGCTTTGCGGCCAGCCGCGCGCATCACGCCGATGTGGGCGGGCGCGTGCCGGGGTCGATGCCGGCCGACAGCCGCACGCTGGCGGAGGAGGGTGTGGTGATCCACCCGCGTGAGCTGACCGACGCCGCGATCGATGAGCTGGCCGCGATGATGCGCCAGCCACAGGAGCGCCGCGCGGATCTCAGAGCGCAGCTTGCGGCCAATCGAGTGGGCGCGCTGCGTCTCGCCGAGCTGGCGCGGCGTGTCGGCACGGGGCGCTTGCGCGAGGCGACCGACGCGGTGCTCGACTACGCGGAGCGGCGCACCCGCGCGTGCATCGCGGCGCTACCCGACGGCGTGCGCGATGCACGCGACGTGCTGGAGGCGCGCGAGGGGGATCTGGTGCTGCGCCTGAAGGCCACCGTGCGGGGCGAGCGACTGACGCTCGACTTCAGTGGATCGGCGGGCCGCCACGACGGCAACCTCAACTGCCCGCTCGCGGTGACGTTGTCGGCGTGCTGGTTTGCGGTGCGGGTGCTCACCGATCCCGACATCCCGCCTTCGGCTGGCGCGTACCGGCCGGTCGAGGTGATCGTGCCGGAGGGCTCGCTGCTGAACGCCAAGCCGCCTGGCGATTCCACGCTGCCCTCCCCCGCGGTGGCGGCCGGCAACGTGGAGACCTCCTCGCGCGTGGCCGACCTCGTGCTCGGCGCGTTCGGCCGCGCGCTTGGCCAGGGGACGATGAACAACCTCACATTGGGCAACGACGATTTCACCTACTACGAGACGCTCGGCGGCGGCCAGGGGGCGTGCGAGGACGCCGACGGGCCGAGCGCGGTGCACGTGGCGATGAGCAACACGCTCAACACGCCGATCGAGGCACTGGAGCGCGAACTGCCGTTGCTCGTGACTGAGTACGCGATACGACGCACCTCAGGCGGCGCCGGGGCGCGCAGAGGCGGTGACGGCGTGGTGCGCGAGCTGCAGGCGCTGAGCGAGATGACGTTCTCGCTGATCGCCGAGCGCCGCCGTCACGCTCCCCCGGGCGCGCACGGCGGCGAGCCAGGAGAGTGCGGCCGAGACACGTTGATAACCACCGATGGGCGATCGCGGGTATTGCCGGCGAAGACGACGGGTACGCTGCACAGAGATGAGCGACTTCGCATCGAAACCCCCGGAGGAGGTGGGCATGGTCCCCCCACTACAACTTGATCAGTCTGTGCGACGCAGTCGCGCAGACGGGAACCACGCGCGTGGCTGAGCGCATCGGCTTTCTCGGCCTCGGCATCATGGGCTCGCGCATGGCCGCCAACGTGGCCAAGGCGGGTTATGGGCTGACGGTGTGGACGCATACCGAGGGCAAGGCGCAGCGCTGGGCCAAGGAGCACAAAGCCACGGCCGTGGATACGCCCGCCGAGGTGGCAAAGGCAAGCGACATCGTGGTGAGCATGGTGGTCGACGGCGCGCAGGTGCAGAGCGTGCTGCTCGGCCCGCATGGCGTGGCCGAGGGCGCCAGTGAAGGACGTGCTGTGCGTGGACATGTCCACGATCGCCCCCACCGACACGCGCCGGATCGGCGCGGCATTGGCCGAGCACGGTGTGCGGCTGCTCGACGCGCCCGTGACGGGCTCCTCACCGCGTGCGGAGGCGGGCACGCTGACGATCATGGCAGGCGGCGAGCCCGACGATTTCGAGCGCGCCAAGCCGCTGCTCGAGAGCATGGGCGAGCTGATCGTGCACGTCGGCGAGCTGGGCCAGGGCGAGATGCTGAAGCTGATCAACAACGCGCTCGGAGCCGCCAACGCGGCGGCGGTGGCCGAGGCGCTGCTGCTAGCGGACGCCACCGGCGTGGACCTCGACGCGCTCGTGGCGGTCACCCAGACGGGCTCGGGCGCCTCGGCGCAGATGCAGATGAAGTCGGGGCCGATGCGCGAGCACGACTACACGACGCTGTTCAAGACCGAGCACCTGCTCAAGGACGTGCGGCTGTGCCTGGAGGAAGCGCAATCGGCGGGCGTGCCGTTCCCAGCGGCCGCCCATGCGCGCGACCTGCTCGCGGCGACGATGGGACGCGGCCACGGCGCCGAGGACTACGCGTCTCTGATCGAGGCCGCCGAGGGCCTGGCGGGTCGGCGGTTGTAGACCTCGCCGATCGCCAAATCCGCCGCATAAGCCCGGTTTCGCCTCCCACGAATACGCTCCGTATCGCGTCATCAGGCGGTAACGGCTCGAAAAAACCCTCGATTTGCAGGGGATTTGGGATTTCCGCTCGGATTTCGTATCTTTAACGGGAGCGACACCCCGTGCTTCGGTCTGTTAGGGGCGGCACGGACGGGGTAGCGCGGTTTCCAGCGATCTCTCGTATTCAGGTCTTTCAAGATGCCAATTGCTCTCAAGGAATGGGCGGTCACCGTCCGCGCCCTCGCCGAAGGCGAGCAGCTGATCACCCTGCGCAAGGGCGGTATACGCGAGCCCGAAAAGCACTTCAAGCTCGACCACGACCGCTTCTTTCTGTACCCCACGTTCGACCACCAGCGCAACGACCTCGTGCGCGAGTCCCACCAGCCGGAGCTGCGCAGGGCCCTGGAGGAAGGCGTGTGGAACGACGGCGAGCCGTCGGTGAACGCGTTCAGCGTCGAAGGCGGCATCCAGCAGCCCGAGCGTGTGCGCATCAGGGCGTGGGCCGAAGTGGCAGGCCACTTCACGATCTCCGACCCTCGCTGCGTGGACGCGCTGTCGCCGTTCTACGTGTGGACGCACCGACTACGCCGAGAAGCGCCTGGAGTGGAAGCGACGCCATCCTCTGCACGTGCTGCTGCTGCGCACGTACAGGATCCCCCGTCCGGTGACCGTGAAGGTCAAGGACGAGTACGGCGTTTGCAGCTCTTGGCTGGAGCTCCAGCGCGAACTGCCCTTCGAGGGCACCCCCGTGCTCTCCGACGGCGAGTTCGAACGCGCCGCCGAAGAGATCGAGTCGATCACGCGCGAAGCCGGGCAGCCGATGGGCCAGCCGGTTTTGGTCTAAGCCAGCAGCTCCCGCGCGCGGTCGGCCTGAGACACGGGCACGAGCACGTCGCGCGCGCCGGCCGCGATGAAGTCGGGGACGTCGGCGCCGATGTTGCGCTTGAGCATGCTCGGAATGTGCTCCTGGCGCAGCAGGCCCTGGATCAGTTCGGCCTCGGCCAGATTGCGCGCATAGGCAACCTTGACGAGGTGCACGCGATCGCCCTCAGACGGCGACTTGGTCGATCTCCACCTCACGAACGGTGCCCTCCTCGATCAGGTAGGAGCGGATCTCCGGTCGGTCGGGATCGGCGAGCCCGACGATGATCCACTCGACGCCGGGCCAGTGGGCCGCGAAGTTGATGTCGGTTTGCGACGGGTAGGGCGCCGTGTGGGTGTGGGAGTGGTAGATCGCGCCGATCTCCCAGCCGGCCTCGTCGAACTCGTCGATGGCACGAGCCACGTCTTTGCCGTCGATCTCAAAGCGCTTGGGACTCGCGTGGATGTTGCGCGCGACGCGCACGCGCATCGCCTGCGCCTGCCGGCCCTCTGAGGCGGGGATCACCGCCACGACCCCGCAGCACTCGTTGGGCGCCTCCGCGCGGGCGTGGGCGAGGATCTGCTCGAGCAGCTCTGGCGAGATATCCATGCGCCCCGCTCCCGGCTCAGCGGCGCTTCGGCCGGCCAGATCGCCGGGGGACGGCGCTCACCACCACACGGTGGAGTCGAGGTTCTCGATCTCCTCGACCGGCAGCGTGTAGATGCCGCTTGACAGATACTTCCAGCCGTCGTCGGCCACGACGAACACGACGTTGCCCTCGTCGAGCTCGCCGGCGATGCGCACGGCGACGCGCGCGATCGCGCCGCTGGAGACACCCGCGAAGACGCTCTCCTCGTCCAGCAGCTTGCGCGTCCACAGGATCGCGTCGGTGTTGGTGACGAAGATCTTGCGGTCCAACAGCGAGAGGTCGATGATCGGCGGGATGAAGCCGTCGTCGAGCGAGCGCAGGCCCTGCACGGGCTCGCCCTGCATCGGCTCGGCGGCGACGATCTTGCAAGCGTCGCCGAAGGTCTCCTTGAGCCGACGCCCGTTGCCCATCAGCGTCCCGCCCGTGCCGAGCCCGGCGACGAATGCGGACACCTCGTCCAGCTCCTCGAGGATCTCCAGCGCCGTGCCGTTGTAGTGGGCGTTCGGGTTGGCCATGTTGCCGTACTGGTAGGGCATGTAGTAGGAGGAGTCTTTCTCGGCCATGTCGAGCGCCTTCTCGACCGCCCCGTTGGAGCCCTTGGAGCCCTCGGAGTAGACGATCTCAGCGCCGTACATCTTCAGTAGCTGGGTGCGCTCGGGGGTGACGTTCTCGGGCATCACCACCTTCAGGCGGTAGCCCTTGCGCGAGCAGATCATGCCGAGCGAGATGCCGGTGTTGCCGGAGGTGGGCTCGAGGATCGTCTGTCCAGGGAGGATCGCGCCCTTCTCCTCGGCGTCTTCGATCAGCGCGCGTGCCACGCGATCCTTGACCGAGCCGGTGGGGTTGCGCGACTCGAGCTTGGCCCAGATGCGCACGCCCGGCTTGGGCGAGAGGCGCGGCAGCTCCACGAGCGGCGTGTTGCCGATCGACTGGACGATGTCGCCGTAGCGACCCCCGCACGGCTTGTTCTGCACCCGGCCCATAGCCATTACTTCACGGAATATAGCGCCAGATGCCCGGGGCGCCTAATTGGCCGACTGGCTGGGCAACCAATATGCTGGTGAGTGGAGATGGCAGGGGACTTCGACTACGACTGGCTTGTGATCGGCTCGGGCTTCGGGGGGAGCGTCTCGGCGCTGCGCCTGTCGGAGAAGGGCTATCGCGTCGGCGTGCTGGAGTGCGGACGGCGCTTCGCCGACCACGAGTTCCCGGAGTCCACCGCGACTACAAGCGCTATTTCTGGCGCCCGAAGATCGGCTGGAAGGGCATCTTTCGCCTGACCACGTTCAAAGACGTGTCGGTCGTCAGCGGCTGTGGGGTGGGTGGCGGCAGCCTCGGCTACGCCAACACGCTGTACGTGCCGCCGACGCCGTTCTTCGAGGACGCGCAGTGGGCGGGGATCGCCGACTGGGAGGCGGATCTGGCGCCTCACTACGAGGAAGCGCAGCGAATGCTGGGCGTGACGATGAACCCGTTTGACGACCCAGCCGACCAGTTGCTGCGCGAGCTGGGTGAGGAGCTGGGTGTTTCTGACACCTACAAAAAGACGCCTGTGGGTGTGTTCTTCGGCGAGGAGGGCGAGGCAGGCAAGCGCGTACCCGATCCTTTCTTCGGAGGCGAAGGACCCGACCGCACGGGCTGCCGGCTGTGCGGGCGCTGCATGGTGGGCTGCCCGCACGGCTCGAAGAACACGCTCGTAAAGAACTACCTGTTCCTGGCGGAGAAGCGCGGTGCGAAGGTCAGCCCGGAACGCACTGTGATCGACATCCGCCCGCTCGGTGCGGGCGACGGCAGCGACGGGTATGAGGTCGAAAGCATCCGCTCGGGCGCGTGGGTACGTCGCGAACGCAAGGTGCAGCGCGCCCGTGGCGTGGTCGTCTCGGCCGGCCCGCTGGGGACGAACACGCTCTTGCAACGCTGTCGCCTCGGCGGCTCGCTACCGCGCATCTCAAACCGCTTGGGCGAGCTGGTGCGCACCAACAGCGAGGCGATCCTGGCGGTGACCGTGCCCGAGGACTACCCGGAGGATCTGATCAAACGGGTGGCGATCACCTCCAGCATCTATCCCGACGCGCACACCCACATCGAGACGGTTACCTATGGCAACGACGGCGACTCGATGAGCCGCCTGAACACGCTGCTGACAGGCGACGGTACGCGTGCGACACGCCCCTTGAAGCTGCTCGGCCAGATCGTTCGCCATCCCAGGCGCTTCGTGCAGGTGGTGCGCCCCAAGAACTGGTCGCGGCGCACGATCATCATCCTCGTGATGCAGACACTCGACAACGCGATCGCGCTGCGCCCCAAACAGGGACCATTCAAAACGCTGTGGCTGAGCACCGAACAAGACCCTGAGCGTCCGATCCCCACGTTCATCCCGGTCGCCAACAAGGCAGCCGAATGGTTTGCCGAGCGTACCGGGGGAATCGCGCAGAGCTCGTTCACCGAGGCCGCCCTGAACATCCCCACCACCGCTCATATTCTGGGCGGGGCAGTGATTGGCGCTGATGTTGAGCACGGCGTGGTGGACGCCCACCAGCACGTCTTCGGCTACGAGAACCTGCTCGTCTGCGACGGCTCGGCGGTCCCCGCGAACGTGGGCGTCAACCCAAGCCTCACGATCACGGCGCTGGCCGAGCACGCGATGAGCCACGTGCCGGCGGCGGGCATGGCGGCAGAGTCCCCCTCAGAGACGCTCGCCGCTTAGCCGCCGGCCATCGCCGGCAGGATCACGACCGTGTCGCTCTCGGCGACCGCGGTGTCCAGTCCCTCGAGCACGCGCACGTCCTCGTCGTTGAGATAGACGTTCACGTAGCGATTGAGCTCGCCGTCCGCCGAGAACAGCTGATCTGCCGTGGCCGGGTGCGAGTCGGCCAGGTCGCGCAGGATCTCGCCGACGTTCTCGCCGGAGGCTGAGACCTCGCGCTCGCCGCCCACGGAGGGACGCAGTACCGGCGGGATCTTGATCTTTGCCATCGGGGAATGATTACCAGGTATTGACGACTTGCGAGTTAGCGGCGCTAACCCGCAGCGGCGCAGAATGCCTCGTAGTCTGGGAACACGCCCATCTCCTCGTCGGAGATCTCATCCGGCGGACGCGAGCAGATCGGGCAGTCGGGGTCGCGATGAACCTTGACCTCTGTGAGCGTGGCGGCCAAAGCGTCGTACAGCAACAGCCGCCCGATCGCGGGATCGCCGATACCGAGGATCAGCTTGACGACCTCCGTGGCCTGCAGCAGCCCCATCGTGCCGGGGAGCACGCCGAGCACGCCGTTGGCGCCGCAGGATGGCGCGAGCTCCGCCGGCGGCGGCTCGCGGAACAAGCAGCGGTAGCAGGGGCCGTCATAGGGCTTGAAGACCGACAGCTGGCCGTCGAAGCCGAGGATCGAGGCGGAGACAACCGGGATCCGCAGGCGCACGGTGGCGTCGTTGAGCAGGTAGCGCGTGGGGAAGTTGTCGACGCCGTCGACGATCACGTCGTAGCCCTCGATGATCTCCATGATGTTGGAGGCGTCCAGGCGTACCGGGTACTTGACGACCTTCACATCGGGGTTCAGACCGTGGATCGTCTCCTCGGCGGAGTCGACCTTGGGGATGCCGATGCGCTGGGTCGAGTGGATCACCTGGCGTTGAAGATTGGAGAGGTCCACGACGTCGTCGTCGACGATCCCGAGCGTGCCCACGCCCGCCGCCGCGAGATACAGCGCCGTCGGCGAGCCGAGGCCACCGGCGCCGAGCAGCAGCACCTTCGCGTCGAGCAGCTTCTGCTGGCCCTCGGCGCCGATCTCCCCGATCAAGAGATGGCGCGAGTAGCGCTCGCGCTGTTCGGGGGTGAGCGTGCGCGGCACGTCTACCTCATAGCCGCGGTCCTTCCACAGCGTGATGCCGCCGGTCATCGACTCGACGTGCTCGTAGCCGAGGTCCTCCTGCAGCGTGCGTGCCGCGTAGGCGGAGCGGTTGCCCGAGGCGCAATAGAGGATCACGTGGGCGGAGCGATCGGGCACGATGCCCTCGATGCGCGACTCCAGGTAGCCGCGCGGCACGTGCTTGGCTCCGGGGAGCAGTCCTGAGGAGAGCTCGTCGGTCTCGCGCACGTCGATGATCGCTACACCCTCTTGCAGCAGCTCCTTGACCTCGGAGGGGTCGACCTCCTCGATCTCGCTCTTGACCTGGCGCAGCAGGTCCGCACTCGACGGGCTCATCTCAAATCTCCTGAATTGCAGTCGGAATTCATGGGACTTCAAAAAGTATAGCGCCTGGCTGGTGAGGTTCAAGTCGTGAGTGCGCCCAGTCGTGAGTGGGTCCCCTACCCTGCGTGCCGTGCGCCCCAAACTCCGCTTCGTGCTGCTGGCCGCCTCGACCATCCTGACGATCGTGCTGGTCGCCCTGATCGTCCTCGACGTCCTCGAAGGCGGCTCCATCCAGAGCAGTTCGACCACCACGAACGCTACGCAGAGCGGCAGTTTCGACGGCGCCGTGTTCCCGCCGGGCGTGCGGGCGCACGACTTCACGCTCACAAACCAGCACGGACAGCGGGTCTCGCTGAGCTCGTATCGCGGGCGGGTGGTGATGCTTGCGTTCATGTTCTCGAACTGCCACACGTGCGTGCTCGTCGCCAACCAGGTGCGCGGTGCGCTTGACGAACTCGAAGGGAGCCCGCACCCGACCACGCTGTTCGTGAGCACCGATCCTCAAGCGGACACACCCGCGAGCGTGAGTCGCTTCTTGGACGAGACCTCGCTGAGCGGGCAGGTTGAATATTTGACGGGCACCCCGAAGGAGTTGCAACCCCTGTGGCAGGCCTACGCGATCTCGCCGGTGAGCGCCGGGAAGACCGCCGCCGAAGCGGGGATCACGGTGCTGCTGATCGACCGCAAGGGCATCGAGCGGGTGGGCTTTGAAGTCGAACAGATCACCCCTGAAGGGCTCACCCACGACATCCGTCTGCTCACTGCCGACTGATAGCTGCGCAATCTCGCTCACTCCCGCCGCGCACCGTCCACGGCGGGGCGGACCGCAACCTGGTGGCTGATACCCTAGCCGGCAGGTAGGTATTTAGACGATGATGTTCTCAACAAAGGCCGAGTACGGCGTACGCGTGATGGTTGAGCTGGCTCGGCGGGCCGGCGAGAGCGTCGACGGCACCGAGTCCGTCGTGCCGCTCGCGGAGATCGCCGAGCACGACGGCATGCCGCTTGCCTACCTTGAGCATCTGGTGGCGCGTTTGCGCAAGGCGGGATTGATCGACAGTCGCAGAGGCTCGCGCGGCGGCTACATGTTGGCGCGCCCCGCGCGGGACATCACGATGGCCGAGGTGGTCGAGGCACTGGAGGGCTCGATCGCCCCGATCGAGTGCATCTCCCAGGCCTCGGACGGGCGTGTGGTGTGCTCGCGTGAGTCCGATCCCAACCATGTGTGCCCCACGAAGCTGCTGTGGACGCGCGTGCGTTTCTCGATCGTGCGCACGCTGCGCGAGACGACCCTCGCCGACCTCCTGGCCGGCAATGAAGCCCAGGCCCTCACGGCCGCCACGAACGGCACGGCCAACGCGACCTCCACGACCGCTCCCCACTTCCCCGATAACCGCCTCCGCCCCACTCCCGTCGATCTCCGCCTAACGCTTTTTAGTTTCCGTCCCCGTCCCCGCTTAGAGCAAAGGAACCATGGCTGACCTCGAAATCATCAACCTGCACGTGCGCACCGAGGATCGCGAGATCCTCAAGGGCGTCAACCTGAGCATCGACAAGGGCGAGATCCACGCGCTGATGGGGCCCAACGGCTCAGGCAAGTCGACGCTCGCCAACACGATGCTCGGCCACCCCTCCTACGAGGTGACCGAGGGCAAGATCGTCTTCAAGGGCGAGGACATCACCGAGGCCGAGTCGCACGAGCGCGCCAAGGCGGGGTTGTTCCTCGCCTTCCAGTACCCCGTGTCGATCCCGGGCGTGTCGGTGGCCGAACTTCCTGCGCATGGCGATCAACGCCAAGCGGGAGGAGCCGATCAGCGTGAAGGAGTTCGGCGTGCAGCTGCAGCACGCGATCGAGCTGCTCGACGTCGACACGGGCCTTCACCTCGCGCCACCTCAACGACGGCTTCTCCGGCGGCGAGAAGAAGCGCGCGGAGATCCTGCAGATGGCGATGCTCTCACCCGATGTCGCGATTCTCGACGAGACCGACTCGGGCCTTGACATCGACGCGCTGCGCACCGTCGCCGAGGGCGTGCAGAAGCTGCACGACGAGCAGGGGCTGGGCGCGCTGATCATCACCCACTACCAGCGCATCCTGCACTACGTGAAGCCTCAGTTCGTGCACATCCTGATGGACGGGCGCATCGTGCTCGAGGGTGGCGTGGAGCTGGTGGAGCGCCTGGAGCGCGAGGGCTACGACCAGATCCGCCAGGAATTCGGCGAGTCGGGAGAGCTGGCGGCATGAGCGCGGCCAATGGCTCCGCGACGGCGGGCGTGGGCGCCCCCGACGACGTGACCGGCTCCGGCGAGGGCATCGTCGTCAAGCCGGGACGCCATCGCGAGGCGTCGCTCTACCACGCGCTGGCGGGAGCCGGCGCCGGCGACGGTCGCACGCTCGCCGAGCTGCGCGAGGCGGCGTTGCGCGCCTTCGAGGACAGCGAGCTGCCGGTGTGGCGCCGCTCGGGCTTCTGGACGACGAGCTTCGCCGAGCTCGACGAGGGACTGCTGGTGCCGCGCGAGACGACACGCAAGCACCCACGTGACGCGGAAGCGTGCCGAGTTCGTCGAGCGAGCGCCATCCCCGACCGCCCACGCGCGGGGCGGATCGTGCAGCTCGACAGCCTCGATCGTGCACGTGGAGCTCGACCCGCGAGCTTGCCGAGCGCGGCGTGATCCTGTGCTCGCTGGAGCAGGCCGCCGAGCGAGCACGACGAGCTGTTCGCGCAGTGGTACTCCAAGCGTCTGACGATCGACCGCCACAAGCTGGAGGCCGCCAACGCGGCCTTCTGGACCGGCGGCGCGTTCCTGTACGTGCCCGACGGCCTGCTCGTGGAGGACCCGTTCGAGATCGTCTACGCGATCGCGGGCCCGGGCGTGGCGCAGTACGGCCGCACGCTCGTGATCGGCGGACGCTCGAGCGACTTCAAGCGTGCACGAGCACGACCTCGCCGCCGACTTCGAGGACGGACGTCGCTGAAGACGCACTGGGGACTCCGAGGACGGAGTCGGCGCCCCGAAGGGCCACAAAGGGCACACGGCAAGCAGTCGCTGCACGCGGGCGCGTTTGAGCTGTACCTGCAGGACAACGCCCGCTGCCGCCTCGCGCAGGTGCAGGATTGGGGCAGCGGCGACGTGTTCGACGCCTCCACCCGCTTCGTGGGCGTGGGTCGCGACGCCTACTGCCACTGGCTGCCGGCGCTGCTGGGCGGCCATCTCGTGCGCCACCACCTCGAGCTTGCGGTGAGCGAGCCGGGCGGCGACATGGCCTTCCGCGGCCTGTTCTTCACCGAGGCCCAGGAGCATCTGGACACGTTCGCGGTGGACCTGCACGAGACCGGACCCTCCGGCGGGGACGTGCACTGGCGCGGCGCCGCCACCGGCTCGAGCAGGGCGAGCTTCGAGGGCTTGATCCAGATCGACCCGGGCGCGCAGAAGACGCACACCTACCTGCAGATCCACACGCTGATGCTCTCGCCCAAGGCCCGCCTGGACGCGATCCCCTCGGTGCTCGTCTCCGCCGACGACGTCTCGGCCTCGCACGGCGGGACCGTGGGCGAACTGGACGAGGCGTCGATCTTCTACATGGCCAGCCGCGGTCTCGACCGCCCTTCGGCCGTGCGGCTGCTCGTCGAGGGCTTCTTCGAGCCGGTGCTCGGGCAGCTCGAAGACGAGCCGCTGGAAGAGCTCGTGCGCACCAAGATCGCGAGCAAGCTGGCGCGCGCGAAGGACGACATCGAGGCCTATGCGACCGCCAGATAGAGCAGCCCAGCGCGGAGATGTGATATCCGTTGCTCGACCTACGATAATAGCTACATATTGTAGTCACTATGGTAGTTGACACAAAAAGTATATATACCCCCACGCCCACAGCCCCCATCGACAGCGCTGTCACGGGCATGCCCCTCGACGTGCGAGACGACTTCCCGATCTTCGCGCGCGAGTTCGACGGACGCCCTCTGATCTACCTCGACTCGGGCGCCACCTCGCAGAAGCCGCGGCGGTGATCGAGGCGATGGACACCTACTACCGCGAGCGCAACGCCAATGTCCACCGTGGCGTCTACGCGCTGGCGCAGGAGGCCGACGCCGCCTACGACGGCGCGCGCACGAAGGTCGCGAGCTTCGTCGGCTGGGATCCGAAGACGACGATCTTCACCAAGAACGTGACCGAGGCGATCAACCTCGTGGCCTACGCGTGGGGCCGCGCCAACGTGGGACCCGGCGACGCGGTGCTCACCACCCAGATGGAGCACCACGCGAACATCGTGCCGTGGCAGGTGCTGTGCAAGGAGCGCGGCGCGCAGCTGCGCTACCTGGAGGTGGACGAGCGCGGCGAGTTGTCGCTCGAGCAGCTCGACCGCGAGCTGGCGAAGGGCGACGTGAAGCTGGTGGCGTTCACGCACGTGTCGAACGTGCTCGGCACGATCGTGCCGGTCGCGGAGATGACCGCGCGCATCCGCGCCGCGGGCGCGACCTCGCTGGTGGACGGCGCCCAGGCGGTGCCGCACATGCCGGTGGACCTGAGCACGCTCGACGCCGACTTCTACGCGTGGACCGGCCACAAGGCATTGGGACCGACGGGCATCGGCGTGCTGCACGGTCGCGCGGAGATCCTGGATCGGATGGAGCCGTTTCTGACCGGCGGCGACATGATCGCCTCGGTGGACTTCGACGGCGCCACCTGGAACGAGCTGCCGTTCAAGTTCGAGGCCGGCACGCCACCGATCGCCGAGGCGGTGGGGCTTGGGAGCGGCCGTCGACTACCTGACCGCGCTCGGAATGGAGCAAGTCCGCACACACGAGCGCGAGCTGACCGGCTACCTGCTCGACCGCCTGCAAGAGGTGCCAGGCCTGCGCTTCGTCGGCCCGCCCGAGGCCGAGAATCGCGGCGGGCTCGTGTCGTTCACGATCGAGGGAATGCACGCGCACGACATCGCCGAGCTGGCCAACCGCGGCGGCGTGTGCATCCGCGCCGGGCATCACTGCGCGCAACCGCTGATGCGCTGCCTCGGTGTCGGAGCGACGGCGCGCGCGAGCGTGGGCGTGTACAACGAGCCGAGTGACGTGGATGCGCTGATCGACTCGCTGCTCGCCGGCCGAAAGGTGTTCGGGCTCTAGAAAACCGACCCGCACGCACGAGGTATCAACACCGGCGCCAACCCGACCACAAACCCTTCACTCCCCGACAAGCACGCCCAAAACCCCTCCAAAACAAACCCGCCAACCGCACACGGCAAATGGACGACCTCTACCGCGATTACATCCTCGATCACTACAAGCGCCCCCGCAACTTCGGCGAGCTGGACCCGCACGACATGGAGGCGCTCGAGCACAACCCGTTGTGCGGCGACGAGCTGGGCGTGCACATCCGTGTGAAGGACGGGAAGATCGAGGACTTGCGCTTCCACGGCCACGGCTGCGCGATCTCTCAGGCCTCGGCGTCGATCGCCTCCGAGGAGCTGGTCGGGATGGAGCTGGAGGAGGTCGGCAAGCTCGACGCCGACTGGGCGATCGAGCTGCTGGGCATTCCCGTGTCGGCGACGCGACGCAAGTGCGCGCTGCTCGGGTTGAAGGTCGTGAAGGGCGCGGTCACCGGCGATAACAGCTGGCCGACCGGCTCGGCGTGACGGTCTCGATACAATTCCTAGTCCACAGCACAGGATTCACAAAGGGAGCCCTATGGCGACGCTAGACCAGACGAAGATCGCAAAGCCCAGCCCGATCGTCGAGGACGAGCAGGGGCAGCTGCTGGCGCGCAAAGGCATCTCGCGCGAGGTGATACGCGAGCTCTCGAAGGTCAAGGGCGAGCCCGACTGGATGGCCGAGAAGCGCGTGAAGTCGCTTGAAATCTACGAACGCAAGCCGGTGCCGACGTGGGGCCCGGACCTGAGCGGCTTGAACCTGGACGAGCTGGTGCTCTACTCCCCCCCGACCGCCGGGCGCTTCAAAAGCTGGGACGACGTGCCGGAGGAGATGAAGCAGACCTATGAGGACCTCGGCATCCCCCAGGCCGAGCGCGAGCACCTGGCCGGCGTCGTGGGCGTGTGGCGCCAGGAGCCGGTGTATGAGGGCTTGAAGGAAGAGTACGCAAAGCTCGGGATCCTGTTCTGCTCGATGGACACAGCGATCACCGAGTATCCGGATCTGGTGCAGAAGTACTTCATGAACAAGTGCGTGCCGCCACAGGACAACAAGTTCTCGGCGCTGCACGGCGCGGTGTGGTCGGGCGGCTCGTTCCTGTACGTGCCCAAGGGCGTGAAGGTCGACCTGCCGCTGCAGGCCTACTTCCGCATGGAGGGCGCCGGCGAGGGCACCTTCGAGCACACGCTGATCATCGCGGACGAGGGCTCGGACGTGAACTACATCGAGGGCTGCACCGCGCAGACGTACTCGGTCAACTCGATGCACTCGGCGGTGGTGGAGATCTTCGTGCACGAGGGCGCCAAGGCGCGCTACACGACCGTGCAGAACTGGTCCAAGGACGTGTACAACCTCAACACCAAGCGCGCGATCGTGGACGCCGAGGGCACGGTCGAGTGGGTCGGCGGCTCGATGGGCGCCAAGTACGTGATGCTCTACCCCGGCTCCTACCTGATGGGCGAGGGCGCGCGTGCCGACCACCTGAACGTGGGCGTGGCCGGGAAGGGCGTGCACAAGGACACGGGCGCGAAGGTCGTGCACCTGGCGCCCAACACCACTTCGAACATCCTCGCCAAGTCGATCTCCAAGGACGGCGGGATCATGGGCTACAGGGGCCTCGTGAAGATGGGCAACAACAGCGCCGGCTCCAAGGCCCGCGTGCAGTGCGACGGACTGATGATGGACGGCGAATCGCGCTCTGACACGTGGCCTGACATCCAGATCCAGAACCCGAACGTGGCGGTGGCGCACGAGGCGACGGTCGGGCGCATCTCCGACGACCAGCTCTTCTACATGGGCTCGCGCGGCTTCACCGAGGACGAGGCCGCCGCGATGATCGTGAACGGCTTCATCGAGCCGGTGACCAAGGAGCTGCCGATGGAGTACGCGGTCGAGCTCAACCGGCTGATTCAGCTGGAGATGGTTGGGTCTATTGGGTAGGGGCTGCGTGCTTTGCGGGCCCCAACAGACACGATTGCAGCACCGCTGTTCCCCACGACAGCTTCCGTGGGTGAACACGAACGACGCCAAGGCGAGCATCCTCAAGCGGGGGCAGCCGATGCTGGTCGAGTTCTGGGACTTTTGCAGGCCGAACTCGATCAGGACGCTGCCGTACGTGAAGGAGTGGCACGCGCGCTACGCGGCCGATGGGTTGCGTGCCATCGGCGTGCACTGCGGCGGTTTTGAGCCATCGCGCGACGAGCAGGCCGTGCGCGACGCTGTGGCGCGCCTGGAGATAGAGCATCCGGTCCTGATCGACAACGAGTTCGAGCTGTGGCAGGAGTACGAGAACCGCGGCTGGCCCGCGCGCTACCTGTTCGACGGGCGAGCGCGCTTGTTCGACTACCACTACGGCGAGGGTGGCTACCTCGAGACAGAGCTTGCGATCCAGGAGCTGTTGGGGGTGGAGCGCGAGCCGCTGGCCCCACTGCGCCCCGAGGACGCGCCCGACGCGCAACTGCTACCCCAGACCGCGGAGCAGCCGGGTGCATGGTCGGGGCCGTACGAGGCCGGCAGCGTGTGGGCCGTGCTCGACCCTCTGGGGTGCAGGCCGGTGCGGGCACGGTAACGGTCAGCACCACCGGCTACGAGGGCGCGCCGCAGGTGAGAGCACCGTGACCGTCGAGCACCCAGGCGCGTACCTGCTGGTCGAGCACGAGCGCCACACCCAGGGAGTGCTCGACCTGCAACTGGACGCCGGCGTCGAATGCCTGGCGACGTGCTTTACGCCGGGAGTGGCTTGAGCTCAGCCGGCGAGTGGTTGTCGAGCAGCCGCCGCAGTACGGGCGGTCCGTCCTCATCGACCAGCACGGCCCCACCCGGCCAGTAAGGACTCTCACCGGGCGTGTCGGTGACGAAATACGAGTCGTAGGTCCAGCAGCCCGCATTGAGCAGACGTGCACCGGCTGGACCGCGCCACTCCTGCTGGATGTCGCCGGGCAGCGGCCCGGCGCGGTGGGTGTGGCCGAAGATCACGTGCGCGTCGCCGAGGCCCAGCCGTGCGGCCACCTCCCCCATTGCGCGCAGGCCGGCGCGGCGCAGCTCGGGAGTTGAGATGTCGGCATTGAAAGAGCCGATGCCCGCGCGGTTGAGCGCCGCGATCGCCAGCGGGAAAGCCCCCACGAGCAAGCGCCTGCGCATCTCCGGGGCGAGCGCGGCCAGTCCTGAGAGACCATCGCGCATCCAAGCTCCCCTCCGCTGGTGCCTGACGTTGCCGATTTCGGGCCACCGGTACCCGAGCGGCCATCTGCGCCCGCTCGACCGTTGCCCGCAAGGGCGCGCCATGCGCGCACCGTGGTCTGCCCATTGAGCGTGGACCCGGTCGGGCTCTGGCGCGCGACGGCGTCGATCCAGGCGAACACCGGCGCGGTGACGGCCTCGTAGTCCCCGGCTGCGGCAAACGCGTCAGTCGACCGGCCCTGCACGCGCGCTGTCATCCCGATGCCGAGTCGCTCCATCGTGGGTAGCGTCAGGTGGCAGTCGAGGTAGTGACCGTGTGTGGCGTACACGTCTGGGCGCAGCCACAGCCCTGGGTAGGCGCCGCTGACACGTGCCGGCTGGGCCCACTGCGCGAGCGTGGCGAGCATCGAGGAGGATTGCCCGGCGGAGAAGCGCTGCTCCAAACCGAGCGGCGATGGCTCAGCAGCTTCGTCGCGGCAACGCGACCACGACTCGGCCAGCGCGTGGTCGTGGTTACCGGCGAGGATCACGATCTCACGTCCGGCGAAGGCGCTCCCCAGCTCCTCGAAGAACGGCCGCGCGGCCGCGAGCGCGTCGCGTCGCGGGCCGTGGCGCAGCTCGAGCACGTCGCCGAGCAGCACCAGCCGATCGATGTCCTCGAGCGCCTCGATCAGCACCCGCCGCGGCCCGGGACGGCGCAGCACGTCGGCGCCAGAGCCGGCGCCGAGATGAAGATCTGAGATGACTAGTGTGCGCACGCCGATTGGCGGACAAGGGAAGCGAGCAGTCTCGTCGCCGCTTCGCTTGGGATGTTTCGCGCGAAGCTCCCTGGAGCTCTCACGACGCCGCGGACACCGCTTCGCGGATCTGCTTTGGGAGCATGAAGCGAACGTCCTCGCGGATGACGTGGAACTCGGAGATGTCACTGACTCCGCGGGCGCGGAAGAAGTCGAGCAGATCCTGAACGAGGTCGTCGGGCGCGGAGGCGCCGGAGCTGATGCCGACGACGCGCTTGCCTGAGAGCCACTCCTCGCACACCTCCCCGGCATGGTCGATCAGATAAGCCTCGGTGCCACAGTCGCGGGCGACCTCGACGAGACGCACCGAGTTGGAGGAGTTGCGCGAGCCGATCACGAGCATCAGCTCGCACTCGCCGGCCATCTGCTTGACGGCGGCCTGGCGGTTGGTGGTGGCGTAGCAGATGTCGTCGGTGCGGGGACCTTTTATCGAGGGAAAGCGCTCGTGCAGTCGTTGGACGATCGCGCTTGTTTCGTCGACTGAGAGCGTTGTCTGCGTGACGTAGGCGACATTCTCAGGGTTCTCGACGACGAGCTCGTCCACGTCTTGCTCGTTCTCCACCAGCACGATGTTCCCCGGGGCCTCCCCCATCGTTCCTTCGACCTCCTCGTGGCCGGCGTGGCCGACGAGCACGATCGTGTAGCCATCCTCGGCGAAATGGACGGCCTCGCGATGGACCTTAGTGACGAGCGGGCAGGTAGCGTCGATCGTGTCGAGCCGGCGCGCCTGCGCGTCACTGCGCACCTTTGGCGAGACGCCGTGCGCGGAGAAGACGGTGAGGGCCCCCTCGGGGATTTCGCTGACGTCATCCACGAACACGGCGCCGCGCGCGGTGAGCAACTCCACGACGTGCTTGTTGTGGACGATCTGCTTGCGCACGTACACGGGCGCACCGTGCAGGTCGAGTGCGCGTTCGACCGTCTGCACTGCGCGGTCCACGCCCGCGCAGTATCCCCGCGGTGCCGCGAGCAGGATCTTCTCGACCGTGTTCGGCACGGTTGCCGCGTCGGTGGCCATCGGTGTCATTGTAGAGCCGGCGCTACGGCGCACCTCCGCCCTGCCGAGGACGCACCCCGGCTGGACAGGCGCCACCGTGGACAGGCGCCACCGGCATGGCACGCGCGCGTGCGGCCAGTACCCTTTGCGGATGACACAGCGTCACCTCGACAGGCTCACGGCGGTAGACGCGTCGTTCCTGCACCAGGAGGGACCGCGCTCGCACATGCACGTCGGCGGGCTGACATTGCTCGAGGGTCCGCCGCCGCCGATGGAGGAGTTCCTCGAACAGATCCGCAAGCGCCTGCACCTGGTCCCTCGCTACCGCCACAAGCTCGCCTACACGGCGCTGGACAGCGGGCGTCCGGTGTGGGTTGACGACCCCGGCTTCAACCTCGAGTTCCATGTGCGCCACACGGCTCTGCCGGCCCCGGGCAGCTGGGAACAATTGCGCAACCTGACGGCGCGTATCTTCTCGCAGGCGCTTGACCGTTCGAAGCCCCTATGGGAGATGTGGCTGATCGAGGGCCTCGACCCCGAGATGGACGGGCATGGCGCCCCTACCCGCGACCGTTTCGCGTTGATCTCGAAGACCCACCATTCGTTGATCGACGGGATCGCGGGGGTGGATCTCGCGACGGTGCTATTCGACGTGAGCAAGGAACCGCCGCCGCTGCGCCATTCTGGCAGAGCGTGGAAACCACATCCCGAGCCGGACACGCCCGAGCTCGTGGCGGCGGGCATGCGTGGGGCGTTGCGCGCGGGCGTGGAGATGGTGAGCGGAACACTCGATGCGCTGACCCACCCGGAGCAGACGCTCGAGCGCGCGCGCGAGGCGGCCGAGGGGATCGGCGAGATCGTGTGGGCCGGCTTGAACCCGGCGCCGCCGACGCCGCTCAACGTCGAGATCGGCCCGCACCGGCGTTTTGTGGGGATCGCGGCGCAACTGGATGACTTCAAGCTCGTGAAGAACGTGCTCGGCGGCACCGTGAACGACGTCGTGCTGGCGGTCGTGACGGGGGCGCTGCGCTCGTTTTTGATCGCCCGCGGAGTGCGCACCGAGGGCATGGAGCTGCGTGCGCTCGTGCCGGTGTCGGTGCGGACGGTGGGCGAACGCCATGAGGGCGGCAATCGGATCGTGGTGATGCGGGGGCCGCTGCCCGTGTACATCGCCGACCCGCTGCAGCGCCTGAACTTCGTGAGGCACGCGATGGACGGGCTGAAGGAGTCAAAGCAGGCGCTCGGCGCGGAGGTGATCGCGGGCGCGCAGAACTTCGCGCCGCCGACGATCCTCGCGCAGGCATCTCGACTGAACTTCTCCACGCGCCTGTTCAACCTGATCGTGACGAACGTGCCGGGACCGCAGTTCCCTCTTTACGTCCTGGGGCGCCGCATGGAGCGTGTGTTTCCGGTGGCGTTCCTGCCGGAAAATCATGCGCTGGCTGTGGCGATCATGTCCTACGCGGGCGAGATGAACTTCGGCCTGTTGGGCGACTTCGACGCACTGCCGGACATCGAGTCGATCGGGGAGAGCATCAAAGCGGAGCTGGCGACGCTGGTCGCGATCGCGCGTGAGCGGCAGGCGCTGGAAGCTCCAGAAGGACAAGTCGTCGGGCGGTCGAGGGCCAAGCGGGGCAAGGACGCAGGGAGCGGGCGTACGAAGACGCGAGCGACCGAGGACGCCGCCGCGCCGGCATCGGCCGTCCAGACTAGTAGCCCAAAGCGAACTTCGCGTCCTCGCTCATCTTCTCGGGCGACCAAGGGGGCGTGAAGACCATCTCCGATTCGACGCTTTCCACGCCTTCGAGCTCGCCGACGAACTCTTCGATCTGCTCGGTGACCTGCGGGCCGATCGGACAGCCGGGGGTGGTGAGCGTGAACGTGACGTTGACGTCTCCCCCGCTGACCTCGACGCCGTAGATCAAACCCAGCTCGACGAAGTCGAGACCCAGCTCGGGATCGATCACGTTGGACAAGGCGTCCATCACGTCATCGACCGTCGGCGTGGATTCGGTGGGCTCAGGCATTGGTCAAGTCTAGTGCGTCTGGCCGATCCCCGCTCGGGCTACTGGGCCAGCCTCAGTTGTAGGACCCGAGGCGGTCCCACTGATACAGCTGGATGCACTCGCCGGCCAGCTCGATCGCGCGCTCGCGCGAGAGACGGGGAGCACCGTGTCGAGCGCCTGTTCCTCGGCGAGACCTGCTTGGAAATGGCTCCTCGCCCCGGAAGCCGGCGGCGATCTTCAGCGCCTCGCGGCGGTTCTCGCCAAGGCTTGGGAAGACGCCGACCAGGAACGCGGTGTTGGGGATCGGCTGGCCCACCTCGAGCGACGCGTGCCATGCGGCGAGCAGGTGCAGATCGTCCTGGTCGAGATCGGCGATCGCGCGGGCGTAGTGGAAGGAGAGCTCCTGGTCGGGCAGATCGTCGACCCATGCGCGCACGACCTCGCCGACGAGCTGCCGGCGGGCCTCGCGGCCGACGGAGTCCGCGATCACTCGGATGGCGTCGTGGGGCTCGATGAAGCAGAGCGGCATATCCGGGACTTTAGGCCCCGGGGTGGACGGTACTTTTGCCCGACCGCTTGCGCTACCCGCGAGCTTATGCGCACGAGGCTTCGCGGCCGATCCGCCACTAGGGGCTGGGCTGAACCGGGTTTTTGACTTCGAGCGCGGCGGCGGCCCGCTCGACCGCGTGCGTGTCGTTGGTCTCGGCTGGGAAACCGAGCGTGACGCGCTCCTCCGAGGCCCAGTTGGCAAGCGCCAGATCGAGCGCTTCGATCGGCGTGGAGAGCGCGTCGGCGAGCGCGGAGGCACGCCGCTCGACGTGGATCGGATCGCCGATCCCGAACACGCGCTTGGCCGCCGGCGGCGTGGGATCGGAGGTGATCAGCGAGGTGCGCGTGCCGAGATGCAAGGAGTCGGCACGCAGCTCATACAGCCCCAGTCGTCCGAGCGTGACGAGCAGGTCGTAGCGCCCCATGCGCCCGAAGCCGGGCAGCGCGAGCCGCTCGAACACGCGCTCGAAGCGCCGCTGCGGGGTCCACTCGGGCTCACCGGTGAACGCTCGCTCCTGCGAGCCGGCGTGCTCGGCAAAGCGCCGGTAGGCGATCAGTGTCTCGCCACCGCGAGCGGGGTCGTGGGAGCTGCGCGGCCCGAGCGGGACCTCCTCGATGTCGGGGATCGTGCCCGAGGCCCAGCTGGAGAGCAGCGCTTGACGGATGCCGACAAACGACTGCGATCCCTGCAGAGGAGAAAGGTAGGCGGCAAGGAAGCACATCCACGTGGCCTGCTCGATGTCCTCGCAGTCGCGCGCCTCGGCATACAGACTGGGCGGCGCGGCGGTGAGCGTGAGCAGCCGCCCGCTGGCGAACCCGATCTCCCGCACCAGTCGCAGCGCGTCCTCGGAGGAGTGCAAGCCGGGAACCAGCTCGCAGCGGTAGCCGTCGTCCTCGGAGCGCGTCTCGCGGTGCACGCGCACTTCCTGTGTGCGACGCGTGTAGGTGCGCCCGGTCGGCCGCGTTGTGCTCGTCCCGCCTCGCGATGTCACCACTGCGCCCGATCTGCCATTGGCCCGAGTGCCGGTGCTCGTCTGCCGCTTGGGCTTGGCGGCAGGCTTGGGCTTCTGACCCGGAACGGTCTCGCGACAGATCGGGCAGCGCTGGACGAAGCGGTTGTGACGGCAGAACGTTTGGGTCACGCATACACGCTAGCGAGCCGAGGCGGCACTTCCGGCGCAAGCCCCTGTCACACGGGCTTTTCGCGGCGCGCCTACAGGTAGATGACGTCGATGCCGAGCTTCTCGTAAGTCCTTGCTGCGCGACGATCGCAGCTGAGCAAGGGGCGTCCGTGGTGGTTGGCTGTCACGGCCACACTGGCGTCGTAGACGGAGCCACCGGAGATCGAAAGATCGGCGAGTCGCTTGATCAGCGTGCGGTGCTCGCGCTCGGGCAGCACCATACGCTCACCCGAGAAATCCTCGCGAAGATATTCCGCAACGAGGCCGGGGGCAGCCCGGAGTGGCTCCGGCAGACGGGTCAGCACCGAATAGACCTCGAGCTCCACGTGTGCGACAAGGTCGCGAACGTCGCCCAACGCCTCTATTGCCGCCTCATGCTTCTCGTTCCAACTCGCGAACGCGGCGATCACAACGCTGCTGTCCGGTGTCAACGACGAACCTGCTCGAGCGTCTCGCGCACCATCTCGGCCGTGAGTGTCGGCATCTCACGATCCGTGATCGCAACCAGCCGACCACCACGCCGCTCCAGACGCATCGGCGTGGCCTGGTGCTCGATCTCGAGACGTCCGTCAACAGCGCTCAGCTCGAGCTCCTGCCCGGGCCTGAAGCCCAGTTCTTCACGCAGTCGCTTCGGAACCACTATCCGCCCGGCAGAATCGATGGTAGTGACCATGGCAAAATCATACCATCACTACCCCTTGGCTACCGCCTGCAGGAGATCCGCCCCATCGGATCGCGTAGCACGGCAGATGTCCAGCCGAGCCCCCGGCAAAGTGCCGCCACGCCGATAGCACGATACAAATATTCGAATATTCAAATACTCGTAAGGACTGAGGTCGATACTCCTCCTCCTGTCTACCATTTTGGTATGCTTAGCGCATGTCGCAGATCGCGGTGCGTTTGACTGAAGGCGAATTGAAGATGCTGGACTCTGCGGTGGCCGAGGGATCTTTTCGAACGCGGGCCGAGGCCGTAAGGGCCGGCATCCGACTACTCGGCAGCACATCGCGCGAGTCGCGTATCGCCGCCTCCTATCGCAACGCCTACGCCATCCCGCTCACTGAGGACGAGACACTGATGCTCGACGCCGCGGCTGTACTGGCCGGCGAAGCGCTCGCGTGATAGCGCGAGGCGAGGTCTGGGACGCAGACCTCGGCCCCATCGTTCGCCCTGTGGTCATCGTCACCCGCGAGGTGGCAATACCCGTCCTCAGCCGACTGAACTGTGTCGCGGTCACGAGCAAGGTGCGCGACCACGTCGCCGAGGTAGAGTTGACCCGCGCTCACGGTGTCGATGAGCCAAGCGTGGCCAACTGCGATTGGATCGTCAACGTCGCCAAGGACCGCCTGGTCCGCCGTCGCGGAACGCTCGACCCGGTCACCCTTCGACATCTGAACGCGGCGCTCGTGCTCGCGCTCGGCCTCGATACATAGCCGACCCAGACCACAAAAGTGTTGGCGGAGTTGGGGTCACACGTAGACGCCGGCGAGCCGGAACGGCGCTTCCGGGCGAGTGCCCCGTCACACTGTCAAGCGGCGCTGCGAGCAAGCGCTTCCTGGACTTCCCACCCCCGATCGGTCAGCACCCACGAGTTGGGCGCGCCGCGCGTAGCGGGGGCGCCCGCGTTCTCGATCAAGCCGAGCCCCTGCAGACGCGCGAGCAGCTTTGAGATCTGACCCTGGTCGGTGATGCCGGAGGCGTCCGCGACCTGGCGATTGGAGCCGCCGGGAGTGGCGGCGACGGCGAGCAGCACGCGCACCGTGCGATAGGTGAGACGCATTCCCAGTTCGCGCAACGGGTCCGGGCCGACCGTGGACAGGTGGTTAGGCGGGCGCGGGACCGACCGAGCAAGCTCCTTGCGCGCGGCGGTGGGTCCGAGGTAGGGCAGCACGATCATGCTCATGAGCGGACCTGCTCAGCTCCACCAGCTGTCCCTGCTTGCCATCCAAGAGTCGTGCGTGCAAGGACCGACAGGACCCCGCCGACGATCCCCTCTGCCGTTAGGGGTGGAAGTTCTGAGCCAGACTCCCTCTCCATACGTCCTTCGTCGACGACGGCGATAATTTGGGCGATGCCACGCCGGCGGCGCAGCAGCGCTTTGTGGCCCGCGCCTAGCGATCCGACGACAATGAGCTGCCCCATACCGCGCTCCGCGTCGAGGAACGAGAGCAGGCCGGTGAGTGCCGTCCTGATCCGCTCGGCCCACCCCGCCGTAGGGTCATAGCTTTCGAGCGCATACCGCGACGCACGCGAGATCCCCTCGTCGAACGCTGCCGAGGAAGCACTCTTCGCGATCGTTGAACAACTCGTAGAACGTGCGACGCGAGACACCAGCACGCGCGACGATGTGCGCGACGCTGACATTCGCCGGGCCTTGCTCGGCGCAAACCTCGACCATCGCCGCGAGCAGCCGCGCGCGCTGAATCTCCAGCACGCGCTCGGGTCCGCTCGCCTGCAAGCCGCTCGCCTCACCACCTACGCTCCCTTGGGCGTGCGCTCGAGGGCGACTCCCGCTATGAACAATCGCGGCATGCGGGCGTCCCTGTCGCTCTGAGAGCTGGCCGTCAGCTGACGGGATCGGTACGTTTGGCGTCGCCCCACTTGACGGCGCCTTTGCCTTGGTGGGCATGCTCATTTCTTCTTCTTGTGTGTTTTGGCCTTGCCTTGTTGTCTTCTTCTTGACCGTCTTTTTCTTGGGACACCCGTGGTCGGTGATCGGGGTGGACTGTTGTGATGACGCGCACCGTTTGCGCCCACGAAGCGGTGGGCATCGTGAGTGTGCTCGTGCAGAGGTTCCCGTTGGCCGCCAGTGCGGAGTCGGGCCCCTCGGGGAGCTTCAGTTCGAATACGCCGACGGGGACGTCGGGGATCGTGCGGAACGTGCTGCTGGTGATCCCCGCTTTGTTGATGAACGTTTCGCCGTGTAGGTAGACGGTGACGCCGTAGCCCGTGAGCACGACGATCAGTTCGGGGAACTTCGCGCCACCGTGACTCACGAAGTACGCGGGTCCCTGCAGATGCGACGGGCATCATGGGTGTGGTCGCCGTCGCGGTGCCGATCCTTGAATCGGCGGGCAGGCCGCGGGGTTCGCGTTCGAACATGCGCGTCCGTACACGCCTTTTGCAGCGTCGTGAGGCGTGAGGGTAGTTGCTTTGGCAGGTCCACCTTGACCTTGCCGATGTTCGCCTGACTCCGAACGGGGCTTTGGGGTAGGTCAGCCTGACGTCGAGGCTCGCACCGTTCTTGCGCGATGTCTTGCCGCTGGTCGAGACCTTGAAGATCGGTTTGAACTTCAAGCACGGCACAGTTGGTCACCTGGAATGGGACGTGCAGCGTCGAGACGGTTTCTTCGACTGCTTGTCAGGCTGCCGGTGATCTGTCCTGGGGCTGCAGTTGGTCGGGTTGAACGTGAAGCCGGGCCGGTTGACCGTGACGTTCACGTGCTTGATCTGCAGCGGGATTCCGTCGAGGATCTGCGGGATCGCATACGGCCCATTCGTGTCGGTCGTGATCGTGAGCGCCGCGGTGATCGGGTTGACTTCGATCTTCGCCCTGACGATGACCGTCTGCCGAGGTCGAACGGTCCGGCCTTCGCGGGGTTCACGATCGACAGGCCATACGGTGCCCCCTCGTACGGTCCGGTGATGAACACTTCGCCACCGTTGACGGTGTATGGGTTGCCGCCCAGGCCGACGCTGACGGTCGTTTGCCCGATCAGGCTTTCCGGACCACACGTCCCCGCGTTCGCTTGCGCTTCGCCGCAGAGCTTGACGCTGGAGAGCTCGCCCAACAGGCCCGGGGGCATCTGCAGCTGGATCGCCTTGAGGTTCTGGTTACCGTCTTCGCGCGACATCGTCATCGTGAACGGCGTGAACGCACCGGCCTGAATGTTCAGGCTTCCGGTCGTAAGCGACGGATCGAACGGCAGCGGGTTGGCGCACGGGCTCCCGTTCGGGCCGGTCGTGATTTCGAAAGTCGAAGGGGTCGGTTGCACCGAGGGGTTCCCAGACCACGGAGCGATCGACGCCGTCGTCGAGTATGGTCCGCATAGCGCTGGCGTCCCCAATGGCGCCCGCGACCCCCCGAAGAAGTGCACCTTCAAATCTTCGAAGGGTAGTTGTGGCGTATCGTCGAATGTCGAGACGAGCTGACCTGTCACCGGGTCCGGTTTGACTTCACCGGCCACCTTCACCAGGACGCCCGCCGTCTTGTCTTCGACGACGATGTACAACGCGACCAAGCTACCAAATGGATTCGCGTCCTGCGAAGCGAGATACGCCGCACCGACGAGCGGTTCGGGTACCAACGGGGTGCTGATTTCCACCGTCCCGACCTTGGACGATTCAGGACACGCGATCGCCGCCGGACTCTGCAGGCCGACCTGCGCTTCCGAGCAGGAGGACAGACCGTCCGCCCCCGCGGGGTTGAGCGCGACACCCGTCGGCAGGGTTACGGTCGTGTCCTTCACCGTCGAATCCGCCAGACCGTTCGGGTTCAACTCCGATTCCTGGGGGACATGCACGCCGACAGTCAGGCCCGTCGGCGTGCTGCCCTGCTGCCCATCGGGGGTCACGTTGACCGACGGTTCGAAGCTCAAGCGGTTGCAGCCATCGAACGGAAGCGCTTCACCTTCTTCGTTTTGAAAGGTGTATTCCTTGGGCGCGGTGAACTGGCCGGCCTGTGCCCACGAGTCCGCTTCCAGCGTCGTGCGCGGTACGCCAGAGCAGCTCGTCGGCATGATCAGGAATGGTTGCTTTTCATTTACAGGACATGCTTCTTCCTGTTCGGTGGAGATGTATTTGCGACCGTTTTCTTCCAGGCACTGCACCCCACGTGAAGTATCGTGCCGCGGATCGGTCGGCGCACCCCAGAATGTCACCTCGCTGCCGATGAGTCCTGCAACCTGAGGAATGTTTGGAACAGTGACGACAACGCCGTAGTCACCTCCTGTACGGACCGAGGTGTCGAGGATCACTGGGAACACTTTGTCCACCAGGAAGCCGAATCTCGCGGGCTCACCGTGCGCCGGCACAAGATTGTACAGCGGGACCGTGCCCACAAACGGGGCGTGTTCGCCGCTGCCAACAGCGTTGAGTATGGTCGTGGCCACGCCCACAACCGTATCCGTAGCGCACGGCGGGCTGTTCCCACTACTGTTGCTCCCGCTCTCTGTGAAGACATACGTGCTGCATTGGGGCAGCGGCGTTGGGTTCCCGACCAACCCCGCCGGCAGATCAAAGCGCAGATCCTTCGTCAGCGCCGGCGGCTGGGCTTCGAGCGTAGGGATCCCACTGATGCCGGTGGCCACAACCGTGTGCGTGTTCATCGTGAACGATGTGGTCAGCTGGAACGGGTGCGATCCGGCTTGAGTATCGCGTGAGCCGCCTTCTTCTTCTGGCGTGAGTTCATAGCTTTCCACGCCATATGGCCGCGGCGGGCCTTCCAGCGCCAGAGCTTGACGCGAGACGACCGGTGACGCCAAGCCACCCGAGACGCTGACTTCGTTCTCGCCGTCACCCGCCCCAGGCGCGACTTTTACGATGATCGCTGTCATGACCCGTTCGTAAGCCATCACCGGAAGTTCGTACGTACAGGTCAAGGTCGCAAGCGAACAGTTCGAGAAAGATTCCTGCAGAATGGTCCCCAGGCTGGTGCCACCGCCCGCCCCGTAGATCGCGGCGGCGGTCACGCCCGGCGGCAGCTTGTCTACGACGGTCACGGGACTGAACAATTTATTGGCGGTGGCATCACCGAGATTTGTCGTTTCAACCATGATCTCTGCTTCGCCGGCCGCGTCGCTCGTCGCCGAGAAGGTATGTACTTTCCACCACGGCTCGTTGGCCTGCGCCTGACCGACCCCACCCAGCACCGAAAGCAATACCGCGACGGCGACGGTAGAGATGACCCTTCTCCTCGCTGATCCCATGATCATCACTTGCCTCTCCTGGTCGCCTTGCCCGCGCGACTTCCGCGCGCCTTCTTTGCCTTGTGCCGTTTCTTCTTGGCGTGACGCTTGGGCTTTGCCTTCTTCTTCTTCTTCTTGGGCTTGACTACACTCTTCACTTCTTCGGCCACATTCCCGATCCCCGAGAAGGTGGCGCTGGGCGCCGCCCCGAAGATCGCCGGTTGAGGCGAGGGCGCCGCCTTGCACGAATCCCCACTCGTGCAGGGCGGCGGTGACACAGGTGCCGCGACACACGGCACAGCCGTCGTGCATACGTGTGCGTCATAGACATCGTTACTGGCGTCATAGTCTTCCGTCGTCAGTTTGGCGCCGGTCACAAAAAATACGTCGTCGCCGCTTTCGCTCGCGTCCAGAAACGCCGATTCACCATTGTACGTACCCGACGAGATCAGGCTCACGCAGCCACCCAAGCGTTCGTTGTACCCTGTGCTCGCGCTCGTGCAGCTGCCGATACCTGCCGGCTCATACTCATACACGTCCTCGAGCCCGTTCGTGTCCAGCGGCACGAGAGCATCGGAGCTGGTAAAGAACAATCGTCCGCTCGATGAGAGGAAACGCGTCTGATACACCGCCTGCAGTCGACTATAACGCCGGCCTGGGATGTTGGCGGCCAGCCAGTGATTCCCCCATGCTTTCTGGCGATCGACCATCGGCCCGGCCCCCTGTGTACTGTCAAATATGCCGTGAGGTCGCGCACCGGTCGGATTACACGAGGCGCATACCAGGCGGGCCGACTGCGCGTCATACAAGTAGACCTCCTCATCGGGCTGTCCGCTGAGCGCGTCGGTATTGTCATAGCCCGTCAGCGGACGGTTTGACATAAACGTCAAGTAGCGACCATCCGGCGTCACTCTCGAAGTCACCATTTCCAGGGCTACAGCCCCGGCATTAACATATGCGTTGTTGTACCAATCTGGTTGGTCTTCGTCCGACAGCGTCGCGAGATGGCTCGTCACCCATCCGCTACCGGTTTCATGCAGCAGATAGAGATTGTCTTCACCGCTTACCGCGCCACTGGCAAGCACGCCGGTGGCGACGAAGTACACGTACTTGCCGTCTTCGCTCACGCCAATCACACCATCCTGCACCCCTGCCGTACGTTCGCCGGCTCCGTGGTGAATCGTCAGGTCGGTCTGTGTGCCGGTAGTGGTATCGAGGTCGTACAGTTCTCCATGTTCCAGAAAGAAGACAAGCGATCCGTCGCTGCTCATCGTCTCGAATATGGCAGCCCGACCCCCGACCTGGATCGTCTTGTGCGCAACCATGTCCCGAACATAAAGGGTATAGCCTGTCTTAGAGCCTGTTGGAGCTGTACTCCACACGGCCCAGCGACCATCGTCTGAGAGCGCATTCAGGACATCGAGGTTGCTGCGGCCGAGATAGCCTCCGTCTGCCGCTTCGTTGTCCGGCAGTATGTTTACGAGCTGCAGCTGACCGGCGCTCCACTCATACAGATTGCTTGATGTGATTGTACCAGTCTCGATAGCTTCAGGAGTCAGCTTGAACCGCGAAGCCAACACGATGTGGCTCAGGTCAGGCGTTGTCGTCACGAACCTCATCTCCGAGCTTTGACCTTCTTCGTCGTTTATACCGCCAAATTTCGTCCCTTCCGGCACGTTCGCCGGGGTTACAAGCGGTGTGTATGCGCCCGTCAGATTGTCATGTAGATAGATCGTTCTTTCGGTCGCTCCACCAAGCAGGGGAGAAGTTTCGCCAGGTTCCATGACTGTGAGCGACAGATCTGGCGAGAAAAGGTAGGGATCTTCGGCCGCCGCCCCAAACAGCAATTCGCTGGCCGGTCGTTCTCCTTCCTTGCCACGAAGTTCGGGCGATATTCCGATTTCCGTAGACTGCCAGCCATCCGGGCCGCGCATCGTGAGAACCTGATTGCTGACACGGCTCGTCGGTGGCTTTCCCGTAATCGGTTCGCTCGCCAGATAGGTGACCCCGCTCCCGTCCGTGGCGGCCTGTGTGTCGCCAAAAGCGCCGGATATTTCCGGTTCGATCAAAGCGCCGTGTTTGTCCGCCGGGGAGACCAATTCCCATGCCCGGCCGTCGGGCAACGTCAACTCCCCGCCGAGGGCCTGGGTGGTAAACGTATGGTCAGCGCCTTCCACCGTTCCAACTTCGCTGGTCGTAACGATCCTGTAGTGGTAGATCGTGCCGGATTCCAGGTTCTGGATGTGACGAGTGACCGGTATTGCGCCCATGCCTTCACCGACGCTGCCGACCAAGACCTGACCGTAGGCGATGCTCGTACCGTATTCCATGTGGTAGCTCGTACTCGCGCCCAGCGGATCTATCGTCGCCGCCAGCGTCGCGCTCGTATTCGCCACGTCGCTCGCCCACGGACCCGTGATCCGTGCCGGGCGGTATCTCTTCGAAGCTCTGATCGTCGCCGCTGACCGTGCCTGGGAATTGGTCGCCACCACACGATAGTGATAGGTGGTGCCCGGGAGCAGGGTCCCGGCGGGCAAGTTCGTACTGACAGACTGGTCTTCGAAGCCCGCCGAGGCGATCGCGGAGCTCACGGTACTCGTCGCGTCCGCGTAACCGCTTGCCTTGAACTGAGCTTCGTCGACGTACTGGAAGTAATAGCTCGGTTCGTTGCCCTCGGGATTCACCGTCGCTTCGAACGTCGCTTCACCCCGGAGTCCTGGGACAACCGACTCGCCGTCGACCAACGGGCCCGGTGCAGGCGGCGATAGCACCCACACTTGCCCGGAATCGACGTCGGGCGCGTATAGTTCGTCGGTCGTATCGGAAAAGGCGAGACCTTCATTCGAGCCGGTTACTGTTTTGGAACCAAAGCTGTCGAGCTCTTTCCCGGTCGGACCGTACTTCAAGACGTGGAATCCACCGTTTGAGTCGCCTACATACAAATTGCCGGCAGCGTCAATGGAAAGCGCCGTGACGGACGTGCTGCCTTCGTCGAAGATCGTGCTCTTCTCCGTCCCGTTTGCTTCGAACTCATGCACACCCGCCACACCGCTGTCCTTGACATACACGTCACCGGCGGCATCGACCGCCAACGCCGTGGGCTGATCCGTCGCCGATAGGCCGGCCAGCGAGATGTTTTCCTTCCAAGTGCCGGACGGTTCAAACACCTCCACGCGCCCCGTGTCGCCGACATACACATCTCCGCCAGGGCCCACGGCGATGAAGCTGCTCAAGGATTCCCAATGTGAGAATTCGCCATTGGCAACGCCCTGCGTTCCATACAGATTGCATGTTTCGCCGGCCATGCACACGTCGCCACCAGTCGTTTCGTTGACGTGACCGCCGAACATGAGGATGAATTTGCCCGAAGAGTCATACTTCTGCACACGCCCATGGCTCCTGTCGACTACATACACGTCGCCATAGGACAAACTCGACGGGTCGTTGTCGACCGCCACACCCGCCGGCAATTCAAATGCTTCCGGGCTAGCATATTGCGACCCCCCTTCGCAACCACTCGCGATCGTACAAGTCTGCATTTCGTTTGCACCGGTGGCTACACCCGAACCCCACGCCAGCAGAAAATTTCCTGAGCTGTCGAACTTGTCAACTCGATTGTTCAATGTATCGCCGAGGTAAACTTCACCCGTCGGACCGACCGCCACACCTTTCGGCCCGCGAAGCTGTTCGGCTTCTTCTCCAAATCCGCCGAAGTGCGTCGCGGCGCCAGCCACCGTCGGGACCACACCTACCCCAACCACGCAAACAAGCCCGCAAAGCGAAGCCGCCATCGTCAACCTAAGCCTGCGAGCACCCATCGGCACATCCCCTCCTCAAGAGAACCAACACAAAGCTGACCCGCCCACGGGCAGCACAAGACCGCCACGGGAACAGGTCCCACGACGGCAGAAGAACAAGAAGCTTCGAACGCTTACTACGCGCGAGCAACCGAGCCAGGCCTTCAGCCCGGTGAAACAGCGGTGCCGGCTCGAACCTAGTTGAGAACCAGCCCGGCCAGAGAGAGAGAGAGAGAGAGACGCGTCAGCGACGCTGACGCGTCCTATTACGCCGGCACCGTTAGCACACGGACTCTCAAGCACGTTATTCCCCAATGAAACCGCACGCGAAATACAACTCCCTCTCAGAACGACCCAGTCCCTCTCCCAAGGGCCCTGCTCACGTTTTCAGTCGACCAACAAGGACCGACCCAAAACCCGACCTTATGTTTGGTAGACGCCCCGTGCGGAACGACCACATGGGTACCTTATACCAAAGTCGATGCAAAAGTCAACCCCCTCTTCGGAGAAGACCAAGCTGTTGGTCAGCGCTGCAGAACCTGCCGGGCGAAGTCAACGAGCTGACCGGCACGACCAAGCGCCGCCGCGCGATCCTGGCCGGATACGTTGAGGAAGCTGTAGTGAGCCTTATCCTTGAGGCCGACCAACCGCTCGAAATTGTTGGCGGCCGTCTTGCCGCCGGGAGCGATCAGACGCACCAAGTCGGCGGCTTCCCGGTGATCGGGCCCTCTCGAACTCTCGTTCAGTGCCTTGCAGCAGGCAGCATCGGCGGCGGCGATACCCGCCAGCACCGCAAGTCCGGCCGCGACGTTGTGGGACTCGAACGAGTCCTCGCCGGCAACGAGCTGTGCCACCTCGAGGTACTTCTCCGCGTCTCCGAGTCGCTTCTGGGCATCGACCGCACTACATGGCCTGGTGCGAATGTCCTTCCTCGCCGCGCGACTCATTGGGCCCAACCCAGCAGCTCATGCGACGAGAGCCCGGCGAGGTCGATCGCGTCACGCCGAAGCTCGTCGAGAACCGGCGGGTTCTCTTGCAACATGCGCTCCATGTCCTGCTCGGCGAAGTCGACGATGCCGGCGCGGTTACCGCTCGAAGCAAAGACAAGGTCGCCGAGATTCGTGAGCTGTTCACTCCACACCGGATCTTCCTCGTCGACGGCGGCGGGCCGAACTACGAAGATGTCCACGTCGCTGTCGAGTGCACCGTCTCTCCGAGCGGCCGAACCGAACATTGATGCATGCACAGGCTTGACTTCCCAAGCCGAGAACGCATCGTGCAAACGACCGATGAACTCGGTGCGCAGCCCCGCCAACGCTTCGGCGACTGGCGCCGCGAGGTGATCCCGATTGAGTGTGTACAGCGACGCCGGCGGCGCATCCAAGCGCGTCCGAGCACCCTGGCGTCCCAAGCGATCGAGGGCCTTCGCCACACCCGCCACCGAGCCACGCAAGGCAAGCCGCGCGACTTGCCGACCGGTCAACGGCAACGTCGTGCCGGCGAGCACGACAAGAACATCTCCCTCCACCGTGGGAGCCACTGCGCTGTAGGGACGCGAGACATCCATCGCATGCGTACTTTACCAAACGATTGCATACTAAACAAGACATTTGTCTGGCCAACATGTCAATGGCTGGCAGGACTCGCGACTACGATGACCGCCAGTAGCCTCCACTACGTTCCCCGGCGAGCACCCGAAGATCACTGGAACGACCCTCAAATCCAAATAAAAAAGGACCCGCCGGGCACCGCTAAACGACGGGAACGACCGCGTGCGCAGGCACAGGCAGCGCATACCCCCGCGCACGCGCACGCTCGGCCCCGGCGCGGCGCTCGGCCTCAAGCGCATACAGGTAATCGTCGAAGTCCACCTGGATCGTGTGGCGCTTGGAGGCCACATAGCGTTTGCGCATCGCAGCCTGATCCGAGGCGATATCGCGCCTCACATCGGCCGGCGCGGGCAGCGCGTAGCTCCCCGCAGATGGTCCCCACCCACGCCCCCTGGGCCTCGGCCAGCGGCATGATCGCCCCAAGCGGCTGCAACAAGCCGATGAAGAACAGGCCGGGGATATCAGGGTGAAACACGCGCCTGAACAGCTCGATGTGATTGTCGGGCGCGGCGAGGAAGTCGGACTCGAAGAATGGGAAAGTGATCTTGTAACCGGTGCAGTACACGACCACGTCCGCGTGCACCTCGCTGCCGTCCACGAAGCGCACACGCTCGCCCTCGAGCGAGGCGATGTTCGGCTTCGGCGCGATCGTGCCGTGTGCGATGCGGTCGAGGATCCGGCCCGACACGGTCGGATGGGACTCGCCGAACTTGTGGTCGGGCTTGGGCAGGCCATAGCGCTCGGGCCAGCCGGTTACCGTCTTGATCGTCTGGTGGATCAAGCGCTGGCGGATCGCAAACGGGATGCGCGGGTTGTTGGGCAGCTGGTCCACCGGCTTGCCGAACACGTACTTGGGGATGATCCACGCGCCTTTGCGCGCCGCCAGATAGGTGTTCGCGGCCACGTAGGAGGACTCCACCGCGATGTCCATCGCCGAGTTGCCCATCCCCAGCACGACCACGTCCTTGCCGGCGAAGATCGAGTTGTCCACGTAGGAGTGCGCGTGCAGCTGGGTGCCCTCGAACGTGTCGGCGCCGGGGAAGGCAGGTTCGGGCCAGCGCTGGTCCCAATGGTGGCCGTTGGCCACCAGCAGCGCGTCGTACTCGCGCGTCTCCCCCGTGTCGAGTTCGATCTCCCACACCCCATCCTCACGCTTGCGCGCGTGCTCCACGCCGGTTTCAAACGTGATGTGCTCACGCAGGCCAAAGTGATCCACGTAGCCGTTGAAGTACTCCTTGATGTGCGTGTGGTGCGGGAAGTCGGGATAGCTGCTCGGCATCGGATAGTCCGTGTAGGCCATCCGCTCACGCGACACGTTGATGAACAGGTCACGGTAGGCAGCCGACATCCCGTTGCGATTGCCAAACACCCAGTTGCCGCCGACCTGGTTTGACTTCTCGAAGCAGTCGAAGGGAACCCCGCGTTCGAGCAGCGCCTTCACGACCGCGATGCCGGAGGAGCCCGCGCCGATCACGCATGCGCGCGGCAGGTCGCCAGCGGCGGCGCC
>CAVRXK010000015.1:0-54477 GCA_963725165.1 uncultured Solirubrobacterales bacterium
GGCAGAGCACCGTACTCAGTCCGTACGACGAAACTCTGCGGTGAGCCGGCAGATCGCCCGTTTCACAAGGGCCTGTGCGCGAAAACCTGGCGCGATAGCGCTCATCGACATCCACGGTTGCGTCAGGGGATACGCCCGCTCCCACCGCGGTGCCTCCCAAAAATCGCGCCCTATGACTTGACATTCACGCATGCATGCTGTATAAGATGACCAATGTCCTGACGTCCGCTTGGGTGTGGGGATAAACATAGGGCTGGGTTTGGGTCGGCTTCGTTGTCGATTGCAAGCGCTTTGGGCGGGACCTTGGAGAGGGACCGGGTCGCAATAGAGAGGGTTGTTGTTCGCGTGTTTTTCTTGGGGAATAACGCAGTTGAGAGTTCGTGCGCCTCTGGCGGGTCCGTAATAGGACGCGTCAGCGTCGCTGACGCGTCTCTCTCTCTCTCTCTCTCTCTCTGGGACAGCTGCCTTCTAGGGCGTAGCTCCCTCCGCCGCGCCGTTGGCGCGCGGCTGGCCGGGCGGTTCGCTCGGCTTGGTTTTCCTTGCGCGCTGGGTGCGCGTTCATTGTTCTTGCCCCCACGCGGGATGGTCGCCCTTGACCCGGCCTCCGTTCTGCCTTATGCGGGTGGGTTGCTCCTGGGTGCCATCTCCCTATCAGGCATCCAGGGGTCCACTCCGTCTGGGGGGGTTTTGTGAGATGGCCGCTTCCAAGCGCCGAACGAGTGTGGGCGCGGCACAGTCTTATGACGAGTTCGCGCGCGTACAGGTCGCTGAGCTTCAGCGCGCCCGGATTCTCACGGCGATGGTCGAGGAGTGTTGTGAGCGGGGGGTGGGCGGCGTGAGCGTCGCGCACGTCGTCTCGCGCTCAGGTGTCTCGCGGCGCACGTTCTACGAGACGTTCAGCGATCGCGAGGATTGCTTCGTGGCGGCGTTCGAGCGTGCGCTCGGCCTGGCGCACGAGCGGATTGTCGACGCTTGTGAGGGACAGCGTTCGTGGCGGGAGCGGATCAGGACGGGCCTGGTCGCTTTCCTCGGTTTTCTTGAAGATGAGCCGCGGTTGGGGCGGGTGCTCGTGCACGAGTCAGGCGCGGGTGGCCCGCGTGTGCTGCAGCGCCGCGCCGCGGCGATCGAGTCGATTGCCCACGCGGTGGACGAGGGTCGTGGTGAGTCAAAGGGCGCGGGCGAGCTTTCGCCGCTCACAGCTGAGGGTGTCGTCGGTGGTGCGCTGGGTGTCATCCACGCGCGCCTGCTCGTGCCGGGTACCGCCCGCGATGTCGCTGGCAACACGGCCCGTAATACGCACGCTCGTCCGCTGATCGAGCTTGCGGGTCCGCTGATGAGCACGATCGTGCTTCCTTATCTCGGCCCTGCCGCCGCGCGGCGCGAATTGTCACGCCCGCTCGCCCACGCCACGCCGGGCGCAGTCAACGGCTCGTCCCATCTCGCTGGTGGCGTGCCGGAGGCGGACCCGTTCAAAGCGGCGGGGATGCGCCTCACCTATCGCACGGTGCGGGTGCTGATGGCGATCGCGCAGCAGGGTGGGCGGGAACCGGGTCCATCCAACCGTCAGATCGGCGAGCTGGCCGGAGTGGTCGACCAGGGCCAGATCTCAAAGCTCTTGCACCGTCTGCAGCGCGCCGGGCTGATCGAGAACACCGGTGTTGGCGCGAGCAAGGGCATGCCCAACGCGTGGGCGCCGACGGAGAAGGGCCGGCGTCTTACAGACGGCATTCACACCCAGACCGGCGCCCCCGACGGCGGTGGGCGCCCCGAAAGGGACACGCGGCAACGCATCAATACACAACGCAAATTCCAGAGACAGTGAGAGGGGATGGTCTGATGAGCGCTCGCGGGTTGATCTTGGGGGTTGTCCCTTCATTGTGTGTGCTGGCACTGTGCGGGGCGGTTGGGGCTGCCCCCGCGTTTGCGGGCGAAGGGTGTGAAAACGAAGCGCGGCGCGTGGAACAGGCCTCGACGTTCCTACCGGAATGTCGCGCCTATGAGCTTGCCAATCCGCTTGGTCCCGCACCCTACCTGGGAGCAAACAGCATCCGGCCAAGCAACGTCCACCAGGGTTCCTCGATTAGCGGCGAAATGGAGGGCACCTTCGGAGCGTCCGTTGACGGCAACAGGTTCCTCTTCGACAGTTTCGGCGGTGCTCCAACTGGCGCTACCAGTGCGGGCCCGTATTGGCTCGTCACCCGCGGCAGTGCCGGCTGGACCACTCAGGATCTCATTCCTCCGAACAGTACAAATGGCGGCCTGCTCGGCAACCCCTTCATCGCAGGCGCCTCGCCGGATCTGTCCAAGACAGTCCTTGCCGATGGCTGGGGCCAACTCGATAAGTACACAGATGAAAGCTCCGCCGAATACGGCGGTCACGACGAACCGCTGCTTGTCCCCGGCGAGCCGGTCGGTGCTCAGAACCTCTTCGTCCGCGACAGCGAAACGGGTACCTATAGCCTCGTCAATGTCACTCCGTTCGGGCTTGGACCCCGTGACGCCTGGTTCCAGGCGGGCTCCTCGGATCTCAGCCACGTCGTCTTCACGAGCCCGCTGGCGCTCACCCCCGAAGCGCCGACACCGCCCGAATTCGGGCCGGGCTACCACTCCCCGGGCGAAGATCTCTTCGAGAGCTTCAACGGTGTCATTCACCTCGTCACCATCCTGCCGAACGGCAATCCAACGTTGGGCCTGCTTGCCGGCGCCGGCATGGGTAACGCGCAGAGCGGCGCCACCTACTCGCATCCTGTCTCCGCTGACGGCGAACGAGTCTACTTCGTCGCAGAAGGCACGCTTGAACCCCGAAATGCCTACCTCGACGGTAACCTCTACTTGCGCGAGAACGCCGCTCAGGACCCGACTGCAAGTGGCCAGTGCAGTCAGGCTGAACCTTCCAAGGCCTGCACCGTCCAGGTCGACCAAGCCGAAGCGGGAGCCATTGGCCCCAGCGGCGACGGCGAGTTCCAGTGGGCGAGCGCCGACGGCTCCAAGGTCTTTTTCACCGACGAGAACAAGCTGACCCAGGGCTCCACGGCGGCAACCGATAACCCCGACCTCTACGAATACGACCTTGAAAAGCCAGAAGGCAAACGGCTGACAGACCTCACGGTCAACACGAACAACGCCTCGGAATCGGCCGACGTGCTCGGTATGAGCGGTGCGTCCGAAGACGGCTCTTACCTCTACTTCGTCGCCAATGGGGTTCTCACCGGAAACGAAAAGAACCAGTACCAGGAAGAAGCAAAGCCCGGCGAGCCAAACCTCTACCTGACCCATGGTGGAGCCACCACGTATATCGCGACTTTGCTCCCCGGCCTCGGCCAAGGCGGTGACGCCTGCGATTGGTATTCCGCCAAACCGTACGATGAAGACGCGAATGCGGAAGACGGCGGGGGAGGCGGGTACTGCCTCACCGCCCGGGTCTCCTCTAACGGTCGGTTCCTTGCCTTCAACTCTATGAAGAGCCTCACCGGCTACAACAACGTTGGACCCTGCATCATAACCAATACCTCCTACGAACAGGGTGCCTGCCAGGAGATCTACCTCTATGAAGCAGCCTCAAAACAGCTTGCCTGCGTTTCGTGCGATCCCAGTGGGGAATCTCCCGCCGGTCCTACGAGCATTGATCCGCCCAGAGAGAGTGGACTCTGGACCGACACGCCTGAGCCCATCGAACACTCGGTGTCTGATAACGGCCAGGTCTTCTTCAAGACGCGCAACGCTCTCGTGGCCGCCGATGTCAACGATACCGGCGACGTCTATGAGTATGTGGCTGGCCACCTGTACCTTCTGACGACCGGTACGAGCCCTGATGAATCCCATTTCGCCGATGCCAGTGCCAGCGGCAACGACGTCTTTATCGTCACCACCCAGGCTCTGGTTAACTCCGATCCCGGCGGGGACTACAGTCTCTACGACGTCCGCGTAAACGGCGGCTTCCGCTCGCAGAACGAAGCGGTGCAACCACCGACGTGCGAATCGACCGAAGGTTGCCTGCCGCCGCTGAACGAAGCGCCCGCGGAATTCTCGGTGGCCTCCGCGGCCCTCTCCGGGTCGGGGAACCTCGCCGGCGTCCCTCAGCAGCTTGGGGTCAAAACCGGGATCAAAAAACCGGCAGCGAAAGTGACGCGCAAGCAGCGGTTGGAGCGGGCGTTGAAGGCGTGCGCGCAGCGCTATCGACACACGCCCAAGACACGCCATCGCTGTGAACGCCAGGCGCACAGAGACCATGAAGCCAAGACGAGCTCGGCGCGCCGCAATCACGGGAGGGCCGGCAAATGACCCGTCGCGAGTGCAACAAGGAGAACGCCACGATGAAATCTCACTCGACCGCCGCTCCCGCCTGTGACACGCCGCGGTGCCGGATGCTCCGTACCCTGTCGGCGCTTGCGTGCGCGCTCGGTATCGTGCTCGCGCTTGCGCCCACGCCTGCCGGAGCGAAGGTCGTCCACCTGCAGGAAGGCAGCTTCAACGGCGTCGCCGCGCCGGAAAGCCCGTTCGGTGGTGTCCTGACCGCCGACGCCGTCGACAACTCCACCGGTCCCTCGGCCGGTGACGTCTACGTGCTCGAATCCAACGCGTTCGGATTCGGCAAAGGCCTGATCGACAAGTTCACGGAAAAGGGGAAATACGCGGGCGTCCAGATCGCTGGCTCCGCGACCCCGCAGGGCTCATTCTCGTTCGGCTTCGCCGGCTCGGGCCTCGCGGTTGACAGTTCGGGCGCCGCCAACAGGGGCGACCTCTACGTCGCCGATACCGGTAACGGGGTCGTCGATCGCTTCAGCGAATCTGGCACGTTCCTCTGCCAGATCACCGCCAGGAAACCGGCCTCGCTCGAAGAGGAACAACACGAGTGCAATGGCGCCGCCGGAAGCGAACCCACCGGCGGTCCCGCCGGCTTTGAACCCACCGGCCTCGCTGTCGACTCCTCCGGAGACCTCTACGTCGCCGACCAAGCCCACGCCGCGATCGACAAGTTCGGCCCCTCCGGTCAGTTCCTCGAACAGATCACCGACCCACACCTCTCCGGGGCGCCAGGGATGATCGCGCTCGACTCCTCCGGCAACCTATACGTTGTCGATGGCAGTGCGCTCAGCCCGGGGCCAACGCTCAAGTTCCACAACGGCACCTTCGTCACCGTCATCGACAGTAACTCGACCGTCGGGGTGGGTGTCGATCCCGGCAACGGTCATGTCTATGTTTCGGATTCCCTTGAAAACCCGAGTACCAACCAAACTGAAGTCGAGATCACAGAGTACGAACCCTCCGGAGCACTGCTCGATGTCTTCAACAAGGGGCCGGAAACTCAGGCCTTCGGGGGGTTGGCGGTCAACGCCGAAAGCGGAAGGCTCTACGCCGCCGAAGTGTTGAACTTCTCCGGTGCAAAGGTACAGATATTTGGTGGTGACATCGTCGTGCCCACCGTGACGACCAATCCCGCTGCGGAGGTCGAAGAAACGAGCGCCACCGTGAGTGGCGAAGTCGATCCCGACGCAGCGGAAGGCGGCGGCGAAATCGCCGAATGTCAGTTCGAATACGGCCCGACCAAGGCGTACGGTTTCACTGCACCCTGTTCACCGAAACCGCCCTATTCCTCGCCAGGCCAGGTCAGCGCTGAACTCAAGGGCCTCGGCGGCTCCACTACCTACCACTTCCGCCTCTCGGCCGCGAACTCGGACAAGACCCCAGGTCAGAGCGAAGACAAGACGTTCACCACCGCGGGACGCCCATCGATCGACAGGGAGTCAGCAGTGGTGAGCGGTCGCGAAGCCAACTTCAAAGCGGAAATAAACCCGTTTGGCCTCGATACCTCCTGCGTGGTCCAGTACGTCGACGAAGCCGACTTCCAAGCGTCCAAGTATGCCGACGCGACCACCGTACCCTGCGCACCTCAAGACCTGGGCGAAGGCTTCGGTGACCGCGAAGCCAGCGCCAAGGCTGAAGGTTTGCGAGTTGGCACTATTTATCACTATCGCTTTCTGGTTACCAACCGAGCGGGGCTGACTGGTCACGCTGACCAGACATTTGTGACAGTTGGCATTCATGCGGTGCAATTCGAAGTGGTCAATGAAGAAGGGGAAGGTCATCCCTACTCCCAGGCCGGCGGCCATCCGTACGAATTGCGCGCCAATTTCGAAGTCAACGACAACTTCTTCGAAAAGCTGATCGGCGAACGAAACGAAGACCACTATCGTCCCAACAGCAATCTGAAAACGATACTTACCAAGCTTCCACCCGGCCTGATCGGCAATCCCGATGCCGTCTCGAAGTGCACCCGTCACGAAGTCTTTGACTCCAAATGCAGCGGGGCCGCCCAGGTCGGCACATTCGAATACGAGGAAGTGAGCGCAGCTCGAGGCTATAATTCGGCCACTGGGATCTATGATGTTTACCCGCCTCGTGGCGTCGCGGCTGAGTTCGCCACGATCGCCGCGCACAATGTGATCGTGACGATCGAGGCAGGGGTTAATAGCGGCGGCGACTATCGTGTGATCGCGGAATCGCCGAACATCCCTGCCCTCACTCCGATCCAGGCGGTAAAGCTGGCTTTCTGGGGCGTGCCGAGCGATCCGAGCCACGACGCCAAGCGCTTCTGCCCTGTGCCGGGCCAGGAAGAAGGTGAGGTCAGCCCTTGTTCTGCCAACCAGTCTGAACTGAAGCCCTTCCTCACCGACCCGACCTCGTGCTCGGGCCCGCTGACGACGATCCTCGGGGCTGACTCCTGGCAGACGGTTGGTGAATTCGACGAACACGTGGTCGAAACGCCGCCGATCACCGGTTGTAACAAACTGGAATTCAATCCGGCCCTGGAAGCGCTGCCGACCACCAACCTCGCCGACTCGGCCACCGGTCTGCACGTCGACCTGCACGTCCCGCAGCCCGAAGGCTGCAAGGAAGAAGCCGGAAAGGTCGTCTGCGAAAACGCCGAGTCGGACGTGAGGGACGCAAAAGTGACGCTACCCGCGGGCGTAACGGTCGATCCGTCTTCGGCCGACGGCCTGGCGGCGTGCTCTGAAGCGCAGGTCGGCTATCTGCCGCAGACGAGCGCGGAAGTCGGCCATCCGCAGTTCACGCCCGGTCCGGCGGAATGCCCGGACGCGTCGAAGATCGGGACGGTCGAGGTGGACACGCACCTGGTCGATCACCCGTTGCCGGGAGCGGTCTATATCGCGACGCAGCAAGCCAATCCGTTCAAATCGATGTTGGCGCTGTATCTCGCGGTCTACGATCCGCAGAGCGGTGTGGTCGTCAAGCTGCCCGGCAAGGTCACTCCCGACCCGGTTACGGGCCAGCTGACGGCAAGCTTCGATGAAGACCCGCAACTGCCCTTTGAAGACGTCAAGCTCGATTTCTTCTCAGGGTCACGCGCGACGTTGACGACGCCGCTCACGTGCGGGTCGTATGCGGCCAACGCGGATCTGACGCCATGGAGCGCGCCGGAAGGCAAAGAAGCCTTCCCGTCGAGCGTGCCGTTCACGGTGACTGGAGTGGGTGGCTCTGCGTGCATGAGCAGTGAAGCACAGGCGCCGAACACTCCCGTGTTCGAAGCCGGTACGGCGAGCCCCATCGCGGCGTCGTATTCCCCATTCGTGTTGCACCTGAAGCGTGAAGATGGCTCGCAACACTTCAGTGATTTGGATGTGAAGTTGCCGCCCGGATTGATCGGAAAGATCGCGGGGATCGAACAATGCCCGCAGGCAGCGATTGAAACGGCATCGGCCCGCAGTCATGAAGGGGAAGGCGGATTGGAGCTTGCGCACCCCTCCTGTGCCGCGGGCTCTGAAGTCGGGGTCGTGCATGTGGGTGCGGGGTCCGGAGTACCATTGTTCGTGACGGGCCGTGCGTATTTCGCAGGTCCGTACAAGGGCGCTCCGTTCAGCCTGGTGATCGTGACGCCTGCTGTCGCGGGCCCATTCGACCTGGGAACGGTGGTGGTGCGCGCGGCGTTGTATATCGATCCGAACACTGCGCAGGTGACGGTCGAGAGCGACCCGTTCCCGACGATCCTGGACGGGATCCCGCTGGATATTCGAGACGTCAACGTGGACGTGAACCGCAAGGAATTCACGCTCAACCCAACCAGTTGCAGCGCGATGAGCGTGACCGGACAGGAGTCCAGCATGGCTGGGCAGACCGCGGCTTTGTCGGATCGTTTCCAGGCGGGTGGTTGCACGACGCTCCCGTTCCACCCGGTCTTCGGGGCGTCTACAAGCGGCATCACGAGCCGCAAAGAGGGGGCTTCGCTGAAGGTGCAAGTCGCGTCGAGCGTGGGTCAGGCGAACATCGCAAAGGTGCACGTCACGCTGCCAAAGCAGCTGCCGTCGCGTCTTGAAACGCTGAAACTGGCGTGTACGGAAAGCGTGTTCGCTGCCAACCCGGCATCGTGCCCGGCCGGGTCGGCTGTGGGTACGGCTGTCGCGCACACGCCGATCCTCTCGAGCCCGTTGACGGGTCCGGTCTACATCGTCTCGCATGGTGGGGCGGCGTTCCCGGACCTTGAGGTCGTCCTGCAAGGGGAAGGCGTCACGATCATCCTCGATGGTAAGACGAACATTCAGAATGGGATCACCGAATCCAGTTTCGAAACGGTTCCCGACGCTCCGGTCAGCAGCTTCGAATTGAGCTTGCCCGAGGGTCCTCATTCGATCCTCGCTGCACCCGGTGGCGGCTTGTGCTCATTGGCGACGCGCACGGTGCTCGTGAAGAAGAAGGTCACCGTGAAGGTCAAGCGTCACGGGCACGTTCAGAAGCGTCGCGTGACACGCACGGTCAAGAAGACGGTCGCCGCTGGGGGGCTCTTGATGCCCACGATGATCCAGGGGCAGAACGGTGCCGCGATCAGTCAGAACACGCCGATCACTGTGAAGGGCTGCACAACCTCGGTTGTCAAGCACAAGACGAGCGCCAAGTCCAAGCACAAGAGGAGCGCTAAGCATGAGAAGCGCAAGAAGCGCGGCAAGTGATCCGCTCGGGCTGGTCCCGGTGGCCGACGTCGCGTGTCGTCGTGTTGGGTTGCGCGACGGTCGCGTGCACCGTCGCCACGCTCTTCTCCGCGTCGCCCGTGTTCGCCGCGGGGGGATGGTGGCATGTGGATTCCGGTTCGCGTCCGTCGAGCATCCCCGCCAGTGGCAGTGGGGAGCTCGTCATCACAGCGGAGAACGTGGGGGAGGCCCAGGCCTCCGGACCGATCACGATCACAGATGCGCCGCCGGCTGGGTTGCGTGCCACCGGTATTGCGGGGAGTGCCCCCAAGCGTGGCGGGACACTCGGCGAAACCACAGCGCTTTCTTGCTCGCTTGAACGTTTGAATTGTGAAGTACCGGGTCCGCTCGCGCCGTATGACGTGATCGAAATGCGCATAGAGGTGGAAGCGCTGACGGGCGCGAAGAGCGGCGAAGCGAACACGATGATGGTGTCTGGCGGCAACTCGCCGTTCATCCAGGTTGCACGTCCGGTCACAATCGGTCAGCCGAGCGGATTTGGGGTTGAAGGGTATGAGCTTGCGGCTGAAGCGGAGGGTGGTGGGCCGGTCACGCAGGCTGGTGCGCACCCGTTCCAGGTGACGGGGTCGATTTTGTTGAATCAGGGACCTGACGCGGTAGCTCTCGCCAGTCCGCCAAACGCGGGTCCAGTCGCGCCGGCACGGGATGTGGTGGCACGACTACCACCGGGTTTGATCGCGAACCCGAGCGCGGTGGCGCGCTGTTTGTCGTGGCAGTTCACGGGTAGTGTCGGTGGCGCAGAACAGGACGAATGTCCCTATCAGTCGGCTGTGGGAGTAGCGTCGGTCACATTCGATCACGATGGGGTGACGCGCATTGTCGCGACACCTATCTTCAATATCGAACCCGAAGCGGGGGAACCAGCACGGTTCGGGTTCTATGTACCGTTGGAGGGTGCCCCGGTCTTCTTGAGCACGAGTGTGCGCAGCGAAGAAGACTGGGGTGTCAATCTCTCCTCCAGCGAAATCCCGCAGGACAGTGGGATCTCCAGTGTGCGCGTCACGTTCTGGGGTGTCGCGGGGAGTGCTCTGCACGATGACGCGCGGGGATGGGGTTGTCTTGCTGAAGCTCGTGGTCGCGAAGACGCGCTGAATGAAGGGTGCACCCATTTCGAAGAGAACGAACCGCCCGCGTTCGTGACGCTGCCGACCTCGTGCACTTCATCGCTTGCGTCGAGCGTTGAAGTGGACTGGTGGACGGCGCCGGGCTCGTTTGAGAGCTTTCCAGCGAGCGAACCTCTGCAGCCGCTGACGGGTTGCGCGAATGTGCCATTTTCCCCGACAATCTCGACCTCGACCACCACCGGCTCTGCGTCCTCACCGTCTGGGTTCTCATTCGATTTGACGTTCAGTAGGGAAGGTCTCACCAGTGGGACGAGCGTTGCTCAATCCAATGTGCAGAAGACGGTGGTGAGTTTGCCTGAAGGGCTGACGATCGACCCGTCCGCGGGCGTGGGCCTAGGTGCTTGCACTCCCGCTCAATATGCGGAAGTGACGCTCAACTCTCCGCCAGAAGCAGGCTGTCCTGAAGACTCGAAGCTCGGGACGGTGGAAGTGGAAACACCGTTGTTGTTTACGACGGTGTACGGATCGTTGTACGTTGCGCAACCTTATGACAATCCGTTCTCCGAGCCCGGGCACCCCGGCGGTTCGCTGATTACCCTGTACGTGATCGCCAAGAGTAGAGCGGAACGAGGGGTTCTCGTGAAGCTCGCGGGAAGAGTCTCACCGGACCCATCGACGGGTCGCTTGACCGTCACGTTCGAAAACGATCCGCCACTGCAGTTCGACCGGTTCAATTTTCATTTTCATGAAGGGGCACAGGCACCGCTGATCAGCCCCGCGACATGCGGGACATACACGACGAGCGCCAACCTGTTCCCATACTCCGCACCGGAAACCCCGCTGGTTGACACGGCGTCGTTTCAGGTCACCTCGGGTTCTGAAGGAACCCCGTGCCCGAACGGCACTCCCCCGTTCGCTCCCACGATCAGCGCGGGTACGTTGACTAACCATGCGGGAACGTTCAGTCCCCTGTATTTCGATCTCTCAAGGACGGATGCGATGCAGTACATCTCCTCCTTCTCCACTGTTCTGCCGCTCGGTTTGACTGCTGATTTGACGGGCGTGCCGCAATGCCCGCAAGCGGACATCGAAGCGGCACGAGGCAAGACTGGGACTGAGGAGGAGCAGAGCCCGTCGTGTCCTGAAGCGAGCCTGATCGGACATTCCCTGGTCGGAACGGGTGTCGGTGCAATCCTCGACTATGTTCCGGGCAAGCTCTACCTGTCAGGCCCGTTCCGCGGCGACCCCCTATCGGTCGTGTCGATCACGAGCGCGGTGGTAGGCCCGTTCGACCTCGGCACCGTCGTCGTGCGCTTCGGTTTGCACATCGACCCCTACACCGCCCAGGTGAGCATCGATCCGACCGGCTCTGAACCGATACCGACGATCATCGACGGGATCGTCACCCACGTCCGTGACATTCGCGTCTCGATAGACAGAGCAGACTTCACGATCAACCCGACGGCCTGCGAATCGCGTCCGATATCGAGCACGTTGACGAGCAGTCTCGGACAGGTCGCAACGATCTCGACGCCACTGCACGTCGAAGCGTGCAACGAACTCGCGTTCAAACCCACGTTCAAGGTGTCCACAAACGGCAAGACTAGTCGCGCGTCCGGAGCGAGCCTGAGCGTGAAGCTGACGATGCCGATCAAGCTCGGCACGCAATCGAACATAAGGACCGTGAAGGTCGAACTGCCAAAGCAGCTCCCCTCCAGGCTCGAAACCTTGCAGCAGGCTTGCACCGAAAAACAGTTCAACGCGAACCCCGCGGAGTGCCCAAAAGCATCGTTCATCGGACACGCGACAGTGGCCACCCCGATCCTCCCCGAACCCCTGACAGGTCCCATGATCTTCGTCAGTCATGGTGGTGAAGCGTTCCCGAGCTTGGTCCTCGTGTTGCAGGGCTACGGTTTCACGATCGACATCGTCGGCTCCACCTTCATCAACAAGGCGGGGATCACGAGCACCACGTTCAAGGCGATCCCCGACGAGCCCGTCGGCAGTTTCCAGCTCACCCTGCCCCAAGGCAAATACTCGGCGCTCGCCGCCACCGCGAACCTCTGCAAGCTCACGCGCGTGATAGGTGTCAAGAGAAAGGAGATTCGCGACGTCAAAGGGCAACGACGCGGCGTCACGATCAAGACCAGCAAACGCATCGCCGCAAAGCTCCTGATGCCTACAATCTTCACCGCGCAGAACGGGGCGAAGATCAAACAGAACACACCGATCAGCGTGACGGGTTGTGCCCGCCACAAGATCAAGAAGCGAAAGACCCGTCGGCGGCCTACTCGTTGACAGGTGCGAGGCGTTGCAAGTCTGGTGCCTCGTCAAAAGGCGCAGTCGGTCGGGCTCCCTCACCACCCGCGCGCTCTGCCGCCCCGCGTCAGCTACGCTGTAGCCCCACGTTCCCGCCCCACAGGAGGACTTAGATGGCCGGTTTGACCGGGCGCATGTCAACCGTCGTGAAGGCCAAGGTCTCCAAGCTCTTGGATCGCGCCGAAGACCCCGCCGAGACGCTCGACTACAGCTACCAGAAGCAGGTCGAACAACTGCAGAACGTCAAGAAGGGCATAGCGGACGTGGTGACCGCCAAGAAGCGCCTGCAGCTGCAGGAGACGACGCTTCAGCAGCAGGTCGTCAAGCTCGACACGCAGGCCCGCCAGGCCGTGTCCTCCGGTCAGGAAGACCTCGCGCGCACGGCGCTCGAACGCAAGAACATCGCCCAGACCGAGCTGCAAGGGCTCGACACGCAGGTCGCGGAACTGGAAAGCCAGCAGGAGAAGCTGACCGAATCCGAGCAGAAGCTGCGCGCCAAGATCGAATCCTTCCGCACCAAGAAGGAGGTCATCAAGGCTCAGTACTCCGCCGCCGAAGCTCAGGTGAAGATCTCCGAAGCGGCCACGGGCGTGGGCGAGCAGATGGCCGACGTCGGCCTTGCGATGCAGCGCGCGGTGGACAAGACCGAAAACATGAAGGCCCGCGCAGACGCGGTGCAGGAGCTCGAAGCGGCCGGCACGTTCGACGATGTGACCGCGCTCGGACCTGGCGAAGACGACATCGACCGCCAGCTGAAAGCGCTGTCGAGCAAGTCCGCGGTGGACGATGACATGGCGAAGCTCAAGGGCGAAATCGGATCTGGTACCCCACCCACCCCGGGTGCTGGAGAGCTCGGTGCGGGCACCGAGGGCGCCGCGGAGGCCGACGCTCAAACCGTCGCCGCGCCGGCTGAGGCCGAGCCGGCAGGCGATTCGAGCAAGGAGCAGTCGGCATGATCGTGCGTATCTCCGGAGAGGACCAGTACCGGCTGGACGATGACCTCCATGGCCAGCTCGACCAGCTCGCGGGCGTGGCGCACGCCGCGGTCGATGCACAGGACGAGGGAGGCTTCACCGTGGCCTTGACCGAGTTGCTCGATTATGTGCGCGCCCACGGCACCGCGATCGGCGAGGATGAGATCGAGACCTCGGATGTGATCCTGCCGCCCAGCGACACCACGCTGCAGGAGGCCGCGCGCGAGTTCACCGGCGAGGGTCTGATCCCCGACTGAGCGACGCTGAGGGCCGCGCGACCGAGCTGGAGCCGCGCCGCTCCGCCTCATCCACGCGCGCGGCCCACGCGTCGGCGTCGGCCTGCTGGGCGCGCGCGAGCATCCGTCCGTCCTCCAGCACGGCGATCCGGTCGGCAAGCGCGCGTGCCTCCTGCTGATCGTGGGTGACCAGCACGGTTGTGGTTGCCGCGTCGGCGAGGATCTTCGCCACATCGCGTCGCAGCCCCGCGCGCAGCGGCGCGTCCAGTGAGCTGAATGGCTCGTCCAGCAGCATTACGCGAGGGCGGATCGCAAGCGCTCGCGCAAGCGCCACGCGCTGCTGCTGGCCGCCGGAGAGCTGGTGGGGGTAGCGTCGCTCGAGCCCTGCCAATCCGACCAGCTCCAACAGATCCACCGCGGTTGCGCGCTCGCGTCGTGGCAGTCCGAAGCCGACGTTGCCCAGCGCGGTCAGATGGGGAAATAGCGCACCGTCCTGGGGCACATAGCCGATCCCTCGATGTTGCGGACTCACGCTGTGGCGCCCATCGTCGAGCACGCGGCCGCCGATCGCGATCGTGCCCGCGTCGAGCTGTTCAAAGCCCGCGATCAACCGCAGTAGCGTGGTCTTGCCACTGCCAGATACCCCCAGAACGGCGGTGATTGACGCGTCGGGCACTGTCAGTTCGACATCGGTCAACACCGGCGTTGCGCCGAAGCTCTTGGCGACCCCATGCAGTTCGATCGCGCTCATGCCGAGGTCGCTCCCTGTGGCTGCTGTGCACACATGGGTTTCACGAGGGAGCCAACTGGGGGACGTTGCGCCCGCGATCGAACCACAACGCCAGCACGATGGCGGGGACCGCGGCGAGCGCGACGATCACGAGCGCGTACGGGGCGGCCGCTCCATAGGCGACTTCGCTCTGGTAGGCCCAAAACTGGGTGGCCAACGTCTGCACCCCGATTGGCGCGAGGATCAGGGTTGCGGTGAGCTCGGTCACGGCGATCACGAACACCAGACAGAATCCGGCCAGCAGCCCAGGGGCGAGCAGTGGGAGGGTGATGCGAAAGAAAACGGCGATCGGCCCTCGCCCCAGCGAGCGGCCAATGTCGGCAAAGCGCGCGGGCGCTTGCGCCACCGAGGTCTTCACGCACACGAGCGCGAAGGGGAAGTGCATGATCGCGTAGGCGGCGATCAGCAGCGCGCTCGTTTGGTAGAGCCCGAATGCGTAGCGAGTCGCGAAGAACACGAGGCTGAGCGCGACGACCACCCCTGGCAGGGCGAGTGCCACGTATGTGGCGCGCTGGATCGCAAGTCGTGCGGGGCCGGCACGCCGGAAGGTCATCATCGCCACGGGCAGCGCCAGTGTCACGGCCGCGGTTGCGCCCAGCGCGCTGTATCTGAGTGTGTTCCAGGTGGCCTCGCCGACAGTGGCCGTTGCCGGCAGCGTCGAGTGCCGGCTCTGGGCTATCCAGTAGGCGAGCGTGACGAGCGGCACCCCGATCGCCAGTGCGATCAGCGCTGCCAGTGCCAGCAGGACCGGAGCCGAGGCCCATTTCAAGCGCGCCCGGATCGCAGCCCGCTGAGGCGCGGTCCGAGGTACCGCGCGGCGCGGCACGATCCCGTCCACCGCCAGCACCAGCAGCGCGAGGCACACCAGCGGCACCGACATCGCCGCGGCCGCGCGCGAGTCGAACTGGAACTCGGTGAAGATCTCGGTCGTAAATGTCTGATAGCGCACGATCTCAAACGTCCCGAACTCGGCGATCGTGGTGAGCATCACCAGCACGCATCCGCCCAGTACCGCGGTACGGATCAGCGGGAGCGTGACCCGCACGAAGGTGCGCATCCGGCCCGCGCCCAGGCTGTGTGCGACATCCTGCATCGCGGGATCGGAGCGGCGCAGCGCGGCGGCGACGGGCAGATAGACAAACGGGTATGTGCCGAGCGTCATCACCAGCGTGGCGGCCAACAACGGGTCAATTGTCGGGGCAAACGAATGCCACGCATAACCCACCACGTCGTCGGGGATCGCGACCGGCAACACCAGCAGCACGGTCCAAACTCGCCGTCCGGGAAGTCGGGTTCGCTCGGTGCACCATGCGCTCGTCACGCCGATGCTCGCGGCGAAGACGGCGACCAGCAGCGACAGCACGACCGTGTGACCAAGCAGGTACAAAGCCCGACCGCCGAGCAGCACATGATGGATTTCGTGCCACCCCGCGCCGCGGGCGTCGAGCACGAGCAGCGCGAGCGGGCTCAACAGCAGCGCGGCGATGCACGCGCCGAGGGCCACGGTTGTGCGCCCCCGCCCGGCGCGAGCACGCGTGCGCCCCCAGGCGGTCGTCTCTACGACCCGCGTGGCCAGCGCGTCGCTCATTGCCGGCCTCGCTGCTCGTGGGAGTCCGGCAGCATCGATCTGGGCCTATAGGAGTCCGGATTCTTCGAGCAGTTCCTTGGCGTTCAACCCGGTGCCGAGCTGCGCTGGGGTGAAGTTCGTCGGCTGCAGCCGGCTGAGCGGTGTGAGCTCGGGGTTGGCGGCAACGCCAGGACGGATCGGGTACTCGAAGCTGTCGCTGTGTGCAAGCACTTCCTGACCAGCTCGGCTGGTCAGGAATTTCAAGAATTCCTGGTCGGCGGCCTGGTGCTTTGAGGTCTTCAGGATCGCCGCTCCGGAGATGTCCTCGACATAGCCAGGGTTGCGGGGAGCGAAGTAGGCGATGTTGGCTTTGATCGCTTTCTTGCCGATTTCGGCCATCAGCCGGTAGTAGTAGTAGTGGTTGATCAAGCCCATGTCGATAGTGCCCTGGCTGACGTCGCTTGTGATCGTCTCATTGTCAGGGACCTGGTCGTTGCCTTCGGCGTTGAGCTCCAGGCCGATCAGCCAACGCAACGCCGCCTTGCGGCCGTAGGAGCGCACGATCGAGCTGATCACCGGCCACATGTCGGTCTCCCCGGGCGCGATCTCGAGCTTTCCCCTCCACTTGGGGTCGGCCAGTTCCATCACAGACTTCGGTAGTTCAGAAGGCTTGAGCTTGCTCGTGTTGTAGATCAGCACGCTGATACGCGCCGACACGCCGACCCAGTCGCCGCCGGCGGCGTCGTCCTGCTTGGGTACGGCGGCGAGCGTGGCTGGTGCGACTTTGGCCAGCATGTGCTGGTCGCCCAGCTGTTCGAGCCAGTTGGAGTTCTCGGTGTAGAACACGTCGGCCGGGGTCAACTCGCCCTCCTCCTCGAGCTGGGCGGTGAGCACGTCCTCGTCGTTCTGCTCCACTCGCACGTGGATGCCGGTCTGCTTGGTAAACGCCGCAATCATCGCGTCGGTTGTCTGCTCGTGCTGAGCGCTGTAGAGGATGATCGTCGTACCCGATCCCGACGTGCCGCACCCGGAAGCGACGAGCGCGAAGATCAGCGCCAGCAGGGCTCCCGCCGCCACCGCCGTCAAGCGTCGTGTCCCACCGTCCCCATCCGCCATCCCGTCCTCCAAGGAGCGTGACCGTTCGGTTCCTTCGATGTTTCGGAGGATGGAAACGTAGCACCCTTGCGGCGCGTGGCGGCTCAGTTCTGATCTAGATGGGGATCCCCCACAGCGGGAACCACCGCTCCAGTTCCGGCTCGATCGGAAGTTCAGAGGCCATCTGTGCCTTCAACTGCAGCTCACGCTCGGTGGACCGCTCGGTCGGTTTGGTCGAGCTCGACGTGCCGCCCCCCGACGCGGGCACGAACGGGTACCAGAAGCCGCGCTTGTAGTTGTAGATGAAATACACCGGCGCGCCCTTGGCGTCCTTGAACGCGAACACCGCACACAGCAGCCGCTCGCCGTGGCCGGCCGACTCGATTGAGCTGGACACCGCGTTGATGCCCACCGCGAGGTCTTCCACCGAGGCACCGATCGGCGATCGACGGGATCCCCGATCGGCCAGCAGCACCATCCAGCGATAGCCGAAGCTGTCGTCCTCGGTGTGCACCTTCGTGCCGCTCTCCCCGCCGGTGGCGACGACCACTTCTTCCATTTCCTTGATGACCGCTTCGAACTCGCTCGTTTGCAGCGCCTGAAACACGATCGCCGCCGTGCCCGCCGGCTCGATGTTGTGCTCGGTTTGCAGCGTGATGTACGCGGTGGAGATCGCAAACAGGCGGTCGGGCGCGGGGCCCTTGACCTCGTGGCGACCCGTGAGGATGTCGCGGAGTCCCATGCGTCAGCGCGCCAGGTCTTTGTCAGGTGTCATCGGTGCGTGCTCGGGCAAGGGACACTCGGCGGTTGCGGCCGAGCTACGCGGCGCTCTGCAGCTGGGACTCCAGCCGGCTGAGCGCGTCCAGGCGCTTCTCGAGCGAGGGGTGGTCGGAGAACAGGTTCATCAGCGACTTCTTGGTGCGCGCGGGCACGATGAAGAACGCGCTCATCCCTTCGGCTTGGCGCAGGTCCTGGCTGGGGATGCGCTCGATCGTGCCGCTGATCTTCACGAGCGCCGAGGCCAGTGCGCTGGGACGGCCCGTCAGCACCGCCGAGCCGCGGTCGGCGGCGAACTCACGGTAGCGCGAGAGCGCTTGCAAGAGCATGAAGGAGATCGCGTACACGAGCACCGAGACGACGAGCACGAGCAGCACTCCCTCCTCCTCGTCGCGACTGCGCCCGTATCCGCCGCCCATCCCGCCTCCGAAGAACAGCGAGAACTGGGCGATCAGCGCGGCGAGCGTGGCGAAGAAGCTGGCGAGCGTCATCACCATCACGTCGCGGTTGATCACATGCGTGAGCTCGTGGCCGATCACACCTTCCAGCTCGGCGGTGTCGAGCATCCGCAGGATGCCGCTCGTGGCGCACACTGTCGCGGACTTCTGCGAGCGGCCCATCGCGAACGCGTTGGGCATGTTCGTCTCCATCACGCACACACGCGGCTTGGGCAGGTCGGCCTGCACGCACAGTCGCTCGATGATCCCGTGCAGCTCGGGCTGCTCCTCGGGGGAGACCTCTTTCGCGCCGAGTGTCGCCAGCGCGATCTTGTCCGAGGTGAACAGCTGCATCAGCAGCATGAACACGGCGATCACCACGATCAACCCGGCGGCGGCGCCCGCGGCGAACAGCGCGGCGATGAGCACCAGGTACACGACCCCCAGCAGGAACATCGTCATCAGCATTCGCACCTGCAGGCCGGTGTCTTTGCCGAAGTTGGAGCGTCGCTTGGCCATCTGGATTGATTGTAGAGTCCGCGAGTGTCGATGTCGCCGATCGCGAAAGCCCAGTGAAGCCCGAAGTCATCGTCTTCGGCATCTCCGTGAAGACGTTCGGCGTGACGTTCGCGATCTGCTTCCTTGCATGCGGGGCGATCGTCGCACGACGGCTGCGAGAGCTGGGCAAGCCGGTCGATTGGGCGTATGAGATCGTGTTCGCCGCGCTGATCGGTGGGCTGCTCGGCGCCCGTGGCTACTTCATCCTGCAGAACTACAACGAAGTCAAGGGCCATCTGCTCAGCCACATATTCTCGGGCTCGGGCCTGATCTGGTACGGCGGCGCGATCGGCGGCGCGATCGCCGTGGTCGCGTGGATGCGCTGGCGCGACACGTTCAACCTGGTCACGATCGACATGTGCTGCACGGTGCTCGCGCTCGGCTATGGGATCGGACGGATCGGCTGTCAGGTCTCAGGTGACGGCGATTACGGCATCCGCTCCAAACTGCCGTGGGCGATGGGCTATCCCCACGGCACGGTGCCCACCCCACCGGGTGTGACGGTGCAGCCGACACCGATCTATGAGACCGTCGCGATGTGCCTGCTCGCCTACGTGCTGTGGAGTCTGCGCGACCGTGTGCGCCCCGGCACGATCCTGGGGTTGTACCTCGTGCTCAGTGGCCTGGAGCGGCTGCTGGTCGAGTTCGTCCGTCGCAACAAAGAGGTGCTCTACGGTCTCACCTCCGCACAGTTGGAGAGCATCGTGCTGATGGTGATTGGGATCGTGTGGCTGAGCGTGATGGCGCGCAACGGCGGCTTCTCGCTGCCGGGCGGTAACCGTGGCGGGACGACACGCAAGAGTGTGCGCCCGCGCGTCAGTACGGCGTAGGACAGCCGGCACGGGCGAGCCGCCATAATCCTTATATGGCCACTGGCACCGCCCTTTCGCATGTGTTCCCACTCGGCAGCCGGCTCAACGAGCGCGGTCACATCGAGGTGGGCGGGTGCGACACGATCGAGCTTTCGCGGGAATTCGGCACGCCCGCGTATGTGGTAGCCGAGGACGATCTGCGCGCCCGTGCGGGCGCGTTCCTGCAGGCCGGTCGTGACGCCGACCACGAGGACTTCCAGGTCGTGTTCGCCTCCAAGGCGTTCCCCTGCACCGCCGTGCTCAGCTTGTTTGCACAGGAGGGGCTGTGGTGCGACGTGGCCTCCGGTGGCGAGCTGCATCTCGCGCTTCACGCGGGCTTCGCGCCCGAGCGCATCCTGATGCACGGCAACGCCAAGTCCGAAGCGGAGCTGCGGATGGCCATCGAGCACGGGATCGGGCTGATCGTGATCGACAACTTCGATGAGATCGACCGTCTGGCGGGGCTCCTTGATGTTTCCCGGTCGGCGCATGCGCCGACCGGCCTGACCGTGCATGCACGGTCAGGGACAACGCCGCATGCGGCGTTGTCTTCCCCGATGGGGAGAGCGACAGACGACTCGCGTCAGGGAGTGCTCATCCGTGCAACCCCCGATGTGCGTGGCGACACCCACGAGAAGATCTCCACCGGACAGGCTAATTCGAAGTTCGGGTTCTCAATGATCGACGTGCCCGCCGCGATCGAGCGGGTTCAGGGCGTCGCCGGGCTGCGACTGGAGGGCGTGCACGCGCACATCGGCTCCCAGTTGCTGGAGCTGGACCCATTCCGTCGCGAGGCGGCCGCGCTTGCCGCGCTCGGCAGTTTCCCCACGTGGGATCTCGGCGGTGGGCTTGGGGTTGCCTACACCAAGGACATCCGCCCACCGGAGATCGAGGAATGGGTCGGTGCGCTGCTCGCCGCCGCGCACGACGCCGGTATCGGCCCGGACGCGCGCGTGTTGGTCGAGCCGGGGCGTGCGCTCACCGCTAACGCGGGTGTCACGCTCTACACGGTGGAGAGTGTCAAGCGCAACGTGTCCACCTGGGTCGCGGTGGACGGTGGGATGTCTGACAACCTGCGTCCGATGCTCTACGGCGCGACCTATGAAGCTCACGTGGCCGATCGCTTCGGCCCGGTCGGCGCGGCTGGCGGCAGCGCGAACGCCATACCCTGCGTGCTCGCCGGCAAGCACTGTGAGTCGGGCGATGTGATCGTGCATGACGTTGCGCTCGACGATCCGCGCCCGGGCGACGTGATCGTCACGCCCGCGACGGGCGCCTATGGGTTTGCGATGGCCAGCAACTACAACGGCGTGCCGCGTCCGCCCGTGGTGTTCTGCCGGGACGGCAACGCGCGCGTGGTCGTGCGGCGCGAGCGCTTCGAGGATCTCACGGCCCGCGATGTCAACTAGCCATTTCAACGTCGGTCTGCTCGGCTTCGGCACTGTCGGCTCGTCCTTCGCGGCACTGCTGGAGGAGCGCGCCGGCCACGTCGAGGGGCTCACAGGACGCCTGCCGGTGCTCAGCGGCACCCTCACAACCACCAAAGGCAGCTTCCCTGAGATTCTCGAGACATCCGATCTGATCGTGGAGTTGATGGGGGGGATCGAGCCGGCGCGCGAATACGTGCTGAGCGCGCTACACGCGGGCAAGCACGTCGTCACCGCCAACAAGCAGCTGCTCTCCCAGCACGGCGAGGAGCTGTTCGAGGCCGCGCGCGCAGGTGGCGCGCAACTGCGTTTCGAGGCAGCCGTCGCCGGGGTGGTGCCGGTCGTGCGTGTGCTCAGCGAGTCGCTCGCCGGCGCCCACGTCGAGCGCGTGCACGGAATCGTCAATGGCACCACCAACTTCATCTTGAGCGAGATGACGCGCGGATCGAGCTACCAGGAGGCGCTCGCGGAGGCCCAACGTCAGGGTTTCGCCGAGGCCGACCCCAGCGAAGACGTCAGCGGTCGCGATGCCGCCGCGAAGATGGCGATCCTCGCACGGCTTGCGTTCGGCGCTCCGGTCCACCTCGATCAGGTCTCCTACGAGGGGATCGAGCAGCTGCAAACCGACGATCTGCAATATGCGCGCGAGCTCGGGCTCGGCCTGAAGCTGATCGGCACCGCCGAGCGGCGCGACGGCGGCCTGTCGGTACGAGTGCATCCCGCGTTCCTGTACGCCGGACACCCGCTGGCGTCCGTCAACGGGCCGTTCAACGCCGTCACCGTTGAGTCCGACGCGATCACCGAGATCACGATGTCCGGTCCCGGTGCGGGCGGGCTCCAGACCGCAAGCGCCGTGCTCGGCGATCTCGTGAGCACGATGCTCCCACTGGCTGCGCTCTCGCCTCCCGTGGACCCACTGCCGCTCGTGCACGACGTGCCAAGCGGCTTCTACATCCACATGGAGGTGGCCGACAGGCCCGGTGCGCTCGCCACCATCGCCCAGCAACTCGGCGAGCAGGGTGCCTCGATCAAGTCGGTGGTGCAACACGGACTCGGTGAGCACGCACGCTTGATGATGGTCATCCATCCACTTGCCGAGTCGCGCTTGCGCGAGGCACTGAAGCGCATCGCGGCGCTTGACTTCCTACGCTCGACACCACGAGCAATACGTGTCATAGAAGAGGAGTTCATGTGATGTCCCAATGAGCAAGTGTCATGTGCCGCTGATCGAGCGCTATCGCGACCGCCTGCCGTTTGCGGAGGGAGACCCGATCGTCAGCCTTCAGGAGGGCTCCACGCCGCTACTGCGCGCGCCCGTGCTCTCGGAGATGGTGGGCGCCACCGTGCGCCTCAAGCTCGAGGGCGCAAACCCCACCGGGTCCTTCAAGGACCGCGGTATGACCTGTGCGGTATCGGCGGCCGTGCGCGACGGCGCCAAGGCCGTGATCTGCGCCTCCACCGGCAACACCGCCGGCAGCGCCGCCGCCTATGCCGCCCGCGCGGGCATCACCTGCGCGGTGATCGTTCCTGAGGGAAAGATCGCCGAAGGCAAGATGGCCCAGACTCTGATGCATGGCGCTCGCGTGATCTCGCTCGCCGGTAACTTCGACCAGGCGCTCAAACTTGTGCGCGAGCTGGTGGAGAAGGATCCGATCGTGCTCGTCAACTCCGTCAACGAATTCCGCATCGAAGGCCAGAAGACGGCGGCGTTCGAGATTCACGAGGACCTGGACGGGCAGCTCGACGCGCTCTGCATCCCGGTCGGCAACGCCGGCAATATCACCTCCTATTGGCGCGGCTTCCGTGAGCTGGGGGTGGAGCCGCGGCTGTTCGGCTTCCAGGCCGAGGGTGCTTCGCCGCTCGTGCGTGGCGAGGCGTTTGAGCATCCCGAAACCGTCGCAAGCGCGATCCGCATCGGCCATCCCGTGCGCGGCGACGATGCGCTTGTCGCCGTAAGCGAGTCCGGTGGCGCGATTCGCGCGGTTTCAGACCACGAGATCCTCTCCGCCTACCGCCTGCTGGCCTCCAAGGAAGGCATGTTCTGCGAGCCCGCCTCGGCGGCGTCGGTCGCCGGCCTACTCAAGTACGGCGCCGACGGCGCGGAGCGGGTCGTGTGCGTGCTCACCGGCCGCGGCATCAAGGACCCGCAGACCGCGATCGAACACAACGGTGGCGCCGTGATCCCCTGTGCCCCCGACATCGGCGCGATCGAAGAGGCGGTCTTGGGTTGATTCGCAGGCGCGTCGTGCGCGTGCCCGCGTCCTCGGCCAATCTCGGCCCCGGCTTCGACTGCTTTGCCGCCGCGCTCGGCCTGCACTTGGAGCTCGAGGTCTTAGAGACCGGGCGCTTCGCCGTCGAAACGGATCTGGACGTGCCGCTCGGCCGCGAGAACCTGTGCGTGAGGGCGTTTGAGAGCCTGCACAGCGCGGAGGACTTCACGTTTAGGATCAGCTCGCAGATCCCGCTCACCGGCGGGCTCGGCTCGAGCGCGTCGGCGATCGTCGCCGGACTGCTCGCCGCCGATCATCTGTTCGAGCTCGACATCGACCCGCTCGCATGCGCCACGGCAATCGAGGGTCACCCCGACAACGTTGCCGCGGCGCTTCACGGCGGGTTCGTGATCTGCGCCGACGGCAGCGCGGTGCGCTTCGATCCGCCCACCGGGCTGGAGGCGATCGCGGTCGTGCCCGAGCATGCGGTGCGCACCAGCGAGGCTCGCGAGGCGCTACCCGCGGAGGTCCCGATCGAGCAGGCGGTTTTCAACGTAGCCCACGGGGCGCTGCTCACGCTCGGACTCGCACGTGGCGACTGGGACCTGGTAGCACGAGGGTTGGCTGACCAACTGCACGAGCAGCGCCGCTCGCATCTGTTCCCGCGCTCCTACGCGCTGGCCCGCAAGGCACGCGAGCTGGGAGCGCTTGGGGCCACCATCTCCGGGGCGGGACCCACGGTGCTCGTGTGGTGTTTCTACGAGCAGACGGGTGCGGTTGTAGACGCGTTGCGCCCGGAGATCGAGGGTTGGGCAACGCTGCTACGCGCCCCATTTGAGGCGCAGGGCGCCTATGTGGGAGAGTTGTAGGGTCGATCATGGCCACCCGTCCAGATTCAGGTCAACACGCCTGTGAGCAAGCTGCCGTCGAGGTTCCCGGCATGGAGATGCTGCGCGGTGCGATCGGCGACCCGGCTGACGACGACGGCTACTTCCCGCGGGGGCGCTCGCTGTTGCGCATGGTTCACGAAGAGAAGGCCGTCGGGCTGATGTACGGCCAACGTGCGCTTTGCGTCGGCGCGGTCAAGCCACTCAACTACGTCGGTACTAGCGAACACACCCACAACAAGCGCACACCGTTCAGGCGGATCACGCACACGGGCGGCATGTTCGAGGCCGTGTTCTTCGGCAGTCGCGCGCGTGCCGACCACGTGCTAGCGGCGGTCGACGCGATGCATGAGCGCGTTGTCGGCGAGCTACCCCGCGACGCCGGAGCGCACTATCCGGCGGGCACGCCCTACTCGGCATTCGATCCCGACTTGATGCTGTGGACAGTCGCGGTCATCGCCGATTCGGCCATGTGGTTCTACGACCGGCTCGTGCGCCCACTCACAGATGAGCAGCGCGAAGCGCTGTGGCAGGACTATCTGCGCTTCGCCGAGCTGTTCAAGATGCCGCGCGAGGGTGCGCCTGGCACCTATCGCGAGTTTCGCGACTGGTACGACGCCCAGCTCGCCGGTCCCGACCTGCACCTCACCGAGGAGGCCCGCTACATGGGCTACGCCTCGGCGTTCGAGATCCCGATGCCCACCAGCCGCCAGTTCGGCAAGCGCATTCACGACCTTGTGATGCTCGGCTCCTTGCCAGGGCGTGTGCGTGAGCTGTACAGACTCAGCTACACCGCCAGGCAAGCCCGCGCCTGCGCCGCGGTGCTCGCGAGTGGGCGTCTTCTTCGCATGCTCGCCCCACGTTCACTCACCCACGGCTCGTGTATCCCCGAGTTCGAAATGGTCGCCGCGACCGAGCGGCGACGGATCGAGCGAGGACAGCCCACCCCGCGGCTGGCCGGATGAGCCGCTGACGCACGCGCTCCGCGGGACCCCGTTGTGGGCGTCCGGTGGGTCGCTTGCGTGCGGGGGGACCGCTCAGCGCAGCTTCTTCAACCGCTGCCGGGCATCGCTCATGCCCGGCAGGCGCGCAAGCATTTCATCTGCGACCGCCACATAGTCCGCGCCGAGGTCGGGACGATGATCGAGGATCGACACCGCCCGCTCAGCCGACTCCGCGTACGCGATCGAACCGCGCACCACCGTGTCGAACACCTTCTCGCCGAAGCGCTCCTTCAGCGACACCTTCGCCTCGCGCGAATGCACCGTGCGCATGTCCGCAAGGTTCAACAGCACCCCCAGCAGTTCCAGCTCGTCGTTGAGGCTGTCGCGGGCGATTTCGATCACCTCCATCGCCTGCTCGACCCCCTGCAGCGCAAAATACTGGGCCTCAGCGGTCACCAGCGCGTAGTCGGCCGCCACCAGTGCGTTCACCGTCAGCAGACCCAGCGAGGGCGGACAGTCGACCAGCACCACGTCCCACTCGTCTCCCAGTTGTGCGAGCGCGCGACGCAACGTCATCTCACGACCGATCTTCCCGCCAAGCATCAGCTCGCACTCGGCGAGATTCAAGCTCGCCGGGATCACCTGGTCGTGGATCGCCTCCGTTACCGTCGCCGTGCCCGCCAGCACGTCGGCGATCGTCGGCTCACTCTCTGGCGGCAGATCGAAATAGTCCGACAGGTTGCCCTGAGGGTCGAGATCCACCGCCAGCGTCCTCACATCCACCCGTCGCAGCACGTCCGCGAGCGTGCGCACTGTGGTGGTCTTGCCGGTGCCGCCCTTCTGTGAGAGCACAGCGATCGTCTGGGCCATTGCGGCGATAGTACGTGCAACCGCGGCCAGGCCGCGCTCAGCCCGCGGCGCAGGCCTCGACAGGTCTCAGCCGAGCGTCTGCACCTGTGCCGGATCGGGTCGATCCGCGTGCTCGGTGACGGTGCTCACGAACGTCAAGCGGTAGCGCCCCACAAGGATCTCATCGCCGTCATTGAGCGTCCTCCACTCGATCCGCTCGCCGTTGACGAACACCCCGTTGAGGCTGCGATCGTCGAGCACTCTCACCCCGTCCGGCTGGCGCACCACGAGCGCGTGACGTCGCGACACGGTCGGGTCATCGAACCTCACGTCGGCCGCGAGGCTGCGCCCGATCCGGGTCCACTCGCGCGTCAGCGCCACCACCCTGGTCTCCTCGCCGTCCTCGTACAGCACATACTCCCCGGGCTCCAGCAACTCTTCCCGCGCCCTGGCAATCCACTCCTGGCTCTCCCGAGACTCTGGGCGCACTCGGGCATCGCCGGAGTTGGGGGCTGCGTTGAACAGCGATGCCCGCACGAAGTCGTGACTGCCGCACTCAGGACAGTCGCGTAGGGCGTCCAGCGACGTGAGTGTCAGCACGTACCCGCATAGCTGGCAGCGCCATGACCCGGTGCCGGCCATTGTTCCCGAAGTAAGCGACTCCATGCTGCGCCTCCCGTTGTTCTCGTTCCCGAGGGGTCGGGAATCGTCTGCAGGGTGGTGGAATCTCGTGGCAATCATAACGAGGGTGTCAAATGGGCTTGGACTTGTGCAAACGGGGCTCTATGCCGGCCAAAGGAAGCTTGAGACTAGGGGGAAAGAGGCTCGAACCAGGGCGAATGGGGATCCCTTGACCGTCTATCTCGAACCTACCCCAGGGTATCGCCGCCCAAACGATCTGGTGCGAAAGATCAGTGAAGATTCGCGCGTGAATCGCGCAGGAGCTCACTCTGGGATGGCGAAACCAGTGGCATGGCGAGCCCGCATGGAGACGTAGAGCAACTCGAGCGCCACCTGCTGGTGATGGGTGTGGGATCGCTAACGGCCGACCGTCATCGCTGTGTCGACTGCGAGCGCACCCCGCTGGTGGGCGAGCGCATCCACATGTACGAGCGTTCTTCGGGGATCGTCTGCGAGCTGTGCAACCAGATGCGCCGCGGAGCGCCGCTTGCGAGCGAGATCGTGCGCCACAGCGAGCTGGGACACACCGTGCGCCTCACCGCCCGCGCCGCATAGCGCCGGTTGCCCACGCCATCCCTCCAGCCGGATCATTAGACTTCCGCGCCGTGGACCCCGTCACCGTCTCGATCGTCATCAGCGCTCCGCGCGAGCAGGTCTTCGACTACCTGCAGGACATCGCGAATCACCCCGAGTTCACGGACCACTACCTGGTCGACTGGCGCCTCACTCGGGAAGACTCGGTTGGCCGCGGCGCCGGCGCCCGTTTCCGCGTGAAGGCCCCCGCCAACCGTTTCAGCTGGGCCGACTCGACGTTCACCGAGGTTTCCCGCCCGCACCGGATCGTGGAGGTCGGTCGCACAGGCAAGGCCAACCGCATTCGCACGCTCGGCGTCTACGAGCTCGATCCGGCCACCGGTGGCGCCACACGCGTGCAATTCACGCTCGAGACCCAAACCTCAGTCCTGTCCGACAAGCTACGCGACGCGATCGGCGGCCGCACGTGGCTGAGGCGCAAGAACACCAAGGCCCTACGGCGCTTGCGCTCGATCCTCGAGCGGGGCGAAAGCCGCGGAGAACGCATCACCCTCGCCGGTGGCTAAACTGCCCGCTCGCATGACTCGCCTGCTCGCCAAACCTCGCCCGGTTGCCCGCTCACGGTCGTTCGCCGGCGCACGCCCGCTGGGCAAGCTCGCTCTGCTCGGCCTGCTGCTCGCGCTCGCATTCGCGCTCAGTGCCTGCTCGGACAACTCGCACACGCGCGTCACCACAGGCACCTACGCCGGCGAGTCCGGTCAGAACGCGCCCTACCTCAACGTGGGACCGCTGATCTACGAGGTGCAGCTCTCGCGCCAGCTGAACCCCTACGACACCGAAGACGCCTCCTACCTGGCCGATCTCTCGCCCGCGCAGGCCAAGCTGGAACCGGGTGAAGAGTGGTTCGCGGTGTTCCTGCAGGTCTACAACGAAAGCTCAGTGCCCCACCCGGCCGCAACCAGCATCTCGATCAGCGACACCCAGGAAAACGTCTACGCCCCGATCGTTCCGCCGATAACCAACGAATTCGCCTACCGCGCCGGCCTGGTGCCCCCGAAAGGCCGCATCCCCGCGCTTGACACGGTCGCTGCCAACGGGCCCACTCAAGGCGCCGTCGTGCTCTTCAAGATCAAGGTCGTCTCGCTCGACAACCGTCCGATCGAGATCAAGATCGTAGATCCCCACCAACCCCACCCAGACGGCCTCGGCCGAGCTCGACGTCTAGCGAAGCGCCGCTTCGATCACTTGCCGAGCGACCGGCGCCGCCGTTTCGCCGCCCGCGCCGTCTTTCACGAGTAGCACCCCCACCGCGATACGAGGACGCAACGCCGGGGCGAACGCCGCAAACCACGCGTCCGTGTTCTGGGGGTCAGTAGGGCCAGTGCTGCAATCTTCGGTGCTCTGCTTCGATTCCGAGGATTCTTCCGCGGCGGATTCGGTGGCGCCCGATTCCGAGCCGGCTTCCCCAGAGCCCTTTTCATCCTTGCCCGCACAACGCGGTATGCCGAGTTCCGCGGTACCCGTCTTGCCCGCGACCGTCACGCCGGGGATCGCCGCCGAGGTACCGGTGCCTTCGCGCACCACGCCGATCATCAGTCGTCGCACCGTGCGCGCGGTTGCCGCGGTCATCGCGCGCGGCCGGGGAGTGGGGCGCGTCGCCTGGAAGGTGGGGCGCGGCCGCAGGCCACCGTCGGCGACCGTGGACGCAACCGTCACCATCTCCAGTGGGCTCGCCTGCACCTCGCCCTGTCCGATCGCGGTCGAGCCGAGATCCAGTTCGCCCTGGATCTGGGCGGCAGGGGGAAGTGTGCTTTCCGAGGCACCCGCGACGCCCGGTGCATGGTTGAAGCCCAGACTTTCCGCCGTCGCCACCAACCGTGCGGCTCCCACCTTCACTCCGAGCGGGGCGAACACCGAATTGCACGACACCGCAAACGCCAGCGCAAGGCTTCCCCCGCAATCCTCTCCATTGGAGTTTTCGAGCTTCACGCCGTCGAGCGTGGCGGAGGTCGCGTAGGGAAACGCCGTGTGTTCGTTGGCCACTTTGCCTTCCAGCACGGCCGTCACCGTCACCATCTTGAATGTCGATCCCGGAGGCTGGAGGCTGTCGATGCCGATCCCCGCCACCGCCAGGATCTCCCCGTTGGATGGGTCGAGCGCCACGATTCCGCCGAGCTGTTCGCCTAGCGCGGTTGCCGCCACCCGCTGGAGTGCGGGGTCGATGGTCGTGCGCACGGGTGGGCTGGGCTTCGCGACGGTGCTTGCGAGCACGCGTGCTCCGGCCAGCAGTTCGCCGCCCGGCTTCCCACGCAAGCGGCTGTCAAGCGCCAGCTCGAGCCCGCTGGTGCCGATGATCGCGTTGGCGGGCACGCCTTCGGCCTCCAGCTCATCGAGCCTTGACGCGGGGATCGGGCCGACTTCGCCCACGACCGCCTCGGCGGCGGCTCCCAGCGGTGAGGCGCGCTCTCCGGCGCCGCTTGCCGGCCCTTCGGCAAGCACGGAGCCGTCGCGCGCAAGCAGCGCGGCACGTGGCGGTAGCGCTGTGCGCCTGCCCAACTGCTCGTCCGCGCGTAGACCCGGGAACACGAGCGCACCCGACCACGCCACGCGCGAGCCCCCGGTTTCATCGCGCACGCGCACGCGGAAGCTCTCCGCAAGCGTCCCGAACAGCCGTGTGTGCACGTGCACCGGCACCACCACCACGCCATCGCCTTCGGTGTGGGTGCCGTTTGCCATCGTCGTGCTCGTGGTGGTCGCCGTTCGCGCGGCGGCCTCGTAGTCGGCCGCAAACACGTTTGGCGAGGTCCTACGTTGGGCAGCGGCGTCGATGTCGCCGTACATCGTCACGTAGTCGTTTCGCGTCCACGCGCGCACAAACTGCTCGGCCACGCTCTGCTGAGCCGAGCCTGAGTGGTTGGCGCCAACGATCGCTCCGATCACAAACGCGATCGCCGCGAGCGCGATCATGGGCCTGGCCCGTCGTGCGCGACGGGTGCGCTCGCCGCCGCTACTCGATCCTGGCGCTCGTCGCGCTCCGGGGGATGACGCCGCGCTCACAGCTCGAATCCCGTATTGAGGGTGAGTTGAGCGTATTTAGAGGAGTTGCTGTGTCTGGCGACGTCGATCACGTAGCGGCACGGTAGAACATGAGCAGTGACACAGCTCGACTGGATCATCGTCATATTCGCCGCCCTGCTTGCGATCTTCGGGTTCCGGCGAGGCTTCATCGTCGCGGTGCTCTCCTTCGGGGGCTTCGCCATTGGTGCATTCCTCGGAACACGGCTGGGTCCTCTACTGCTCTCGCATGGATCCTCCTCCCAATATGCCCCCGCTTTCGGTCTGATCGGTGCGCTGCTCGCCGGCGCGATCCTCGCGACCGGCTTCGAGGGCATCGGCCTGAGGATCCGGCGCGTGCTCGTGCTCCCCGGCCTCGGCCTGATCGACGGCCTGCTTGGCGCGCTGCTCAGCGCAGCCCTGGGGCTTGCGATCGCGTGGGTGCTCGCGGCGGTGATCCTGCAGGCCACGCCCACCACGCAACTGCGCGCGGACATTCAACGCTCTGAGATCCTGCGCGAGCTCAACCGACTGCTGCCTCCGAGCGGGCCGGTCCTGGGCGTGCTCGCGAGCCTCGATCCGCTGCCTCAGGTTGCCGGTCCGCTGCCCAGCGCCGCGCCGCCGTCGGCGCTGATCGCACGCGACCCGGGCGTGCGCGCTGCTTCGCACAGCGTCGTGCGTGTGCTCGGTACCGCCTGCGGTCTGGAGATCGAGGGCTCGGGATGGGTGGCGGAGCCGGGCGTGGTGGTCACCAATGCGCACGTGGTCGCGGGCGAGCAGGACACCACCGTCGAGGTTGAAGGTCGCGAACCCGCACTGTCGGCCTATGCGATCGCGTTCAACCCCAACGTCGACATCGCAATCCTGCGTGTCCCAGGGCTCAGTCTCCCGTCGCTGACGCTCGCCGACAATCCGCCCGCCGGCAGTGCCGGAGCGATCCTCGGCTATCCCGAGGATGGGCCGTTCGAGGCGCTGCCCGGCCGCATCGGGACCACGCAGACGATCATCACCGACAACGCCTACGGCCAAGGACCCGTCTCAAGACTGCTCACCCCGCTGCGTGGACTCGTGCGCCCGGGCAACTCCGGTGGGCCGGTGGTGAGCACCAGCGGGCGCGTGCTCACCACCGTGTTCGCCAGCACCACCAGCAACGGCCCTCCAGGTGGCTATGGGGTTGCAAACGCCACCGTCGCCCAGATGCTCGCGGGCGCGGGTCAAATGGTTGGCACGGGGGAATGCAGCCCTGGGTGATCCGGGATAGCCCGGTTGTTCAGGTGGCCCAGGGTGATCGGGCGGCGCGGGTGGGCGGGGCCGGGCCGATCAGGCCGTAGACGGGCGCGCTCGCGCGCGCGGGCGATCGGGCTTTTTCACGGGGGGCGACTCGACCTGCTTGGAGCTTTCCTCGTCGGCCGTGGCACGCGCGGTTCGCCGGCGCTCGCCGGCGGCGGCCTGCTTGCTCTGCGCCGGCGTTTCGAGCAGCGGCTCGGCTGCAGCCAGGCGCCGCACAAGCTGCGTGCGCACGCGTTCCAGCTCCTCGGCGCTCAACAGACGCGGCCCCGCGTGCCTCACCTGCTCTGAGGGGGCGGGGATCAGGCCGGGGTGGCGAGCCTGGATCTCCGAGAGCGTCTGCTCAAGTGCGGCTATCTGGGAGCGCAGCTCGCGGCGGCGCTCGGCCGGCGGCGCCGCGGTGTCGGACGTTCCTCCGGCAGTGTCCGTGGATGGTTCGGGGGATACGTACAGGGCGGCCGCCACCTCGCGGGGATCGACGCCCGTGCGGCGTGCCTGGCGCGCGGCGTCAGCGGCGATCTGTCCGACGGCCGATGGCTCTGGTGTGATGCTTGCCACGAAGGTCCCGGTGCCTTGGCGGCTGTCGATCAGCCCCTCCTGCTCCAAGCGCTGATACACCGCACGTGCGGTGTTCGCGTTGATCCCGAGCATCTCCGCCAGCTCGCGCAGCCCCGGCAGGCGCCGCCCTGGCGCAAGGCGACCGTCACCGATCCTCGCGCGTAGCGCCCACGCGAGCTGAACCCCGATCGGGATCTCCCCGGAGCGGTCGATCGCCAGGTCCTCGAGGTCCGGTTGCGATTCGGCAGCGGGCGCACGCTTGGGCGCTTCCGCGGCCCGTTCTCGAGCAGCGACATCTGACGAGTCCAAGCGGCGACGGTCATGTGTTGCCATGCACCTCACATTAGACCGTCCAGGCCCAAACACACAAAGTACTAGTGAACTAGTACACTAGACCAATGGATGGGTGGGAGCACGGGGAGTTGGACGGGACCGGCGCCGGTGCGGCCGCATGGGAACTGGTCACTCGGGCGCTCGCACCGGCCAGGAGCTTCCTTGAGGAAGTCGGCGACATGATGCTGCTCACCGGCAGGACCATCTCCTCGACGGTGCGCCCGCCCTATCCCTACGGGGGCGAGTTCGTCTCGCAGTTCCTGTTCGTACTGCGCGTTTGCTGGCTGCCGCTGCTGGTGTCGACCTTTGCGATCTCCTATGGCGCTCCAGGGCTGCAGGCGTCGAACTTCCTCGCGCTGTTCGGAGCACTTGACCGCCTCGGCGGGCTGTTCGTGCTCGCGGCCGTCCGCGAAATCGGGCCGCTCATCACCGCGATCGTGCTCGCCGGCGCGGCCGGCACCGCAATCACCGCCGATCTGGGCGCGCGCAAGATTCGCGAGGAGCTCGACGCACTGCAGGTGCTGGGCGTCGATCCGGTCAAGAACCTGGTGGTGCCGCGCTTCCTCGCGCTAATGCTCGCCACAGGTCTGTTCAACATCTACGCGGTGCTGTTCGGTCTGTTCGGAGGCCTGCTCGCGGCGACCGTCAACCATCAGCCACTGGGGCCGTTCTGGGTGACGTTCTTCGACAACACCTCCACAACCGACCTGTGGGGCTCGACTCTGAAGACAACCGTGTTTGGGGCGATCATCGCGATCGTCTGTTGCTACAAGGGCATGACGGCCTCCGGCGGCGCCGAGGGCGTCGGACGAGCGGTCAATCAGGCGATCGTCGTGTCGTTCCTCGTGTTCGGAGCGTTCAACTACGCGTTCACGCAGATGCTGCTCGCCACGCACCCCAACATCCTCGTGATCAGGTGAGCGAACCGCTGTCCACGCCGCGCGATTGGCTGGGCGCCACAGGGGAGATGGGCCAGTTCACCACGCGCGTCCTGCGCGAGGTCGTGGGTCTGCGCGTGTTCCGCTTCTTCGGCGAGTCGGTGCGCCAGGCGGGAATCCTGATCGTCACCTCCACAGTTGTGATCTGGACGCTCGTGTTCATCGTCGGGCTCGACGCGTGCGGCATCGAGGGCGCCTACTTCACCGAGTCCACGGGTGCGCCCTCCTTCGCCGGCGCGTTCGCGGGATGGTGCGATCTGCGCGAGGCCGTTCCCTACGCGTTCGGCTACATGATGGCCGCGAAGATCGGCACCGGCATCGTGGCCGAGCTGGGTGCGATGCGCATCAACGACGAGATCGACGCCCTGGAAGTCATGGGCATCGATTCGATGTCCTATCTATGCGCGACCCGCTTGCTGGCCGCGTGGATGGCGCTGCCGTTCATCTACATGAGTGGGGTGGGAGTGGCTTTCCTTGCCTCCTACATCGCCGTCGTCCACCAGGTGGGCACGGTGTCCTCAGGTGGTTATCTGCTGATCTTCTGGCAGTACCAGAACCCGACCGACTACCTCTACAGCCTGACCAAGGCGATGACGATGGCCACCGCGATCGTGCTCGTGTCCTGCTACTACGGCTACAACGCCTCCGGAGGTCCGGTGGGCGTGGGCACCGCCACAGCGAAGTCGATGGTGCTCAACTTGGTGCTCGTCACCCTGATCGGGATGCTCGGCACGCAGGTGTTCTGGGGCGCCAACCCAAGGGCTCCGATCGGCGGGTAGCCGCGCCTGTTGACCTCCCTGCCCACCCACCCGCTACGCTGGCGCAATGTCGAAGACGCTGGTGATCGCGGAGAAGCCGTCGGTGGGGCGCGACCTCGCGCGCGTGCTCCCCGGACCCTTCGCCAAGCAGGACGAAGGATGGCTCGAGGGCCCCGAGTATGTGATCACCTGGGCGGTCGGCCACCTCGTGCAGCTCGCCGAGCCCGACGAATACGACGCGAAGTACAAGCGCTGGCGGATGCCCGATCTGCCGATCGTGCCGAAGAAGTTCAAGCTCGTGGTGCGCGACGAGCGCTCGCGCAAGCAGATGTCGGTGGTCACCGCACAGCTTGGGCGCGAAGACGTGTCGCTGGTCGTCAACGCGTGTGACGCGGGGCGCGAGGGCGAGCTGATCTTCGCCTACCTCTTTGAGAAGGCGAAAGCCAAGAAGCCGGTGCAGCGACTGTGGCTGAACTCGATGACCACCGCCGCGATGAAGAGCGCGTTCGCGTCGCTGCGCCCCGCAGAGGACTACGCGCTGCTCGAGCAGGCGGCGCGCTCGCGCTCGGAGGCCGACTGGATCGTGGGCATGAACGCCACCCGCGCCGCGTCGATCCGCTTGAAATCGTCCTTCGACGGGGCCGTGTCGCTCGGGCGGGTGCAAACGCCCACGCTCGCGATCGTGGCACGCCGCGAGGAAGAGATCAAAGCGTTCGTGCCTGAGCCCTATTGGTTGGTGGACGCCACGTTCGACGCAGGGCCGCTCGACGGGCAGCCGCCTGCCGCGGCAGCGGGTGAGAACGGCGATAGCGCCGGCGCGCGCGTGTACGAGGGCCGCTTCCACATGGGCGCAAAGCCTCGCATCGCCACCGAGCAGGAGGCCCTGGCGATCGTCGAGGCGTGCGAGGGCAAGCAGGGCACCATCACCAAGCTCGAGAAGAAGGAGCAGCGCGAGCGCGCTCCGATGCTGTACGACCTTACGAGCTTGCAGCGGGAGGCCAACACGCGCTACGGCTTCTCGGCACGACGCACACTTGCGGCGGCGCAGCGGCTGTATGAGGAGCACAAGGCGCTCACCTACCCGCGCACCAACTCGCGCTATCTGACGACCGACATGGTCGAGGAGATCAAGCCCACCGCCGAGCTGTTGCGCGAGCAGAAGGAATACCGCGAGGCGGCCGCCTACGTGACCGGCCTCGACGTGCTACCGCTCGCGCGAGTGGTCAACAACGAGAAGGTCACCGACCACCACGCGATCATCCCCACCAAGACCCAGCACGCGGTTGATCGCATGGGCGACGACGACAAACGCGTATACGACATGGTGGTGAGGCGCTTCCTCGCGGTGTTCCACCCCGAGGCGGTGTTCGAGAACACGCGCGTCGAGACCACCGTGCTGCCCGCGGGCGAGGGTTCCGGCGGCTGTGTGTTTCGCACGCGCGGCAAGCTCCTGCTCGTGCCGGGCTGGCGCGGGGTGTACGGGCAGATGCCCTCCGAGTCGAAGACCGCCGCCGAGGAAGACGAGGGCGTCGACCAGCAGCTGCCGAAGCTGAACGAGGGTGAACCCGCGCAGACGCTCGAGATCGCAAGCGAGCGCAAGGAAACCAAGCCGCCACGTCGCTACAGCGACGCGTCGCTGCTCGGCGCGATGGAGACCGCCGGCAAGCTCGTGGATGACGACGAGCTGCGTGAGGCGATGAAGGACTCAGGGATAGGCACCCCCGCGACGCGTGCCGCGATCATCGAGCGCCTGATTCAAGTTGGCTACATCGAGCGCGAGGGGCGCTCGCTGGTTGCGACCGACAAGGGACTGAACGTGGTGCGGTTGCTCGGCGAGCACGCCCTCACATCCCCCGATATGACCGGCCAGTGGGAGCACCGCCTCGGCAAGATCGAGCGTGGCGAGGATTCGCGCGAGAAGTTCATGGGCGACATCGCCGGGTTTGCCGAGATGACCGTCAAAGAGCTCGACGAGAAACTGAAGGACGTGCGCATCCCGCGCGCCAACCTCGGTCCGTGTCCGATCTGCGGACACGACATCAAAGAGAACCGCAAGGGCTACTCGTGCTGGGCGCGCGACGATCCAGGGTGCGGTTTCGTGATCTGGAAGGGCAAGTCGGGCAAGCAGCTCTCAGTGGCGATTGCCAAGGAGCTGATTCACAGCGGCTATACCTCCAGGGCAGTGACCGGTTTCAAGGCGCGCAGCGGCCGTGGCTTCCGTGCGCACCTCGCCCTCAGTCAGGACGAAGAGGGCAAGTGGCGTGTCGAGTTCAACGAGCCGTGGGCGCAGGAGGGTGCAAAGCCCCCTGAGTCTGAGGCCGACACGGCCGAGGAGGCCCAGGAGGCGGTAGCCGCAAGCGCGGCCTGAGGCGCCGTCGGGCGGGTGCGCGAGGATGGGCTCGTGCCGATCTCGCTCGTGACAGGACCCGCGAACGCGGGGAAGGCGCATGTCGTGCTCGAGGCGGTCAAGGGTCACGTCGCGCGTGGGGAGGAGCCGCTGCTGGTCGTGCCCACCGGTCTCGACCAGGCGCGCTACCGCCGCGAGCTTGCAGAGACCGGGTTGGCGCTCGGCGCGCGAGTGGAGCGCTTTGAAGGGCTGCTCGCGGTCGTGGTTGCGCGCGCGGGGCTCGGCGAAGCTCGGATCGGCTCGCTCACGCGTGAGCGGATGCTCGCGCGTCTTGCCGATGCGCGCCCCGGCATGGCGAGTGCACTCGCACGGCTGGTTGCGGAGCTCGAGACACAGCGAGTCACGCCCGCGCGGCTGCGGGGCGCGCTGAAGGCGGCGGAGATCGGCGCCGGCGAGCAGGCGACGCTGGTGGCGCTGTGTGATGTGTACGAGCGCTATCACGAGGCGCTCGCCAAGCTGGGACGTGCCGACCACGAGTTGCGTGTGACAAGGGCGCTGGATGCGCTGCGTCGCAAGCCTGCGCTGTGGGGCTCCACACCCGTGCTGTTGTACGGATTCGACGACCTCACAGAGCTGCAGCTGGACGCGATCGAGACGCTCGGTGCGGTTGTCGGAGCGCGCGTGACGGTGTCACTGGCATACGAGCCGGGTCGTGTCGCCTTCGCTGGACGGGCAGCGGCCTTTCAGCGGCTCGCGCCGCTGGCGGACCCTCCCACCGAACTCGAGCCGCGCGCCGAGTACTACGCGCCCGCTTCACGCGAGGCGCTGCACCACCTGGAGCGCTCGCTGCTCAGCGACAGTGCGATACGGGTGCAGCCGGGCGATGCGGTGCGGCTGCTCGAGGGTGGCAGTCCGCGGGCCGAGCTGGAGCTGGTGGCGGGGGAGGTGCGGGCGCTGCTCGACGACGGCGTACAGGCCGGGGAGATCGCGATCGTGCATCGCGCGCCTGAGACGATCGCGGGGTTGCTCGGCGAAGTGCTGGAGGACTTCGAGATCCCCCACACGTTGCGCGGGCGCGTGTTCTTCGCGCACACCGCGATCGGCCGCGGTCTGCTCGGGCTGTTGCGCTGCGCGGTGGGTTCGACCACCTCAGACGGCGAGGCCGCTCAGCGAGTGGGCAGCGACACGCGTCAAGGTGGGCAGCTGGGTGACCTGCTCGCTTGGTTGCGCGCACCCGGCTTGCTAGACCGGCCGGAGCTGGCCGACCGCCTGGAGGCGAGCGCGCGCAGGCAGGGTGTCACCGACGCTGAGCGTGCGCGAGCGCTATGGGAGGCCGAGCACTGGCCGCTCGATCGGATCGACCGCGTGCGCGAGGCCGCCGCCGAGGGCGTTCAGGCATTGGCGGACGCGCTCGTGGTGGAGCTGGAGCGTTTGTTTTGCGCACCACGCCGCGCCGTCGCGGCAGTTCTGGACGAGTGGGAGCTCGAGGACGCGCGTGCGCTGACGGCGGGCCGTCGGGCGCTCGAGCAGATGCGCGAGCTGGCGCGCTCGGCGCCCGCGCTGGCGCCGAGGCCCGACGAGCTGTTCGAGGTGCTGCAGCGGCTCGAGGTCTCCGTCGGCGAGCGCGTCGGGGCCGGAGCACCCGGAGGGCACGCAGCGGGGCGGGCCGGCAGGGTCGCCGTCGTAGACCCGCTTTCGCTGCGGGCGCGGCGCGTACGGATGCTCTACCTGTGTGGGCTGCAGGAGAATGTGTTCCCGGCGCCGGCGAGACCACACCCGCTGCTCGCTGAGGAGGACCGCCGTCGTCTCGCACACGCTTCTGGGCTCGTGCTGCGGGCCGAGCCCGACGCGCTTGCCGCCGAGCGCTACCTGCTGTACGCGCTTGTCTCACGCCCGGAGGAGCGTCTGACGCTCAGCTGGCACACCGCGGGCGAAGACGGTGCTCCACTTGCGCCCTCGCTGTTCGTGGACGACGTGTGCGATCTCCTCACCGACACGCTGCGCCGGCAGACAGTACGTCGCGCGGGGGGAGCCGCCAGTTGGCCGGGTCCTGGAGCGCCCGCAGGCGCTCTCGGCGCGCGCAAGCCGGCTGAGGCCGGGAGTGGGCGCGCGCGTGAGGCGGCCACAGTTGGCACGGTAAACGGCACACGGCCTCGCCCGATCCAACCGCCGCGGGAGGAGCGTGTGCTCGGCGAATTGCGCGAACGCGCATTGTGGTCGGCGTCCTCGCTGGAGAGCTGGGCAGGCTGTCCGGTGAAGTGGTTCGTCGAGCGGTTGCTGCGTGGTGAGGACATCGATCCCGAACCCGAGCCGATCGCGCGTGGCGGCCTCGCGCACGCGGCGCTCAAGCAGACATTGGAGCGCCTGCGCGAGCGCACGGGCTCGGCGCGCCTGTCGCCCGCGAGCGTGGGTCTCGCAAAGCGACTGCTGCGCGACGCGCTGGTCGAGCAGGAGCCCAACTACCCGCTGTCGCGTGTACCCGAGCGTGTGCCCGGTGCGCGGCGGCGACTCGCGGTCGAGCTGGAGCGCTATCTGGAGTGTGCGGCCGAGCAGGACAGTCCGCTCGAGCCCACTCATCTGGAGCTCGAGTTCGGGTTCGAGGACGAGGGGCTGCCGCCGCTGGATCTTGGCGAGGGCGTGCTGTTGCGCGGGCGCATCGATCGTGTCGATGTCGGATCGGGCGGTGAGGCTGTCGTGTACGACTACAAGGGCCGCTCCGCTCCGCCGAGTGCCAAGTGGCTCGGCGACGGCGCATGGCAGGTCGCGCTCTACATGCGCGCGGCACAGAACCTGCTCGGACACACTCCGGTAGGGGGCTTCTATCAGCCGCTGGCCGGCAGGGACATCCGCCCGCGCGGAGTGCTCGACGGCGATAGCGGAGTCGAGCTTGATTGCGTGCGCACCGACAGGGTTGACAGCGACACGCTGGAGCAGCTGCTCCAGGATTGCGTGTCCGCGGCACGCGCGGCTGCCACGCAGGCCAGGGCGGGCGCGCTTGAGCCGCGACCGGACACCTGCGCCTACGGTGGCGGATGCGCCTATCCGACGATCTGCAGGTGTGAGCGTTGAGGGAGCTAACCGACGAGCAGGAGCAGGCCGTCGCAAGACGCGAAGGCTCGCTGCTGCTGGCCGCGGGCGCCGGCAGCGGCAAGACCTCCGTGCTCGTCGAGCGGTTCGTGCGGGCCGTGCGAGACGACGGCGTGACGCCGGGGCGGATCCTCGCGATCACCTTCACCGAGCGCGCCGCGGGAGAGCTGCGCGAGCGGGTCAGGGCGCGCCTGTTGGAGCTGGATGAGCGCGACGCGGCGCGTGAAGCGGAGGCGGCGAACGTGTCCACGTTCCACGGCTTCTGCGCGCGGCTGCTGCGTGTGCATCCCTTGCAGGCGGGTGTCGAGCCGGGCTTTGAGATCCTCGAGGAGAACTTCGCTGCCCGGCTGCGAGCGCTCGCGTTCAGCGATGCACTTGCGGGTTTTCTCGACGGGGAACGCGCGGAGGCGGTGGATCTCGTGGCGGCCTACGGCGCCGATCCGCTGCGCACGATGGTGCTGGGGGCTTATGCGCAATTGCGCAGTCAGGGCCAGAGCGAGCCACGGCTGCCGGCGCCGCGGCAAGGTCCTCGCGACGGGGCCGAGTTGCCAGAGGGGGCCGTTCAAGGAGAGTCGGTGGCATTGCGCGAGGAGCAGGCGGTGCGCGCATGTGGGCTGATCGGCGAGCTTATGGAGGGCTTCGATGTCGCCTACGCGCAACGCAAGCAAGCGCGTGGAGCGCTCGACTTCGACGATCTGGAGCTGGACGCGCGCGGACTGCTGCAGCGCCGCCAGGACGTTCGCGAAGCATGGGCTGAGCGCTTCCAGCTACTGATGGTGGACGAGTTTCAGGACTCAAATCCGCGCCAGCTGGAGATCCTCGCCGCGCTCGACCGTGACAACCTGTTCACCGTCGGCGACCAGCTGCAGTCGATCTACAGCTTTCGTCACGCCAACGTCGGTCTTTTTCGCGAGCGTCATGCGCGTCTTGCCCAGCAGGGCGCGAGCCTCGCGCTGACGCGCAACTTTCGCAGCCGCCCGGCGATACTCGCGGCAGTCGAGCGCATCTTCGCGCAGCGCATGGGTGAGCGCTTCACGGCGCTTCAAGCAGGCCGTGGGGATGTTGATCGGGGAGGCGCCTCGCATGAGGACTCGGTCGACTCTCCCGCAAGAGACCCGACCGAGCCGATAGTCGAGCTGCTGCTCACCGACAAGCGAGGCTGGGACAGCGTGCCCATCGAGGAGGAGCTGGATGGCTTGCCCGAGGCGACTCCCTGGCGCCGGGCCGAAGCGCGCCTGCTCGCCGCTCGGGTGGCCGAGCTGGTCTCAAGCGGGCAGGCACGGGCGGGAGAGATTGTGGTGCTGCTGCGCTCACTTGGCGATCTGTCCGTTTACGAGGGTGCGCTTCGTGCTCACGACCTGCCCACGCTCGCGGGGGTAGGAGGCTTCTGGGGTCACCAGCAGGTCGGTGATCTGCTCGCGTGGCTGAAGGTGCTCGCAAACCCGCTCGATGAGCTGGCGCTCTACTCCGTGCTCGCCTCTCCGCTGGTCGGTCTCTCAAGCGACGGATTGGCGCTGATCGCAAGCGCTGCTCGTGCGCGGCGGCGCGGCGTGTGGCAGACGATCGGCGATGGCGCCCGCGAGCTCGACGGTGTGCTTCCCGCGCTCGATCGCGAGCGGGTGGTGGCGTTTCGCGAGCTGCTCAGCGCCGAGCGGGCAGTGATGGCTCTGCATCCGATCGCCGAGCTGTTGCGACGGGCCGTAGCGGCAACCGGCTACGACTCGCACGTACTGTCGCTCGAATGGGGCGAGCGACGGCTTGCCAACATCCACAAGCTCGTGAGCATGGCGCGGCGATTCGAAGCGCGGGAGGGACGCGATGTGCGTGGGTTCCTGGACCACGTCGCGCACGCGGAAATCGGGCGTGAGGCCGATGCGCCCGGCGGGGAGGGAGAGCTCGACGCGGTGCGTCTGATGAGCATCCACGCGGCCAAGGGACTCGAGTTCCCGGTCGTGTGCGTCGCGGACCTTGGGCGCGAGCTGAATCTACGCGTACCCGACCTGCTGGTTGAAGGCGTGCCCCAGGGAGCACCCCCCATCGCGGGGGGCAGGCAAGTCGGTGGGCGCGTGGGGTTGCGGCTGATCGTGCTCGGAGATCCCGAGCCGACGTCCGCGCTCGACTACGAGCAGCTGCGCGACGCCCGACGGGCCGCACAGGTTGAGGAGGAGGATCGTGTCCTGTATGTGGCGTGCACTCGCGCCGAGAATCGCTTGCTGCTGAGCGGTGCGGTCGCGTTCGATCGCTGGCCGGCGCCGAAGCCGGGAATGGCGCCGATCGCGTGGCTGGCGCCCGCGCTCGTGAGCGATGCACCGAAGCTCGCGGCATCCGGGCAGCGCCCTGAGGGTGCACTCACGGCTGAGGTCGGAGGTGGGCTGCGTGTGCGTTGCGTCTTCAACTCCGCGCCGGCGGGTGAGGATGCGGATCGCACCCGTGAGCCTTTGGGGAAGGTCGGCGGGCAAGCGGGCTCGTCGCGGGCGCGGAGCGGGACGGGATCGGCGCCGGTCGAGACGGTCTCTGCGGCTGCGTTGGCGGCAGCGGCGCCGGAGGTGGGTAGAGGCCGCTCGGCGGAGGATTCGCGCGAGCAGGTCTCGCATCCGGCTGCGCCGGATCCCCAACCGATGTCGGACCCTGACGCGACCATGAGCTACACCTCACTGACAGAGCTCGAGCGCTGTGGCTATCGCTACTACCTCGAACGGGTTCTGCGACTTCCCGAGAATCATGCGGCGGCACATCCAGGGCGGCCCGGCAGCGAGGAGGCGGGACTCGACGCACGCGTGCGCGGGACGATCGTCCACATACTGCTCGAGCCGATCGACTGCACACGCCCGCGTGCGCCCTCCGAGCGGGACGTGGCGCTCGTCGCCAAGCGGATCGGCGCCAAGGTCGGGCCTGCTGAGCGCGAGGAGATCGCGGCTTTGATCGGCGGAGCGCTGGCCGCCGAGCCGGCGCGGGAGCTTTGCGCGATGGCGTCACACTCGCAGTGAGCATCCGTTCAGCTTCTCGCTGGGTGCCGAGGAGCCGCTGGTGACAGGCGTGCTCGACCTGATCGTAGAGCGCCCGATGGCAGCGAGCACGATCGTCGACTACAAGAGCGATCGGCTCGCCGGCGCCGAGGACCTGGAGCGGCTCGTGCTGCGCGACTACGGCTTTCAGCGACTGCTCTATGCGCTTGCGGCGATCGAAGACGGCGCGGCCAAGGTCGAGGTGGCCCACTGGTTCCTGGAACGCCCCGGGAGTGGGTCGTGGCCCGGTTTGTCTCAGGCGAAAGAGATCACCTGCGCGAGCAGCTGCTGTCGCACGTCGCACGAGCACGCGCCAGAGGGCTTTGCCGTCACCGATTTTCCACATCGCGGAATCTGCCTTACGTGCCCCGGACGCGGGGGTTTGTGCTCATGGGGGGAAACCCGCACAATGACTGCGCGATCCGCCACATTGGAATCTGACGAAATAGGGGGTAGTCTGAACGGTTGAATCGCTTGCCTTCGCAATTAGGCGGGGTCAACGAGGCACAGGAGGAGCTGATGTTGACGGCGACCGACAGATCAGCAGGGCGACGGTCACCCAGGCGCTGCCCAGCCCGTCCGACCTCGAACTGTTCGCGCGCGCACGTATCGAAGGGGACGCTCATGCGCGTGAGCTCTTGATCGAGCGCTACCTGCCGCTTGCACGCCGATTGGCGCGCCGCTATCAGCACACCGACGAGCCGATCGAGGACCTCGTCCAGGTCGCCTCGATCGGCCTGTTGAAGGCCGTCGATCGCTTCGACTGCTCGCGCGAGGTGATGTTCTCGAGCTACGCGGTGCCGACGATCCTCGGTGAGCTCAAGCGTCACTTCCGCGACCGCACGTGGTCGGTTCGAGTTCCGCGCGACCTGCAGGAGCTGGCGTTGCGGGTGGACCAGATGGTCACGAGATTGTCGCTCGGGCAACGTCGCTCCCCTTCGGTCGGTGAGATCGCACGCGCCGTGGACGTCTCTGAGGAGCAGGTGCTGGAGGCGCTCGAGGCGATGGGCTCCTATCGGGCCAGCTCGCTCGACGCGCCGCGCTCGAGCCGCGATGAAGAGACTCAGAGTGTCGCCGAAACGCTCGGGAGCGACGACAGCGGCTTCGACCGGGCCGAGGAGCGGGCGACGCTCGACTTGCTGATGGGGCGTATCACCGAGCGCGAGCGCACGGTGTTGAGGCTCCGCTTCCGCGACGACCTCACTCAGGCGGAGATCGGCGAGCGGATCGGCGTCTCCCAGATGCAGGTCTCGCGCTTGATCCGCCAGGCGCTTGCGCGCCTGCGCGCTGGGGTCGAGCCTATTAGTTGACAGGCTGGCTTGACAATGTCCCCTCCGATGGTCAAGATGTATCCAAATGCCAAGGGCGATGTGGATGGGGACACTCAGCTTCGGACTGGTCAGCATGCCGGTGAAGCTGTACAGCGCGGTCACGCGCAAGACGGTGCACTTCCATCAGATCCACACGCTTGACAGCGGGCGCATCCACCAGAAGCACGTCTGCTCGATCGACGGGGAAGAGATCCCTCTCGGGGAGATCGTCACGGGCTATGAGATAGCGCCCGACCGCTACGTGCCCGTTGAGGCGCGCGAGCTGGCGGCTCTCGAACCGCTGTTCACGCGCACGATCCAGGTCGAGGACTTCGTGGACCTGGAAGAAATCGACCCGATCTACTTCGACCATCCCTACCACCTGGTTCCGGGCCCGTGGCGGCGCTCATTCCTACCAACTGCTGCTGCGTGCGATGAGCGAAACCGGCAAGGTCGCGATCGGGCGCATGGTGATGCGCTCCAAAGAACGGCTCGTGGCGATCCGCCCGCGCGAGAACGCGCTGCTGATGCTCACGATGAACTACGGCGAAGAGGTCAAACCGACGATTGGCCTGCGCGAGCTGGAAGGGCCCGAGGTCGAGCTCGAGCGAGCGTGAGCTCGACGTGGCACGCAGGCTCGTGGCGTCGATCGCCGAGCCGTTTGACATCGAGAAGTACCAGGACAGCTTCCGCGAGGCGGTGCTCGACCTGGTCGATCGCAAGGCGGCCGGCGAGCCGATGCCGCTGGAGAGCGAGGCCGAGCCGCCGCCCGAGTCGCCCGACCTGATGAAGGCGCTCGAAGCGAGCCTCGAGCAGGTAGCGGGCCCTAGCTAGAGCTGAGCGTCAGCACCAGCTGAGAGCCATCGCCGTGCTCCTCGGGCTCGACCGACACGCGCTCGGCGATCCGCTCGAGCACGTTGCCCACGACCGGCAGGATCGCGTCTCGTACAAGCGCGCCGGCGCCCTCGCTCATGAGATCGCGTACGCGCAGCTCGGCCTCCCGCTCGTCGGCCTCCACGCTGAAGGTCAGTCGCCCGTCGCTCGCATAGGCGGGGGCGTGTGCGCACAGCGCGTCGCACACCAGCAGCGCGTCGTCGAGCCGGTCCACCGGCCAGTCCGCACGGGCCAGAACCATCGAGACGACTCGCCACAGCACTGGGCCCACGAGCGGGCCGTCGGTGACTCGCACGCGCGTCACGTTGTCGGTGGCTTGCTCGCGCGGACGCGCCGCTTGTCCGTTCACGGGCGGTCGCCGTTCATGCCTGGCTGGGGGCTCATCGCCGGCGGAATGCCCGTGTCCGCTGAAGCGTCCACGCCCGCAAGTCGCTCGGGGAGCGCAAAGGTCATCCGCACCTCGGTGTGCTCCTCGTCGTTGTGTCCCAGCTGCACCTGCTCGGCCAGCGCGGCGATCAAAGACAGGCCAAGGCCCAGTCCCGGGCTGTCCGGGCGCGGCCTGATACCGCGCCCCCAGTCGCGCACGAGCACCGTGAGGCTGTTGTCGTGCATGCTCGCCACGACCTCCATCGGGCCCTCGTGGCCGTCCGGATAGGCGTGCACGACGACGTTGGCGCACGCCTCGGTCACGGCGAGGCGGATGTCTGAGAGCTTCTGCTCGGGCACCGCGAACGCTTCGCCGAGGCCGCCGAGGGCGTGCCGAACTATCGCAATGTTCTCAGCTCGCGCCGCGAGCGCGAGCTCCATGTCCGGCTGTCATTGCCTCTCCTGGCGGTTTGCCGTGCCGATGTTGCCTTGCCGTCTCGTCACATAATGATGCCCGCAGAGGACGGATTCCACACCTCCGACACGATTGGGGTGTGTATCGCGGCGCTCGCGATGCTACCCTTTCAAGCTCCGCCTCAGGTGCCGACCCCCCACGCCCGCGAACGCGTCGCAGTCCTCAGGGGACGCGTCGTCCAACGGCAGCACTCATATGACTTCGCACACATTGCCATCACAGGCCGCTGGACTCTACGACCCCCGCTACGAGCACGATGCGTGCGGGGTGGGCATGGTCGCGCGCCTGGACAATCTCGCCACCCACGAGGTCGTCACGCGCGCGCTCACGGCGCTCGAGAATCTCGAGCACCGTGGCGCCTCCGGGGCCGATCCACTCACCGGCGACGGCGCGGGGATCCTGATGCAGATGCCCGACGAGCTGCTGCGCGCGGTAGCGGGCTTGGAGTTGCCGCCCGCGGGCCCCTACGGGGTGATGATGTGCTTCCTGCCCACCGAGCAGCACGCTCGCGAGCGAATCCAGTCGCTGCTGGAGCGGACCGTCGAGCAGGAGGGCCAGCGGCTGCATCGGCTGGCGCGACGTGCCGGTGCGTCCCGAGCACACCGGCGCCACCGCTGCCGCCGCGCGCCCGGTCATCCGTCAGCTGTTCGTCGGCGCCGAGCAGCAAGGCGACTTCGACCAGGACGCCTTCGAGCGCAAGCTGTATGTGATCCGGCGTGTCTGCGAACAGGCCGTCGCGGCCTCTCGAGGACGCGCACAGCGGCTTCTACGTCACCTCCAGCTCCTCGCGCACGCTCAACTACAAGGGCATGCTGATCAGCTACCAGCTCGCGGCGTTCTACCCCGACCTGCAGGACGAGCGCTGCAAGAGCGCGTTGGGGCTGGTGCACTCGCGCTTCTCCACCAACACGTTCCCCAGCTGGGAGCTCGCGCACCCCTACCGCGTGATCTGCCACAACGGCGAGATCAACACCGTGATGGGCAACGTCAACTGGATGCGCGCGCGCGAGTCCGAGCTCGTCCAGCGAGCTGTTCGGCGAGGACCTGGCGAAGATCCTGCCGGTCGTCACGCAGGGCAACTCCGACTCGGCCACGTTCGACAACGTGCTGGAGCTGCTGATGCTCGCCGGCCGCTCGCTGCCGCACGCGGTGATGATGATGATCCCGGAGGCGTTCCGCAATCGCGACGACCTGCCGGAGGAGCTGAAGGGCTTCTACGCCTTCCACTCCTGCCTGATGGAGCCCTGGGACGGGCCGGCCTCGGTCGCCTTCACCGACGGTCGCGTGGTGGGCGCCACGCTCGATCGCAACGGCCTGCGCCCCGGGCGCTGGGTGATCACCAAGGACGGTCACGTCGTGCTCGGCTCGGAGGTCGGCCTGCTCGACGTGCCGGCTGAGGACGTCGTGCGCCTCGGGCGGCTGCAGCCCGGCAAGCTGTTCCTCGTCGATCTCGAGCAGGGCCGGGTGGTGGACGACGGCGAGGTCAAGCACCAGATCGCCACGCAGAAGCCCTACGGCGAGTGGTACGCGCGCAACGCGGTGCGCTTCGCCGAGATGGAGCCCTCCGAGCAGGTCACGCTCTCAGACCAGCCCCTGCAACGTCGCCAGCGCGCGTTCGGCTACAGCCAGGAGGACCTGCGCGTGCTGCTCGAGCCGATGGCACGCGAGGCGGCCGAGCCGATCGGCTCGATGGGCAACGACCTTTCGCTGGCGGTGCTCTCAGACCAGGCGCCGCCGCTGTTCTCCTACTTCAAGCAGCTGTTCGCGCAGGTCACCAATCCGCCGATCGACCCGATCCGCGAGGAAATCGTGATGAGCCTCTCGACCAGCCTCGGCACCGAGCGCAACCTGTTCGACGAGACGCCCGAGCACGCCCACAAGCTGCGAGCTCGACCAGCCGATCCTGCTCAACCGCGAGCTGGAGACGCTGCGCCACATCTCCCACGAGGTGTTCTCCTCGCGCACGCTCGACATCACCTGGCCCGTGGCGGAGGGGCCGGCGGGGATGGCAGCGCGCGCTGCGGCAGGTGTGCGAGCAGGCCCACGAGGCGATCGAGCAGGGCGTGAACATCATCATCCTCTCCGACCGCCTGCTGGGCCCCAGGCGCGCCGCCGATCCCCTCGCTGCTCGCGGTCTCCTCGGTGCACCACCATCTCGTGCGCGAGGGCACGCGCCTGCGCGCAGGCATCGTGCTGGAGTCGGGCGAGCCGCGCGAGGTGCACCATTTCGCCACGCTGATCGGCTACGGCGCGAGCGCGATCAATCCCTATGTGATGCTCGAGACGCTCGACCAGCTCGTCGCCCAGGGACGCATCGTGCGTGCCGGCTCGGGCGGCGGCGCGCCGGTCGCCGCTCACCCCGGTGGAGGCCGCCAACAACACGGTCAAGGCGATCGGCAAGGGCCTGTTGAAGACGATCTCGAAGATGGGCATCTCAACGATCCAGTCCTATCGCGGCGCGCAGATCTTCGAGGCGGTGGGCCTGGAGCCGCGCGTTGATCGATCGTCACTTCACGGGCACCGCCTCGCGCATCGGCGGCATCGGCCTGGAGGTGCTCGCGACAGAGGCACTGGAGCGCCATGCGCGCGCCTATCCGACGGGTATCCACGCACGATCGTTGCTGCCCGGTCGGCGGCGTGTATGCATGGCGGCGCGACGGCGAGCATCACATGTGGAACCCCGAGACGATCGCGCTCGTGCAGCACGCGGTGCGCTCGGCCAACGGCAACGTCACCGCGGCGCTCGGCGGCGACGCGCAAGCCGGCGCCGAGGTGCGCGACAGCCCCGCTTTCCAGAAGTACCGCGAGTACGCCGCGGCGGTCAACGACGACGCGGCCCGCAAGGCCACGCTGCGGGGACTGCTCGGTTTCGCCGAGACTACGACGCGGCGGCAGGCGCGCCAGGCGGCGATCCCGCTGGATGAAGTGGAGCCGGCGAAGGAGATCGTGCGGCGCTTCTGCACCGGCGCGATGAGCCTCGGCTCGATCTCCCGCGAGGCCCACGAGACGCTCGCGATCGCGATGAACCGCCTCGGCGGACGCTCCAACACGGGCGAGGGTGGGGAGGACCCGACGCGCTTCACGCCCGACGCCAACGGCGACCGGCGTCGCTCGGCGATCAAGCAGGTCGCCTCGGGGCGCTTTGGCGTGACGATCCACTATCTCGTGAACGCGGACGAGCTGCAGATCAAGATGGCCCAGGGCGCGAAGCCCGGCGAGGGTGGGCAGCTGCCCGGCCACAAGGTGGACGCCTACATCGGCTCGATCCGCCACACCACCCCCGGCGTGGGCTTGATCTCACCGCCGCCCCACCACGACATCTACTCGATCGAGGATCTCAAGCAGCTGATCTACGACCTGCGCTGCTCCAACCCGAGCGCGCAGGTGTCGGTCAAGCTCGTCTCCGAGGTGGGTGTCGGCACGGTCGCCGCCGGCGTCTCGAAGGCCAACGCCGACCGCGTGCTGATCGCGGGCCACGACGGTGGCACGGGCGCCTCGCCGCTGTCCTCGATCCAGGCGGCCGGCATCCCGTGGGAGATCGGCTTGGCCGAGACCCAGCAGACGCTGTTGCTCAACGACCTGCGCTCGCGGATCGTGGTGCAGACCGACGGTCAGCTGAAGACCGGCCGCGACGTGGTGATCGCGGCGATGCTCGGCGCGGATGAGATGGGCTTCTCGACGGCGCCGTTGATCGCTACCGGCTGCATCATGATGCGCGCCTGCCACCTGAACACGTGCCCGGTGGGGATCGCCACCCAGGACCCCGAGCTGCGCAAGCGCTTCAAGGGCCGCCCCGAGCACGTCGTCAACTTCTTCTTCTTCGTGGCCGAGGAAGTTCGCGAGATCCTCGCCTCGCTCGGGTCTGCGCACGCTGGACGAAGCGATCGGCCGCGTCGACCTGCTCGCCGCCGAGCACGCGATCGAGCACTGGAAGGCGCGCGGCGTCGACCTCACCCACGTCCTGGCTCACATCGAGCTGCCCGAGGTGCGCCCGCGCCATCGCGTGAAGGCGCCGCCGGCGGTGCTCGAGGACGCGCTCGACTGGGAGCTCGTGGAGCGCTCGCGCGCGGTCATCGAAGGCCGGCGCCTCGAGTCGCCCGAGGAGCTCGCGGGTCGACGACGAGCAAGCCGTGCGCACACGATGCGATCACGCGCGAGGGCTCCAGCGGCGCCCGCGCGTGGAGATCGAGCTCGCCGATTCGCAACGTGAACCGTTGTGTGGGCGGCATCCTCTCGAGTCACATCGCTCGTGCGTGTGGAGCGAAGGGCTTGCCACCCGACTCGATCGTGGTGCGCTTGCGCGGCTCGGCCGGACAGAGCTTCGGCGGCTGGCTGGCGCCCGGCGTGACGTTCGAGCTGGAGGGCGACACCAACGACTACACCGGCAAGGGACTCTCCGGCGGCGTCGTCTCGGTGCGCCCGCCGCGCGAGATGGCGCCGCACTTCGTCGCGCAGGACAACGTGATCATCGGCAACACCGTGCTCTACGGCGCCACCGCCGGGCGCGCCTTCTTCCGAGGCCTCGCGGGCGAGCGCTTCGGCGTGCGCAACTCGGGGGCGTGGACGGTCGTGGAGGGCGTGGGCGACCACGGTTGCGAGTACATGACGGGTGGGCGCGTGGTCGTGCTGGGCCCCACCGGACGCAACTTCGCCGCCGGGCATGAGCGGTGGCATCGCCTATGTGCTCGACGAGGCGCGGAGCTTCTCCCGCCCGCTGCAACATGGGCATGGTCGGCTTCGACGAGATATCGAGGCCGATGCGATCGAGCTGCGGGCGATGATCGAGGAGCACGAGCGGCGCACCGACTCGCCGGTCGCGCGCGATGTGCTCGCGCGCTTCGAGCTGCTGCTCGCCGCCGGGTGCGTTCGTGAAGGTGATGCCGCACGACTACAAGCGCGTGCTGCGCGGAGCTGGCCGAGGAAGAGGCGGCCAGGCGCTGGCCCACGCTGGGCAACGGCAGCCGTGCGCGGTCGCTTGACGCGCGGGGCCAGACGTGGCGCCGAGCCCGGGGAGTGCGTCTGATGGGCAAGCTCGGCGGCTTCCTGCAGATCGAGCGCCACGGGATCACCTATCGCGATCCGCGCGAGCGCACGCACGACTACCAGGAGTTCGTCGTGGAGCGCCCCGTGGCAGGAGCTGCGCGACCAGGGCGCGCGCTGCATGGAATGCGGCGTGCCGTTCTGTCACAACGGCTGTCCGCTGGGCAACCTGATCCCCGACTGGAACGACCTCGTCTACCGCGACCGCTGGCAGGAGGCGATCGCCCAGCTGCATGCCACCAACAACTTCCCCGACTTCACCGGCCGGCTGTGCCCGGCGCCGTGCGAGGCGGCGTGCGTGCTGGAGATCCGCGAGGGCGACTCGGTCACGATCAAGCAGATCGAGCACGCGATCATCGACCGCGCCTTCAAGGAAGGCTGGGTCAGAGCCGGAGCCTCCCAAGCACGAGACCGGGCAGTCGGTGGCGGTCGTCGGCTCCGGGCCCGCCGGCATGGCCGCCGCCCAGCAGCTGCGCCGCATCGGCCACAGCGTGACGCTGTTCGAGCGCGACGAGGCCGCCGGTGGGCTGGTGCGCTTCGGGGTGCCCGACTTCAAGATCGAGAAGACGGTCGTGCAGCGGCGCGTGGAGCAGCTGGTCGCCGAGGGCGTGGAGCTGCGCTGCGGCGTGGACGTCGGCATCGATGTGACCGTGCAGGAGCTGCGCGAGCGCTTCGATGCGGTCGTGCTGGCGACCGGCTCGCGCGTGCCGCGCGACCTGTCGGTGCCGGGACGCGAGCTGAGCGGGATCCACTTCGCGATGGACTACCTCTACCAGCGCAACCGCTTCGTCGCGAGCGAGCACGGCCCCGAGCCGACCGTGCCCGCGCCAGTGGCCGGCGAGCCGATCACGGCCGCCGGCAAGCACGTCGGTCGTGATCGGCGGTGGCGACACCGGCGCCGACTGCGTCGGCAACTCGCTGCGCGAGGGCGCCTTGTCGATCGTGCAGCTCGAGCTGCTTGCCCGAGCCGCCCGAGCACCGCCCCGACGCGCGCACGCCGTGGCCCGAGTGGCCGCTGAAGTACCGGATGTCCTATGCGATGGAGGAGGCACGCACGGCGGCGGTCGGCGAGCAGGACTACTCGGTCACCACCACCAACTTCTCCGGCGACGAGCACGGGCAATGTCGCGGCGCTGCACATCGCCGGGGCCGAGTCCGCGCCGCCGTTTGCGCCGGTGCCCGGCACCGAGCGCGAGCTGCCCGCGCAGCTGGTGCTGCTGGCGATGGGCTTCCTGCACCCCGAGCAGTCCCTGCTCGACCAGCTTGGCGTGGAGAAGGACCCGCGTGGCAACGTGAAGGCCGTGAAGCCCTACACGACTTCGGTGGAGGGAGTGTTCGCCGCGGGCGATGCGCGCCGCGGGCAGTCGCTGATCGTGTGGGCGATCAACGAGGGTCGCCAGTGCGCGCGGATGGTCGACCGCTATCTGGCGGGTCTGCTGGCCGATCGGGATCCCCTCGATCCGCGATCGGTGGCTCGGCGGAGCTTTCCCACGACGAGGGCGTCGCCGGCCACGCCGACGCCGACGAAGGTCCGGAGGGTCCGCCGCAGCACGTCGGGCCGGGCGTTCCGGCGGGATAGTAAGCGGGCTAGTCGTAGTGGTGCTGAGCGGTTGCGCGACCGATCCCAGCGTGAGTTCGTACGTTGGTTCTCGCTCGTGAGTCGCGCTGTAGTGCCGTTGCACACATCGACTACATGGCGACGCACTAGCTCTGAAGCCGTTCTCGATTCGGATGAACGCAAGCACTCTGGCCCGGCTCGATCGTCGGAGCGCGTCGGCGTGGTGAGGCGAAGGCTCGCACCGCGGAGCGGCTGATCGAGGAGGGGCTGCGCATGGAGGACCATCCCTGGGATCGTCTTCAGGGACGGTCCGGCGGGGCGACGCGCGGCGCTGGCCGGGGGGCCGGACGTGTGGGAGGTGATCGAGACGTTGAAGGACACGGGCCTTGCGGGCGAGGCGGCGGTCACCGCGGGCGCCGAGTGGGGCTGATTGAGCGTCGCGCAGGTCCACGCAGCGGTGCGCTACTACGCCGACTTCCACGACGAGATGGACGAGCGGATCGCCGAGCAACCGTCGAAGAGGCCGATCGACAGCAGGCGGCGTGGTCAGAGCGCAGGCAGCGCTCGATTGAAGCTCCTCCTGGACGAGATGTACCCGCCCACGATCGCTGAGCAGCTGAGTGAGTCGCGGAGGATGACGCCGAGGCGGTCGACCGCAGAGGGCCGAGCTGCGCGCGCTCCCCGATAAGGACATGTTCGTCGTGGCGCAACAAGAGCAGCGAGCCGTCGTGACGGAGAACATCGACGGACTTCGCGGTGATCGCCGAACGCGATGACGACTCGCGATCGACCACACCATCGGCAGTCGATCCTCGTGTTCCAGGGCAAGTACCCGCAGGAGCGACTCGGCAACTATTCGGGCGAAGTGGTCACCGCCGTAGCTGGATCGCTGCTCGGACGAGCACCCGGCGGACGAGCCTTCGAGTCTGCGTCACTGGCTCTGAGCCAGGGGCGCTAGACTGGCCGCGTGGCCAACCTCGGCGATAGTCGACGTGTCGCCTCGCGAGCAACGGCGCCGCGGTCCTCAGCGAGCTGCCGCGTGCCTGCATCATCGGCGCGGGCTCCTCGGGCATCGCGGTCGTCAAGGCGCTGCTCGAACGCGGGGATCCCCTTCGACTGCTTTGAGAAGTCAGACCAGGTCGGCGGCAACTGGGTGTTCGGCAATCGCAACGGGATGTCGGCCGCATACCGCGACCTGTTCATCAACGTGTCGCGCGAGCGGATGGCCTACACGGACTATCCGATGCCGAGCAGCTTATCCGGACTTCCCGCACCACACGCACATCAAGGAGTACTTCAACGGCTACGTGGACCACTTCGGCCTGCGCGAGCACATCACGTTTGAGACCGGCGTCGAGCACGCGCGCAAGCGTGAGGACGGGGTGTGGGAGATCGAGCTCGACACGGGGGAGACGCGCGAGTACGACGCGCTGCTGGTGGCCAACGGCCACCACTGGGACCCGCGCTGGCCCGAACCCGCCTTCCCCGGCGCCGACACGTTCGAGGGTACGCAGCTGCACGCGCACTCCTATGTAGACAACTCGATCTTCGCGGGCAAGGACGTGGTCGTGCTCGGGATGGGCAACTCGGCGATGGACATCGCGGTGGAGTCCTCCTACGTGGCTGCCAACACCTATCTGTCGGCGCGCAAAGGCGCGTGGATCATTCCCAAGTACGTGTTCGGCAAGCCGGTGGATCAGCTGCCCAACAACCCGCGCATCCCGTTCGCGATCCGCCAGCGCTTGATCCACCAGACGATCAAGACGATGACCGGCTCGCCAGAGCGCTACGGGCTGCCGAAGCCCGACCACAAGTTCGGCGAGTCCCATCCGACCGTGTCAGGCCGGATCCTCGACCGCATCGCGCACGGAACGATCGCGCCGAAGCCGAACATCGCCTCGCTCGAGCGCGATCGTGTGCGCTTCGTGGACGGCAGCGAGGCGCACGCGGACGTGGTCGTGTACTGCACCGGCTACAAGATCACCTTCCCGTTCTTCGAGGCGGACTTCCTGACGGCGCCAGACAACCACATCGAGCTGTTCCGGCGCGTGTTCCACCCCGACATCCCCGGCCTGTTCTTCATCGGCTTGCTGCAGCCGCTCGGCGCGATCATGCCGCTGGCCGAGGCCCAGGGCACGTGGGTGGGCGACTACCTGCGAGGGCGCTACGCGCTACCGGCGCCGGCCGAGGTGCAGGCGCGACATCGCCGACGATCAGGCCGCGATGCGCAAACGCTACGTGGCCTCCAAGCGCCACACGATCCAG
>CAVRXK010000016.1:0-106425 GCA_963725165.1 uncultured Solirubrobacterales bacterium
TCCCGTCATTTTCACACAGAGTACCACGCGAGTACCACACGGCCGTGAGTACCGCTTTGAGTACCGCATGGGCCAGTTTTGCCAGTCATACGCCATTTCGGCCGACTCAAAACCCCCGTATCTACTGGCTCCAGCATGACCGCTCCTGCTTTGCAAGCAGGAGGTCGCCGGTTCGATCCCGGCTGGCTCCGTCTGAGAAATGCCTGCTAATTGCGCTGTCTTTGGGCTGTCGGCAACGCCTGGGGTCGCAGAGATCAAGCAGAGATCAAGCATCGCTTCATGAGCAGAGGGGCGCCACCTTTCCGGCTGGCGGGCTGCATCACTGAGGTTGGGCTTCGGACATCTTCCGCTGGGCGGCGTCCACAGGCCGGGCGGGCGCGTCAAACGTCCCGCCCAGCCACTCGTTTGTTGAGGGCTGGCAGAGCAGGGCAGAACCCGCGCCGATCGCAAGAGAGGACCGCGATGCGCGCCCGCGCTGCGACACTGGCGCGCGTGCTGACGATCTTCGGCGCAGCCGCCGTGACCTTCATGATGCTCATGTACGCGCTTGAGCGTCGAGGGCCGCACTTCGTCGTTGCCTTTGCCTGCGGCTGCGCTCTCTCAAGTGCCTATGGATTCCTCGCCGGCACATATGGCCCTTCGGTGTCGTAGAGGTGATCTGGGCACTTATCGCGCTCCGATGCTGGAAAACCACAACGACTCGTGAATAGTCAGTCTCGCTGGCCAGCACGGCAGCGGGTCCCAAGTGACTTCCCGGGTGTGAGCGCATATGTGCTGATCCGTGTGTCGCTCAGCCGGAGAGTTCAACCTGCCGGGCGTCGTTCTATACTTGTGCAGTCCACTATCGGAGGAGCAAAGAACCGAAAAGCTGACTAGTAAATAGAACCGCCGCGGAGCAAGTGTCGAACCAAGTTTTTCTGCCGTCCCCGCAGCTCTCTCGATCAGGTCGGGATTGAGCGCGTGTCGGCAGTGTTGCTAGCCCAGACACGGCGACCGGCACACGCCCACCACCGTGTGTCTCGGTCCCGCAGCATCCTCCGGGTGGTGCCACCACGCCCCAATAGAAAGCTCTTGATGGCTGGGTGAGGTGGGCTCGACGGCTCTGTGGCGGTCCTTCGGCTCGAACGAAAGGACACGATGAGCAAACACATTTTATTGCACACGCCGATCGGTAGCTCGCTTCGCAGGTACGACCACGAAAGCTCTCTGGGTCTTCGAGGTCTGGTATGCGCTGGCAGCGACGAGGAGCCGTCCTCGAATACCACCAAACGATCCCCGCGCGTCGAGAGGACTCTGCGGGTCGCGTCCTGCGTCTGCAACGTTCGGCGTGGCGGTGGTCGATGAGGGTCCTTTCCGACGCACGCCTAACGCCCGAGCAGCTGAGGGTCGTCCGCGACCCGCGGCCGGGAACGATGCTGATTCGTGGTGCTGCTGGCAGCGGCAAGACTACGACCGCGGTGCGCCGTTTGCAGTTCGTAGCTGGTGTGTGGCTGCGCCAGCACGCCCGCGCCGGGGTTGCTGATCCGCTACGGGTGCTCGTGTTGACATACAATCGTACGCTGCGCGGCTACGTCGAGGAGTTGGTAGAGCGCCAGGTCCGCAACATCGCGCAGGCAGAGCTGACGCTCGACACTTTCGGACGCTGGTCTATGTGTCAGCTCGGCTTTCCAGACGTGCTCAGCGAACGCGAGCGCAACAAGAAAATCTGGCACCTGGGGCAGCAGCTCGGCTACACAAGCGAGTTCCTGCTGGACGAGGTCGACTACGTCCTCGGTCGGTTTCTCCCGTCTGACCTGATGCTGTACGGCGATCCGCAGCGCACTGAGCGCACCGGCCGCGGCACGACACCGAGGGTAAACCGAATGGCTCTGCTTGAGCAGGTGATCTTCCCGTACCAGGAGTGGAAGACCACAGAAGGGCTCCGGGACTGGAACGACCTCGCGGTATCTCTTGCGACCCGCACGGATGGCCCGCGCTACGAGGTCGTCGTGGTTGATGAGGCACAGGACTTCTCGGGCAATCAGATCCGGGCCGTGGTAGGACACGCAAGCGAGCAGGCGAACACGACCTTCGTGTTGGATGCCGTGCAGCGCATCTACCCAAGTGGGTTCACGAGCTGGCGCGAGGTCGGGGTTCAGGTCACGGGCGCCAACTCCCATCGGCTGAGCACGAATCACCGCAACACCCAGCAGATCGCGGCTTTTGCCTACTCGCTAGTCGCTGGCTTGCCACCCGAGGACGATGGCACGCTGCCCGAGTTCGAGAACAGCGAGCGCGAAGGCCCAATGCCGCTCGTAGTGCGAGGACGGTTCTCTGCACAGATGCGCTACGTCGTCGATCACATCGCCAAGCTCCCGAAGGACGAGTCTGTTGCCCTGCTGCACGTCAAGGGCTGGGGTTGGTTCGACTACCCCCGAGAAGTCCTCAACGCCGCTGGCATCCCGTTCGTGGAGATAACCCGTCGCTCGGAGTGGCCGCAAGGCCCCGAGGAGATAGCGCTTTGCACGATGAATTCCTGCAAGGGCCTGGAGTTCGATCACGTCGTGCTGCTCGGTCTCGACGCCGAGCTAATGCCGCACGGCAGCGAAGAGGACGATACCCAACTACTAAGACATCGCAAGCTCGTTGCGATGGCGATCGGTCGTGCCCGCAAGAGCATCGTGCTCTCCTACAAGCCGGGCACGGAGTCCCGTGTCGTCCACTTGCTTGACCCGAATACCTACAGGGAGATCGAGGTATGAGTACGATCGCCGAGATCATCAAGAAGCGCAACATCCAAGAGATCGTGCATTTCACGACCAATCACGGGGTGCTGGGGATGTTTGGAGTGGATGCGACCGCGCACCCTTGAGGCATACAAAATCGGCGTGATGCTGCATCTCATCCCCCACTACGGACATCGACGCATCCGGTCCATGACGACCGACGACCTAGTCGAGTGGCATCGCAAGCAGCGGAAGCTCAAAGCATCGACATGGACAATCCGCGCACGCTGGATGGCTGTAAGAGGCGTCTTCGGCTACGCAGCACGCCACAACATCATCGCGGCAAGTCCAGCCGACAAGCTGCTGCCCCGCGAGCGCCCAGGCGCCGGAGAACCCCGCCAACGGTTCCTTTCCCACGATGAGATGGACAGACTGCTTGAACACGCCGGGCCGGCCCTCGCGATCATCGCAACCGCACTATTCACAGGCATGAGAGTCATGGAAGTCCTCGCCCTCCAATGGGGCGACATCGACTTCACCGAGGGAGTAATCCACGTGCGGTTCCAGCTCAGCCGCCAGGGCAAGCGAGTACCCCTCAAGACGAAGGCAGCAAAACGCGACATCGTCCTGATGGACACCCTTGGCAAGCTCCTACGCCGACGACGCCTCGCCGAAGAGTTCTCGACAGACACCGATTTCGTCTTCCAGAGTTCCGTCCCGCGTCAGTCGATGACCTACAGAGGAGCCCTGCTCGACCTCTTCCACCACGCCCGCAAAAGCGCGAACCTGGACGACGTGACATTCCACTGCCTACGACACACCTTCGCCTCGATCCTGATTGCCCAGGGTCGTGATGTGCAGTTCGTCTCCCGCCAGCTCGGTCACACGAAGACCTCAACGACCTGGGACACCTACGTCCACTTGTTTGAAGCTCACCGGCACGCCCACGACGCGCGGGAGCAGCTTGAGGCAGAGTACGGCGCGATGCTGGGGGCAGCCACGCGTGAATAGGTGGTCCTCGCGGCGCCCACTCGCCGCCGTGGCGGTATGCAGGGAATGCGTAAGCTTGCCCTAGACCCAAGCCCTATCCCAGTACCTCAGACCGTCCAGTTCACTTGCGAGGGTCGGGCCTGTCGCGTCCTCATCCATCCCCAGCCCGTAGGCCCAAGACTCAATAATTTCCCGCAGATCGGGCTCCGCACCGGAGCTTGAGGTCACGCTGAGAGAGCAGTTCCACATCGAAGGCGAGCCGGGTTGTAATAATAATTAGCAGCGCAAAATGTCCGATGATCGAGTCTACTTCCGCAGCCATTACAAGCGTCGGCATTACAAATCTGCGACCCTACATGTCATTACTGTCCAGCCGGCAACGTATCAATCTTGCGGGTAAACCGTTTAATTCAGCAACGCAGAAAATGGCCTGTGAGCCTCGGTCCAATACAACACGTTGCCTCCGAGAGCCAAAGAGTCCGGTTCAATTTCAGCACTCGACGCGAGTAGACGGCTTCCAGACTGGTCCATCGCGTGCACCTGGTATTCATTCGGGTATCCAGTTTCCACAATCCACGCCACAGCACCATTCTTCTTTACCACAATAGACACTACAGGGCCAATACCAACATATCCCGTCTTCGGTACAGTCGGCGTACCACTAGGCACATGGCGCAATATCTTACCCGTTAGCAAATTGCGTACTACCACCAGCGAACGATTACTACAACATGGTCGAACTGATGATTCGTTATACGCGATAATCGGACCAGCAAGCGTCTCGTCGCTGACCCCTCCGGCGTCTTCGACAGACGCAAATGGGAGAGGACCGAGAAAATAAGTACGATTACTCCCGTACGCACATCCGTAGACCCCTAGTGCTTCGGGTGCTCCGGGAGGTTCTGGCGCCTCGTACACTTGTGCTTGTGCATCCGCAGTAATGATACGCGAATGTCCACGCACACACTTCGTCGGCGCTCTCCGAACTGGTCGCGCAGCACTTATCGACGTGCTTGCCACAATAGCGGCAAGCACGATCATAGTAGTTATGGCAATTCGTTGCATATACCTAAGACTAGCAAGGTACGCCAAAGTTGCGGTCAGGTTCAACGTTTGTTTGACTACGATAGTCCGTCGACCCCGCAAACCCCAAAAACTAGTCTCGACATCTCCGTGACTGACATCCACAGATGTCATTCGCCAAGCCCAGTGACTGGCAAGGGCAGGGAGCTATTTTCTATATCACTTCCATCACCCAACTCCCCCCAAACATCACCACCCCAACAGTCAACGCCGCCACCCGAGAGCAAAGCGCATATATTCCCCATTTCACCGGTAATTTTAGTCGCAGTAGTAATACCTGTCACTGTTTTGACCCAAGGGGTATTTTCAGTTTCACCATCTCCAAGTGAGTCAGATTCTCCCCATCCCCAACACTGTACTGTACCGCTAGACCTGAGTGCACATACAGTGGAGCCAGACACAGCAACGGCCATAGCATTGCTGACATCACCAATCGGCACTGGGAGTACGCTGCACTTTTTTTCCCGAGTTTTACAAGAAGTACTAATTTCTGGTTCGGGTCCAAGTTGTCCGTACAGGTCATCCCCGGCACATGCGAGACTCCCACCGTCTAGTACGACACAGTTATCTGATTCACCCACACCCAGCGAAACAGCGTCTGTAATACTACTCATAGCGACAGGGGTCGTGCTGTCTGTTTCTGTGCCATCTCCAAATCTTCCAAAAGAATTTTCTCCCCAACAATCAACATGGCCATCAGTAAGCAGCGCGCATGTATTGTAATTACCTGATCCAATTGCATCCGCATCAGTTATACCACTTACGGTAACTGGCGTTAGAGCATCTTCTTCTGACCCATCCCCTAGTTGCCCATAGCTGCCCGAGCCCCAACACTTGACACTGTGGTCAGATAGCACTGCACAGCCCGTATCTTCTCCAACCGCGAGTGCGGTTGCATCGGTGATTCCGCTTACAGTCACAGGCGTAAAACTTGTCGTGGTCGTGCCGTTTCCCAACCGGCCTTCTTCGTTAGCGCCCCAACAATCGATCTCACCACTAGTAAGCAACGCACAAGCACCATTCAATCCCGCACCGACGGCAGTCGCATCAGTAATACCGCTTACTTTTATTGGGACATCGCTTTCAGATGCCATTGTTCCGTTACCCAATTGTCCCTCTTCATTATTTCCCCAACAATCAACTTCGCCGCTTGACAACACAACACATGCGACGCGGTGTCCCTGACTGACGGCAGTGGCAACGCATCCACCTGTCTGAAATGTCTGATCGCCACCGAGGCTTGGAGTACCTCCGTTGGCATCGTTTTCTGCGACAGCTTGATAATGGTAAGTGGTGCAGGCATCTAGACCTGTGAGTTCGACTGAATCACTTTGGAGGCCTTCATCGTCACTAACTGAGTCAGATATCGTCGCGTGTCCATACGCGGTAGTAGCTCCGTACTCGATATGGTATTCAGTCGGCAATCCGCTTGGATTCACGTTTAGCAATACGGTCATAGCGCTGGGCGTTGTAGTGCTAGCTATCGCATCTTGAGTTACTGCGGTCGCCGGACAACCTTCACTATCACCGAGCGCCAGAACACAGTATGCCTCTCGCGGTTCTTGTGATTCCTTAACTCCTTCTCCATCAAGTAGTGCACTGTCAAATTCATGTTCGTGATGCGGTGTTAAAAGCGTGGCCTCGGTTGGCCCTTCATACAAATAATAATATGCCCATTCGATGTGTTCTGAGGATCGTCCGAGTCGTACAAAGTCTTGTGCTGCCAACCGCTGCAAAATAGTCTTATTATAAAGACGAGTGGTCTTCTCGTTGTTTTGTAGCAATACTCCCTGCTCGGTCAACCATACGCGGCTACTACCTAGTCGAGCAAGTTTAGTGCTACCTACGAACCCTCGTGCTTCTTTGTTGACGTAGCCACCGAGCACTTCCTTACCTTTTTCCTTGGTGCCCTTAACCTCTTCGAGATCCTTGTAGTCGTGTAGACCCCAAATGTGTGGCTTGACCTCAACTGGAAAATTGTGCTTGCGCTCTTTTTCGATAATCGTCTTTTGATATTGAGCTATATAGCTATGATGATTACCATATTCTTGGAATTCGCCAGCAACAACCGTACATCGATGTTTGCATTTTGCTTCTTCTGCGGCTAATAGCGTCTCGCCCCACAGGTAAGCGGCCTTGGTCGATCCCGCAGGGTCCGTATGTAGCGATGTTGCTCTATTGTCTGGCTCATTCCACGAACCCCAGAGCCTTACAGGGGGTCTTTTAGAGTTGCCGTTTATGAGCTGTTCCATTAGCTTCTTTACGTCTTTTCGGTACTGTTCCAGCGTCGGAAGCTGGGTTGGGCATGGTACATCCACTGTAGATTTATAGCTCGCGGGGATTGGTTCGCAACGCCGTAGCGTTATAAACGGTGTTAGGCCCGCTGCCTTGACGGCTTCCAGCCATTCATTGAGACGCTGGTTATTAGGAGGCGTATTGTAGTTGAGGAACAATCTCGCTCGCTTAATTTGCAGCGGACCGGACGCAAGGCGAGGATCAAAATTACTGACGAATTTCCCTGCTTCTTCGTGCGCAAACGGTTTTGCATTTGGGTCTGAAAGTCCATAGTGAGCACCGACAGCTTTAGTGGCACTCGCTTTGTCATTCGGAGCGTTCACGGTCATAGCCGCCGTTACAGGAAAAATTGTGCCTCCGCTCGGCGAAACAGTCAAAGTGACAATATTCCCTTCGACTTTAAGAGCTGCTGGCACTGAGGCACCAGAAGCGTCTAGTACGTGTGGTACTTGGATCACCATGATTGTGCTGTCGGCTGTGTGTTCTTCAGCGTCCACCATAGCGCTGTTTGAGCTTTCGTATTCCGTGCTCGTTTCCTGGGGATGTAGTTCTCCGCCTTTGGATGTCACTTCTGGCGTGGACATGATAAGCGCCATTGGGAGTGCTTCGAGCAGTCCTTCTTCTTCGAGGTTGCTTTCAAGTTCATTTTCAGCGGTTTCTTGCGTAGCGCCTTCGCCACCCAGTTTTTCTGTGGCTTCCGATTCCGGAGATTCGAGAGCTTCGCTTGGAATTTCGGATTCCAGAGACACCAGGGACGTTGGTTCTACTATCGCAATATTGCCGTCAGGTAGTTCCTGAAGTTCTTGGTCGGAACCAATCCCGACTTCCCAAGTAAACGAGCTTGGGGCTTTGTTCGAGCGTAGCTGCACGATCGTTGTTGCACCTAACGCCGAGGCACGCACAAACGTATCAGTTTCACTTGTCGTTTCGGCAAATGCAGCAACTGTGCTGTTGACGATTGCCGGTGTAGTCGTCGCTCTTGGGGACGTATTGAGGGGAGTCAGACTAAACATGCCGTCTGCCGTATTTACGGCGAATTCACCTGGTGTTTCCTTAGAGATAGTGGAGCTGGTGAGCGAACTGCTGGATGAGATCACTTCTCCGGCATCGCTAATAGCTGGTTTCACCACCTGTTCTTCAAGTGTAGCCGGCGTAGAGGGAGCAAGTATCGATGGGTCTGTCACTTCGGCTATTTCAATGGCTTTTGTCACCGTTGCTTCTGTGGTATTGGCAACCAACACCGAGTTTGACGCTGTGCTTACGCTACTAACCGTATTACTGACAGTTACCTTCATACGTAGGGTCGAACCGACATCACCACTTTCGGGCGTGTAGTGAGATTTTGTCGCACCTTCTATATTGGTACAACTTTCGCCATTTGAGTCGCAGCGCTCCCACTGATAGTAGTAGTGAAGTGGCTGTGCGCCGACCCACTCACCGTTGGTTGCAAACAGCTCGGCGCCTTCCTCGGCTATCCCCTGGATTACTGGTGATTCTGTATCTTTTGGCGACGTCAGTGCTTCTACAAGTCCACTGGAGTCCGAAGTTGAACTTTCACTCCCCGCAGAATTGTATGCGGTTACTGACGCCCTGACGGTTGACCCGATCTCGCTTTCCGGAAGCACGTAGGTTTTGGCGGTCTCCCCCGTGATCTTAGTGCATTCTTCACCTTCGGAGTTGCAAGTCTGCCATTCATATTCGTAGGAGATTGGTTCGGTGCCCGACCACAAACCAGGTTCAATGGTGAGCGTCTCTCCCACTGTTGGGTAGCCTTCTATCGAAGGCGTCTTACTATTTTCTGGAGCAATTGATTCGGAGCCTATAACCGATGTAACTGCCGACGATGCACTCTTGGTTCCCGACGTGCCAGATCCTGTCACCACGACCTTGAGCGTGAGGCCGACGTCCCCGCCAACGGGCGCATAGAACGATTCGGTGGCGCCTACTAGTACTGAACAACTTTCACCCGCTTCGTTACATCTTTCCCATTGATAAGTGTAACCGATTGCCCCATCCCCAGTCCAGATACCCGGATCGGCGTTCAAACGCTGACCTATCTGTGTATTCCCAGAGATCGAAGGTGGTATAACATTTAGGAGTTCTGTAGCACTGACCGTCAGCGGGAGGCTCACCGCTTCAGTCGCATTTGAGCCGGCATCGGTCGCTGTCACGAGTACCCTTACGGTAGATGCGGCGTCGCTTTCACTCAAAGTGTATGAGTTTGACGTTGCACCGGATATCGCGCTACAGCTATAGCCACCTTCTTTACAGCGCTCCCACTGATATCCGTAGCTGATCGGTTCTTCTCCGGACCATGTACCTGGGCTCGCATTGAGCGTATATCCGACGAGTCCAGAGCCGGATACTACTGGAGGTATTTCCACCGTAGGAGCAATCGCACCAGTGATTGGCTGTGTAACAGTAGAGACTGCTACGACTTCTGAGTAGGTGACGCTAGCGCGCGTGACGATGCGTATCGAGTGGCCAATATTCCCGCTACTAAGCGTATAGCTAGACCCGGTCGCCCCAGGGATATCTTCGCAGTCAGAGCCGTAAGGATCGCAACTCTGCCACTGGTAGGCGTAAGAGAGAGTATTCCATTCGGTCCAACTCCATCCGAGCCAGCTGCCTGTTTCTGCCGTGAGGGTCTGACCACTCTGCAATGTACCCGTGATCTTGGGGACTGAAGTATTAAATTATAGAATAGCTTTCGCCTATTTCTTTAGTTGCCAGGGAAACTGAGGTGAGTGATCCCGAATCATTTGCCGCACCAACCCGTACCCGTAGAGTTGTGCCAATTTCATCGGCAGAAAGTGTGTATTCCGAGCTAGTCGCGCCCTGTATATTTGAGCATTCTCCGCCAGCTTTATTGCAGCTTTCCCATTGGTAGCTTACTTCTACTTCAGTTCCTGTCCATAGCCCGGGATCAGCATTGAGTATGTCGCCCGCGTCGGGCGTGCCCGCGATAGACGGTTGTTCTTGTTCACCTGGAGGTCCTGATTTGACTAGAGAGCTTGCTACGGATGTTGTCTGTGCAAATCCGGCTATATTAGTGGCCGTGACTTGAACGCGTAGCTTTGTTTCTAGATCTGCAGAGGAGGGCGTATAGCTTGACCCTGCGGCGTTTTCGATGTCTTGGCATTTATTGCCTTCTGAATCACAGCTCTCCCACTGATATGTATAGCTCAGTGGGTGTGTACCGGACCATATGCCGTTGCTTGTAGTCAGAGGTTGACCGTCCTCGGCGGTTCCTGAGATCGCAGGCGGGGTAGTGTTAAAGGGTGCGAGTGCAGCAACCATCGAGGTCTGTTTGGAACTCACATCACTGTTACCAGAGCTGTTGGTAGCTGTGACGACAACCCGCAGTGTCGATCCAACATCTTCCTGTGTCGCTAGATAAGTAGCGCTGGTCGCCGAGGCGATATTTGCGCATTCCCCGCCACTGCTATTGCAGCGTGTCCACTGATAGGCAAATGTGATGGGTGTCGATCCCGTCCAACTACCTGTACTTGCCGTAAGCGTATCTCCTTCCTTGGCGGTGCCCGAGACTTCGGGCAGGGAGCTATTGACCGGGAACTCGGCCGCATCGTAATGGGCTTGAATCTGGGCAATCGTCAACGCCTTGTCGTAGAAGGCTACGTTGCTGAGACTGCCATCATAAACTGGGCCACCGGAGACCGGTGACTTGCCAAGGAAGTTATAAGGAGTGCTTCCGAGCGTTGAGGGAGTCAGGGTTGCGCCTGTAGTCTGGCCGACCTGTTCGCCGTTTAGGTACAGTGTCAACACGCCTGTGCTGGTCTCTGTCACTGCCACATACTCCCAGACTTTAGCTGTCAACATCGGCGATGTCACCTGAAAATTTGTGCTTCCGCTACGGATTTCAAAGAGCATCTTGTGTTCAGTGAGTCCCGATGCTGGCGTTAGATACATGTAACTAGCTTCTTCGGAGCTAAAGTCGAAAATTGGCTGGGAATAGGTAACCCCTCCACTCCAATCCACCCAGGCCTCAGCTGTAAAAGCACTCGCACTCGCCAACGGATTTGCAGACAATGACGAGTAAGCTTCGCCGTCAAAAGCTCCGGACTTGCTGCCCCCAAACGGCCCTTCGCCGCCTAGTAGAATGCCACTGTTGCTCGCCGTGTAGGAACCGGCAGAGTCAGTGAGTATGGCAGATTCTGCCGCATCGTCGAAACGGTATTGCGCTACCGGACCGTCCGTTGCGACAGCTGTCTCATACGTATCGTAAGGCTGGCTCCCGCCAGCCGCCACAGTCCAGATCAGAGCTACCAGCACTCCTAGTAGCACCGTGACAGTCGTACGAGAGCGTACTGAGCTTCCATGCCGCCGGTGTCTCTCGGCCGCCTCCCCAGATCTCCCGAGTCTCATCCTGCGCCAGGATGCCGGACTCTAGCCGAGAAGTCAAGAGTTCAGTAAGATTCGGTTAGCCGCAGATCGTCCCTCTGCCGAAACCGAACCGTAATGTCAATATGTCCAGACATACCAAGTAACCGTGCCTCATAGGCCTCTTGAAGAATCGAGAGGGTGTCTGCTCCGTGCTGTGTGCCGCCTACCATGAGGCGGGACATGCCTCTGTCGCCTGTGCGGAGGGATTCAGAGTTCACCACATCCGACTCATCGAGCCAATGACGGATACGTTGACTACGAAGGCCGCTACGACGCGCCGATCACGGAGCGTTCAGCCAAGCCATGATCGGCGGGGGCCATCGAAGCTCGCGAAGAACGACGGCAGCTCTTGCTCAGCGGCGATATCCGATCCGTTGCGATCGACAACCGCGATGTGGAGTCGTTGGCCGGGCTTCACGCCATGGCGGCGAAACTCGACCACCGGCTCAGCGTCGTCCTCTGGCACGACCAGATCCACTCGTTGGTGCGTCGGCTGTGCTCATGCCCAAGCGCAGCGAGGGTCGGCTGACGGCAGGATGCAGCAAGGTCTCCCGGCATCCAACGCTCCGCGCTCTGGCGGCGCTTGCCCATGTGGCGCTTCGCGCTGAGACGCCGTCACGAGCTGCAGGGTGCCCGCTTAGCAGGAGAGATCAAGTAAAGACCAAGCAAATGCAGAAAGCAGCCGCCATCAGCGAGCACCAACGAACGCGCAAACCCTTATTTCATCGTCATTCGCCCCCTCCCGCCATCACCTATCAAACCCCAGACCGCTTTTGCAAGCAGGAGGTCGCCGGTTCGATCCCGGCTGGCTCCATTCGGACGATTGTCTACAAGAGGATGGTAGAGCGGCACGAGCTTGGTGGGATACAAGGAGCGAATGTGCTGAGGCTGGTCTTGTCTTATGGATCGGTCGGCGGTACGCAGTGCGTGCGTTAACCGGCGATCGCGGTGATGTTTTCCGTCGAGTGGCGGACCAGCTTCAATGCTCGACCGTTGAACGTCCAGATCCAGTTGAAATAGGGACGTGTGTTTTCGCCGAGATCCTCGGTCACGAGCACCGGGCCCCCGCGGGGGTTGCGTGCGACGACGGCGGGGTTTGGTTCGCGCTTGATCGCGAGCCGCCGCAGCGGGCGCCCTTGGGCGCTGAGCTGGACGACGTACGCGTCACCGTCGTAGTCGCCTGGGAAGCTGAATTCACGCAGAGCACCGTGCTCGCACGCTTCCGTGGCAGCGATGCCTTCGGGGTCGAACACCGCCGATAGATAGCTGCATCCGCGCGCCGGCTTGAGGATCTGGGCGCTCGCCAGATCCGCGGGACGCGTCGCCGAGAGGATCACGATCTTCCCTGCTATCGGATCGTTGCAAAGTCCGTAGCCGTCCCTTTTCCCGACACGCACCGTTGGATTGGAGGGAGCGTAGGTGAAGATCATGCTGGTGCCGCGCGCGTTCCAGGAGGGTGCGGATATCCGGTGGCACACCCTCGCGCCGGCGCCGATCGTCCAGCTCTGGCCGGTATGGAGGTTCGCGAGCAGGAGGTGCTCGTTGAAGTAGGAGCGGGCGCAGGGCGCAACCAGGAACGCGACCTCGTGTTCGTCAGGGCTGGGCACGGCATCGCTCACGTGGGCCGAGCGTGCGAATGTTCGCACCGTCGTTTCGCTGCCAGAGCGAAGCGCGAGACGGGCGACGCTGCCGCTGCAGCTGTCAGATTCTGGATCACCCCCCGCGGTGTTGTTGCGGTCCCGCGGTCCGCTGCTCCGGGTGAGCCACAGGGTCGTGCCCGAACCGAGCACCGGCGAGACGCCGACTTCCGGCAGTTCGGCGAGGCGGGCAGTCGATAGGCCTGTGCGCAGCGAGAGGCTCTCCAGCACGGAAGTCCCATTGTCATCGCCCGCCACGGCCAGGAAGCTCGATGAAGCGTCGAGAGCGCTGACCGGCGTCAACAAGCGTGTGGGAGCGAAGCTCGACACGCGCCCCCGAGACCCCACGCGAAGCGCGACTGCGTGCCCACGAGCGCTTGGAGTACCTCCCGAAGCTCCGCATCCCGCGATGAGCACGCTCAATCCCAAGCACCACATAGAGCACGAGCGTGCAGACACCGCAGTCAATCTTTCGTTTCTTCTAAGAGCGGGTCAAACATCGGGCGCGCCCCTCGAGTATCTGTTCTTCCTCCGACTGTTCTTCCTCCGACCCGATCGTAGCGACCTCCGCCTGTGCTAGCCGCCGATGGATTTCCGTGCCAGCAGGGCCCCAGGCCGACGAAATCGTGCCGCTGCCATCAAGCGACATCTGCCCGGCCGGCAGCCGCGCGAAGCGGTTCGCGTTGACTTCGGTTGGCTCCATTTCGTCCGTTTGCGCGGCGCGCCAGCGGGGGCTCAGCCGATCGGTGCCAGCGAGTTGCCCGGCGCGATGCTCGAGCAGTTCTGTGGTGCCGGTAGCCCCGCGAAACGTTCGGCGAGCCAGGCCTCGGCTTCTCCTAGCCACACCGCCGCGCTTGGAACGTGGCTGAGATGCTCGTATTCCTCGTACTGCACAGAGACGCCACGGCTGCAGTACTCGCGCGCAAGGCTGCGCACGTCGCCCGCGATCATCACGCCGTCGCCGGGACCGATGCCTTCCTTGTCGCCCGCGGTTCCTTCGAGTTCGCCGCCGTTGCCCTGGCCAATGAACATCGGCATGCTGGGCGTGCCGCGACTACCCATGATCAGCTGGTTCACCACTTCGACGTAGACGGGCACGCTCTCGGGTGTCTGGTATTCGGGCTTTGCGATCTGCGCCCAGGTGAGACCCGGGTACTCGCCGAGCACGGTCTCGATCGAGGCGCGCTGGAGCTTGTTGTAGAGCTGCAGCCCGTATTCGTTCAGGTACGGCGTGAGGTCGACGTGGAAGGCTCGCGAGACTCCGATCACCGACATCGGAATCACGCCAGCCCAGACGGTGCTGCCTTCGACGTAGTGCAGGTTGTGCGCGGGATCGACAAGCACGCCACCCATCGCCGCGCCGACGATGCGCGAGCTGATGTCGGGTGCGTAGGAAGACGCGAGCTCGGCGGCCCACCCAGTCGCGATCGCCCCACCGGAATAGCCGATCAGGCCGATCTTCTTTGCTCCTGCCGCTCCACTGGCAGGCGAGCTGAGCACCGCACGCAGCGAATCGAGCGTGTTCATCCCGTACTCCGGGCCCGCCGAGAAATCTGCCGTCTCGCCCTCAGTGTCGGGCACAACGACGGTCTCTCCCGCGAGCAGCGCCGGCGCGATCAAGCCCGACTCCGCGGTCGGGATCAGACCGCCTAGCGTGACCCCGCCGGAGATCGCATAAGAGGGCTCGTCTTCGGGATTGAGCGAGTCATAGAAGGACTGGTAGGAGACAATCGTGGGAGCGCCGAGGCGCAGTGGTGGCTGCAGCACCGAGGTCACGTTGACCGTCGGCGCTCCCGTCTCACCCGTCGATCGATAGAGCAGTTGCACCGCTTTGATCGGCAGCGGCACGCCCGCCACATGGTAGGAGAGCGTCCGTGTCTTCAGCACAGTGCCTGGCGCGATGTTCGCCAGAGGTGTGGAGCCTTCGTAGGAGTAGAAGGGATCCTCCTCAGGCGGCACCGCCGCGCCCGCTGCCGGCGCCATCAGCGCCATGAAGATCACGAGCAGGCCGATCGCGAGAATGCCCGCTCCCAATTTCATCCCTGGCCTGATCACGAGACGCATCAGATCCGCCACTACCCCGTTAACGCGACCGTCAATCGTGGCCGCGGATGCCAGTGCGTAGAGACACTGTTGCGCTCGTCTTCTCCGACGTCGAGGCGAACGGGACCGTGGCCGTCACCGAGGCCCTCAGACTGTGGCTACTTTGTCGCAGCAGCCTCAGCCCGCTGCGGTTGAGGTGCAGCGAGACGGTGTCAGCTTCCCGGACAGGGAGGGCCCTAAAGCTCCCGGTGGCAATGGTCTCGGTCATACGCTCTAGCTTCCTGTGCGTGCCTTTGCCGATGTTCCTGTCTAGCACGCTCCTCAGCGTCAGGGAGCCTGTGCAGGGTGAGTATTGACAGGTCAATGTGACCCTGACGCGCCCGTTCGCAGCGACCTTCGCGCTTTCGTCCTCGCCGGGCTGGATCGTCACAGCCTCGCAGGCGGGGCTCGGTGGACCGCTCGGCGCGCCGGCCGGCACACTGCCGGCGTAAACACAATGATCGGCCCACGCGACGCTCGTGCCGTTGAAAGCGAGCCCCGAGACGGCTTCGCCGCCACCATCGATCGGGGAGCTGATCGGCCGCGTGCTCCCGGACAGGTCAGTGAGGGCGAGCTGCACATCGTTCGCCCCGACGGGACTGAGATAGACGATTTCATCGCCCGAGATCGCAACGAGAGGACTGGCGAGCGTGACCGCAATCGGGTGCAGCTGCGGCTGCGCCGGCGACGCCCAGTAGAGGCCCACGGGCTCGGTGCTCGCAATCGCCAGCGAGCCATCGGCGCCAAGCGCGTAGCCGCAGGATGCGGTGGCTCCTTCCGGGTATCCGTGCACTCCGTTTGAGTCAGGCGTGCATTCCGCTAGATACGCGGTGGGCACGAGCACGCTGTAGACCGGCTTCCCCGCGAGCGTCATCACGTTGATGGAGTTGAAGGTCGAGCTTGCCATGTACGAGCCGGCGACAGACACGCCGGAGGCGCCGACCGCTCCAACCTCCCGTGCGGGCGCACCGTTCGCGAGGTCCTCGACGTACGCACTGTCGTAGTTGGCACCACCCTTGTGCACGGGCTCTGCGAGCACCACTTCTTCGCCTGAAAGACCGATCGCGCCGTTCTCCAGCGAGTCTCCGGCGAGCCTGCGAAACGGTCCACCAAGCGGACCGCCGAACGCCGCGGCCGAACGCGCTTCTGGTAGGTCTGGCTGGCCGCATGCCCCTGATATGGAGCCACATTGGGGGGCTTGCACCTGGTACGCAAACGCGATCCGTGTCGGCGAGGCGACGAGATCGAGGAGATCTATTTCGTCTTCAAGCGAAGACAGCGGCCGCGTGGCGAACAGCGTCGAGCCGTGTGCTCCCGGGACCGCAGCGAGGACCGAAAGCTCAGAGCGCGACGTGCCCGGAATCGTCCGCTCGCCCCATACCACCTCGGATCCCGCGAATGTAGGACCGACGAGCGCCTGGTCCTGGTCTGCCGCCCCAAGCGTCACAAATTCAGCCTCGGCCGCTGCTGGAACCAGCGCAAACGCGACGACGGCAATCGCCACGAGTGGAAGTCGTCGCAACCTCAAGCCTTTGCGGCTCATCCGACACTCCCGTTACGTGAATGGACCTCCACCCAAGCAGACAAAATCGTGAATGTCAACGCCGGCGATCCAAGCTATGACGCGTTCTTCGCAACGCCGTGCACCAAGCCACAGCTCATTCCGTATCCGTCAAGTAACGCGCTCCACAACCTCGCTCCGTCGTCACAAACGGACGATGCTGCTCGTATATACCTCTAGATGTCCGCCGAATCGAGCGATGAGGAGTTGCTGGTCAGCGGAGGCGCCGAGGGGTTTGGGCTCCTGTATGAGCGCCGCTACCCGCTGATCCGGGGGTACCTGCGTCGGCAGCTCGGGCCGCACCCTGAGCTTGTGCTCGATCTTGTCGCAGAGACATTCGCGTGTGCACTGGAGCGCCGCGAGAAGTTCGATCCCCAACGCGGCTCCGCTGCCGGCTGGCTGCTGGGGATCGCCCACCATCTGCTCATCGACACCGTTCGTCGCGGTCGCGTTGCTGATGAGTCACGTCGTCGTCTGGCGATGGAGCGCATCCTCCTCGAGGACGCCCAGCTCGAGCTGATCGAGCGCGAAAGCGAGTCAGACCTGCAGCAGGCGCTGTGGGAGCTGCCGGTCGAGCAGCGACAGGCAGTCGAGGGACGAGTCCTCCAGGAGGAGTCATACGCATCGATTGCAATGCGAATCGGACAGTCCGAGCAGGTGGCTCGCAAGCGCGTGTCGCGCGGCCTGGCTGCTCTAAGGCGAAGCATCAAGGAGAACGCATGACAGATCCATACATACTCCTCGGCGAGGCGCTGTCCGCCGCGGCCCGCAGACAGGAGGCCGACCGCCGCGTGAGATGGAGCGTTCGCTCATGGCTGTCGCACCGCATGGGCGCGGCCGTGGTGGCTCTGGCGCTCGCGCTCACCGGTGGGGCGATCGCTGTGGCCGCAACAGGCTTTTTGAGCGGCAGCCCGGTGCCTGAGGTGGGGGAAAAGCCGACCCCTGGTGTCGGCAACGGCGTGCCCGCGGCCGGCGGCTCGCACCTGCTGGCGCTGCGGGCGGCCGATCCTGAAGGCGGCCTCCCGTGGGGGATGCGGGTCGTGCACACCACGCGCGGGTCGGTGTGTGTGCAGATGGGCCGCGTGCAAGATGGCCGGCTCGGCCAGCTCGGGATCGACGGCGCGTATCACGACGACGGCCGTTTCCATCCACTGTCTGCTGACATTCTCCCAATCGACGACGGCTACGCAAACATCAGTTGCATCCTGCCGGGGCAGACGCTGATGAGCAGATCGCCCACCCAGGACCGCAACGCGGAATGGATGGTGGGACCTCGGAGGGTCAAGCCGACAGCGCAAGAGCTGCGGTCGATCGCATACGGGCTGCTTGGCCCGCACGCGGTGAGCATCACCTATCACACGCCCACCGGCGCGCAGACCCGCCCCGTGAGCCCAGGGAGCGGCGCCTACATGATCGTTGAGCCCGTGAGCCTGCCCATATCCAGAATCGGAATCGGAGGGAACCTGATTGGCTGGGTCTCCGGACACGAGGTGAGCCCCGACATCCCCAACCTCGAACGCTTCAGCGGGCTGAGAACGGTCACCTATCGCTTCGGATCACTTCTGTGCGCTATCGGCAGTTTGCCGCAGGGCATCAAACGCTGTCCCGCGCCGCCACCGCCCTCCGAAAATGCCCGCGAGCCTACCCGCAGCTTGCACGAGCCGGTACGAGTCACCGCGGTGGCACAGTCGCGCAAGAGCTGTAGCAAGGCTTTTCTGCTCGACCCCTGCTATCGGGCCAGGGTGGAATTCAAGGCCCCCTACGCGGTTGTGAGCACAGCCGGCGAATACCAGATCGAAGCCGAATCGACCTGCCACAATGCCCGCCCCAGCGGGTGGCCGGTCATCGACAACATCAAACGGGGCGAAACGGTGCGCACGCTTTCGACTGGATACTTCAACTGTGTCTCCACTGACGAATTCGAGGTCCGCTACATCAACCGCTACCTGGAAGGATCCTCGGTGCGGGCCCCGCACAAATCGGTCATCGTCGGGACCGGCATCCTGGGAAAAGCATCCGACCGAACCCAACACGGTAGGTATGACAAACGCCACCGAGCAGTCGTCTCTTCACAGGTGAGCCGGATGCGGCTCACTCACTGAAGCACAACCACATCGAAACGTACATCACAGCTCGCCGGCACGGTCGATTTCGATCACCGCGCCCCCCTCGAATCGCCCCGCGCGCAGGTCCTCGAGCGCACTCCCGGCATCCTCGAGCGCGTAGGGGTGAACGTCGGTGCGCACCGGCACCCGCGGCGCAAGCGCCAGAAACTCACGAGCGTCCCGGCGGGTCAGATTCGCAACCGAGCGCACGCTGCGCTCGCCCCACAGGATCTCGTAGGGAAAGCTCGGGATGTCTGACATGTGAATCCCCGCGCACACCACCGTTCCCCCCTTCGCCAGCACGCGCAGGGCCTGTGGCACCAGCTCGCCGGCGGATGCAAACACGATCGCCGCGTCCAGTTGCTCGGGCGGCACGGCAAGCGAGTCCCCCGCCCACTCGGCGCCGAGCTCCCGTGCGAACGCCTGCGTCACCTCGTCTCCGGGACGCGTAAAAGCAAACACCCGCCGTCCTTCAAAGCGCGCGACCTGCGCGATTATGTGAGCAGAGGACCCAAACCCATACAGCCCCACCCGCTCCGCATCCCCGGTCATGCCCAACGCCCGGTAGCCGATCAGCCCGGCACACAACAGCGGCGCCGCCTGCATGTCCGAGAAGCCCTGGGGCAACTCAAAGCAGAAACGCTCGTCGGCAAGCGCGTACTCGGCAAAGCCCCCATCGATGTCGCGGCCGGTAAAGCGCGCCAGATCGCACAGGTTCTCACGGCCGCTGAGGCAGAACCGGCAACGCCCACACGCCCATCCAAGCCACGGGATCCCCACGCGTGTGCCGGGCTCCAACGGCTCGTGCTGGATCTCCCGCTCCGCACGACGCGGCGGGCTCGCCACCGGCTGCGCGCCGCGCAGCGGCTCACCGGCGGCGGGACCCTCACCACGCACGACAACGCTCCCCACAATTTGATGACCCGGGATGATCGGTGGATGTGGAATCTCGACCTCCCCGTCGAGCAGGTGCAGGTCGGTGCGGCACACCCCACACGCGTGCACCTTCACAAGGATCTGGCCCGGCCCCGGCTCGGGCCGTTGCAGCTCGGCGAGGCGCAACACACCGGGACGCTCGATCTGTATCGCCCGCATCGGTGGATCATCCCACGGCCCTATAGTGACATCCAGTAGAGACTGCGGAGTTCGTGCAGCAGCTTGCAACGACGATTGGCCAGACGATCGGGGTGAGACCAAGCACATGAGCAATCGACGGGTAGGGCTTCTGTTGGCCGGACTGGCGATCCTCGCGCTCCCGCTCGCCGGGTGCGGCAAATCCTCCGGTGGCGCTTCCACCGCTTCCACCTCACAACCGTCGAGCTCCTCCGCACAAGCCACCTCCTCCCAACCGCCCGGCGCCTCCCAATCGCCCAGCGCCCTCCCCTCCAGCCCACCGACGGTCATCGTCGCACCCGCGACCCCCACCTCGCTGCTGGTCAGCGGCACCGCCGGCGGCGTCACGGCGACGCTGCACGCGAGCACGCACACACCGAAGGTCAACCGCCCGTGGCCACTTCACTTCACGGTCACCCGCGGCGGTGCGCTGGTGAAAGCCGTCGTCGAGTACGAGTACCTGTTTGGCGGACAGGTCGTGGCCCATCGCTCCCACTACATCTTCACCGGCCATTTCTCAGACGTATTCCGCTGGCCCTCCACCGCCGTCGGCTACCCGCTCACCTTCCGTGCGGTAATCACCTCTAAAGGAGCCACCATCAACCTCGACTATCCCGTGCGGGTAACTGGATGAGCCAAGCGGCGGGTGCGTCGGTGCTCGTCGAGCAGGCCGGTAAGAGCTTTGGGCGTGTCACCGCGCTGCACGAGGTGTCCTTGAAGGTGCAGCCGGGCGAGGCGGTCGCGATCGCCGGACGCTCGGGATCGGGCAAGAGCACGCTGCTGAGCTTGATCGGGGGACTCGAGCAACCCGACCGCGGCCGGGTGCTGATCGACGGTCAGGAGATCTGGGAGGGGCGCCATCCCGCGCACGCGCGGCGCGAGCTGGTCGGTTTCATCTTCCAGCGCCACCTGCTCCTCAGCACACTCTCAGCCCGCGCGAACGTAGAAGTGCCTTTGATCGGCGCGGGCGTGCGCCGCCGCGAGCGTCACACACGGGCGCTGGAGCTGCTGGGCGAGGTCGGGCTCGCCGACCGTGCCGATCACCTCCCCCACGAGCTCTCCGGGGGAGAGCGCCAGCGGGTGGCGGCGGCGCGGGCGCTCGCCAACCGTCCGCGTCTGCTGCTCGCCGACGAGCCCACGGGAGCGCTCGACTCGCAAACCTCCGAGCGCGTGCTCGATCTGCTGTTCCGCTTGCGCGACGCGCTCGGGATGACGATGATCGTGGTCAGCTACGACCGCGCCGTCGGGGCGCGTGCGGACCGCACCGTCAACCTGATCGACGGCCGGATCCAAGCATCGGATGAGCCGGCGCTCTGCGCGCCCTGAGTGGAGTTGCAGGCGCGTGCTCGCGATCATCGGTGTGAATCTGCTGCGAAGCCGAGCTCGCACGATCTTTACCGCCGGTGGCATCGCCGTCGGTGTGGCCACGATCGTCGCGCTGCTGTCCTTCACTCAAGGGTTGCGCGACACCGCCGATGAATTCATCCACCTCGGCGGCTCGGAGCTGGGGATCTTCCAGGCCAACGTGTCAGACCCCACCGCCTCGATCTTGCCCGCCTCGCTGGTGGGACAGATCGCCGCGCGTCCCGACGTCGCCCATGCCACGCCGCTGCTGTTGATGGTCGAAGCTGTCAAGTCAGATCCCGCCGCGGTCGTGTTCGGCGCCGATCCCGCCGGCTTCTTCACCCACAACCTGGTGCTCGTCGCCGGTGAGCGCCCGCGCACGGGAGCACGCGAAGTCCTGATCGGCGATCGCCTCGCCGAACAGCTGCACCTGGCTCCGGGCGGCGTCCTGCACGTCGGCGGCCGCACTTTCAGGGTTGCCGGCGTGTACCACTCCGGCGTGCTGTTCGAGGACTCCGGCGCGGTGCTCGCAATCGGCCAGGCCCGTGCGCTGAGCGGGCGCTCCGGCGAGGAGACCGACGTGGTCGTGCAACTGGCGCCCGGCACGCGCGCCTCGACCGCCGGGCCGGCGATCGAACACAGCTTCCCCGGCACACAAGTGATCAGCGATCCCCAGCAGGCGCTGCGGGCCGGCGCCAACGGCACGCTCATCTCCAACGCCATCCTCGTGATCGTCGTGATCGCACTGATCGTCGGCGCGATCAGCGTCGCCAACACGATGGCGATGTCGATCATGGAGCGCCAGGGCGAGCTTGCGCTGCTCAGCACCGTAGGATGGTCGCCCGTGCGGGTGGCATCGCTCATCTTTGGCGAAGGGATCGCCGTCAGCATGCTCGGCGCCGCGTTCGGCCTCTTGATCGGGGTGATCGGCGGCGGCCTGCTCGTGCACGCGCTCGGTGTGAGCGCCTACGTTTCGCCTTCGGTGACCGCGTGGGGACTGGGACGCGCGTTGCTCGTCGGCGTCGCAATCGGCGTACTCGGCGGGATCTACCCCGCCTGGCGGGTCACGCGCATGACGCCGCTGAAGGCGCTCGCGGGAACATGAACGCATCGCCCGCAGCCACTGTGGAGAGCCGCTCGTGGCCTCGCCGCCACCGGCGCTCGCTGCTCGCGGCGGGCGTGCTGCTGGTGCTCGTGCTGCTCGCGGCCGGAGCCGGGGCGAGTTGGTACTTCTCCTCCAAGGTCGTGGTGCCCGAACATCCGCCCTGGCCCACCAACGCCACCGTGGTTGCGCTCTCGCCCGGCAAGGTGACGCTCTCGCGCTCAAAAGACACGCTGCGCCCGGGCATCTACGGTCTGGAATGGCCCACCGGGCACGCGATCGTGGAAGGAGTGCAGAGCAGCAACGCCAACACCGTCACGCGCCGACTGCGAGCGCTTGACGGACACCTTGCGAGCGGCATGAGAGTGAGTCTCAGCTCCAAGGTCTACCAAGGCAATCCCACGCAGACCGTGGGACTCCAGTACACAAACGTGAAGGTCCCCGATGAACTGGGCGCAATGCCCGCCTGGCTGATCCCTGGACGCTCGCGCACCTGGGCGATCGTCGTGCACGGCATCAACGGCAGCCGCGAAGACGGCCTGCCGATCGCACCGGCGCTGCACGCCGCCGGGTTGCCCAGCTTGTTGATCGCGTACCGCCAGGATGTCGGCGCGCCGCCAAGTCCCGACGGGCTCCACCACATGGGCCTCACCGAGTGGCTCGACCTGCAGGCCGCCGCGCGCTATGCGCTGTCCCACGGCGCACAGCGCCTGGTCCTCGTCGGCTACTCGATGGGCGGTGCAATCGTCTCGCAGTTCATGGAGCGCTCCTCGCTCGCGCCGCGTGTCGCCGCGCTGATCCTCGACGCGCCGGCGCTCGACTGGAAGGCGATCCTCTCCTTCAACGCCAAAGAGATGGGCCTCCCCTCATTCCTCGCGGACCCGGTCGAGTGGGCGATCGACCTGCGCATCAAACCCAACTGGAACAGCCTCGACGCGCTCGAGCACCCCGACGACTTCCACCTGCCGATCCTGCTATTCCACGGCACCGACGACGAAGTGGTGCCGATCTCAAGCAGCAACGCGCTCGCCAAGGAGCTTCCGGGATGGGTCACCTACTACCGCGTGCCCCGTGCCGGGCACGTCGAGTCCTGGAACGTCGATCCGGCTTTGTACGAACAGCGAGTTAGGGCGTTCTTGAGTCACATCGGCCCTGCGGGCGGGCGACCAAGCCCTCAACATTGAGACACGGGGGCACTGCGTCGCGCCGTGACAAGCGCGGCGAGCATGCTCGCCCGGATTGGCCGTCCCAGACGCTCGTGGAGAGCGTGATTCTCGTTCACGAGGGCATCACGCTGCTCAGGTGAGAGTCGTGCCCAGAACGACATCGTGCCGAGCAGGGCATTGAGCTCACCGGCGGTGTGCTCAACCAGGGTTGGCACGGTTGCGAGCTTGAGATCCTCGAAGAGATCGGCCGCGTAGTCACGTCCTATGTCATAGCTCCCCAGCCAGCTCCAGACGTCCGCGACGTTTCGACGGCGCTCCTGCACGCCCGCAATCGTGCAATCGAGGTCGCGGTAGATGGGCCAGGTCGCGGCGATCTCCGGCGCGTGCCTGCGCAGGGCCTCCAGTAGAGCCTGCTGATCGTCGACACTGCGCTGCTCCTTGAGGCCGAAGTACTGGATCAGGGCGAGCGTTCCGTTGGGAGCGAGCGCATCGGCGATCTTCCGCCAGCTCAGATCAGGGTCCACCCAGTGGATTGCAGACGCCGAGAACACCGCCGCGTAGCTCTCGCTGGGTAGCTGCATGTCCTCAAGCCGCGCGTGGACGAACTCCACATAGCCCGCATCTTTCAGGTTCCCCTCGGCGACACCGATCAGCTGATCTCCCGGCTCAAGTGCGGTCACGCGCAGCCCTCGCGCGAGGAGGCTGCGCGTCAGCTGGCCGGTCCCGCATCCGATCTCAAGCACCTGGTCCCCATCCCCGATACCTGCCACCTCGCATGCCTGGTCGATGAGCACATCCGGGTAGGCCGGGCGATTGCGGTCATACTCGACCGCAATATCGTTGAAGACCTTGCCGTAGCTCCGTGCGAGCGTCCCGTCGCTCATGGGCGAAACGTACACACTCGCCACTGCTATAGGACCGCTGCCTGCTCTAACAGGCTCGCCTCAATGAGCTGAACAACCTCCTCGGGTCTTACAGGTACAGGGTCGCGGTAAGCTGACTGCGATGAGCTTTACGAGAATCTCCGTGCGAGCCGACCAGATGGGCGGCGTGCCTTGCATCCGTGGCTTGCGGATTCCAGTCGCGACGGTCATGGGGACGCTTGCGGACGGCATGAGCATTGAGGAGGTCCTGGCCGCCTACCCTGACCTCGAGGCTGAGGACATTCGCGAGGCCATGCGCTACGCCGCTGAGGCCGTCCGCGAGCGAGAGCTGCCGCTCGCCGCCTCTGCGTGAGGTTCCTCATCGACAACGCGCTCTCGCCGCTGGTCGCCGAGCGACTCCGCGGCGCCGGACACGACGCGGTGCATGTACGGGACTACAGGCTGCAGGCGGCGAGCGACGAGGTGATCTTCGAGCGCGCGCAGCAAGAGCAGCGAGTGATCGTCTCCGCAGACACAGACTTCGGGACGCTGCTCGCCCTACGCCGAGAGCGATCTCCCTCCGTCGTTCTGTTTCGGCACGGGACACAGCGGCGGCCAGAGGAGCAGATCCAGATGCTGCTCGCCAACCTCGCGGCGATCGAGCAGGATCTGGTCGATGGCAGCATGGTCGTCATCGAGCCAGAACGCATGAGGGTTCGGCAATTGCCGTTGATCCCATAGTCCCTTGAGATGACAAGGCGGGCCAGTCCGTGTTATTGGCACTCCAGACAGTGCGCTTGACGCTCTGATCGCGGCAGCGGCTGACCCTGGCGCGCGGCGTCACGAGGAGTGGCTAGACATGGTGCCCACGTTTGGTGACCACAGTCTGTTCCCACCCACCACGCTTGACGATGAAGCTAGTTGGGCGTCAAGGACAGTGTCGTTGACGCGTCGGCGCTGAGGAACGCCTCGACTGCGTCGACGTCGAGGGGGCGCGAGAATAGGAAGCCCTGGCCGTGGTCGCAGTGTTCGCGTTGCAGGGTCTCGAGCTGGGATTGCTCCTCGATGCCCTCGGCGAGTGTCTCGATGTCGAGCGTCTTGCCGAGCTGCACGAGCGTGTGGATCAGCGCTGCCGAGCCCTTCGATCCGGCGATGCCGCTGATGAAGGAGCGGTCGATCTTCAGTGCGTCGACGGGGAACTGGCGCAGGTAGGCGAGCGAGCTGTAGCCGGTGCCGAAGTCGTCGATCGCGATGCGGACCCCGAGCTGCTTGAGCGATGCGCAGGCGCTTGGCGGTCGCCTCGGCGTCGCGCATCAGCGTGGTCTCGGTGATCTCCAGGGTCAGCGTCGTCGGGTCGAGGCCGCTCTCTTGTAGGGCGCCGCGCACGTCCTCGATCAGCTCGTCGTCGTCGAGCTGGCGCCCGGACACGTTCACCGCCATCCCGATCCTGTGGCCATCGCCGTACCAGAGCGCGGCCTGCCTGCAGGCCTCCTGCAGCACCCAGCGTCCGATCGGGACGATCAGCCCGCTCTCCTCGGCGATCGGGATGAACTCGATCGGCGCGATCACGCCGCGCGTGGGGTGGTTCCAGCGGATCAGCGCCTCGACCCCGATCACCCGCTCGGATTGCAGGTCGAAGGTCGGCTGGTATTGGAGGAACAACTGGTGCTGCTCGAGCGCCTCGGCGAGGTCCATCTCGAGCGTGAGTCGATCCTGGGCCGCGGTCTGCATGCTGGACTGAAAGAGCATGTAGCGGTTTTTGCCGGCGGCCTTCGCCTCGTACAGGGCGATGTCCGCGTCGCTCAGAAGCTCGGCGGCGTTCGCGCGCTCGCCCAGCGCGATGCCGATGCTCGCCGTGAGCGACAACTGCCTGCCGATCTGGCCGTCCATCTCGTAGGGCCGGCGCAGCACTTCCAGCAGGCGCTCGGCGACGAGCTCGGGGCCGGCGTCGAGCGCGGAGCCCTCGACCAGGACGACGAACTCGTCCCCGCTGAGGCGCGCCGCGGTGTCGCCCTCGCGCACGACCCCCTCCAGGCGGGCGGCGACGGTCCGCAGCAGCTCGTCGCCGGCGGCGTGTCCGAAGGTGTCGTTGACGTGCTTGAAGCCGTCGATGTCGAGATACAGCGCCGCGACCGGGATCTGCTGGCGGCGCGCGCGGGCGAGCATCTGCTCGGCGCGGTCGAGCGCGAGCACGCGGTTCGGCAGCCCGGTAAGCGCGTCGTGCAGCGACTGGTGGCGAAGCTCGCCGGTCTTCTCCTGGACCATCCCGAGGGCGCGCTCGCGCGAGCGCGTCAGCACCAGCACGAGCGCGAACAGCAGCAGGCTGACGATCGCTCCCACGAGGAACAGGAACAGACCCTGCAGATTGGCGGACAGCCCACTCGCGGGCGCCGAGCCGCGCACGACCGCCCTCCACGTGCCGTCGATCTGGATCGTCGTCTCGCGTGTGAAGGCGCCCGCCGGAGCGGCGCCGACCCGGCCGATCAGCTTTTCGCTCTCGCCGGGATTGCTGTGATACAGAGCCACGCTGAGGCCGTGATGATCGCCGATGGCTTCGCCGATCAGGGCGTCGATCTCAAACGAGCTGCCGACCCACCCAGCCACCGCCGCACGGCGCTGCGCGACGCTCGCGAAGGCGCGCGCCGCGCCTGTAGAACGCGGCTTCGATGAACAGCGTGCTCACGTCCTGCGACCGTCACGGGGTAAACCAGGAACTGTCCGCTGTCGGTGATCGACTGCATCAGCTTCGCCTGCGAGGATCCCGCCGTCCGCAAATCCACCGATCGGCGGAGGCCGGGTTGCACCAGTCGCCCTGCACCAGCTGCCCCACTTCCCGGGTGTACGGCGTCACGGTCCCACCGGCCGAGAGCAGGCAGTAGCGAGCACGTCCACTGGCAGCGACAGGTACGATCGTGCCTCCCACGAACGCCCGAAACGCGGGGTCGGCGGCGCGTCGTGCCTGGAAGGCGGCCAGGTCGGCCGCCGGGACCGCTTCAACGACGGTCGTTCCGAGTCCACTCACCTCCCGCTGCTTGCCCTGCAGCTGCGCGAACCACTGATCGAAGCCGGAGGCGCTCAAATGCGGCTGCATCGTCAGCACCGCACGCAGCGTCGCCACGAAGTCGGCGTCGCGCTGCAGCAGCGTCTCCAGCGTCTCGCTCACGTCGGTCGAGTTGGTCTGGAACTCCTGCTTATCGTGCGTCTTCACGCTCGAGCGCCACAGCAGCGCACTGCCGAGCGAGGCCACCAGGCCGACGACGAGGATCGACGCAGGCGAGGATCATCCACCGCCGTCGGCTCGGGTGGCCGAGCGGATCGTGCTGGCGCTTCCACGTCGACGCGGCAGCTCCTATCAAAAAGCACAGAGGTGCACCTCGGTAGATCTTCACGGGTGTGCCCTGGGCCGATGCGAGCAGCCAGCCAGTCGATGCTCGCGGTGGCGAGCCGGATGCAGCCGTGTGATTCGGCTCTGCCGAGTGTTCCTCCGAGGCCCTCTCGTCCGTGTATTCCGATCTGGCCGGGACCTCCTTCGAATTCCTGCAACACGTTGGAACGTGCGCTGAGCGCCAGCGCGAACGGACCATCGACCTCACCAGGCTGCATCTGCACGGTCTCCTCAACGAAGAACTGGCCGGTCGGGGTCGGCGTGGAGGGCTTGCCCACCACCGCTTGGAAGGCTCTTACCTTGCGTCCCTCGCGATAGACCGTTACGCGGCGTGCGTCGAGATCCACCAGGATGCGCCAGCCGGTAATAAGCTCGCGGGTGCCTGCCTTGGCGATCCATCCCGTCGATCCGTCGGGGCGGCCGGGAAGCATCACCTTGAGCCATGCCGTCCCGTCGGGCGCCGTCGCGTGTCCAATCACTGGCAGCGTCGTCTGCTCGCCTGTGATCGGCCTACGATCGCGGACGAACGTAACCAGGGGCGAGCCGGCCGCCGGTGCGCTGTGTGCGGCGTGGCTACTCAGCAGCTCCGCGAGCTGCTGAGTGGCCTGCACCCGTGTTGGGTTATCGGCGCCGAAGCGCTGAGCCTGTAGTGAAGCCGAGCAGGCACACCGCCAGCCCGACGACACTCAGCCGGTGAATGAGCCGTGCCTGTGCCGGAGTGCCGGGCGGGCCGGCGAGCGTGGCGTGGAGGCTTTGTGCGCGCGATGGCGCTTATGGCGCTTATGGCGTCTGGCAGTCGTCTTCGACGCAATCGGCGCTCTGGGGGTAGTAGTGCTGACGCCGGTACTCGAGACGACGGCTCCCGCGCCTGTTGTCGTCACCCGCTGCACCACTGCTGGTGGTCGTGCCTGCACCGGTGGTCGTGGTTGTTTCTCCCCCGGTGGTCGCTTTTTCGATCGCGGCCGTTTCTTCCGGGGTGGTGGTTTCCGTGCCGCCACCGCTTCCGCTGCTGCTGGAAGCACAGGTGGACGTGGTGATGGTGTTGTCTTCCAGGGTCACCGCGGCGGTCTGCGCGAGCAGCCTGCCGTGGATCGTGGCGCCGTGTTCGCCGTGATGCTGTCCGCGGCCATGATCGTGCCGACGAAGTGCGTGCCGGTGCCCAAGCGTCGCGGAGGAGCCGACCTGCCAGAAGACGTTGCAGGCCTGCGCGCCGTTGATCAGGGAGACGCTGGTGTTAGAGCCCGTGTCAGCGTGGAGCCGATCTGGAAGATGAACACCGCATTCGGGTCACCCTCGGCGTTCAGACGTCACGCTCCCGGATGAAAGCAGCAGCGAGCGTGCTCGCGGTATAGACGCCCGGCGGGAAAGCCTGCCCGGCGAGATCGGTCCCGGCCGAGCCGTTGCTTGGTCGTGCGGCGGCTGTCGTTGCTAGGCGGTCGTGAGGGCGCTCTTCGCTTCGATTCGCCACCGCGTCATCGACGTATGGTCTGCGCCGAGTACACGCGGGGCGCCGGTCACCGAGGAGCCGGGAGCGAGACCGAGGTCGCCGAACATCGTCGTCGGGCCGGTGTTGGTGATCGTCGAGCCACCCAGCACCGAGAAGCTCGCGGCCGTCCCCAAGCCCCACGCGCGGTGGCGCCCAGGGCGCTACTCGCGACAGTCAGGCTGGACAGCGAGCCGAGCAGGATCAGTCCTACTCGAAACGTCCTGCCGCCGGCCTCGCAGGTGGGAACGGCGATTTACTGCGAGGGAGTCGCCGGTCGGCGACTCGTACTGGGAGACGCTGCGGTGCGGAGCGTCTGGTGCTGCGGTGGGACGCCGCTGTTCATAGGGCGTCTCCTGACTGCGGCTTTGACTCGCCGCGATAGAAGGGGAATGGCTCCCCGGTCTCTTTCGACCTGTTATGTAATCGACAGTTCGCCGCTATAGCGTGAGCAACGCGTGAGCAAGTCAACATATGTCGAGCGATTGCACGATCCAAGCCCGATGCGTTCACGATGGCTGCGGTGGCTCGGATTGAGAGGCGCCATTCAGGGGCGTCGTACTCCATGTCCGCGTCGAGGGCGTCGATGAGGCGTGAGGGTCCGGGCCCGTGGGGAGCGCGTGTCCGGCTGGGTTGCTGATCCGCTTCAGGTGCAGGCGGCGCGGCGAGCTCGCGACGGGTGCGAACACCGAGCTTGCGGTAGATGTTGCGTGCGTGGGTGCGAACCGTCTCGACACCCACCCCCAGGGCGAGAGCGATCTGTGCGTTTGAGTCGACCTCGCTGCAGCAGCGGAAGCACTTCGGCCTCACGCTTGGTCAGCAGGCCCGCGACGCTGGCGCGACCGCGCCTGCACTCCCGCGCCGCGGGGAATCACCTGGAGTCCCCGCGACGCGAGGTGGATCGCGTTGATCACATCACGCGACTGCGTGTCCCTGCCGAGGCAGGCGCTCGCTCCGAACGCAAGCGCCTGCGCGCACTCGACCGGCGCGGGATCGTGCCCGAGCAGGAGCAGTCGTGTCGCGGGATAGGAGCTGCTGAGCTCGCGCACCTCAGCCAACTTCGCCAGGGCGCCGATGTCGAGGATCGCCACGTCTGGACGGTGAGCGCGCAGCACGACTCCGATTCGCCGGTGCTCCACATCGGCAGCGACGACAAGGAGACTCGGATCGCTCTCGATCAGCTTGCGCAGCCCCCCGGCGAAGAGATCGTCGAAGTGGGCGAGGACTACGGTGATGGGGGTATGTGACGGCATAGGCGGCCCAGGCGTGGGCCAGCGCGTATGTCTTCATCGGCAACAAGCGACGGCAAGGGTGAGCCCCGCCTCACCCCCAGCTCCCCCGTCACTCCCCCCAAGACCACCCTCCTCGGAGGAAGAACCGGGCGCCCGCCGGCCTCAGCATGTAAGGCATGGCTCGTCTCCTGCTTCCAGTCATCCTCGCAACGATGCTGCTCCTGCCCGCGTCGGCCGCCGCTCACAGCGGCTCGTCTCGCGCACCCGACGACAAACCCAGTGGCGCTCTCGCTGAAGCTCGCCGAGCGATACTGGCACGGAGCACCAGCCTGCGGGACTCCTACGATCGTGACCAGTGCCCATCAACTTCCCAACTCCAACTACGAAACCGTCACGAGCCCCGAACCAGCGAATTCCGTTGTCGAGATGTGGACTGAAGTGCAGAAGTGCACGATCACGATCAACACCTCACTATGGGGAAGCTGGCATCAGGACGACGAATCCTTCCAGTGGTTCTGCGACGCGATGACGCACGAGGTAGGGCACCTGTTCGGGCACCTCGACAGCGGACAGACAAACCCGTCGTCGATCACTTATCCGTTCCTCAGTTCAACGAGCCCCAACTTCAACTCTGTCCCTGAGTGCAAGAATGTCGCCCTGCAGTACGGCTCGCAGGAAATTCGCAACGAAGAAATATTCCCCCGTCACCGATAGCGCCTGTGGGGCCAACCGAGCCCGACGGGCCAGCCACGCCTGTTTCACCCTTGGAGCCCGCGCTTCCCGCGACACCTCTTTCGCCCTGGAGTCCGTCCGGCCCCGCGATTCCCACCGCGCCTGTTTCGCCTTCGGGTCCGGCTTGTCCTTCGAGTCAGGCGACAGTCAACGCTAGGCTGGTCTGGCGTCCACCCAAGCAACCCCTGATGCCTCCCACAGGGTTGGTTGATGTCGCTCAAGCATCCCATCGAGCGAGGTGAGGCTGATCGCCGGGGGCCGTTTGATCGTCTGGCCCGGCGGGCTTCGTATTTCTCGAGCGGGCGATCGGCATAGACGAGCAGCTCTAAGCACCGAACCCTTCAGCGACGGGCGAGTCGGCGTCCGCTCTCGGTGGTGGGTGGCGTGTAGTTCAGCTCGAAGTGGTGGTAGAGCGCCGACTCGTCCGCCTGGGAGAGCTCTTCGCCGTGCTGTTCGATGTTGGGGGCGTCTTGGACCTGTTCCTTGGTTACCGCCACCTGCAGCGCCTCGGGGCCGACCTTGATCCCGCCGAGCGGCACAAAGGTCAGATGGCGTCCGATGAAGCCCTCCTTGACGGTCGCGAACTGCGGCTCGTCAGTCTCTACGTCGACGTAGACGTCGTGTAGCTTGCCGATCTTCTCGCCGTTGCGGTCGATCAGCGGCTTTCCATGCCACTCTGCGACACTCCACTCGGCCTCTTTCTGTTGCTCGTTCATCGTCTGCTCCTTCTCGGTTTTTGCCGGCTGTTTGCGCGAGTCGTTGAACGCGCGGAAGCCGGGATCTCTTCCTTGGCCGCTGCTTTTGTCAGTCGCGGTATCTCCTTCTCCAAGAATGCCCGCATACGCTCCTCCTCACGGCGAATAGTGCGAGGGCGGTGTTCGTCGGCCCAAACCCAAACGGGCCGGGTCGAGCACATGGCGAGAGGCGGACTTGAACCGCCGACACCTCGATTTTCAGTGGTGAGGCCCTCTGCCTATCTCGCTGCGCGGACCATAGCAAAAGGCTGGCGTTTGCAGGCAGTTTTGGGGCACATTTGCCAGCCGCCGCCAGCCGTCCGATCCACCGAGATACCTGCGGATGCGTGCGGATTCCGGTGGGTTTGTGCCGCGATGCGGGGGTCGGCGGCACAATCCCCAAGGGGACAGTCGGATTGTGTTGCTAGTGAGGATGAGACGGGACTGCCGCGTTTGCGTCGTCGTCGGCTTCGGCTTAGGTGATCCAGTCGCGCTTCTCTGCGCGCCATTGCTCGGCGGTGCGTCTCAGCTTCCAGTATCCGATCGCTGATAGGTGGTCTCGGTGGACCGATCCACACTCGCCTGGGCTTCGGTAGGTAGAAACATCCGGCGGAATTGAACTCCAACTGTGACGGCGGCGGGTGGTTTCGTATATGAATTGATCGTGGAGTTCGAGAAATCCACACCTTGGAGTAGTGCTACCGAAGGTCCCTTTGGCAAGTCACCGCTGCGTGGCGTGGGCTCCGCTGCCGCGTCGTATCCGAAGCTGCCCGTGGGTCGTCGCCGTCGGGACGGGCCGAGCGACGATGAGGTTGCCTCCCACCAGCGTGGGAGGCTGTATAGGGCGATGGTGGGGGCCGTCGCGGCTCACGGATATCGGGCTACTACGGTGCGTCAGCTGAGCGCACTGGCCGGCGTCTCCACGCGCACGATCTATGAGCTGTTCGCGAACGGCAAGCGTGAGTGCTTTTTCTCCGCGTATGACGAGGTGATGCGACATATAGCGCGGCGCGTCGCCCTTGCGTACGCCTCCGAGCGCCACGGGGAGCGCCGGCTCGCGCGTGCCCTGGAGGCATTTGTGCGCGAGGTCTGCGACGAGCCGGCGGCGGCGCGGCTTGTGTTGGTGGAGGTGTCCGCTGCAGGTCCGGGGGCGCTCGAGCGTATGGAACATACGCATAGGCTGTTTGAGGGGATGGTCGATCTGAGCTTCAGGCAAGCGGATTGTGGGGCGCCACCGCCGTTGGTCGTGAAGGGCGTCGTGGCCGGCGTGGCGCGTGTGGCGCGCGTGCGGCTGCTTGACGATCGCGTCGCGGAACTCCCGGCGCTAACCGGAGAGCTTCTGGATTGGGTGCTGTCCTATCGCTCGCCCGCGGCCGCGATCTTGGGGAGTCTTGACAGTGGAGGCCGGCAGGTGGTGGCGTGCGCCCCCGCGTGCGCCTCACCTGGCGAGCGCACGCGCATCCTTGACGCCGTGACGCGGCTTGTGGGGCAGAATGGGTACGCGGCTCTCGACCCCGCGGGAATCACGACGGCCGCGGGTGTTCCGCGTAAACGGTTCGATGCGCACTTCGAGAACGTCGAAGGCTGCTTCTTCGCCGCGCTCGAACATCACACCAACCATGCGCTTGCTTACGCCGCCGCCGTGGGCGCAACCGGCCGTGACTGGCCGGGCGGCGTTTACCGTGCGCTCTCGACGTTTTGCGAGTATCTCGCGCGTGACCCGCTGTTCGCGCGCGCGGCGTGCGTCGAGGTGTTCGCGCTGGGTCCTTACGGCGTGCGTTTCCGCGAAACCATGATGGCCGCGGTCACGGAGAGCTTCCGTGTCAGCGCCCCATGCTCGCAGCGACCGAGCAGCCTGGCCGCAGAGGCCAGCATCGGCGCGGTCTGGGGGATCGTCCACCACCACGTCGCGCACGGCGCCACCCGGTGGCTACCGGAGATCGCTCCCCAACTATCGCTGATGGCGCTCGCCCCCGTGCTCGGGGCCCCGGCCGCGGTGCAGGTGATCCTCGCTGAGCACGCCCGGATGCAGACTCGGGCCGTTCCCGTCCGCACATAGTGCCCGCGACCGAGTCCAAGCTGGGCTCCCCGTCGCTATCTGGCCGACCAAATAGAAAACATCTCGCTCGAAAAGTTAGCTCTCCGCCTGAAGAGGGCATCTTGTGGGAGGTTTGAGGCGCTGTTGAACGCGGCACACCCCGTAGGCGTAAACGTCTACAGAGATGGCGCCCGCCTCGACTAACGGCAAACAGCCATAAGGAGGAGGGTTCAGGATGTTGCGTCTAGCTTCGCGCCACGAGAGCGCTGCCGCCAAACCGATGAGCCGTCAGTCTTCCGGTCGCGTGCCGGTCCCCCGTGATGCGCGCTCGAGGATCGCGCTGCCGGCTGCTGCGATCCTGCTGCTGTTGTCGATGCTCTCGTTTGCGCCTGCGAGCTCGGCGGCGGGCATGAATGACGCATCACCTGGGCAGCTCGTTGAAAAGTACACGAGCGCGAACTCCGACACCTACCAGTTGCGTAATGGGCACATGCTCACCCATGTGTATGCGAGGCCTGTCAACTATCGGGATGCCGCCGGTCGCTGGCGTCCGTTGAGCGAAGCCTCTACCGGCACCACGGCGGAGGGGCTGGGATCGCCGTTGGCGTCGCCCGCTCTCTCGCCTGAGACTGAACGCAATCCTCTCGGGCAGGAAAACGAAGCGGCCTGCACATTGACGAGCACCGCTCCCACCACCTCGGCCTGCAACGAACTGACGTTCAAGGCAGGATATGAATCGTCGAGCAAATCTACGCGCCGCGCGCTGATCCAATTCGTGTTGCCCGACCTGCATGAAGAAATGATCCTTCTCGATGCGCAGCTGGAACTCTATGTCGCCGCCACGACGACGAGCACTGGCACGGCGATGGGGGCCTATCGCGTCACCACGCCGTGGACCGCTGCGGCCACCTGGAATACAAGCTATGGAACCACGCCGTGGCAGACACCGGGTGGCGACTACGCCAACCCGGAAAAAGAATCCGACGCGGCGATCAACTCGGCCGTCGGCACGAAAACTGGCTGGACGTACTGGTATCCGACGCGGATGGTGCAGGAGTGGTACAACGGCGTCGACGCACCGAGCGGCCAAGGACAACAGGACCTTGGGTTCCTGTTGAAGGACGTCAGCGAGGGCGCGACCAACAACGTCGTGACCTTCGATGGCCGTGAAGAGAGAGAACACAACCCCGGCTTGACGCTCGAATGGGTACAGCGCGGCGTGGGCAACAGCACCAAGTACACCCAGGTGCCGATCCAGCTGAGCAGCACACAGAGCCTGTCGGTCAACCCTGCCAGCGGCAACCTGATGATCCACAGCAACGACCTGCAGATCGCCTCCAAAGGGCTCGAATTCGACAGTGCTCGCAGTTGGAACAGCCTCGCCAACGAAGCGCCCGGCTACGGGTACGGATGGATCGACAGGAACGCCCGCTACGTGCAGGTAGCCGCCAGTGGCAACGTCGCATACACAGACAGCTCGGGCGATACGTTCCCGTTCATCAAAGAAGGCTCAAATTTCAAGACTCCGAGTGGGATCGAAGCGACGATGTGCGAAGCCAAAAGCGCCTCGCCCTGTCCGACCAGCCTGCCATCCGGCACTACTTACCAGCTGATCTACAGCAAAACCGGAGAACGCATCGACTTCGGGCACAAGGAGGCATACGAACCCTTCGTTTACTACTACGTCGTCAGCATCGAAAACTCAGCCGGAGAAAAGCAGACCGCGAAATACACCGGCAGCCTCGAAGACCCGACCTCGTGGGTCGACACCGAAAAAACCGAAATCGCCTACACCGAGAGTGAAGCCAAAGGATACGAAAAGATCACCGCGAAAACCGAACCCAGCCGGTCGACCAGCTACGCGGAGCCACTCGGCGAAGACGGCCTGTATCACCTCACCGAATACACCAACGAACACAAAGAAAAGACGACCTACCGGTACGGTGGCGAAAGCTATCTAGAAGGCAATCTGCTGACCGAAATCACCGAACCGAGCGGCAACATCACCAAGCTCACTTACAACAGCGACTACCAGATCACCAAGATCGAACGGATATCCAGCGGCCAGAAAACCGGGCCGATCACCACCTACACCTACTACGCGCTCGGGGAAGCACCTGAACCCTGCCCCTCCACCCAGAAGGCGACGGTAGCCACCAGTCCTGAAGGCAAGCTGACCATCTACTGTTCCAATGTCCTCGACGAAGTCGAACGGACAAAGGAAATCGAAGCCGACAAAACGCCGCCCGTTTTCCGCGAATTCGAAGCGAGCGCTTACAGGAATCCCGAAACCGGGGTCACCACATTGGGTTTCAGCGAAGCCGAAGATCCGTCGCTGCCCGACGGAGAACCTGGCTCTGGGGTCGCTTTCTACACCTACCGCTACAGCATCAACGGCGGGTCCTTCAGCACCTGGCAGCAGACCGAATTCCCCGAGGTCGAAGTCCCTGGCCTATCGGTTGGTGAGAGCATCGCCGTCGAAGCCTATGCGACCGATTACGCCGGCAACGTCAGCACGACCCACAGCACCTCAACTAAGGTCGAAGTCGAAAGCGAAGAAGCGGACAAAGAAGAAGACCCCTCGCTGAAAGAAGCCAACCAGCCGACCTGGGAAGGCACCGTCATGAACGATTCCGAAGACGACACCGAAGAAGCACAACCCTCGGTCCAGCTCTCCGAACCCATCGCCCCGGCCTTCACCAAGGCACGCTATAAAATCATCAGTCGCGGAACTTTCCGCGACAAGGCTGGTTCGTTGGTGGTGGGCATGGCCAACCTGGGTGTGACCTTCGACGTCAAGACGGAATCAGGCAGCTGGTTCTACGGCATGCTTTACGGGCATGCATTGAAGTGCGGCTGGGTAGAAAAGGGCCACACCGAAAAGACATCCTCGACCATCAGCGGGGAGTGTCCCGCCACGCACTACATAGACCCGAGCAACTTCGCGACACTGATCAACTGTGACACTTGCAGTAAATCGACGGAAACACACTTCAAGGCGTTCAAGAACGCCGAAGGCAAGCTGATCGAAACCATGATCCCGGTGTATGGCAACGTGCGTCCGTACGACAAAACCGAGGAAGCGCACAACCGCGTCGGCTGGATCAGCAACGTCAAGAACGGCCAGCCTGCGACCGTCGGCTGGCGCTACATCACCAAGAGCGGCAAGTACGCGATGGTCTCGACCAAAGAGACCGCACACGTACCTCATGTTTGGGCCTTCATCGAAGCCAAGTACCTACCCGCCCCCGATCAAGAAGGGATCTGCGAAGGTGAACCTATAGTCGAAGAAGCTAAGTACAAGGCAAAGGGACACAAGAACTGGCCACGTATATGCGAGTACAAAGGAACGAAGTAGCTTGGAGCACGGCCCGGGTGTTCGCCGGCCTGGTTGGGTGGTTGGGTTGCGCTTTGGTGTTTGCCTGTCCCTCCCACGCCGCGTGGAGCGCTCCGCAACGAGTCGCCGTCTCTGGTGTGTCGCGGTTGGGCGACCCACAGGTGGCCAGGGACGCGGCCGGGGACGCCGTAGCTGTGTGGGGGCGCGGCTCTCGATACCCGAGCCACAACCGAACCGATGTCATCGAAGCGGCCACTCGCGGCGCGGGGGGGTCGTGGTCTAAGCCGGTGGTGTTGGCCTTGGGGCACTCCTCGCTCGGCCCCATCGACGCTAAGGTCGCGATGAGCTCGCGCGGCGAAGCCACGGTGGTGTGGGAGCAGTTCGCGTCCGACGGGGAAACACCGGAGTGCCGTCGAGGGCAGCGCCAGCGGCGGTGCACAGGGGAGCAAATGATCGTGCGGACGGCAGTCGAGGCTCGCAGCCATCCCGCCAATGGGGGCTGGGGGCGTACGAGCGTGCTCGCGTCCGGACGATTTAGATCCGGTCACAAATTCGCCAGCGACGAATTCGAACCTGACGCTCAGGTCGCCGTTAATCGTGATGGTGATGTGACGGTCGCCTACCGGATGAGGGTGCGCAACGGTCAACGGGCCGGCGGTAGAGAGCAGGTCCTGACGGTCGGCGGCAAGCAGGACGTTCTGCTCTCCACGCGGCGTCCCGGCGGGCGCTGGCGGCGTCCCGTCGTGGTCGCGCATACCGCCAATAGCGACGAGACACAGCTCGCGCTGGATGCGCGTGGCGGGACAATCCTGGCCTGGAATAACGGCGGATCGACAGGCGGCGGGGAACACGAACCCAGCTGGGTGGAAGCGCTGGTGCTCGCCCGCGACGACAAGCCCCAGGGGCGCCCACAGGTGCTCTCCTCCAAGTCCAGACACGCCGGCGAATTTGACCTCGCCGCGAACTCCCAGGGCGTCGCGGTCCTTACCTGGAGCCAGGAACTGGCAGAAGGTGAGGGTCGCGGACCCGTGGAAGCCGCTACACGCCCCGCGGGGGGACGTTTCACCACCAAGCCCGTCACGCTCCTGCGCAAGAGCTCTATGGCGATCGCTGCGATCAGCCCACAGGGCGAGGCAACAGCGCTGTTTGAGGGCTCCTTTCCCACCGGGTCTGAAGAAGAAGCGAGCGGGGCACTTGAAGCCGCGACGCTTCCCGCCCGCGGAAGCTGGAGCAAGCCCCAGGCGCTAGCCCCCAAAAGCGGCCCATACGCGCTCGCCTACGGCCCTGACAGCGAACTGATAGCACTGTGGGGCAACCAGCTTCCCCCGTTGGGTCCGCCCGAACACAAGGTGGCCAAGGCCGTTATTGAAGCTTCGATAAAGCCCGCCGGAGGCACCTGGCAGCCACCCACGGCTGTCACACCCGAAAACAGCAACAGCACCAGCGCCAACCTTGCCCTCGCCACCAACGGACAGGCCACGGCAATCTGGCTCCGCGAACCAACCCCTGGCGAAGAACTAATCGAAACCGCCGACTACAAGCCCTCATAGCGGACGAAGGCCATCACCCAGGGCATCGCATGCTCCTAGCCGAGGTGGCACTGCTCACGCGCTTGATGGCGAGGCGGCGACACGGCTCTGCAGGTATCTCTCCAGACTCGCGCCTCGCGATACCGCGTGGGAATTCCTGCTCGATCGGGTCGACTTCCTCGCCGCTAACGCATTCTGCTGGCGCTTGACAGCAACGGCTCAGACGGTGTCGCCCGAGTCCTCGAGCAAGCGCTTGGCGATCTGGGCGCATTGGCCCCTATGCTTGCCGCGCTAGACACGGTGGAGGTCCCCGACGCTCAGCGAAAGCAACTACTCGCAGGACTTGAGTGCGTAACTCGTCGTGAGCACGAGGTAGCGGTGCCGTTGCTCATCGCGCCGTTCGAGGACGACCTCTTCACCGCCGAGCTGACCCCAGGTGAAAGCCAAGCGGTTCAAGAACACTCTCGCGGAGCTGGAGAATGCGACGCACGATTGCTGCCGCTCGAGCTGCACGACTTCGTGTGGGAGGTGCTCAGCAACGGGAGCGCTCATCGACCTAACGGAGATGGCGCAGCTATCCTAAAATCTGCCTATTTGCAGCGGTTTTCCGATGGCGAGACCCGGACTCGAACCGGGGACACCACGATTTTCAGTGGTGGGGCAACCAGCCCTGACCCGCCCGGCTGAGCGTAGCAAAAAGTGACCGTTTGCGGGGGGTTTTGGGACGCCGTCAGCAGTCGCCGCCGACCATGTGGTTCACCGAGATACCTGCGGATACGTGCGGATTCCGGGTGGGTTTGTGCCGCGACACGGGGGTCTGCGGCACAAACCCCGAGTCGGGTCTAGCGGCAATCCCCATTTACTTAAGGCCGGAGCCGGGGGTGAGCAATACGATCCGCTCGCCGGGGCGCAGCTCGATGTCTGCGCGGGGCGCGACGAGTTTGTGGTTTTCGCTGGCGGCGAGCACGCTGGAGTCTTCTGGCCAGCGCATCTCGCCGAGGCGGCGTCCGCAGGCGGACGCGTGCGGGCTGATCGTGATCTCGAGGATCTCATAGCCCTCTAGGGGTGTGGTGGGGACGTGGACTTGCTTGTGCGGTTCGTTAACGGCGAACTCGGCGGCTTCGGCGCCTCGCTCGATCTCGCGTGCCGATGCTTGAACGCGTCCTATGAGCGCGCGCATGACATCCTCGCGTGTGACCCACCCCTGCAGGGTGTACTCGTCGTGGGAGAGGACGGGCAGTCCGTCGTGGCCGTAGAGCACGAGTTGGCGCAACGCGTGCTCGAGGTCCTCGTCGCCGAAGAGCACCTGCGGCTCGCGTACGTCGCTCACGGGACCGACGAGCCTGGCCCACGGCTCGCGCGATACCGCAGCTGGCTCTGACTCGAACTCCGCCGGCGCGAGCAAGCGAGTCGGCCCATCGCTGCCTGTGACCGGCTGCATCACCTCAGCGACGCTGAGTGTTGTGAGCGCACTTGTGGCCTTGGGCTGCTCGATGTCGATGCCGCGGCGCAGCAGCTTGGTGGTGTAGATGGAGCCGTAGGTGAGCTGCTTGCTGGTGGCCGCGGCGATCCCGCAGGCGAGCATCACGGGGAGCGTCAGAGTGAAGTTGCCGGTCATCTCGAGCACGCTTGCGATCGCGGTCAGCGGCGCCTGGGTGGCGCCCGCGAACACGCCGCCCATCGCGATCACCGCGTACATCGCCGCCGGGCCGACATCGGTCCCGAAGATGTGACGAGCGATCACACCGAAGGCCATACCACCGGCTGCGCCGGTGAACAGTGACGGCGCGAACACGCCACCGGAGCCGCCGATCGAGAGGGTGAGGCTCGAGGCGAGCACCTTGCCGACCATCAGGATCACGATCAGCCAGAGTGCTTCGTGGCCGGCGACGATATTTTCCATAACCGGATAGCCGACCCCGTACATCTGCGGCAGAGCGAGCAGCAACACGCCGAGCGCGATACCGCCCACCGCGGGACGCGCCCACTCCGGTCGACCCTTCCACACGCGATCGAGATAGTCCTCCATGCCGTAAAGCACGGTCTTGAAGCCAACGCCGAGCAGGCCCGCGGCGAGCCCGAGCACGGCGATCAGCAGGTAGGTGGCGTCCGGCGGCGCGAGCATGTTGTGCGGAAAACTGGCGAAGAACGGCGCGGAGCCGAAGAACGCGCGGCTGATCAGATCGGCGGTGACCGCCGAAAGAGCCGTGCCGAACAGCGCGTCCAGTGAGAATTCGCGCAGCACGATCTCAAACCCGAAGAACAGGCCCGTGAGCGGCGCGTTGAACGTGCCCGCGATCCCGCCGGCGGCACCGCACGCGACGATGATCCGCAGGCTGCGCTCGGACATGCGCACCCGCTGGCCGACCGTCGAGGCGAACGCTGAGCCGATCTGCACGATCGGCCCCTCGCGCCCCACCGACCCGCCCGTGCCGATGCAGATCGCCGAGGCGAGCGCCTTGACGACGGTCACCTGCGGGCGAATCCGCCCGCCGTTCTCGGCGACCGCGAGCATCACCTCTGGAACCCCGTGGCCGCGGGCCTCGCGGGCGAAGCGCTGGATCAACGGCCCATAGAGCAGACCGCCGAGCACCGGGATCACCAGGAAGAAGCCGATACCCAGCCACGCCAGGTGCAAACTCGCCACGCGGCCCTGCTGCCCAAACTGCTCGTGCCCGGTCGCGATCCACGTGACCGCATAGACGAGCTCTCGAAAGACGACCGCCCCCAAGCCCGCGCCCGCCCCGACCAGCAGCGCCATCACGACCAACCCCAACCGCGAGCCGCCGAGCCACGTCGATACCGCGCGCCCCCTCCTCACTGGCCCCAGCCGAGCGACCAGTCCTGCTCGGGCACCTCGCCAGCCGCATCGGCGAAGACCCGCAACGCCCTCAGCGCCGAGGCGCGGTCGGCGCGTGGCATGCGCTGCAGGATCTGTGCGATCTCGGCGCGGCGACGAAGCGTCACCTCCTCGACCAGGGTGCGCCCCGCGGGGGTCAGCGATATGCGCACTCCGCGGCGGTCCGCGCTGATCCTCCGCCGCTGAACGAGCTGCTTGCGCACGAGGCGGTCGCACATTCGCGTGGCCGTCGAAGGATCGACCCCCAGTGCGCTCGCCAAATCGGCCGGACGCTGCGGGCCGCGGGCCGCCAGTTCCACAAGCGCCCGGTACTGCGGCAGCGTCACATCCTCCGCGAGATCCGCCAGCGAACGCGCGGCAACCGCCACCAGCGCACGACTGGCGCCCAGCACCGCGTCAACAAGCTCGTCGCGACCGGCGGATCGTTCAAGGACCCTCCCCGTCGCAGCCACTCGATGCATAGTGCGATTATTGCACTATGCATCGATCCTGCCGTGCGCTTCCCTACCGGCGACGGTTCCGCTCTTGAGTCAACAGCATTGGGTCTAGCGGGCTACGGCATCAGGTCGTTGACTACTCGCGCGGCAGGAAGGATCTCCGAGATTCGAGTCACGTTCGCGCTCGCGCAGAGCGCGCCCGAGTCCACGAGGCTGGCCGGGCCATCGTCCAGAGCCGGCGCCGCTGGCGGCGTAGAGCCAAGTATCGTCAGCATGACTCGCACCCACGCCGGACGCGCGGTGGCTCCCGGACCGCAATGAGTTGGAGCGCGGCCAGGATCGTGGGACGCTCATCACGACGGCACGCGCGTCGGGCAGCGCCGTCTCATATACAACTGCCATCAGGCCATCCACTCGCTGCGTGTACAGGTCGGCGCGCTCATTCCATTGGGGTGCTGTCTCGCCGTCCAGCGGCCGAAGCGATATCCAGTTCGGACCGCCGTTAGGTCTCAGTTGGCCCTCCGGGGGCCCAATCACCTGACCGGCTGCGGTGGGCGGTGCGTTGGTGAACCCGTCCCACGCGAGATGCGGCACCTCCTGGACCTGACCGCGAGCGCGCGCCATAGCGAGCCCGCGAGCGTATTTCGCAATCTCCGGGATGTTGTAGCCGACCACCATCTCCGCATCCGTCACGCCCCACTCGGCCATCGTCGTGTCGATCTGCCGTTCGAGAGCACCGTGGGCCTGCGATGGCGCAAGCACCGCCCAGTCCCAGACCACCAGCCGCTCCCCCAGCTTCGGGAAGTGCTTATGGAAAGCCTGGTCCGGCCGATACCCCTCGCCGTAGTCGCAGGCACGATCGCCTTGGATGCTCCGAGCTACGCTCAGAGCCGATGCCTTGAGGGTGGCGCAGTGGCTATCGGACACAGGCTGCGTGACGAACGCCCCAACGCCAGCGACCGCGGCCACGGCCGCTGCCACAGCCGTAACTACGATCACTGCCACGAGTGCGACCGTCCACAGCGTGCTGTGCGTTTCCGGGTGCGTCGCGGCGAGCAACGCGCCACCAGGTAGCCCGATACCTACCACGAACGCACAGCCCAGTGCCGACGCCCGGAACCAGCGACGATGCCACCGCGAGCGCGTCCAGCGAAGCAGCGAGGGGGGCCTACCCATGCGCGCAGCCTATTCCCGCTCGGGCGGATGAGGCTTGAAGCGAGCTAGGCGTTCCACTGCGCTTCGGGCTCAAGATACGTCCCGAATTGCTCCGCCTGAACAGCGACGGCTTGCGGCAGAAGGTACACGACGCACCCACTCTCACGGGATTCGGGGAGGAGCGAGTATTCACCGAGTCGGCAACGGCGACTCGGGCGGTGGTGGCAATTACGGGCGGCAACTCGACGGTGCGTGGCGGGGACGTGGACGTTACGTGGTGGGGATGGCGGGTGGCAAACCGTCGAGACCGTGTAGAGCGCGGGCGTGCGGACGCTGCGTGGTGCGAACGGCGCGTGGCGAGACTCTTCCGTGCGAACAGATTGCGGCCACTGCCTACCTCTGCCAGATAGTCCCTACTCTGGTCCGAATGGACCCCAACACCAGCACCTTCCAGCACATCTTCCCAGTGCGGGCACCCCTTGGCACGACATTCACCGGGGGTACCATCTCGCTCCTCCCCTGGAGCGCGGCAGCGTTCTACGGCCTGCTCGGCACCACCGGAGCAGGCGCGCCATTGCTCGCGGTCGCATCTGAGTGGCCGCTGATCTGGGTGCGGACCGCCGCGCCGCTGTCGAAGTTCGAGCGTGAGTTGATCTATCTCCGGCGGTACAGCAGCGACCAGGCGATCGCGACGCGGGGCAACCACGCGTGGGGGGATGTCCAGCCGGGCGACGACCCTCCCGATGCGACCGTGCTGACGGACGCCGGCCGCATGGGCGTGGAGTCGACCTCGTTGACGGTCGAGGGCCGACGTGGGGTCCACGGTCTCTTCGCGCAACTGCGCAGGGGCCTCCAGGAAGCCGAGCCCGCGGAGTTCGCGAAGCTCGCTGGCCATGTCGTGTATGTGTGGTTCCAGGAGCCCGACGTGGCTGGGCCGCCCGTCATGCCGCGCAAGCGGTCTGACATTCCGGCAATCGACGCGCTGATCCAAGCGCTCGCCGAGTACGAGCCTGAAACTCAGCAGCTCCTACACGAGCCCGAGCCGCCGCCGCAGATCATGCCCGAGCTTCCTCTGTCCGACACCACCGCCGGTGCGAGATTCTATGCAGTGCCCTTGCTCGGCGGCGCACCGGGCTCCATGTTGTTCACACTCGCCGGTTTTGACATCGCCCTGGCGTACACGACACTGCTGACCGCCGAAGAGGCGTGGAGCGAGGTACAGCGGCTCGTCGACAGTCATGACAAGCCCGGCGTCGATCTCCTCTTGGTGACCGCTGGCGGCCCGGACGCCAATGGCAACGTGTTCCCCGCCGAGGAGGCGGTCGCCAACTTCATCGTCGAGCACCCAATTGAACTCAGTCACCAGCCAGAGCACATCCAGAGGGTGATTCTTCACTCGTGGGGGACGGGCCGCGCCACGGCGCTGTATCCAGACATGCAGCTGATCTTCGGTCCGCTCTATCAATCGATGACGCCCCTCCACCACCCGTTCGCGGCTCCTCCGACCGACGCGAGCGAGTTCGTCGGAGCGTAAGCGCGGATCTGCAATGAATCGTTGGGACGAGACGTGGCACCGGCTGCGCGAGTGGACGAACGGTCAGGCTCCGTCAGAGCGCCTTGCCGCCCAACTGCTGCTGGCTGACGGTTTCTCGGAGGTTAAGCCCAGCCACCCGTTGGGAGGACCCGATGGCGGCACGGACGCGCTTGCGACCAAGGACGGCAAGGAGTGGGTCATGGCTGTGTACTTTCCGAGAGGGAAACAGTCATTCTCTAAGGTCCGGCGCAAGTTTCGCAAGGACCATCAGGGCACGGTGTCTCACGACATCGGCGGCCTGGTGTTTGTCACGAACCAAGAGCTAACTCTGAGTCAACGCGCCGAGCTGTGCAACTCGGTGTCCACCGCTGTGGAGCTCTACGATCTCGAGCGGGTTACGACGCTGCTCGATCAGCCTGCGATGTACGGCGTGAGTAGCCAATTTCTCGGTATCGACAAGACAGAGTCCTCGATCGCGGAGCTGCTCAAGGCCCAAACACGGCTTGAGGGTCTCCAAACTGGCGGAGACACCTTTTGCTACCTAATGCTCTACCACTTCGACTTGCAGGAAGCAATCGCCCATAACTTCGTCGTGGCTCGTGAAGGAGAGTTTCCGCTCTACGATGTCCGCTTGCGTATTGTGGATATGGACCGAGGTGTCGATATCGTAGAGGAGCGATGGGGCGAGCTACACAGCCCAGCCAGCTACAAGCTAGTCCGTTGGTCATTGCGTGATGCGGTGTATTACAGGATCTTCTTCGACGCCCGAAACGGAGACTGGACCCAAGACTTGCAGTTGCGCAAGTCAGTCCAGGACGAGTGCTGGCTTGCTGCGACGCGGGTCCGCGCTCGACACGGTGAGATCCGTCTCGAACATATAGACGGTCAGTTTATCGACAAATTTGGACAACCTGAGTGGCGCTCGTAGCTGCGCGACTACCCGACGACTTCTCCGATATAGCCGCGGCTACCCTCGTTGCCGAGCCGTCTATCCCTGGCTGGCGGGTGCCGCGATCGTCCTCGTCGCAGTCGCGGTCGTCTTTAGGAGGCGCCTCTGGCGGTGGCTCGCTTCGCCGCTCGCCGTGCTTGTTTTTGTGGTCGCCGGGTGCCTCGGCGGCGCGATCGGCGAGCTTGCCGCCGCCGCCTTTGACGGCACCTACAAGGCCCCTCTCCACGGCGCACCGCTACGTCCCTCTTCTTCCGCTAACTACCGGCCCGTTGGACAGATAGAACAGGGCGCCTTCTTCCGTGGGGGCGATGGTCCGGTCGCCGCGTTCACCGACCCGGTGTCGGTGCTTGTTGGAGGAGAGCTGAGATTGGGAGTCCGACTCGTAAACGGCGGCCCCGACGACATCCCCCAAACGATTGTGAAGGTGACGGTCCCGAACGTCGCTGCTTCCTCGGAGGGCGTCACCGTCACCGTTCGATCAGAAGAGATGCGTCCGAGCGAAGTGGCTGACACCATGACGGTGAACATCGATGCGAACCGAAGCGCGTGTCTCCGCTACATCTCAGGCTCGACCCAATTTCTGGATTCGCGCCACGGCCTCGTCCGATCGCTGCCCGATGGAGTGATCGGCAGCGGCGTTGCAGTGGGACCACTGGGGTTGGTTCTGTCGAACGGTACGCGGTACGTGGTGTTCTCAGTGCGGGCGGTCGGCCTCGCCAGCGGATCGCGCTGCTCCTAATGAGCCTGGCCTCGGGTGATGGTCGTGGTTGTGGTGCCTGGGTCATGTAGGCAACCCCGGCTAGCTACCCGAGCCGCCGATTGCCACGCTCACGGGCCGTTGAGCCACATCTAACCGAATCTAAAAACTCTAAAAATCTCTAAAGGGATCATGTGTGGTGGTCGGATGAGCAACCCATTCCACGCAAGCTTCGGGGTCAGCCCACCGCTGCTGGTCGGCCGCGACGACCTGCTCGATGACTTCGCCGAGGCACTTGAAGATGGCCCCGGAGCGGCGGGCCGCGCGACGCTCTACACCGGCGCTCGCGGCGCCGGCAAGACGGTCATGCTCAACGCCGTCGAGGACCGCGCACGCCAGCGCGGCTGGCTCATCGTCAGCGAGACCGCCACCCCTGGCTTCGTCTCCAGGATGACTCAGCAGCACCTCCCACGGCTACTGCGCGACTTCGATCCCAAGGCGGTGCAGCGCCGCATGAGCGGCGCGGGCGCTCCACTTAATCTCGGCTCTCTCACCTGGAGCACGATCGAGGCGCACGTCGTCCAAGCAGGTCTGCGTAACCAACTCGAGATGCTCACCGACCTGCTGGCAGAGCAGAGAACCGGAGTCCTGATCACGCTTGACGAGATCCACCACAACCAAATCGAAGAGCTACGCGAGCTAGCCACCGTCGTGCAGCACACCTTCCGCGAGAATCGGGAGCTGGCGTTCGCCGGTGCTGGCCTAGCTGCCAGCGTCAGCGACGTCGTCAACGACGACGTCCTCACCTTCCTGCGCCGAGCAGAACGGCACACCCTGGGCTCAGTAGCGCGCGCCGAAGTTGAACGCGCGCTGCGCGAACCGATCCAAGCAGCGGGCCGCGATGTCGGCGAGCAGGCGCTGCAGATCATGGTCGACGGAGCCCGCGGCTACCCCTTCCTGCTGCAGCTAGTCGGCACCCAGGTTTGGCGGGTGAACCCGAGCGCACCGGAGATCACGACCGCCGACGCCACCCAAGGGGTCGCCCGAGCGCGGCGCCGGCTCGGTGCGCTCATCCACGAGCCGGCGCTGAGCGCCGCCTCAGACATCGACAAGTCATTCCTGCTCGCGATGGCCCAGGACGACAGCCCGTCCAGGATGGCCGACATCCAGGAGCGCCTCGGTGTCGACGTGAACTACGCGAGCCAGTACCGCCTACGACTGATCGCAGCCGAGCTGATCCACCCCACCCGCCACGGGTACGTCGACTTCGCGCTGCCCTATCTCCGCGAGTACCTCCGCCAGCACTCAGCCATCGGCGCCTGATCGGCGCCGTGAGGCATCTTGCCCAGCCCGCTGACGCCTTCAATCCTGCGACTGCACAACCCCTCGATGAGCCCCGTCAGACCGGCCATAGGCGTTTAGCGAGATCGCGTAAACCCTGTAAAACTTTGTACAACTCGATATGAGCCAGGCATCGCAGTCTGGTTCTCGCTGCCCCTCGCCACGCACAGAGCTTGACATCCGCAGTAGATGATCATCTGTCCTCTTTCGCTTTAGAGCTTGTGCGCTCATGGCGGACACTCGAACAGCCCAGAACTCGTTCTCAGGGCATCACGATTCCAACTGATGTTGTCTTTGATTCGAGGCTCGCCCATAAGTTCGGTTCTCCATGTCGCTACCGCATAGATAAGCCATTTGCCGCCCAGACCACGCCCCTCGTAAGGCTTCTCGAGACGGCCGATTGGGCCCGGAACAGGGCCTATTGTCAAGGGTTTGTGCCGAGGTTTGTGCCGCGACGACCAAACGTGGGCGGCCGAGATAGCGATCACTATCTCAAAAACATGCCCATTTGCAGCGCCTTCTTGATGGCGAGAGGCGGACTTGAACCGCCGACACCTCGATTTTCAGTCGAGTGCTCTACCAGCTGAGCTATCTCGCCGCAGCCCACGATCCTAGCGCCTACGGTGCCCTTCGGGACTGCCGCCAGGCTCTGGCGGAGGGCTTGCCGCGCCCGTCTGTGCGGGCTGTAGCACCGGGCGGCCACTATCGCGACGTGCGGTGAGCCAGGGAGCTCAGCGAATCGTTGAGCTCAGCGCATCCACACTGCACCGCCGGGGACTTTGTAACACGCTTGTGACATTGGTCTCAACGGGTTTTGAGGGCTACTGTCAAAGCATGACCAGACACGTTGTGATCGCGGGTGGCGGGTTCGGCGGCTTCTATGCCGCCAGAGCACTCGAGCGGCTTGCGAATGCCCGCGGGGCGCATGTCACGCTCGTGAACGACGCGAACTTCATGCTCTACACACCATTGCTACCAGGTGCCGCCGGGGGCACCCTCGATCCTCGCCACGTGGTCGTGCCATTGCGCTCACAGCTCGCGCGGACTGAGCTGTTGATCGGGAATGTCACGGGCGCCGACCCCGCCTCTCGCGTGCTCGTTGTGCGCCGGGTGGACGGTGAGCGCTTGGAGCTTGCCTATAACCATCTACTCGTCGCACTTGGGTCGGTCTCGCGAACATTGCCGATCCCCGGGCTCGCCGAGTACGCGACCGGACTGAAGTCGCTATCAGACGCGACCGCGCTTCGCAACCAGGTACTCACCTGCCTGGACATTGCCGAGACGGTGGAGGACCCGGTGCGCCGTGGCGAGTATCTCGGCTTCGTGTTCGTCGGTGCCGGCTACGCCGGTCTCGAGGGCCTAGCCGAGCTACAGGACTTCGCCGCGCAAGCGATCGAGCTGTATCCGCGCTGTCGTGCGGAGGGCATGCGCTGGGTGCTCATCGAGGCCCAAGAGCGGATCATGCCCGAGGTACCCGCGAGCCTGTCCACGTTCGCCACACGCGAGCTACTGGGACGCGGCATCGAGATCAACACGCGCACAACGCTCACGGCCGTAACAGCGCACGGAGCCGCCCTCTCAAACGGTGAGCATGTTCCCGCGCGCACCGTCGTATGGACAGCCGGAGTGGCGCCCAGCCCAGTCATCGCCTCGCTCGGACTGCAAGTCGATGAGAACGGACGGATCGTGGTCGACAGAGAGCTACGCGTCACTGATCATCCAGGCGTGTGGGCAATCGGAGACTGCGCCGCGGTACCCGACCCGGCAAGACGCGGGCAAGCGTGTCCGCCAACCGCTCAGCACGCGATCCGCCAGGGACGACTCGCCGCATCCAACATCGCCGCGGCACTCCAGCACAAGCCACCACATGCCTTCCGCTACCGAACGGCTGGAATGGTCGCCGAGCTGGGTCACAACAAGGCCGTTGCGATCACGCTCGGTGTGCGCTGGCGCGGACTACCGGCATGGTTGCTCGCACGCACCTACCACCTATCACTGATGCCCGGCGTGGGACGCAAGCTACGCCTACTGATGGACTGGAACGTAGCCATGCTCTTCGGTCGCGACCCATCCTCCCCCGGCCCTCTCGGCAACGCCACACCACTCCAATTCGCCTCAGCGCGCGGCGCCCTCGAATTCCTCGACGAGCGCGGCGAACGTGCGCCGCAGCCCGTCGCCGATCTCAACCGTGGCGCGCCATCCCAACTCGCTGGCCGCGAGGCTCGTGTCAAGACAACTGCGCTGAAGCTCCCCCGGCCGTAGATCCGCAAGCTCAGGCTCGATGTCCGACCCGGCCGCCTCCTTGAGCACGCTCCACAGCGTCGCCACATCGGTCTCGACACCAGTGGCGATGTTGAAGGTGCCGCGCGTGCCGTTGGCGGCGATCAGCGCGGAGACGACATCGCCGACGTACACGTAGTCGCGCGTGGGCTTGCCGTGACCGAACATCTTCGGCGTCTTGCCCGTGTGGAGGTGCTCGGAGAAGATCGCGACCACGCCGGCCTCGCCGTGTGGGCTCTGACGCGGGCCATAGACGTTGCCGAGACGACACACCGCGTGGGGCACACCGGAGGACAGCGACCACGTGTTGACGTACGCCTCGGCGGCCCACTTCGAGGCGCCGTAGGGAGCAAGCGGCGCGGGGATGCGCTGCTCGCTCGTGGGCAGCGGCGCCTCATCGCCATACAACGCCCCGCCGGTGGAGGTGAACGACACGGGCGCGCCGAGCTTGGTGGCGGCGTCCACGACGTTGAGCGTGCCGAGCACGTTGACGGCACAGTCGCGACCCGGATCGGCCACCGACGCGGTGACCGACGCCTGCGCGGCAAGGTGGAATACGGCGGTCGGCCGCACCTGCTCGAACACCCGGTCGAGCGCGTCGCGATCCACGATGTCGAGCTCGCACAACTGCGCGGCTGCGGGCACCTTGGCGGCGCTGCCGGAGGAGAGGTCGTCGACTGACGGTGACTTCGTGGCCCGCGGCGAGCAGGGCGTCGGCGACGTGCGAGCCGATGAACCCGGCCCCGCCGGTGACGATCGAGCGTGATGGCATTCGCGGAAGACTACCCGCGAGCAAGCAGGTAGCGATTCATGGTGGCCATCACCCGGCGCGTGATCGCGCTCGCACGCTGTGCGGTGTCGGCGTCGATCTCACCGCTCTCGTGCAACTCCTCGATGCGTTGCATCGCGGGAGCGACCACCTTGTCCTGCAGTGTGGCGGGGTCGATCCCGTCCTCGAGCGCCGAGGCGATCGCCTCCTCGGCAAGCTCGGCGTCGCCGAGGCGCATCGCGTCGGTGTAGATCTCAAGCGCGCCCGCGATCAGCGAGCGCGGGTCTGAGCGCTCGCGCGTGCGGGCGTCGGCGCCGGTGCTGTCGAGCACCTCCATAAACGCTTGCAGCAGGACCGGGTCGAAATGGCGGTCTGACTGCTCGAGCATCATCTCCACGGCCTTCTCGACGGGGAAGGCGTCGCGGTAGACACGGTGACTGGTGAGCGCGTCGAACACGTCGGCGATCGCCACGATGCGACCCTCGATCGGGATGTTCTCTCGTTCAAGGCCGCGCGGGTAGCCGCCGCCGTCCCAGCGCTCGTGGTGGCTGAGCGCGATCGTGGCGCCCATGTCGAGGATCGATGAGGAGGAGCCGCGCAGCAGCCGGTGTCCCTCCTCGGCGTGGGTCTCGACGATCGCGCGCTCCTCCGGGGTGAGCGAGCCGGGCTTCAGGAGGATCGCGTCGGGGATCGCGACCTTGCCGACGTCGTGCAGTGGCGCGGCGTGGCTGATGCGACGGCAGAACTCGCCACTCATGCCGATCGCCTCGGCCAGCAGCGTGGAGAAGCGCCCGATGCGCTCGATGTGGGCGCCGGTGTCCTCGTCGCGAAACTCGACCGCCATCGACAGGCGGCGGACCGTCTCGGCTTGGGCGATCTCGAGCTCTGAGAGCGCACGGCGGAGGTCGTCGTTGCGGTCGTCCACCTCGCTTTGCAGCGCGCGGCGGCGGTCGTCTCCGAGCAGCCAGCCGCCGATGGCCGCGACGAGCGCGAGCACCAGCGCGCCGATCACGCTCAGCACGACGCCGCCAACCGCAATCGCGGCGATCGCGCCGATCGCGGGAAGCGCCAGCAGCGGCGCCTCTGCGTCGCGAGGGTCCGCGACGTGGGCTGCTGTCCCTCGGGCGCTACGGGCTTGGGGGCGAGACCGTCAGAGCGTGTGGATTCGCCGCCGTCGGTACCGGCGCCGCCGAGCAGCGCTCTCAGTTTGCGCGGCTGGACACCTCGCTCGGCATCCGTCAGGGAGGCCTGGTCGGGCGTGGTGAGGCCGTGCGTGAGCGCCACCCTGCTGGGGGTGGTCCGTTGAAAGCCAACCTTTGTGACTTCACGCACGAAAAGCACTCCGTTCTTACGGCTACTCGTCTATTCGACCGTAATCGCCTTCCGCTTGAGCCACCAGAGACGAGCTACGCGAATCGCGTCGCATCTTGGGCTCTGGAACTCGTGCTCGACGGCTCCCGTGGAGCATGCGCTACCCGTGGGTGGCGCTCGAAACACGGCTCGCGTCACACCGCAAGCGCGACGTACTTGGTCTCCAGGTACTCGCCGATGCCCTCGAAGCCGCCCTCGCGCCCGAAACCGGACTGCTTGACGCCGCCGAACGGCGCGGCGGGGTTGGAGACGATCCCTTGATTGACGCCGATCATCCCGGCCTCGATCGCCTCCGATACCCGTAGCGTGCGGGCGAGGTCGCGTGTGTACACGTAGGCGACCAGCCCATACTCGGTCGCGTTGGCGGCACTCACCGCCTGCTCCTCGGTCGAGAACGGGCTGACGGGCGCGACTGGCCCGAACACCTCCTCGCGAAGGATGCGCGCGTCGGTGGGCACAGCCGCGAGCACGGTCGGCTCGAAGAAGTAGCCGGGGCCGGGCAGCCGCGCACCGCCGGTGAGCAGTTGGGCGCCGTCGCCGACGGCGTCCTCCACGAGGTCGGCGACGATCCCGCGCTGACGGTCGTCGATCAGTGGCCCGATGTCCACGCCCGGCTCGGTGCCACGACCGATCTTCAGTGTGGCCATCCGCTGCGCCATCCGCTGGGCGAACTCGTCGGCGACCGACTCGTGCACGTGAAAGCGGTTGGCCGCGGTGCACGCCTCGCCGACGTTGCGCAGCTTCGCGACGAGCGCGCCCTCCACGGCGGCGTCGAGGTCGGCGTCCTCGAACACGATGAACGGGGCGTTGCCGCCCAGCTCCATCGACACGCGCAGGACCTGCTCGGCCGACTGGGCGATCAGCGTGCGACCGACCTCGGTGGAGCCGGTGAAAGACAGCTTGCGCGTGCGCGGGTCGCGTAGCAGCGGCTCGATCACCGCACCGGAGTGACGGGCGGTGATCACGTTGAGCACGCCCGCGGGCAGGCCGGCCTCCTGCAGCACGCCGGCAAGCGCGAGCATCGACAGCGGCGTTTGCTGGGCGGGCTTGACGACCATCGTGCAGCCGGCGGCGATCGCGGGGGCGATCTTGCGGGTGCCCATCGCGGTGGGGAAGTTCCACGGCGTGACGAACACGCACGGCGCCGACCGGCTGGCGCATCGTGAGGATGCGCCCGACCCCGGTGGTGTTGGTCATGTAGCGCCCGTGGATGCGCACCGCCTCCTCGGAGAACCAGCGCAGGAACTCGGCGGCGTAGGTGATCTCGGCGCGCGATTCGCCGAGCGCCTTGCCCATCTCCAGGGTCATCACGAGCGCCAGCTCATCCGCGCGTCGCAGCAGCAGCTCGTACGCCCGGCGCAGTATCTCCCCGCGCTCGCGTGGAGCGGTGGCGGCCCACGCGGCCTGCGCGTCGGCGGCGGCGCCGAGCGCCGCGAGCGCATCCTCGGGCGTGGCGTCGGCCACCTCGATCAGCGACTCGCCGGTACTGGGATCCTCGACCGCGAGCGTGCCGCCGCCGGAGGCAGGACGCCACTCTCCGCCTATGTAGAGGCCACTGGGGAGTCGCTCCAGGACCGCGTCGCTCCTCGGCGCCAGTCATCGTGCGGCGCTCAAGCAAACGTGGGATGTGTCCGAATCAGAGCTCATGCAATTCCTCTTGCGCGCTCGCCGTTTCGAGATCGTGAGCGGCTGACCGGGTAGTGGCCACGAGCACGGATGCTCCTCACGAGATCAACTTATCAGCGCTTGCATGCCCTGTTGAGGAGCGTGCCAATCGTGGCGGCGGCAACCGTGGCGCTGGCAAGCGCACCCGCGGGCGCAGGCGAGCAGTGCGCAAGCGAGCGGTGCGCACGCAACGACGCTCGTGATCGACGGCGCCGGCGACGGTCATGGTGTGGGTATGAGCCAGGACGGGGCGCTGGGGTTTGCCGAACACGGCTGGAGCTATTCGGCGATCCTCGGCCACTACTACACCGGCACCGCGCTCGGGCAGGCACCGGCGAACACGATCGTGAAGGTGCTGGTCGGCTCGAAGGTGAAGGACGTGCCGCTCGAAGAATATGTGCGCGGGGTGGTGGCGGCCGAGATGCCCTCCAGCTGGCCGCTGGCGGCGCTGGAGGCGCAGGCGGTGGCGAGCCGCACGTACGCGATCACCTCCGACGCGGGCGGCTCGAAGTTCGACGTGTACGCCGACGATCGCTCACAGGTGTATCGCGGCAAAGCGGCGGAAACCTCGCGCTCAAACGCGGCGGTGGCCGCCACGGCGGGGCAGATCGTCACCTATGGCGGGCAACCCGCGATCACGTACTTCTTCGCAAGCTCCGGCGGGCACACCGAAAGCGTGCAATACGGATTCCCCGGAGCGACCCCGCGAGCCGTGGCTGGTCGGCGTGAGCGACCCTTACGACGAGGGACCGTTGCACCGTTGGACGGTGCAGATGAGCTTCGCCTCGGCGGCGTCGCGGCTGAGCGGACTGGTCGACGGCTCGTTCGAGGGCATCGAGGTGCTGCAGCGCGGCAGCTCGCCGCGGATCGTGCAGGCGGAGGTGCTGGGGTCCAAGGGGCACACGCTCGTGAGCGGCCCGCAGTTGGAGGAACGCCTCGGGCTGTATTCCAGCTGGGCCTACTTCAGTGTGAAGAGCACAAAGGGAGTGCAGGCCGAGCCGGACGTGAGCGGCCCGGCCGCGCACCGGCCGCCCACGCCGACCCCGGCGCCGACACCGGTGAGCGGAGCCGGGGGCGCGTCGTCAACGCCCGTGGCACAGCCGGCGAGCGTGAGCGGCACGGGCGGCGTGAGCGCCCGGCTAGGCAGACACCCAGTACCTGCGCGACAAACGCAACGCAGCGAGCACGGCCTGCGGCCGAGACGCCGTACCCTGACGGGCAGTGGACAAGCCGCTGCTGATCGCCGACGTGCCGTGGCTGCTGTATCGCGCGTATTTCTCGCTGCCGAAATCGATCAAGGGCGCGAACGGGGAGCCGGTGAACGCGCTGCTCGGCACCGTGAACGCGCTGCTGTCGGCGACCGAAGCCGACCCGCCGCGCGCGGTGGTCGCGTGCTTCGGAGCCGAGGAGGCGCGCTACCGCGTGGAGGCATACCCCCCCTATCACGCCCACCGCGACCCGATGCCGGCCGAGCTGGCCGAGCAGTGGACGCGCGCCCCGGCGCTGCTGGCGAGCTTCGGTTGGACGATCGCAAATGCGCGGGAGCTGGAGGCCGACGACGCGATGGGATCGTTTGCGCGCGTGGAGGCTGAAGCGGGAGGGCGTGCGTTGCTGCTCACCGCGGATCGCGATCTCTACCAGGCGGTCGGCGAGCACGTGGCGGTGTTGGATTTGGGGAAGGGTGGGGCGTGCGTAGCGCTGGGACCGGAGCAGGTGATGGAGCGCTACGGCATCGCACCGGAACAGGTGCCCGACTTCATCGCGTTGCGGGGCGACCCCTCCGACGGGTTGCCCGGAGCGCCGGGGATCGGCGCGAAGACGGCGGCGCAGTTGCTGCGAGACTACGGCACGCTCGAGGCGCTATTGGAACAGGCCGAGCGGCAGAGCAAGCGATGCGGCACGACGCGGGAGCGTTGCAGGCGCGAGTGCGTATGCGCCCCGAGTGGCGGCCACGTGAACGAGAACGCCGAGCTGCTGCGCACGTTCAAGCGGGTGGCGACGCTTGTGGAGATCGACGTGAAGCGCCCACCCGACACGACCCACCGACTTCGCGGGCGGCGCGGCGGCAGCGAGGGAGATCGGAATGAAGCGCCTGGCCGAGCGCCTCCAATCTATGGCGTGAACTTGACGGTGATCACGTCCCCGTCGCGCATCGCGTAGTCGCGACCCTCCAGCCGCAGGGTGCCGCGGTCGCGGGCACCGGAGTAGCCGCCGGCGTCGACCAGCTCACGCCAGCCGACCACTTCGGCCCGCACGAAGCCCTTCTGGATGTCCGAGTGGATCTGCCCGGCGGCGTGCCACGCGGTGAGCCCGTCGCGCAGGTGCCAGGACTGGGCGGGCTTGGCCTCGCCGGCGGTGAAGAACGCGATCAGGTGAAGCAGCGAGAAGGCCCCGCGCACGATCCGCTGCAAGCTCGATTCGCTGACGCCGAGCTCGGCCCGCATCAGCGCCGCTTCCTCCTCCTCCAGCTCGGCCAGCTCGGACTCGATGCGCGAGCTGACGGCCACCACGCCCGCGCCCTGCGCCGCGGCGTGCTCGGCCACCGCGGCGGGCACCTCCTCTGAGCCCTCGTCCACGTTGGCGACGAACAGCACGGGCTTGGCGGTGAGCGCGCCCAGGTCGCGCAGCGCGTGCGGCGCGTCCTCGGGCGGGGCCACCGAGCGCGCGGGCCGACCGGCTTGCAGCTCGCCGATCACCTCGCGCAGCCACGCCTCCTCGGCGATCGCGACACGGTCTCCCCCCTTGGCCTGCTTGGCGACACGATCGACGCGACGTTCGGCCTGCTCGAGATCGGCGAGCACCAGCTCGGTCTCGATCGTCTCGATGTCGGCGAGCGGATCGACGCGGCCCTCGGGGTGGATCACGTTCTCGTCGGTGTGCGCGCGCACGACGTGCACGATCGCGTGGGTCTCGCGGATGTTGGCCAGAAAGCGGTTGCCGAGCCCCTCGCCTTTGTGGGCGCCGGCGACGAGACCGGCGATGTCGTGGAAGTCGATCGTGTCCCACACGATCTCCGAAGCCGCCACGGTCTGGGATACCTCCACGAGCCGCTCGTCGAGCACGGGCACGACCGCCACGTTGGGCTCGATCGTGGTGAACGGGTAGTTGGCGGCCTCGACACCGGCCTTAGTGAGCGCGTTGAACAGCGAGGACTTGCCGGCGTTGGGCAGTCCCACGATGCCGATCCGTGTGCTCATCTCACAGGCCTCCTAAGTGGTCGAGGGACAAGCAAGACAAGGACGCACCGACCGCAGTGTGCGCAAGCACACAAGGGAGGGAGGACGCAGTATTGCGCCGCTCATCGGCCACTTAGGCCGAGAAGCCGACGCCGCGGTCGCTGTCCTCGGAGCGGACATACACGACCTGCCCGAGGTCCAGCCGCACGGGCCCTTCCTCGGTTTCGAGCTCGTGCCAGCCGCCGGCTCCGAGCGCGCGGTATAGCGTCTCCAGCTGCTCGTCGGTGACGCGCAGCGCGAGCACCTGGCCGCCTTGAAAGCCGACGCTCACACGTCTGTGACTGTTGGGCATCAGTGGACCTCCACGGGTTGCACTAGCTCGGTGAGCACTCGCTCGGTGCCTTTCGGCTCCAGGAACGCTACGAGCGCTCCGCGGATACCCACGCGTGGGCGCTTGTCGATCAGGGGTTGTCCCGCCTCTTGCAGGGCGGCCAAGGTGGCCTCGATGTCGGACACCTGGTAGGCCACGTGGTGCAGGCCGGGGCCACGCTTGGCCAGGAACTTGCCCACGGGGGTGTCGGGGCCGAGCGGGGCGAGCAGCTCGATGTGGTTCTCGCCGACGTCCAGCAGCACCGCCTCGACGCCCTGCTCCTCGACGATCTCGCGGTGGGCCACCACCATCTGGAAGGAGTCGCGGTACAGCGCGAGCGAGGCGTCGATCTCCTCGACGGCCACGCCGATGTGGTCGATGCGGTTGAACATGGCTGGCGTCAGTGTATTGGCGACGCGTCGATCTCGCGCGACGGCGGTCTGCGACACGGACGGCGAGCGCGGCTACTCGCCCGCGGAAGGCGCGGGGTCGAGCGCGCTCGCGGCTGCCACCACGCGCAAGCCAACGCCGGGACGGCGTTCCAGGCGCGGCACGCCCGCCATGATCCGCTCGATCGCCTCGCGGTCGAGCACCTCGTTCTCCAGCAGCTCTTTCGCGAGCGCGTCGAGCTGCGCGCGGTGCGCGAGGATCATCCGGCGCGCGGCCCTGCGGGCCTCGTCGATCAGCTCACGGCGCTCCTCGTCGCGCAAGCGCAGCGTGGTCTCCGAGAGGCGCACGTCGCCGTCGGGCGAGCGGCCCACGCCGGCGCTGCCCATCGCGTAGTCGTGGACCATCGAGTGGGAGATGTCGGCCACGCGCTTGAGGTCATCGGAGGCGCCGGTGGTGATCGCGCCGAACACGATCTGCTCGGCAACGCGCCCGCCGAGCAGCACCGTCATGTAGTCCAGCAGCTCCTCGCGCGTCTTCAGATAGCGGTCCTCGGCGGGCAGGTTGAGCGTGTAGCCGAGCGCGCGCCCGCGCGGCACGATCGAGATGCGGTGCACGCGGTCGACCGAGGGCAGCAGCTCGCCGCACAGCGCGTGGCCCGCCTCGTGGTGGGCCACGACCCGCTTCTCGTGGGCGTTGAGCACCCGATGGGACTGAACCCCGGCGATCACGCGCTCCAGCGCACTGTCGAAGTCGCCGCCGGTGATCGCGCGTGCTTTGCGGCGCGCCGCGAAGATCGCGGCCTCGTTGCAGATGTTGGCGAGATCGGCTCCCGTCAGCCCGCTCGTCTGCTGAGCGACGAGACCGAGGTCCACGTTCTCCAGCGGCTTGTCGCGGGTGTGCACGCCGAGCACGCCCGTGCGACCCTTCACGTCGGGTGGGGTCACGAAGATCTGGCGGTCGAAGCGCCCCGGGCGCAGCAGCGCGGGGTCGAGCTTCTCGAGCAGGTTGGACGCCGCGATCACGACCAGCCGCCCGCTGGTGGCGAAGCCGTCCATCTCGACCAGCAGCTGGTTGAGCGTCTGGTCCTTCTCCCCGGAGAAGTCCGCGCCGCGCCGTCCACCGACGGCGTCGAGCTCGTCGATGAAGATGATCGCCGGCTCGTGCTTGCGCGCGATCGCGAACAGCCGTCTGATGCGGGCCGCGCCCAGGCCCGCGAACATCTCCACGAACGCGGCCGCCGACTGAGCGAAGAACTGCGCGCCGGACTCGTGCGCGACGGCCTTCGCGAGCAGCGTCTTGCCGGTGCCGGGCGGTCCGTGCAGGAGGATGCCCTTGGGCACCTTCGCGCCGAGCTTCTCGAACTGCTTGGGGTCGCGCAGGAACTCGACGATCTCCTGCAGCTCGGCCTTGGCCTCGTCGACGCCGGCGATGTCCTTCCAAGCCACCGACTGGCTCGAGGACGGCTTGATCTGCTGCGGCTTGACCCGCGGCATCACTTTCAGCATGCGGATCATCACGAAGATGATCACCGCGAAAAACAGGATCATCACGACACTGGACCACTGGTAGGACCAGTTCTGGATGTCCGTCACGAGGGATGTAGCTAGCGTCACCGTCCTTGGCTCCACACGAACATTATGCACCACAAACGCGTGTCCGGGTGCGTGGTCGCGCCGCGTGGTGTCAGGTCAGGGCGAGAGGATGCGCACGGCGAGGTCGCGATAGAACTCGCAGGCGTACTCGATGTCACGCACGTCGATGCGCTCGTCCGCGGCGTGCATCAGCGCCTGGGTCTCCAGCAGCGACTGGTGGCGCTGGGGAAAGAAGCCATAGGCGACGCATTCGGGGAAGGCCGCGCGGAAGTGGCGCGAGTCGGTGAAGCCGGGCAGGATCGTGGGCACCGTCTTTGCGCCCGGATCACGCTCGGACACCCACTCGCCGATGACGTCCATCAACGGCGAGTCGATCTGCGAGCGGTTGCCGGTTATGCGCTCGGTGAAGTCGATACGCAGCCCCTCGAGCCCGCCGAGCACCTGCTCGATCGCCTGCTTGGTCTCCGCTTCGCCGAGACCGGGGGGCACGCGGCAGTCCACCCGCAGCTCTGCTTTGGAGGGAATCACGTTGATCTTCTCCGACGCGCTGATCTTGGTGGGCGCGAAGCTCACGCCGAACATCGGCTCGAGCAGTTGCAGCAACCGTGGGTCGATCTGCTCCAGGCGCGCGAGCGCGGCAACCGGATCGCGCTCGTCCTCGCCGACCCCGCGCAGAAACGCAAGCGGCTCGGCGGTCGGCTGCAGCCCTGGCTGGCGGGTCGGCGAAGCGCTCGAGCACGGGCGCCATCTTCAACAGCGCGTTTTCGCCCAGCTTTGGCATCGATGCGTGCCCGGCCGCCCCGGCGGTCGTGACCGTGAAGCGAAACACGCCCTTCTCCGCGCAACACACTCCGTAGTAGCGCTGGCCGTCGAGCTCGAAATGGGGCCCGCCGCCCTCGTTGAGCAGCATGTCGCAGCGCACCTTCTCGGGATGGGTCTCACAAAGCCACTTCGCGCCAAGCTCGCCGCCGGTCTCCTCGTCCACGACGGCCACGACCAGCAGCTCGCCGCGCGCGGGACGCCATCCTTCGCGCGCGAGCCCCGCCACGGCGGCGACCTCGGCGGCGACCTGGGACTTCATGTCGAGCGAGCCGCGCCCCCACATGAAGCCCTCGGCAATCTCGCCCGACCAGGGGTCGTGCGTCCACTCTCTCCCATCCGCGAGCACCGTGTCGACGTGGCCGAGATAACAGAGGGTCGGGTGGGCGGGACCTTCAATCTCGCCTTTCAATCGGGCCACCAGGTTCGGGCGCTCGGGAGCGACGCCAAGCAGCTCACACTCAAAGCCGGCGTCGGTGAGGATCTGCCGCAGGTGCTCGATCGCGGCGCGCTCGTTGCCGGGCGGGTTGACCGTGTTGAGGCGAATCAGGCGCTGAAGGAGCCTTGTTGCTTGGTCTCCCGGTCCATCCATCCCGAGGATCGTACGCCACTGGGCAAGCGCGGACACGCAGCCAGCAGCGTCTGCGTGTAGGGGTGGGTCGGGTGCTCGAGCAGCTCGCGCGCGTCGCCCAGCTCGACAATCTTCCCCGCGTACATCACGGCGATCCGGTCGGCCACCGCTTCGACCGTAGTGAGGTCATGAGAGACCAGCACGTAGCCGCAGCCGAGCTGCGTCTGCAGCTCGCCGAGCAGTTCGATCACGCCGCGGCGGATCGACGCGTCCAGCGAGGACACAGGCTCGTCAAGCAACACCAGGCGCGGCTCGCCCGCAAGCGCCCGCGCGATTCCGACACGCTGGCGCTGTCCGCCTGAGAGCTCGTGTGGGTAGCGCGTCGCCTGCGACGCGCTCAGGCCGACGCGCTCCAGCAGCTCGCCCGACTGAATGCGCGCGTCGCCGGGCGCCAGCCCGCGTGCGTGCAGCGCCATCTCGAGCGTTGCGCCCACTCGTCGGCGCGGGTTCAAGGATGCCTGCGGGTCCTGAAAGACCATCCCGAGCTCCCTGCGAAGCGATACGAGCTCGCCGCGGCGCGCCTGCGCGAGGTCGTGGCCCTGCAGACGGATCGCGCCGCTCGTGGGCTCGACCAGACGCGCGATCGAGCGCAGCAGCGTCGTCTTCCCACAACCGGACTCCCCGACGATCGCGAGCGTCTCACCAGCGTCCACGGTGAGCGACACACCGTCAATCGCCTGCACGCGTGCGGCGCGGCGCCCGCGGTGGGCGGGGAGCCGGTACTCGACGCGCAGGTCCTCGATTTCGAGCAGCCCGCCTACTTGCCCCCCGAGATGGGGGGTCCCCCGCTCAGGGAGGTGCTCTTCAGTATGCGGCTCCCCCTGCGTGGGCCGTGGACGGTGGGCGGTGGGCGGCACCAGCGCACGCAACAGCTCGCGAGTGTAGGGGTGCTTGGGCTCATACAGGATCTCCTCGGCGCCGCCCTGCTCGACGATCTTGCCGGCCTGCATCACCGCGATCCTGTCGGCGATGTCGGCCACGACCGCAAAGTCGTGGGTGATCAGCACGATGCTGAGCTGCTCCTGCTCGCGCAGCTGCTTGAGCTGCGCGAGGATCTGTGCCTGCACCGTCACGTCGAGCGCGGTCGTCGGCTCGTCGGCCAGCAGCACTTTGGCGCCCAGCGACAGTGCCATCGCGATCATCACGCGCTGGCGCATGCCACCCGAGAGCTCGTGCGGGTAGGCGCGCACACGCTCGCGCGCCTTCGGTATCCCCACGCGCTCCATCAGCTCACCAGCGTGCGCGAGTGCTTGCGCCTTTGACACGAGCGGCTTGTGCGCGCGAATCTGCTCTGCGATCTGATCGCCCACACGGTGCACGGGGTTCAACGAGGATTGCGGGTCCTGGAAGATCATCGCCATGCGCGCGCCCCTGATCCGCCGCAACTGGGACTCGGACGCGCCGATCAGCTCCCGCTCCTCCAGGCGGGCGCTGCCGGCGATCGTCGCGTTTGGCCCGCGCGTGAGCCCCATCAATGTCATCGCGCACACCGACTTGCCCGAGCCGGACTCACCCACGATCGCCAGGACCTCCGCGGGGCGCAACTCGAAGGACACTCCCGCGACCGCGTGCACGTCGCCTTCGCGTGTGGCGAAGGACACGCTGAGGTCGCGCACGTCGAGCAGGCTTTGCCCGTCAGCGTTTGACGGACCGCCGCCGGTCGATACGACCCTCGTACCCGCGACCGGCTCGTGGACCAGCCGATGGGTGTGCGGGCGCTCAGGATCGCTGTCACTGACAGTCACGACAGCCTCACCCGTGGGTCGAGCACGGCATAGGCGACGTCCACGAGCGCGCTGAGCACGACCACCGCACACGCCACCAGCATCGTGATCACCATCACCGGGGGCACGTCGAGGCGGCCGATCGACTGCGCCGCGTACTCACCGACGCCGCCAAGGTTGAACACCGACTCCACGAGGATCGCCCCGCCGCCGATCACCCACGCGAAATCCAGGCCCCACAGCGTGACGATTCCCATCAGCGAGTTGCGCAGCACGTGGTGGATCAGCACACGGCGCTGGGACAGCCCCTTCGCGCGCGCGGTGCGCACATAGTCCTCGCTCATCACGTCAAGCACGTTTGCGCGCAGCACGCGCGAGTACACGCCGATCGAGACGATCGACAGCGCGATCCACGGCATCAGCATGTGCGTGAACCAGCCCCACGGATCGCTGGTGAGCGGCACGTAGCCTTCCAACGGCAGCAGGTGCCACTCGTAGCCAAGCCAATAGAGCATGATCGCGCCGAGAAAGAACACGGGCATCGAGATGCCGGTGAGCGCGAGCACCGTCAGCACACGGTCGAGCAGGCGCCCGGCGTAGACCGCGCTGAGCAGACCGAACAGCACGCCCAGCACCAGCCAGATCACGCCCGCCCCGACGGCGAGTGAGATCGTCGGCGGCAGGTCCCTGACGATTTCCTGCTCGACGTTGACCTGCTGGGTGTAGGAGATTACGCTGCCGTCGAGCACCTTCTCCATCGTCTTGACGTACTGCACGTAGATCGGCTTTTCAAAGCCCCACTGTTTGCTGATGTCGTGCACGTCCTGCGGACTCGCGAGGCGTCCGGCCATCCGCAGCGCCGGATTGCCGTCTGGGATCGCCTGGAAGATCAGGAACGTGAGCACTGTGATCGCGAACAGCACGGCGAGGAGCGAGCCCAGGCGACGCGCGATGAACCGGGCCATCACAACCGTCCCCGCACGGCGCTCTTGGGGTCAAGCGCGTCGCGCACCGCGTCGGCGCACACGTTCACCGAGAGCACGGTGAGCACGAGCATGATCCCGGGCACGAGCACGAGGTGGATCGCCCCAGGGATCAGGCGGATGCCGTCGGCGAGCATCGTGCCCCAAGAGGGATTCGGCGCCTGCACACCCGCGCCCAGATACGAAAGAGCTGCCTCCAACAGGATCGCGTTGGCGATCACCAGGGGGACGAACACGAGGATCGTGGAGGCGAGGTTGGGGAGGATCTCGCTCACCATGATTCGCAGGGGCGGGAGCCCTTGCACGCGGGCGGCGTCGACGAACTCGCGCTCGCGCAACGACAGCGCCTGCGCGCGCAGTGGCTTGGCGACATAGGGGAAGCACACGACTCCGATCACGAACGCCGGCAGCAACAGCGAGCCGCTGTGCAGGGTGAACAGGCCGAGATCCAGCCCGCCGACCGCGAGCGCCACCCCGAGCGCGACACCCAGCAATACAGCGGGGTAGGCCCACACCAGATCGAACAGGCGCGAGAGCACGCCGTCGGTGAGACCGCGCGAATAGCCGGCGAGGGTGCCCAGCGCGATTGCGAGCACCATCGTGATCAGCGTGGCGATCGCCGCGATCTCAAGCGAATTGCGCCCCCCATACAGCAGCCTTACCGCCACGTCGCGGCCGTTGGAGTCGGCGCCGAGGAAGAATCGCGCTTTCCAGGTCGGCCCGATCGGGACGCCCTGAGGGGAGACGACATCGACCTGTTTGCCGCCGACGCTCACGGTTTCGGTGATGTGGTTGTCGTTGGGGCCCGTGTGAGCGATGTCTTTCGCGTACACCGGCGCGAGCAGGCACAACACGACGATCGCCACGAACAGCGCCCCGAACGCAAACGCTACGCGATTGCGCAGGAGGGTCCTCATACCTACTCATCGCCACCGCCGCGGGCGCGACTTTAGCGGCGGTGGTGCCGTCCCTACTTGAGTTCCAGCGAGCTCCAGTCGTTGCCGTACACCGGATGGAAGATCGCCGTCTTGAAGTTGATGCGGCTGGAGAGGAACTTGGGCGCCTCGTCGTAGCCGAACACCGCGAGGTAGGCCTTCTTGGCGGTGTATTCGTCAAGCGCCTGCCAGCGGCCGAGCACCGAGCCCAGCTGTGAGGAGGGCACGGGCCCAAGTGCTGCCAGTTCGCTTTGGATGTGCGGGTCGTTGACCTGACTGAGATTGTGGTTTTCCTGCGGCAGGATCGACTTCGCGTCGAGCAGTTGGTAGAAGTCGATCGGGTTGGGGAAGTCCTGGCTGTAGGACAGCCACCCGGTTTGGGCTTTGGTGGAGAGGTTGCCTACGGTCTCGTAGTACTGCGCGTCGGCGACGATCTTCTCGGTCGCTTTGAACCCGATTTCGTTGAGCATGCTCGTGTAGTAGTCGACGAATTCCTTGTGCGGCGCGCGCGAGCCGCCCCACACGGTCACGGGCGTGCCCTCGAGGCCCGCCTGGCGCACGAGTTCCTTGGCCTTTGTGAGGTTGGGTTGGGCGCTCGGTTCGCCGTAGGGGCAGGGGCCCGAGGGGTGGCCGGGCATCCCCGTCGGCAGGAAGAAGCAGGCGGGATCGAGCATCCCGCTGTCCAGGCGCTCGAGCGCCTGGCGGTTGAGCGCGTAGTTGACGGCCTCGCGAGCGAGCGGATTGTTGAATGGCGCTTCTTTGACGTTCAGGAAGAAGTACTCGCCCGAGACGGTCGGCTCCTTCGCGAACCGTGCTTTGGCCTGGCTTTCGACTTGCGAGAGGAGTGTGGGCGGGATCGTGTCGTTGTAGTCGAACACGTCGGCGCTGTTGTCCAGCACCTGCTCGGCCTCGGTCTGGTTGTTGGAGACGATCTTCACGTCCACGTTCACGTGGCCCGCGGGAATTCCGGGGATCGCGTCCTTGGACCAGTTGGGATTGCGCACCATCTCAAAGGACCTGTTGGGGACGATGTTCTCGATCTGATACGGCCCGGCGCCGGGGGGCGGTTCGTTCGAGAGGCTTTTCATCGGCGTGGTGCTCGGCACCAGTCCGGCCGCCGGGAAGGCGAGCACGTTCAGGAACGGGCCGTAGGGCGCCACCAGTTGGATCGTGATCGCGCCGGTGCCGTCATCGGTGTGGATACCCGAGATCGAGGAGGCCTTGCCGGCGTCAAACGCTTCGGCGCCGACGATGTTTTCGGTGAGAAAGCTCTTGTCGGTCCAGCCCAGCTTGATCGTGCGCTCGATCGCGTGGGTGAAGTCCGATGCCTTCACCGGCGTGCCGTTTGAGTAGACGAGCCCCTTGCGCAGGGTGAACGTGTAGGTCTTGCCGCCGTTGGTGACGGTCGGGAGAGTCTGGGCCAGGCCCGGGATCAGCTTTGTGCCGGCTTCGCCTTCGGCGTGCGCGTAGGTGACCAGGCCGGTGTAGGTGATCCACGTCGCCTCGTAGGACTGTGTGGTCGCTCCTAGTCCTGGGTCAAGCGAATCGGGCGGCGTGCCCATCAGCACGGTCGCCGTGCCGCCACTGGTCGATGAGCTGCCACACGCGGCCAAGCCCACGACCACGACCACCGCGAGCGAGATCGCGAGCGACGCTCGAAGTGCTCTACGTACCTGCGTGTATCCCGTCATGGGATGCTTGCCCCCCGTCATGGTGGGTGTCCCCCTCCGCCGCTACCCGGCGAGTCTCGTAATGTGTGCCACTAAGTACATGGTTCGACAATCCTCCTCGGCACCCTTTCGCGAAACTTGAAGCATTCCGATGAGCGTGGACGTGATCGACACCGCTGAGCAGGACCCGCACACGGCTTCTGCGCTTGATCCCGCGACCGGCGAGCTGCTTGGCAGTGTGCCCACGATCGCCCCCTCTGAGGTCCCTGAGGTGGTCGCGCAGGTCGCGAAGGTGCAGCCGCTGTGGGCACTGTTGCGGGTGGAGGATCGCGCGCGCTACATGCGCCGGATGGCCCAGTCGATCATCGACGAGTTCGACGATCTGCGCGAGGCGATCGCGCGCGAGCAGGGGCGCCCGCGCACCGAGGTCGCGGCACTGGAGTTGCTGGCCGCGATCGACGCGCTGAAGTGGGTCGCCCAGGACGGGGCAGGCGTGCTCGGGGGACGGCGCGTGGGGGTGCATCGCTCGCTGTTCGTGACAAAGCGCGCGCGCATCGCATACGAGCCATATGGGGTGGTCGGGGTGATCGGAGCAGGCAGCGCCCCGTTTGCGCAGCCGCTTGGGCAGATCGCGGGTGCGCTGCTGGCCGGCAACGGCGTCATCTTCAAGCCGGCTATGCGCGCGTGCCTTGCGGGTGAGCGGATTGCGCGCGTGCTCGCGCGCACCGGGCTACCGGAGGGCCTTGTGCGGGTCGTGCACGGCAGCGGCGACGTGGGCCTGGAGTTGGCGCGAGCGCCAGTGGACAAGCTGCTGTTCACAGGCTCGCCGGCGACCGGGCGGGCGGTCGCGCGCGAATGCGTGTCGCACGAGCAGGAGGTGACCGTCGAGTTGGGCGGCAAGGACGCGATGCTGGTACTCGCAGACGCCCATGTCGCCCGCGCGGCATCCGGCGCCCTGTGGGCAGGCTGCGCCGGCGCGGGACAGGCGCGCGGGGCGGTCGAGCGCATCTACACCGCCCCGGAGGTCAGCGAGCGGCTGGTGGCGAGACTCGTGGCCGGGGCGCGGGGGCTCAGCGTCGGAGACCCGCGCAATCCACATGTGCAGATGGGTCCGTTGGCCTCCACGCGCCGCGTGGAGCATGTGGACGAGCTTGTGCGGGACGCGGTCGCCGCGGGAGCCACGCTGCACTGCGGCGGGCCGCTGAGCGGCCCCTTCTACGCGCCCGCGGTACTCACCGGAGTGACCCACGAGATGCGGCTGATGCGCGAGCCGGTGGGCGGTCCGGTGCTGGCAGTGATGACGGTAGGCTCGGTCTCTGAGGCGATCGCTCTGGCGAACGACAGCGCGTACGGCCTGGGCGCATCGGTGTGGACCGCCGACCGTTACCGCGGGCTGCGGATCGCGCGCGAGCTGGACGCCGGGATGGTGTGGCTCAACGACCACCTGCCGAGCCCAGCGGTCTCCCGTGGCCCGTGGGGCGCCGCCGCCGGCAGCGGCCTGGGGCGGACGCTCGGCGAGGCGGGCCTGCGCGCGTGCGCGCAGGAGAAGCTGATCACCTGGGATCCCTCAGGCACCCGTGGGCTGTGGTGGGGGCCGCATGACGAGCTGAGCGCGCGCGCGGTGCAAACCGCCGCGCGTCTGCGCTCAACACGTGAGTCAGACCGTGAGCGCGCCTGGCGCGAGGGCGGGTTGGCGCTTGCGCGCGTGGGTCTGCGAGCGCTGGGGCGCAGGTGACGTCTGTGGTGGTATTAACTTTTTCCTCGATTCACGATAGTGACTACATATAGTAGTCATCATGATGAATTGCAGAATTTTTGTATACAACCCTCCGCCCTCGCACCGGCTTTTCAAGAGAAGATGGCCGCAAACACCTAACCTGTAGCCATGCCCGCCCAGGCCTATGCAGGCAAGGAGTGCGTTTGCCAACTGCGCAAGGGAGTCTGCGACCAGAGCTGCGTTGCGGACATGCTCTCCACGCCGTTCTACATCGCCTGCCTGAAGCTGAAGGGCCGCCGCGGCGTGGTCGTCGGCGGCGGGGAGATCGGCCTGGAGAAGGTCGAGGGGCTGCTCGCCTGTGACAGCGAGGTGACGCTGATCGCACCCGAGGCCGAGACGGCACTCGCCGCGTACGCCGCCGAGGGCTCGATCCGCTGGGAGCGCCGCGCCTACGCAGGTCCGCCAGACCTGGAGGGCGTGTTCATGGCGATCGCCGCCACGAACGACACAGACGTGAACATCGCCGTGTACGACGACGCCGAGCGGCGCGCGATGCTCGTCAACGTGGTGGACGTGCCGCCGTTGTGCAACTTCATCCTGCCGGCGATCGTGCGCACGGGTCCGCTGGCGATCGCAATCTCCACCGCAGGCGCCTCGCCGGCGCTTGCCAAGCGCATCAAGCGCGAGATCTCAGAGCAGTTCGGCGAGCCCTACGCGCGGTTGGCGGTCTTGCTGAACGAGGTGCGTGGTTGGGCCAAGGCCACGCTTCCCACCTACCAGGACCGCAAGCAGTTCTTCGAGGGGATCGTCAACGGCGAGCCCGATCCGGTCGCGTTGCTGCGCGAGGGGCCGGACGAGGACGTGCGCGAGCTGATCGCGCGCGCCCAGAGCGAGCACGAACAGCGCCTCTCCGTGGTCTGAAGCGGGCCGAGCCGTTACGCGAACGGGTCGATCCACCCGGTAGCGACGAAAGGCCCACCGCTTCTCCCACATCTATTTACCACTTCTCCCAAACCTATTTCCTCTTTCCGTCTTTCCCACGCTTGCCGGCGTGCTTGGCCTTCTTGGTCTTCTTCACCTTCTTCGGGCACCCGGTCACGCCGACCTTGGTTGTCTCGTGGATCTCCGCGCCGTTCTGCGCTGTGAACGCGGTCGGCATCTTCAGGTTGCTCTTGCAGAGGTTCCCGTTGGCGGCGAGCGCCGAGTACTTGCCCTGGGGCAATGTCAATTCGAAGCTCCCCACGGGCGCATCGGGGACCGTTGCAAACGTGCTGCTGGTGATGCCGGCGGGGCTGATGTACGTTTCGCCGCGCAGGTCGAGCGTCACACCGTAACCTTGCAGCACGACGATCAGTTCGGGGAACTTCGCGCCGCCGTGGCTGACGAAGTACGCTGGGCCTTCCAGCGGGACCGGCAGGAGCGGTGTGACCGCCTTCGCGTGCCCCACGATCGACGCCGACGGGCAGGATGCGGGGTTCGCGGCGAAGGTCTGTTCGGTGCACGCCTTCTGCAGCGTCGTCAAACGCGACGGCAACTGCTTTGGTAGATCAACCTTGACCTTGCTGATGTTCGCCTGGGTGCCCTGCGGCGCTTTGGGATAGGTGAGCTTCACAGACAGGCTCGCGCCGTCAGCTCGCGATGTCTTGCCCGAGGTCGAGACCTTGAAGCCAGGTTTGAATTCGAGACTGCGACACGACCCGACCTGGAAATGACTTTCGATCGGAGCGCTCGCTCCCGGGCCACCCACGCCCGGCGGGGGCGTGCCCCACGCCGTGCCCGCGAACGATGAGGGGTTGCAATTCGTCGGGTTGAACATGAACCCGGGACGGTCGATCACGCTGTCGATCAGACGCAGGTCGGTCGGGACGCCGTCCACGATCTGCGGCAACGGTTCTGTCGTGACCGTGATCTGCGCCGTGACCGGATCCACTTCGATCTTCGCCCGCGTCACGATCGTGCCGAGGTTGAACGGGCCCGCGACGATCGGAGTCACGATCGAGAGACCGAACGGGGCGCCCTTGTACGGGCCCGTCAGGTAGATCGGGAATTCGGGATCGCCCGGCTGGGGCAGCACGAGCGGGTAGGGGCCCGGCCCGGACGCGACGCTCGCGTGGCCGATCTGCGACGCCGCGGAGCACGTCCCGGCCTGCGCTTGCGGTTCCCCGCACAACGGGACCGTTGAGAGCATCCCCGACAATCCCGCGGGGACCTTGAACTGCAACCGTTCGATGCGCTGCTGGCCGTCGCCGCGCTGCAACAACAACGAGAAGCTCGTGAAGCCGCCCGCCTGATCGGTCGTGGAGCCCGCTATCAGTTCCGGGTGGAACGGCAGCGGTGAGGACGGGCACGCGCCGCCATCGGGGCCGGCCGTGATCTGGAAAGCGCTGGACGGGAACGCGTCCGAGGTGAACGGGCTCGTCCACGGCGTGAAATCCGAGCTCGTCGAATACGTTCCGCACTGCGCCGGCGTCGCCAACGCCGCCTGGGCGCCACCGGAGAACGCCAGTTCAAAATGGGTGAATGGAACACCCGGCGTCTTGGTCAACGTCGTCGTCAACCGTCCCGTCTGCTGGTTGAGTTGCACGTTGGCAACGACCTTCAGATTGATCCCATCGCCGGAGGCCGTAATCAACAATTGCAACGTGGGCGGGGCGGAATGCAGGTTGGGCGCTTCTCCGGGCCCGCCCTTGGACTGTTCCAGCACGTACACGTCCCCTGCCAGTTCGCTTTCAAGCGCCCCTTCCAGCAGCGGCGTCTGGATTTTGACGGTGCCCACCTTCGACGCCGACGGACATTCCGGTGCGCCTTCTTCTTTGAGCTTCGCCTTTTCTTCGCTGCACGCCGCCAGTCCGGCGGCTTGACCGGGGTTGATCACGAGCCCTTCGGGCAACGTCACCGTCGTGTCCTCATCGGTCGATTCGGTGAGGCTTCCAGGGACACGCAACGCTTCCTGGGGGAACGTCACGTTCACCCCTAGGCCCGCCGGTGTGTCCGCATTGCTCGTGTCCGGGGCCGTCGCGATCGACGGATCGAATGACAGTTCAGAGCAGCCCGCGAACCCCGTCGGCATATCCAGACCGTTATGCGAGAGCGTGCTCGTTTCGGCGCGCAAGTTTTCATCCACCCATGTCCCCAGGCCGTGCAACGTGAACGCCTGCGGTCCTTCGCAGGAGGTCGGCAACGTCAGGAAGGGTCGCGGTGGAGCGGTCGAGGGAAACCCGCAGCTATAGGACTGTTCCACCGAGGTGCACCGCGCGGCGGTGTGGCTTGCTTCGGAGGAGACTCCCCACAGGGTCAGGATGTTGCCGTCGAGGGCGACGCCCTCAGGTATGTTGTCGACGCGGGTGACGAGTTTGTAGTCGCCGTAACCACGCGGCGTGGTGTCGAAGAACACCTCGTGCCCAAGGACGATGGTCGCGAACTCGTCGGCGACCCCCGGCGGCGCGACCATGTTGTAAACATCGGTGACGTAGGCGCCGAGCGACCCGCCTCCCCCCGTTCCTTCATTGAAGTGCATCGCGGCGTTCTGGCCGATATCCGTGTCAGGCGGGCATTCGTCGGCGTCAAATTGCGCTCGGGTGCAGCGCGGCGCGGAGTTCGGTTCGCCGAAGAACCCGGGCGGCAGTTCGACTTCCACATTCCTCATTTCCCCACCCGCGGTTCCGGGCTTCGGGCTCACCTGTTCATTGTAGCCGACGGCGATCGTCGTCTCATATGGGTGCGAACCCGCCTGTGTGTCCAGGGTGCCATCGGCGTTTGAGAACCACACGTCCCAATTGGAGAACCCGTACGCCGGTTCGGAGGAGCTGAGCGTCACCGGATCGGAGGCGACCGTCCTACCCGTCGCACCGCCACCCGCCATACCCACAACGTTCTCCGAAGTTCCCTGCGCGGCGCCCGCTTCGACGTCGACTTCGATACCAACCCGTTCATATAGTTGAAATCCAATAGGTAGCGGCCTCAGGTAAGCCGGATTGCTCGTGCACGTGACCGCTTTCGTGCCTATACCCACGCAATTCCAGCGCGCACCGCCAAATACTTCTTCTTCTTGCTTCACGGACGCCACCTTGGTCTCAGACAACGCAGACGTCCCCGCATAGTTGGGCATACCGCCGGCCGCGGTCGCGCTCACGCCCGCCGGCAACGTGTCGGTCACGACGACCGGCCCGCTGCTCTGCTTCGCGCCCACGTTCATCAGATCGATCTGGATCGTCCCTGTCCCACCCGGATGCAGGTTTGTGGGATACGCCTGCGTGAACGCCTCCCAACCCGTGCCTTCCCCCTGCGCCTGCGCTGAGGACACGACCACGAGCACCACCAACATCGCCAGCAGCAGCGCCCCATTGACCCTGAATCGCATACGGCTCATCGTTCACCCCTCAACTCGCGGCTGGACCTCTGCGCCCTGGACTGCTTCCCCGACTGTTTCTTGGTCTTCACGCACTTGCCGTGCTTGCCGCGCGTCTTGCCCTTCGGACACTTCGCGGTTCTCTTCTTTTTCGTGGTCTCCGCCGTTCTCTTCTTTTTCGTGGTCTTGCCCACTTCGACCGACGGTGGCGGGAAGTTCCCCGTCCCGACGAATGTGACGCTCGCCGGCGTCGCGAAGATCGGCGGCGCGGGCGGCACACCCTGACAGCCCGTACCTGAGCAGCCCGATCCCGTCGGCGGCTTCACGCCGCCGACCCGCGCGTCATACAGCACCTCCGCTTCGCCACCGCGATCTTCGCTCACCAACTGTGCACGCGATACGAAGAACACGTCGTTCCCGCTGACACTCGCGTCCAAAAGATAAGAGTTTTCGGGGTTCTGGCCGCCGGAGAGCAGATAGATGCACCCATTCGCCTGCTCACAGCTTCCGGTCCCGTCGCGCTCCCACTCATACACATCCAAATAGCCGTTTGAGTCGCGCGGCACCAGCGGCTCGACACTGTCGAAGAACACACGCGAGCCGCCTTCGGAGATAACCCGCGGCAGGTAATCGTCCAGACTGTCGCTGACCGGCAGGAACGAGCCCCAGATCCCCCTGATCTTCTTCGCGTATTCGGGCAAGGGAGGGGCGACCGGCGGCTCGCCGCTCGGATTGCACGACGCGCACACGATCCGAGCAGTTTCCACGTCATACACGAACACCTCCGTCAACGGCACCCCATCGAGCACATTGTCATAACCGGTCAACGGCGATCTCGACATGAACACGACACCGTGACCATCCGGTGAGACCTCCGCGGTGCGGTGCGCGCGATCGCCGACCCAGTCGCCCATGTGTTCTGAGTCGACGCCCGGATTGAAGTCGCCGTCTTCTTCGGTGAGCGTCACGATGAACGCGGTCGCGCCGCCATGGCGCACATACAGGTTGGGCTGCCCTTCGATCGGGGCCTTTCCTTCGGCGTTCTTGCCTTCGGTGAGCACTCCGGTCGCCGCGAAATAGACATAGGAGCCGTCTTCGCTCGAGCCGAGCACACCCAGCACGTCGGCATGAGAACCAGTCATGGCCGGTACCGAGAGATCCGAGAGGCGTTCTTCTTCAGGCCCTTCCACGTCGTATTCGTAGAGGTCCGGTTCGCCCGGCTGCGCGGTGGAATCTTTCGTCAACCGCTTTTCGTCGGTGAAGAAGACCCTCGAGCCGTCGCTGCTCGCCGCCACGAACTGGCCGCCGCCGCCCGAGCCCAACCCCGGTTCGGCCTGATCGACCTGCACCGTGCACGCATCCGCGGGCACCGCGCATTCCCCTTCTTCGATCGGGCTCTGCGGCTGCGTCGCGTTCTCACGCAAATACAGCCTCTTTGCCCGCTCTTCGGGCTTGGCCCCTGCCACTGGCACCCATTCGGCTTGTGACCAGTAGACCCGCGACCCGTCCGCCGAGATCACATTGCTGGTGTCACGGCCTTCACCGATACCGACCTTTGTGCGTCCTTCCTGTAGCCCGAACGTCGCGCCCGGCTCGGCCCGGCCGTTCGGCAGCACGTTGACAAGATACAGCCGGCCCCCAACCGACTCGTACAGGTTGTTCGTGCCACTACCGCCATCCACGGCTTCTGGCGTCGACGGCAACACGGCGCTGGCTTCGAAAAGCAGCCGGCTGAACGCGGGAACCGTACCCGTCCCCGCATTGCCACCCGCGAAATCCAGTTCGGTTTTGTATTCGTCTTCCCCGTTGAGATCGCCGAAGTCTTCAGGCGTGCGATTCGCGGGTGTCGCCGTGAACAGCGGTTCGAACGGCCCTTCGCTCATCGAACGCGAATAGAGCTCGGTGTATCCAGTCGGTGCGTCTCCCGCCAGTTGTTCACTGGTAGCCAACACCCCGACAGAGACTTCACTCGAAAACTCCTTGTATTCGTTGTTGAAGCCTGGCGCGCTCACAGGCGTCTGCGTCCAGCCGCCCTGAGCGGAGCGTCTGGCCACATACTGGCTGCCCTGGCCGGTACTCTCAGCACCGTTGCCGCCCTTAGCCGGCGGATCGCCGACATACGTCACAGCTTCACCGCCGGCCGCCGCCTGCGCCGGCCGGTTGCTGGAGATGCCGTGGCTGAGCGTACTCGTGCCACTGTCGAGTCCCAGCGCAAGCATCTCATCCGAGGCGGGCACATAGACGTCGCCATGATGACCAGCCCCTCCGGATGGGCCACCGCTCACAAGTTCATACACACGACCGTCCGGAAGTTCCCCTTCGCCGGAGGGGAATGTGGTCACAATGGAGTCTTGGCCCATCGTCGTACCCAGACCGCTGCTCGCCACGACACGGAAGTGGTACGCGACGCCAGGCTGTAGGCCGCTGACTCCCCTGCTCACCTTCACGTCTTCTGCGCCTGCGGCGATGCATTCTCCCGCAACGCCCTGGCCGTAGGCGCTGCTCGTGCCGTATTCGATCCGATAGCACGTTTCAACGCCCGCCGGGGCGACTTCCGCATTTATGGTTGCGCTCGTCGAGCCGACACCCGACGCCTCCTCGCCCGTGACCCGCGGACGGCCGATCGTCGCGCCGCTGTCAAGCCCCTGGACACCCGCTCCGCTGACCGCGACCAACCGGAAACTGCGAACTTCGGCCGGCTTCAGACCGGAGACGACCGCGCTGACGGGCACGGCAGCGGTGCCTTTGCCGATATGCCCGACACCTTCGCCGGCGGGAGGTTCACATTCGGTCCTGTCCGTGTACACGCCCGCTTCAGCGCCGTATTCGAAATAGCATTCCTTGACTTCTTCGCCTTCGGGATTCACGCTCCCGTTCAACTTTAGGCTCGTTTCCGTCACTTCCGACGGCGCTTCCGTGATCACTTTCGGCACCGGAGCGTAGTCGAAGATCTCGACCTCGTCCGCGCCGTTCTCGCTCGCATAGGCGGTGCTGGAAGCGCTCACCGCAAGGCCCTCAGATCCAGAGAGGCCTTCGTTTGGAAATGTCTCAACAGGAGTTAGGAGCACGTATGGGGGTTGGCTAAGTACCGTATACGGTTCGCCGAAAGGTCCGTACAGGCTGATCGAGCCGCTGTCGTCGACGAGCAGGTTCCCAGTCGTCGGGTTCAAAGCCACTCCGGTTACGGTTCCTGTGGGAAAACCGGCACGCCATTCTTCTTCGTAGAGCTTTGCAACGTTCTCCTTGAAAACCGTGCCACCGTGGTCCTGTTCGGCACCTCGGCTTATATATATATTCCCGGCCGGGTCTATAGCCATGCCGTTGAGGAGGGTGTTGCCGCTACCGCCCAGGCTGACATCCTTTACCAGAGCACCGGTCGAACTGAACTCACCATCATAGTTAATACCCTGTGCCTGGCTGAGGTTTTTGGCTTCCTCCCACTGTTGAAAGTACACCCAGAGATTGCCGGAGCTGTCAACCGTCATGGCAAGGATCTGGTTGTTGAAGGGAACCTGAGAACCCGGTGGGCAGCCCTCTTCTTCAAGCCCCTGATTTGCTTTTGGGCAGATGAATTCGGTGATCTGCCCGAGGTATTCGCCGCTTGGGCTGAACTTGTCGATCGCCTTGTCACCCCCCTGATCCGGATCGCTGCCATCGTTGCCCTTGTAGGACACGTACACGTCGCCAAACGACGGGCTGCTCGCGTCGTCGTCGACCGCGATCGCTTCCGGGGAGGAGAAGGCGCCCGTCGGCGCCGCCACGCCCGTCTCTTTAACCAATTTACCGGACACGGTGGTTTCGTATTCGCCGCTGCCGTTGAACTGGCCTTCGTATTCGCCGGTTGCGGAGAACCGCTCCACGCGGTTGTTGCCCTTGTCGACGACGTACACGTCACCACCCGCGACCGGTTCGAGCAGCGGACTCGCATCGTTCACGGCAACACCGACCGGTCCATCGAGCTGACCGGGACCGGAGCCCGGTTCCCCGAAGGAGGCGCCGGGGACGTAGATCTTTTCTGCGAACGCGGGAGTGCTCGCGAGCGCCAGAGCGCTGGCCAAAGCCGCCAGCGCGACCAGCAAAGCCCTCATCTGTCTACGAGCGTTCATCGAAGCCCCTCCCTCTCTCTTTGCGTTCACTCTCATCAAAATCCTCGCCGTTCTCGGTGGCCGCGGCGCCCGGATGGTCATATGGCGCCGTCCGGACCTGCCGCTGATAACCGTTACGTATGAGCTCTAACCGGCTCTCCCGTGCTCAGGTTGCTTCCCTGACGGCCCAGGTGCCGTCAGCCACGCCTTTTGCTCCCTGTACCACCAGTCCCCAGATCAATCCCGTGGTTCCGACATCGCCTTCACCCGCGACATCTTGAAATAGGAATGCGATCTCGCTTACGCTTTCGAAATTCTCGCCATATATACAGAGGTTCCCTGGGTCGGCGCTCGGGGCGTTGACGGTACCGGGGCAGCTTGCTTCACTGCTTTTCTGCTCCCCTTCGACGCGTTGAACGAGTTCTTCGCATTCTTTGAGTTCTTCTCCCGTCAGTCCTTCGCAGCTCGGGAGTTTCGCCGGGAGGAAGTGGACGTGGCATGCCGGCCCGTCAGAACCACATTCTTCGGCGGTCAGAGGCGCGGCCAGCGGGATCGGGAACGAGATCGGCACCCGCTGTAGTCCCCCTTCGCTCAGAGAGAAATAAAACGTTCCTGTCTCGGTCTCGCCCGGAGCAAGCGTCGCCTTGATGTTGCCTTCTTTGCCTTCCTTGCCTTCGTTGCCGGTGCACGCATACTCTTTTTCGCCCGAGCCTTCGATTTCAATGCTCGCGCCGCCTTCTTTGCAGTTGGGAGCGCCCACCTTTTCTTCTTCGACGATCACGCTTTTGCCGTTTTTGCCTTTCGCACCGGCTTTGCCTTCTGGCCCTTCCTTGCCCGCTTCGCCCTTTCCGGCGGGACCTTCCTTTCCGGCGGGGCCTTCTTTGCCGGCCGGCCCGGCCGGACCCGCCGCTCCGGGCGCCCCCGGCGCGCCGGCCTTGCCTTTCAACGACGCAAGCACGCTCGGCTTGATCTGTTTGGTGGAGGTGATCAGGTATTTACCGGCGGCGAGCGCGCCGCCGCTCATCGCGAACACGAGCGCCAGGGTCATCGCGACGTTGGCGTAGGTAAAGCGCCTGCGAATTCTTGAGAACATTTTGCGTGTTCCTCCCCTGACTTTGTCGTGAGTTGCGAAGTTCATGTGTCCTCCCTCTGTTTTCACTGCGAGCTGTGGGTGCGAGCGTCTGTGTGCCCCCCGCCATCAGGCGTGCCCATGTGGGTGTGGATGCTTTTCGTGAGCCGCCTGCCGGCCGGCGTGAGCGTCCATGCGTTGGGGGCTCCCTGGCCGGGGCCGAGGCCGGTGTTGTCGATCAGTCCCAGGCGCTGCAATCGGCCGAGCAGCTTTGAGATCTGGCCCTGGTCTGAGATCCCCGCGCTCTCGCCGATCGTGCGATTCGATGGACCCGGCTCCTGCCCACCCAGCTCTGAGACGGCGAGCAGGACACGCATTGTGCGGTAGGTCAAGCGCATCCCCGCGCTTTTGAATGGGTCCTCCAGCAATCGCGCCTCGCGGTGCTCGCTTGCCTGTCCCCCGTCATGGGGGGTGCCCGCGGTGGCGCTCGCGCGCAACTCGACGGGACGCTCCAGCTCGCGGCGCGCCGCCGCGGGACCGAGATAGGGGAGCACGATCATGCTCACCAGCTGGTTGGTGAGCCCGAGCAGCCCGGTCGCGTGCGGTCGCGTGCCCTCCGGGTGTGTGCCCTTTGGGTATGCCCCCTTGGGGCTACCCTTCAGGCTGTCCCCCGCGAGGGACAGCCGATGCTCGGGATGCACGATGCGGGCGTGCAGCAGCGACAGCGTGCCGCCGACCAAACCCTCCGCGGTCAGCGACGGCAACGATGTGCTGTTCTTGGACTCGCTGCGGCCCCTGTCGATCGCGGCCGCAACCTGCCCGAGCACCTGGTCGCGACGCTCCAACGTCTTTGCGCCGCCGCTGAGCGACTCGACGATCAAGAGGCGCGCGATGACAGGCTCCTCGTCCAGGAAAGACAGGAGCGCGATCACTCCCGCTCCGATCCGCTCGCGCCACCCACGCTCTGACCGGTAGGCCGGCAGTACGCGCTCGGAGGCGAATGCCAGCGCGTCCTCGAACGCCGCGAAAAAACAGTCCTCGCGACCGCTGAAGGACTCATAGAACGTGCGCCGCGAGACACCCGAGCGCTCGACGACATCCGCGACGCTCACGTTCGCCGCTCCCCGCTCGCTCGCGACGTCGAACATCGCCGCGAGAATCCTTGCGCGCTGGATCTGTGCGACCTGGACATGGCCGAAACCGTTGCCTTCACGGCGCGCCCGCGCGGACGCGGCGCCCAAGGACTGCGGCGACTGCCGTGGACGCGTAGCGCGAGCCATCTCAGCACGCCCCCCTCACCACACGGGCGGGCCCCTGGGCGCCGAGAGAGAAGGCCCCCAGGAGCGTGCCCGGATAAGCCGGGAGCACGATCGCAACGCGATCCCACTTCCCGCGTGTGGGAGAACACGACAAGTCAAAAGACGCGCGCGTGACACGCGCGTAACGAGACGACCGTCCTCCATCGCAGAGGACGGATGCGCACCCTTCAGAGTGCGAGAAGCCAAGCCGGGCCTTCTGCCCAGCGAGCCGCGGGGCTATCCCGCGGCGAAGGGAGCTATGCCCTAGAGGGCAGCTGTCCCAGAGAGAGAGAGAGAGAGAGAGACGCGTCAGCGACGCTGACGCGTCCTATTACGGACCCGCCACGAGCACGACGACTCTCAACTGCGCTATTCCCCAAAAAAAACACGCGAAACACATCTCCAACTCTGTTGCGACCCGGTCCCTCTCCCAAGGTCCCCGTCAAAAACCCAGGTTGGTGTCGACCACGAGGACCGACCCCTACCCGACCTTATGTTCCCGGCGGCCGCGTGGCTACCGAATGGACTCATCTTACACACAAAGCTACCCTGCTGTCAAGAGGTCTTTTGGAGCACTGCTGTTTGCTGAGAACAATAGGGCGAGCAAGATCTACATGTCGAGGCTCCTCCAGGAGGATCCCCGCACGTACAGGCCGAGCCGAGGTCGCCCGACGGCGTGGCGCCCGGTCTCGCGCATGGCTCGACTAACCTGTGGCGCGGTGGTTGAACTCGACGGGCTGACGCGCAACTACGGCGAGCGCGTGGCGCTCGATGACCTCACGCTGTCTCTCGCCGCGAGCAGGACGCTGGTCGTGTTCGGCCCCAATGGAGCCGGCAAGACGACGCTGCTGCGCGTACTGGCCACGCTGCTGCGACCCCACTCAGGCAAGGTCACAGTGCTCGACACGAAGCTGCCGGATGACGCGTGGCGGGTGCGCGGGCGGATCGGCCTGCTCGGCCACGAACCGCTGCTCTACAGGGAGCTGAGCGCCCGCGAGAACCTGCAGTACCACGCCCGCTTGCACAACGTCGCGCAGGAGCGCGTCGAGGAACAGCTGGCCGCCGTGGCAATGACCAGCCGCGCGGACGATCCTGTGAGAGATCTGTCGCGCGGGATGGTCCAGCGGATCGCGGTGGCACGTGCCACCCTGCACGATCCTGAGTTGCTGCTGCTGGACGAGCCCTACGCCAACCTCGACCCGGCCGCGATCGAGCTGGTGGAGCCGCTGATCGGAGCCACGTCGGGATGCACGAGGGTCGTCGCGAGCCACGATCCAAGCAGGGGCTTGGCAGAATCCGATGTCGTGCTCGGGCTGCACGGCGGGCGCGTTCAGATGCTGGCGGACGCCGCAAGCGTGGGTACCGACGCGATCGCGGAGTTGTACCGGTGAGCGCACCGGAGAAGACATCGCCGCATGCGGCGATGTCCCAGGACGTGCATGCACGTCCTGGCCGGCCGGTGCATGCACCGGCCGGAACAGCAAAAGTGGTCCTCGCCCTTTTGCGCAAGGAGCTGTTGGTCGAGCTGCGCACGCTGGAGTCGATCCCCGGGATGTCGCTGTTCGCCGTGACCACATTCGTGGTGTTCCATTTCGCGCTGAACCAGAACACCGTGAGCGGGCAGGAGGCCGCCGGCATCCTTTGGGTGACGTTGCTGTTCGCGGCGATGCTCGGCATCAACCGCCTGTTCGTCGCCGACGCCGACCAGGGCGGTTTCGACGGTTTTCTGATCGCGCCGGTGGACCGCACCGCGCTGCTGCTCGCCAAGGCGGTCGCACTGCTTGCCTACCTGCTGGTGCTCGAGCTGGTGGCAGTGCCCGCGTTCGCGTTGCTGCTGCTCGGCCCACCACTCGGCCAAGCACTACCGGGCCTGCTCGCGCCGCTCGCACTCGGCGATCTCGGCGTCGCCGCGATCGGCACGCTGATTGCGGGCCTAGCGGTACGCACTCGCGCGCGCGACCTGCTCGGACCGCTGCTCGCACTGCCGCTGCTCGTGCCCGTCGTGATCGGTTGCGCGCGTGCCACGGCCCCGCTGCTGGAGCTCACCCACCCCGGCAATCCGCCACTGCGCTGGCTTGGCACGCTCGCGCTCTATGATCTTGTGTTCGGCCTCATCGCCTACGCCGTGTTCGACTTCCTCCTGGAGGATTAAGGACCCACCCGCCCGCAGCGGACCTCAAACGCCTACCATGCGCAGCCCTTCACTCCGCGCCCTCTCGATCGCCACCGTGCTCGCGTTCTGCGTGTCGCTCAGCCTGGTGTTCTTCTATGCACCGATCGAAGCCGAAGAAGGCTTCCTGCAGAAGATCTTCTACCTGCACGTGCCGCTAGCAATTGTGACGCTGTGCGGCTTCGTGCTCGGCGGCCTGATGGCGATCGCGCATCTGCGCACTCGCGATCAGCGCTGGGACCTGCGCTCCTACGTGGTCATCCACATGAGCTTGATCTTCGGCGTCGGCGTGCTCATCACCGGCTCGATCTGGGCGCGCGGCTCGTGGGGGCACTGGTGGGTATGGAGCGAGCCCACACTCGTGTCGTTTTTGATCATCATGCTGCTGTACGCCACCTACCAGCCGCTGCGCTTCGCGATCGAGGACCCTGAGCGCCAGGCGCGCTACGCGTCAGTGTTCGCGATCACCGCGGGCGCGTTCGTGCCGATGAACTTCCTCGCGGTGCGCCTGTCCGCGTCCTACCTGCACCCACGCGTGCTCGGCAGCTCCTCGAACCTGCCGGCGCCGATGGCGCTCACGTTCCTCGTGTCGCTCGTCGCGATGTCACTGCTGTTCGCAACGCTCTGCGCATACGAGCTCGCGGCCAAGCGCACCCGCATCCTGCTCAAAGCGCGCTCGAGAATCCTCGGCTACCAATCGTGAACCTGCTCGCCACAACCCTGCCCGAACACACCAACGACGGCTACGTCGCCGCCGCCTACATCGTGTTCTTCGCGATCGTGCTGATCTACGTGACGATCATGGCGGTGCGCCTCAGCCGCGTGGAGCGCAAGATCGAGATGCTGCGCAGCGAGGCCACCGAGCCCGGTGACGCGCGCGAGGGCAAGCAGTCCGGTGGGACGTCGGACGGCACGAGCGACAGCGGGACAAGGGAGCACACACTGAAGGGCGCAGGCGAGACGGTATGAGCACCCCGACGGGCACCCCCCATCGCGGGGGGCAGGCACGCGAGCTGCTGGCGCTTGGCATCTCCCACAAGACCGCGCCGGTGGCGTTGCGCGAGCGACTGGCTTTCACCGAGCCACAGTCCTTGGAGCTCGCCAGGCAGATCGTCGACACTCCCGACGCCCACGAGGCGGTCGTCATCTCCACGTGCAACCGCACCGAGATCTATCTGGTCGTGGGCGGGGGGGGTGGGACTCTTGTCAAAGCCGAGGCAGACGTGCTCGGGATGCTCGCCCGGCGCGCGTCGATCCGCCCCACCGAGCTGGCCGGAGCGATCTACTCGCCGCGCAACTGCGACGCGGCGCGCCAGCTGTATCGCGTCACCTCGGGCCTCGAGTCGATGATCGTCGGCGAGGCCGAGATCCAGGGACAGGTCAAGCGCGCGTTCGAGGCCGCGATGCATGCGGGGGTTACGGGACCCCTCACCAACCGCCTGTTCGCCGCGGCGCTCACGACCGGCAAGCGCGTGCGCTCAGAGACCGGCATCGGCTCCTCGCGCGTGAGCGTGCCCTCGGTAGCGGTGGACCTCGCCCTGGATGTGCTCGGGGGCCTCTCCGAGCGCCACGTGGTAATCCTCGGCGCGGGCGAGACAAGCGAGCTGACCGCGCGCGCTCTCGCCGAGCAGGGAGTCGGCACGATCTTCGTCGCCAACCGCCACGCCGACCGCGCGCTCAGCCTCGCACAGCGCTTCGGTGGCTCGGTGGTGGGACTCGACGGGCTACCCGACCAGCTCCTGGAGGCCGACATCGTGGTGTCCTCCACCAGCTCGCCGCACCCGATCGTGGGTAGCGAGGAGCTCGAGCTGGTGATGGCCCAGCGCGCGGGACGGGGTGGGGGGGCACCTCTATTGCTGATCGACATCGCGGTGCCGCGCGACATCGACTCGCGCTGCGGGGACCTCGATGACGTGACGCTGTACGACATCGATGACCTGCAGGCCGTGGTACAGCGCAATCTCGGGGCGCGCAAAGAGATCGTGCCGCAAGCGGAGGAGATCGTCGAGGAGGAGATCCGCCGCTTCGCACGCTGGCTCGGACAGCTGGAGACACTGCCGACCGTCGCCGCGCTGCGCGAGCACGGCAACGAGATCCTCGAGCAGGTCCTCGCCGAGAACGCGGGACGCTGGGAGTCGGCCTCAGAGCGCGACCTGATGCGCGTGGAGGCGATCGCGCGCGCAGTGGTGGGCCGCCTGCTGCACGAGCCCACGATCCGCCTGCGCAGCCTCTCCGAGGAACGCGGACATGCGAGCCTGCAACTCGTGCGTGAGCTGTTCGGGCTTGATACCCCACAAGAGGGCACAAGCGACTCGCCCGCGCACAGCGAGGCGCAGGGTGACGGCGCGGAGGCGAAGCTAGCCGAGGTGCGCTCGATCGAGAGTGCGCGCAAGAGCCAATGATCGACCCATCGCGCCGGATCAACTCCCCGGCCAGCCCGTAGGACAGATGCGGATCGGGACGCGCGGCAGCATGCTCGCGCTCACCCAGGCGCGGCATGTCGCCAAGCTGATCGCCGACGCCCACCCGGACGTCGGCGAGCCGGAGATCGTCGTGGTGCGCACCAGCGGCGACGCACAATCCGAAGGCACGCGAGCTGGGTCCACGAATGGCGGTGGCAGCGCAAGCGCCGGAACGACGAAGCCGCTCGCAGGAAGACAAGTCGCGCTGGGTCGCAGAGCTCGAGCAAGCACTGCTGGGGGAAAGCATCGACCTCGCGGTGCACTCCGCCAAGGACCTCCCCGGCGAGCCCGTCGAAGGACTGGAGCTGCTCGGGGCGCCGGCACGCGCGAGCGCCGAGGACGCGTTGATCGGGGTGCACTCGCTGCAGGAGCTCCCCGAGGGCGCACGCGTGGGCACCAGCAGCGTGCGCAGGGCGGCGCAACTGCGGGCAGCACGAGCGGACCTTCAGATCGTGAGCTTGCGCGGCAACGTGGACACGCGCCTGCGCAAGCTCGCCGAGGAGGTGCGCGAGACGGGCGAGAGCAGCGGCGAGGGCTCCTCTTCGCTGCACGCGATCGTGCTCGCAAGCGCCGGACTTCATCGGCTCGGCCGCGAGCGCGACATCGGCTGCACGCTGGACGTCGCTCGCTTCGTGCCCGCTCCCGGACAGGGCCTGCTGGCACTCCAGACCCGCACCGCGGACGAGCGCGCGGGGGCCACCGTGGAGGCGATCCTCGACCAGGATGCCTCCGCGTGCCTGACCGCCGAGCGAGCCGTCGCGCGTGCGCTGGGCGCGGGCTGCAACACCCCGCTGGGCGCTTACGCTGTGCCGGCCGGGTGCGACTGCTTGCACCTGCACGCGTGGGTCGGGTTGCCCGACGGCTCGGCATGGTTGCTGGATGAGCTGCTCGGCGGCTTCTACGACCCCGCCGAGCTTGGCCAGCGCATGGCTGAGCGCCTGCAAGCGGCCGGTGCGCGTGAGCTGCTGGAGCGTGCGGAGGGGATGGCCGTTGAGCACCGCTGAGAAACCAGAGAGCACACAGCCCGACGGCCCACGGCACCCACAAGACACGACGCCGCAACCCGCCGGGCAAACCCGGAGTGTGCAGAGCGGTGGAGCGGGCCGCGTGTATCTCGTCGGAGCAGGCCCCGGCGACCCCGGCCTATTGACCGCACACGCGCTCGATGCGATCGCGCGCGCCGACACGATCCTGTATGACCGCTTGATCCCCACGGCTGCGCTCGAGGGCGCGCGTGCCGACGCCGAGCTGCTGTTCGTCGGCAAGCAAGGTGGCGGCGAGTCGGTGCCCCAGGAGCACACGCAGGCGCTCATGATCGAGCGCGCACTGGCGGGCCGGGAGGTCGTGCGGCTGAAGGGCGGCGACCCGTTCGTGTTCGGCCGCGGCGGCGAGGAGGCCTTGGCGTTGCGCGATGCGGGTATCGATTTCGTGGTGGTGCCCGGTGTCACAGCGGGCGTAGCCGCCGCCGCGTACGCGGGCATCCCAGTCACACACCGCGGCCTCTCGACCGGGGTGGCGCTCATCACCGGGCACACCCGTGAGAGCACACCCGAGGGGAGCCCGAGCGAGCGCGAGGCGATCCCAGGCGCGCTCGACGGCGAGACGCGTGCAGGTGGACGCACGAGCGCCGGAGAGTCCGAGGAGGCAGTCGCGGAGCTCGACTGGCAAGCACTTGCGGCGTTTCCGGGGACGCTCGTGTTCTACATGGGCGTGCGCCAGTTGGCCCACATCGCCGAGCGGCTAATCGGCGCCGGTCGCGACGCCGCAGAGCCGGTGGCATTGGTCGAACGCGGCACGCTTCCCGATCAGCGCACGGTCACGGGCACGCTCGCGACGATCGCCGAGGTGGCCGAGCACGAGCAGGTCAAAGCGCCCGCGATCACGATCGTGGGCGCGGTCGCCGCGCTCGCCGACAGCTTGGACTGGCTGCCGTCGCGTCCGCTGGCGGGACTCACGGTGGCGGTCACGCGCGCGCGCGCGCAGGCAAGCGAGTTGGCGCGGCGCCTACAGGAGCTCGGCGCGAACGTGGTGCAAGCGCCCACGATCCGTACGCACACGCTGCAGGGCCCACCGCTCGATCCAAGGCCGTACGACCTTGTGTGCGTCGCAAGTCCCAACGCCGTCCATGCCCTGTTTGAACGACTGGACGACGGAATCCACCCACCAGGGGACGCTCGCTCGCTCGCACACGCGCGGGTCGCCGCAATCGGGCCGGGCACGGCGCGGGCGCTCTCCGAGCACGGGATAGTGGCCGACGTCGTTCCCGAGCGCTTCGTCGCCGAGTCACTCGTAGACGCACTCGCCGATCTGGATGTGAACCGTGCGCTCGTGGCGCGCGCAAGCCAGGCGCGCGAGGTGTTGCCCGATGCGCTGCGCGCGCGTGGCATCGAGGTCGACGTGCTCTCGCTGTACGAGACGGTCGCCGAGCCTTTGTCGGCACGGGCGCTGGCGCAGGCCCGCTCGGCCGACTACATCACTTTCACCTCATCCTCAACTGTGCGCCACTTCCTGAACGCCGCCGCCACGGCGGGAGCCGACGGCGACCCACCCGCAACCGACGCTCCCCCAGCCGGCGCTCCGCTCTCGCCAAGCACCCGCATCGTCTCGATCGGCCCCGCCACGAGCGCCACACTCAGAGAACACGACTTGGAGCCACACATAGAGGCGCAGCGACACGACATCGACGGGCTCGTGGACGAGTTGCTGGCCGACGCGAGCTCACGCCAGGATTGAGCACGGTGAGCGCCGGGGACCCAGCGATCGGCGCGTTGGGCCACCCGCATTTGCACTTTCGCCAAACCGACTCCACGAACGAGAGAGCGCGCGCGCTGGCTATCGGGGGGGCGCCCCATGGCACGCTGGTCACCGCCGAGGAGCAGACCGCTGGGCGCGGACGGCAGGGACGAAGCTGGGCCGCTCCGGCCGGCAGCGCACTGCTGTGTTCACTGGTGCTGCACGACCCTCCCGCGCTGCTATCGCTGCTAGCCGGGGTCGCGGTGTGTGATGCGGTGGGAGCACACGCGCGGGTCAAGTGGCCAAACGACGTGGTGGTCGAGCCCAACCTCGCCAAGCTCGCGGGCATCCTCGTGGAGGGGCGTCCTCAGGAGAACTGGGCTGTGCTCGGGATCGGGATCAATGTCGCTGTATCGATCGAGGATCTGCCGGCGGATCTACGTGGGCACGCCGCAAGCCTCATGCTTTCACGCAGCGCGATCGAGCCAGCGCTCGAGCGTCTCGTCGAAGCGCTCGAGCGTCGCCTGACAGAGCCCACGCCGACCGTGCTCGACGCATGGCGTGCACGCGACGCGCTGAGCGGGCGCGAGGTCAACTGGACTCGCCCGAATGGCGGTGAGCAAGGCAGCGGGCGAGCGGAAGGGATCGACAGCGCTGGGCGACTCATCATCGAGCAGGCAGACGGCGCTCGCGTGACGCTCGACGCCGGCGAGGTGCACCTCGGGCCGTCTCGCTAGCGACCTGGGGCCAGCTTTTTCAAGCCACGCACGCCCCGCAAATCCATCCCCTAATCGCCAGTCTTCTTGGCTTGGCGCGCGGGCAACTCCTCGGCGTGCTCGAGCGCGTCTTCGACGTTACGCTGCAGCTTCTTGCCGGAGCCCGCGTCGAGCCCGGTGCCCGCCTTGTGCCCTTGGGGCGCCTGCGGCTGCGACGAGGACTCGTTGGAGAGCGCCTCGGCGAGCACCGCATCCGATGGAGACTCGGCGCCCGCCGGGCGCCCATGGGGTGTGGCCTTGCCATTGGGCGACTTCTGCGCCGTCGAGCGGCGGGGCCGCGAAGTCTTCTGGGCATTTGGGGTCTGCTGAGCCGTGCCCCCGTTCTCGGCGGGTCGCTGGCGATTGTTGCGCCTGCGGCGCGTGCCGCGGGCGCGGCGCTTGGGAAAGTTACGAAGCAGCTCGCGCGCGAGCGCCGGGGGCTTGCGCGCCATGCGCGTGCGCGCGCCGCGCAGCACCTCCTCGGCCTCGGGAGTGTGGGCGAGTGCCGCGGCAAGCAGCGCCGCCGCGAGGCGGCGGTCCTGCTTGCGCGAAGCGTGCACCAGCCGGCGTGCGTTGCGTGCGTGGGCGCCGCCGGCGGAGTTGACGAGCAGCCCGAGCAGGCGCTTGGTCTCCGGCCAACGCTGCACCGCATACTCCTCGTGCACGTCGCGCGTGTACTCGGCCAAGCGCCAGATCCACGCGTTGGCTTGGTCGCGACGACCGATGCGCCGCTCCACCAGCGCGCGCAGCATGATCTTCGCGGCCTCGCGGCGCTCGTCGCGCGGCCAGGAGCCGGCGATATCGATCGCGGTGTCGAACGCGTCGGGGTCACGCAGCGCGGCAATCTCCGAGAGTGCCTTCAGGCGCAGTTGCGAGTTCTTGTTACGCTGCACCGCCGTTATCAGGAAGCGCGCCTTCAGCTCGCCGGTGCGATCGAAGTGCAGCATCGCACGCGCTCTGCGCCAACCGTTGGCGGTGACGCGTGCGCCCGCGAGTGCCGCCCACACGTGCTGCTCGCCGTAGTCGAGGTGCTCCACCGCGATCCGCCACAACTCGCGCTCGAACACTTCAAAGCGCCGCTCCTCCTCGGCGCACACCGGCAGCACGCGCCGCTCCACGCGCATTCGCCTGCCGCGCCCGCGACGCACAGGGCCGACCACGATCGCCCCGCCCCTGTACACGTCGCGGTCGAGCAGCGAGTGCAATGTCACCACCGGGTCGTCGTTCTTGGTGGCCGGGTGCACGAAGTCGACCACCAGCCCCGCCTCCTTGCCGGGATGGCGACGCGTCACACGTCCCACCCGCTGCTGGTAGATGCGCTTGGAGGCGGTCGGCGCCAGGTGCACGCACACGGTCGCGCGCGGGCTGTTCCAGCCCTCGGCCAGCAGCTGCGCGTTGATCAGCACGTCGATGTCCCCGCGCTCGTAGCGCGCGAGGATCTCGGCCAGCTCGCGCTTGGGAGTCTCGCCGGAGACGCCCATCGCCTTGATGTCTTCGGCCCTGAACGCTTCCGCGAGGTTGTACGCGTGTTTGACGCCTGCCGCGTACACCACGCCGGGGACGCCGTTGAAGCGTGTCTTATAGAGGTTCGCCGCGGCCATGTTGAACGGCTGCTGGTCGAGCAGCTCAGCCAGCTCATCCTGGTCGAACTCGGTGTCCACCTCGCCGCGGCGCAACGGCACATTGGCGATCGTGCGCACGCCCACGCCGGGGGAGATGCGCACGCAACGCAAGGGCGAGATCACTCCGCGCCTGGCTGCCTGCGCGAGGTCGAAGCGCGAGGTCTGCGTCGGGAACAGGTCGGTCACGTGGCGCGCGATCAGCGCGCCCGTGGCGGTCATCCCGATGAAGATCGGGCCCGTCCACGCGCGGATCGCGCCACTTGTCTTCTCGCCCAGCGCGGTGTGCGCCTCGTCGCAGATCACGATCGTGTAGGCACTGGAGATGCGCCCCGCGTTGCGCACGAACCACTGGTAGGTCTCGACCGTCACGGGGCCCTTCGGGGAGTCCTCGCCTACGTAAAGGGGCCGCGAGATGCGCTTCTGGTAGCCGCGCTGGCGCAGCTCGCCGTGGAACTGATCGACCAGGTTGCGCCGGTGGGTGAGGATCAGGATGCCGCCGGTCTGCGAGGCCTCGACGAAGCCCAGTGCCGCGACGGTCTTCCCGGCGCCGGTGGCGTGCTCGAACCAGAAGCGCTTGGCGGCGTTGGGGTCCTCGGGCTGGTCTGAGACGTCCTCCTCGTCCTCGTCCACCCAATCCTGGGGCTCCTCCTCGGACTCCTCCCCGACCTCTTGCTCGACCTCGACCTCGGCCTCCGGCTCGATCTCCTCGAGCTCGTCCTCGAAGTCGTCCTCCTCCTCGTCCTCCTCCGGCGCGGCCCGCTGGACAGGACCGAGATCCTCGTCGTCATCCTCGTCGTCCTCGTCCTCCTCTTCGTCGTCCTCGTCCACGTCATCGCTGTCGGCATCCGCGCCGTTGTCCCGCGTTGTGCGCGTGGCGGTTATGTCGTCGGCACTCGTCCCAGGCGACTCACCGCCATCGGGGCCGAGGATCGCCGCGGAGGCCAGCAGCTCAGGCGACGCGGCCGCGGCCGAGCGCCCGTTGCCGTTTGCGGCGGTGCGCTGGGCCTCGGCGAGTAGCGCGGTGAGTGTGCCCGACAGTGCATCGACCTGGTGGGCGGAGAGCACGGTGCCGTCGGCCAGCTTCGGCTCGTCCTCAGAGAGCACCCGTTCGAGACCCAGCAGCAGCGAGAACTCGCGCCGCCACGCGGTCGAAGGGTGCTTGGCGCCTTCCTTCAGCTCGATCAGCGCTTGGTCCAGCGCGCGCCGGCGGGGGGTTGAAGTCCCACCCACCCTGGCAAGCGCCGCGGCGGGATCCTCGCCCTCGTGCAGAAAACGCTCGCGCACGAGCTTCTCCGCGCGAGTGATTTCGGCGGATGTCGGAATGGACGCGGCCGCGAGGGCCACTGCGGTGGACTCGGCCATTGAGGCTCTGGGCTTCGAGATGGAGCCGTCGCGGGAAACGACTCCCGCGTGACTCGTGATACCGGCACTTGTACCGGTGAGGCTTCAGACGATGCACGGGAACCGGTAGGTCCCCATTCCCTTGTCACTCGAGGATACAACACAACCCAGGGGAATTGAAGAGCCGGCCATCTGCCACCCTTGTTCGCCATGGACAGGACCAGCCCGAGCGCATGACCTCACGTCGCGTCGTCGTGGCGCTTGCTTGCCTTGCCCTCGCCGCCCTGATCGCCGTCGGGGTATCCAAACTGCCGGGGGGTTCGAGCACCGACACCTCGGACGGGGCGCGGTTGACCCCCGCCCGGGTCGGCGCGCTGCTGGCCGACTCGCCGGAGCCGCTGGCGGCCCTGCATGGCCAAGCAAACATGTTGCTCGACGGCGGCTCGAGCGCACTGCACGCGCGCCTCACTGCGTTGAAGGGCTATCCGGTGGTGATCAACAAGTGGGCCTCATGGTGCGTACCCTGCAAAGAAGAGTTCAGCGCCTTCCAGCGGGTCTCCGCCGAATACGGACGGCGCGTGGCCTTCCTCGGGATCGACTCCGAGGACACGAGCCGCGCCGAAGCCGCGGCTTTCCTGCGGTCGTTCCCGGTGAGCTATCCGAGCTACTACGACCAGAGCGGCGAACTCGGCGAGCAGATCACCGACTCCTCTGCGACGCCCGCGACGGTGTTCATCGCGCGCAACGGACATCGGTTCATCTGGCAGGGCCAGTTCTCGAGCGAGGGGAAGTTGCGCCACGACGTCGAAAAGTACGCGTTGAATGCCTGAGATAAGGGTGGACCCGCTGAGCGGGCACAAGGTGATCGTTGCGGGCGAGCGCTCGCTGCGACCGGGGGGCGAGCCCCGCTGCCCGGCCGCCCAGCCGATCGATGTCGAGAAGGACCCGTTTGCCGAGGGCCACGAGGACCGCACCCCGCCAGAGCTGTACGCGGTGCGTCCTGATGGCGGGGAGACCGACTCGCCCGGCTGGACCGTGCGGGTCGTGCCGAACCTGTATCCGGCGCTCGTGCTCGACAGCCCCGAGCCACCGAGCGACGCGCAGCCCGACCTGTTTCATGCGATGCCGGCCAATGGCGCGCACGAGGTGATCGTGAACGCTCCCGAGCCGGTCACCTCGCTGGCCGAGCTTCCCCTCGAGCGCGTGGTAGGCGCACTCGAGGTGTGGCGCGAACGGATGCGCACGCACGCGGACAGCGCATACGTGCAACTGATCGTCAACGAGCGGCGCGAGGCGGGCGCGTCGCTGGAGCACACCCACGCCCAGCTCTACGCGCTCGACTTCGTGCCCGGCGAGGTCGCACGTGAGCGCGAGCGCTACGGGGCATATGCAACCCGCACGATGGGCAGGAGCCTGCTCGAGGATCTCCTCGCCGAAGAGGTCCGTCGCGGCGAGCGAGTCGTGGCGATCGACGAGCAGGCGGTGCTGCTCGCCCCATACGGCTCGCGCGTGCCGTTCCAGATGATGCTCGTGCCACGCGTGCCGCGCATGCGCTTCGAGGACGACGGTCCACTTGGGGCGGAGTTGCTGCACGACGGTCTGTGCCGCCTCGCGCGCCACTTCGGCTCGAGCCCGCCGTTGAACATGTGGGTCAGAACCGCCCCGCGGGGGGCGGAGCACTTCTGCTGGCGGATCGACGTGGCGCCACGGCTGACCTACCTCGCGGGCCTCGAGCTCTCCACGGGGGTGAACCTCAACATCGTCGCGCCCGAGCACGCCGCGGCCGTGCTGCGCGAGGCGTCTGTCTTGGGTGGGGAAATCAATACGGATCGAGGGAGAAAGTCTTCTCACGCTGATCGAACGCGACCTTGAACGTGTCGAAGAAGTCGCCTCGTCCCAACAAGATCACAGGACACGCACCGAACGCGCCACGCAGCCGCACCTCCCGTCCCAGGATGGTGGCTTGAACGCCGTCCTCCCAGATGTAGCGGCTCGCCGCACCGCCCGCGGTCATCCCCGTCGCCTGCTCGCAGCGAGTCACGTCGATCCCGATCAACGGTGCGATCTGGACCGGAAACAGCGAGCTGTCAGCGCCGCTATCGACCAACGCCATCAGCGGTGGCGATTCGCCCGCCGGACCCGCCAGCACGACCGGGAACACCGGCATCAGTGGCCCCGATGGTGTCAGCCTTCGATAGCTGAATACCGCGGGCCGGGACCTTCAGAAGAAACAGCCGCCCTCGCTGTACTCGGGAACCTGGAACATCCCCTCGTACTCCTTGCCCTGCACCAGCTCAAGCAACTCTGCCGGGGTCGCGGCGTCGGCGATCACCTTATGGTCGCGCACAGCGACCCAGCGACCCACATACCTCGCCAACGGGACGCTCAGCGCCTCCTCAGCCTCCTGAAACCTGGTCAGCTCAGCCGTGGCCATTAGCCCAGTATACCGGGCGGCCCAGACCCCCTTGTGAGCGCCGCCAGGGAGAGGGGATGACGGCGCTCGCAAGGAGGCCCGCGCAGCGAGTGGGGCAAGGCGTGAGTCACGCGGCCGCTGTGCGGCGCCGATCCTCAGCGGTTCTGTCGCGGCCGGCTCAGCGCATGAGCAGCGTCACCGAGGTCGATAGGTGACTGCCATGCGTGGGCTTGAAGAGCAGGTGCACGCGGACCTTCAGCTTGCGGCCGTGGTGGCGGGCGAGGAGCAGCTGCCGCTGCTTTGAGAGGCTGAGATCGATCGTGGCCTCTCCTGCCTTCTTGAGCGTCTTCGTGCCTCCGACCAGGCCGTCGCCCGTGACGATCAGCTTGCCGGCCGACGGCACGCTCGCGACGACCGTCGCCTTGGAGCCTTTGACGCTGTGGCGCACGACGCGGATCGTGGGTTTGCATCCGCTGACGGCAACCTTCGTTTCCTGTTTTACGACCGCGCCGTTCTGGCCTTTGATCTCGGTGGGCATGGACAGCGTGCCGGTGCAGAAGTTTCCGTTGCCCCCGAGCACCGAGTCGGGGCCAGTCGGCAGGACCAGGTCGAAGCGCGTGACGGGCACGTCCGGTACCGAGCGGAACGTCGAGGACGTGATGCCGGCGCTGTTGATGAACGTTTCGCCCGCCAGCTCCAGGGTCACATTGTCGCCCTGCAGGACGAGGACCAGTTCGGGGAACTTGGCCCCGCCGTGGCTGACGAAGTACGCCGGCCCCGACAGCGCCACAGGCAGCACCGGCGTGGTGGCCGTGGCCGTGCCGACCTTCGAGCCAGCGGGACAGCCGGCCGGGTTGGCGGCAAACTGCGCTTCGGTGCACGCCAGTTTGAGCGTCGAGAGCCTGGAAGGCAGCTTCTTGGGCAGGTCGACCTTGACCGAGCCGATGTTCGCTTCGCCCGAGCTGGACTTGACGACTACGTGCAGGTAGGCCCCATCGTTCCTGGTGTGCTTGGCCTGCGTGGACGCCGAGAGCGAGGGTTTGAAGGGGAGATTCGCGCAGTCCGCGGCCTGGTAGCGACTGGAGACACTCTCGCTCGCGCCTTCGTTCGAGCCGATAGTGCCCGCGACCGACATGGCAGCGCAGTTGGTCGGGTTGAAGATGAACCCGGGCTTGTCCACCAACACTTCGACGTTGCGGACGTCGAGCGGGATACCCTGCAGGCGCGTGGGCATCGGGTCGCTGACGACGGTGACCTGCGCGGTGTGGGGATCGACTTCGACCTTGGCCCGCACGACGATCGGATGACCGCCTTCGTCGAGGTTGAACGGACCGGCTTCGGCCGGCACGATGACCGACAGGCCGAAGGGAGCGCCCTTGTAGCGACCGGTCAGATAGACCGGGTCTTCGCCCTTGCCCGCTTCGGGCAGGACGACCGGCTCGCTGCCGACGCCAGCGCTGACGCGCACGTGCCCGATCCTGCTCGCCGCGGGGCAGTCCCCGGCGTTGGCCTGCGCTTCGGGGCAGAGCGTCACAGCCGACACCATGCCTGAGACGCCCAGCGGCATCTTCAGAGCGATCGTGCTCAGCGTCTGTTCGCCATCTTTGCGCGTCAGGTTCATCACGAACGGTGTGAACGCGCCGGCGGCATTGTTGGTCGTGCCCGCGGTGAACAACGGGGAGAACGACGCGGGGTTCGGGCACGGCGTGCCGTCCGGGCCGGTGGTGATCTCGAATTCCGAGAACGGACTCGCCGCCGGTTGCCCCGACCACGGTTCAATCGAACTCGTGGCCTTGTAGGCACCGCAGCTCGTAGTCGCCAACGGCGCCTGGTTGCCACCGAAAAATTTCAGGTCGAATTCTTCGAAGGGCAGCTGCGGCGTCTGGTCGAACGTGGAGACGAGCTGGCCGGTGCTCTTGTTCGGTTCGACCTTGCCGTCGAGCTTGACGCGCACGCCCTCGTTCTTGTTTTCCGCGACCACATACAGGGCGAGTAGCGAACCGAACGGGTTGGCACCCTGCACGGCCTGATAGACCGAGCCTGTCAGCGCTTCTTTGAGCAGCGGTGTCGTGACTTCCACGGTACCGAGCTTCGAGGCTTCGGGGCACTGCGCTTCGCCTTCGGAGAAGACCGCCTCCCCACTCGCTTCCAGGCGTGTGAAGCCGACCTGAGCCTCCGAGCACGCCTGCAGACCGTCCGCGGCTGCCGGGTTGATCTGCAAACCGGCGGGCAGCGTGACTGTCGTGTTCTTCACGTCGGACTCCGCGTCGCCTTCCGGCGCTTCGCCTGCTTCCTGGGGGACCTTCAGGTGCACCGTCAGATCGGTCGGGCTGTCGGCCGAGCTCGTGCTCGATTCGAGGTCGATCTTCGGTTCGAACAGCAGCGCGTCGCAGCCGTCGATGCCGACCGCGCGGCCGTAGCTGTCTTCGAGCGTGTAGGTGACCGGCGCGGCGGTCACCGGGCTCTTTCCCGGCGCCGCCCACGAGTCGGCTTCCACCGTGCTGGTCAACGGTTCGGCCGGACACGACGTGGGGAGCGTCAAGAACGGAACGGTGTGACCGGCTTCTCCTGCCACACAGTTCACGATTTTTGCCTCTTCGCAGACCCCCTGCAGTGATTCGCTATGGCGCGCATCCCTGGGGTTCCCCCACAGCGTGACTTGACTGGAGAGCAGCACGGCGGCCTGGTTGGTGTACTGAGCGTTTACGACCACCCTGTAGTGTTCGCTTGTGGCGAGCGCAGTGTCCAAGCTCACGGGAATCCCCGCCGGCGAGAAGCCGAATCGCGCCGGCTCGCCGGCGCTTGGCCTCAAGTTGTAGACGGGTTCCGTGAAGGTATCCAGAGATCCCACGGCATTGCCCGGCGTGGGCAGGTTGACGAGAGTGGTCGCGACTCCGAGCGCCGTGTTCTCGGGGCAGTCTCTCGCATGAAACTGCGCTTCGCTGCATTGCGGGACCGCGTCCGCGTCGCCGACCAGTCCCTGCGGCTGGCCGATGCGCAGATCCTTGACCAAGGCCGGCGTGGTGACCTCGACGCCCGTCTTCGTCTTGTTCATCGCGAGCGTGGCGGTCAACTGAAACGGATGCGACCCGGCCTGGGTGTCGAGCGCGCCACCTGCCTTTTCCGGCTTGAGCTCATAGTCTTCTATTCCAAAGGGCACCGGTGCGCCACTGACGGTCACCGGTTGACCGATGGACGTCCGCGGTGCTTCACCGCCTGTCAACGTCACTTCGTTCGCGCCCAGTTTGGCGCCGAGACCCACTTTCACTTCGATGACCACCTTGAGCCAGTCCGCATACGGATGAACAGTGGGCGGGAAGATTGCTTCCGCTTCCGCTCGCGACACACCGATCATTGCTTCCACTTCTTTCACGCCCGGATACGTGCACGTGACTTCTGTCGGCGTCGTGGTGCAAAGGAAGCCAGGGATTCCAAAGGCTTCCCCGTAGGAATGTTCCCCTCCGACAAAGGAGGACTCGTAGAATTCGGCGCCGGTGACTTCGATGCCGGCCGGCAACCTGTCGCTGATCGTAATGGGCGATGTCGCGTTGGCGTCCCCGACGTTGTTCGCGACCACGACGATCTGACCGCTCCCACCAGGCGGCAGGTTCGTCGGGATGGCGCTGGTGTTGACATGCCACCACGGGGTGCAGCCTTCGCACGTTCCCGCGGCCGCGACTGAGACTGACCCGGCCAGCGCGGTCACGGCGGCGACCGTGACGATGCCGAGGATTGCTCTCCTGGTCGACCCCACGGCGATCACCCCCTGCCCCTCTTGCTCGCATTGGCCTTACGGGCCCCTTTCGCTCCGGACGCCTTCGCCCCGTAGCTCTTGCGCGCCTGCTTTTCGCACACGGCTCGCTTGCGCTTGCTCTTCTTCTTGCGGCACGCCGCCAGCGCCTTGGCGAGCTTCTGAGTGCGGGTCAATGTCTTCTTCGTAACGAGTTTTGACACGGACGGCGCCATGTTTCCGGCGCCCGAGAAGGTCAGGCTCGCCGGCAAGCCGAGCGCCGGCGATGACGGTGGCGGCGCTTTGCACACTTCGGCCGTAGCGCACGGCAACGGCGACGACACGGCTGCCGTCGCACACGGCGCTGCCGCGGAACACACATGCGCGTCGTAGACCTCGAGCGCGCTGCCTTCGTCGGCCACCACGAGTTTTGCGCTCGTGAGGAAGAACACGTCTTCGCCGCCTTCGCTCGCGTCGAGGAACGCCGATTCTTCGGTTGAGGTACCGGAGGAGATCGAGGCTACACAGCCACCGGAGCTCGCGCTGAAGGTGGTGCTCGAACTGGTGCAGCTACCGGCGCCGGCTGGCTCGTACTCGTAGACGTTCTCCACGCCGTTCGTGTCCTGCGGGGCGAGCGCGTCGCTGCTGTTGAAGAAGAGTCGTCCGCTATCTGCCAGGTAGCGAGCCTGGTGGGCGGCGACGCTCTGGGAGTATGGCGTCCAGCCCGGGATGTTCGCGGCGAGCCACGTATTGTTTGCCCACACTCGGTCGCCGCCGACAAATCCGCCGTTGCCGACCGTCAGCTTGGCGTATTCGATGCCCACCGGTCGCGCGCCCGTCGGGTCGCAGGAGGCACACACAAGCCTTTCCGCTTGGGCTTCATAGAGGTAGACCTCCTCGTCGGGCATGCCGCTGATCGCGTCGGCGTTGTCATAGCCGGTCAAAGGCCGACTCGACATGAACGACAGCCACCGGCCGTTCGGCGACACTCCCGCCGTGAGGCCGGGCAGCCCGCCGCCACCCGCCCAGTCGGGCTGGTCCTCTTTCGCGAGCGTCGCAATGAAGGTCGGCTGCTGCCACGCAGCGGAGGCGAAGCGCGCGACGTAGAGGTTGTCCGCTTCCTTCTCCGGTTCGTTGCCTTCAGCGTTCTTGCCCGCCAGCACGCCCTTGGCGACGAAGTAGATGTAGGAGCCTTCTTCGCTGGCGGCCCCCAACACCGTGCCCTGCACGTTTGCGAGTTCGCCGGCGTGCTCGGTGAGGTCCGTCAGTTTGCCTTCCAACGTCGCCGCCTTCGTGTTCAATTCGAACACATAGAGGTCGGGTTCTTCGTATGCCGCGGTTGACCCTGGCGTCAGCTTCTGGGTGTCCGTGAAGAACACCCGCGTATCTTCGCCGTCGGCGACCTGGAACCGCGCTTGCGGAGTACCCCCACTCACTCCCTGCTGAGCGTCGATCTCAATGGTTTCTTCCGTGGCCGTGTCGCGCAGATACAGATGTTCACCCGCATCCCAAACGACGCGCAAGCCGTCGGTCGATACGGCCCCGCGCGTGTTGACACCATTGTGGCTGCCGAGCGACGCTCCGCCGGCCGCGGTTCCGTTTTCCAGCACGCTTACGAACTGGAGCTTCCCTCCAGCCCACTCGTAGAGGCCGGGAGCAGCCGGTGATGCGGCGAGCGCGACTTCCGATTCGAGGATCACATGGCTGGCGTCCAGCGAGGCGCCGACGAACTTGACCGCGCCCGTGAGGTTTTCCGGATTTCCGTTGACATTGGTGCCGTGGGGCACGTTTTCATACCCGGGAGCCGTGGCCACAAGCGCCCGGTAGAGCTGCGCTCCGGCGGCAGCGCACTGCAGTTCGCTGCCACACCCGTTGTCGCGCAGGTAGACGGTCCGTTCGGACGCTTCTGGCGAGAGGGGAGGGCTTTCCTTGCCGCGCGGTTCGACGACCGCGGAGGCTAGGTTCGTGGAGAAGAAGCGGTACTCTTCGCCCTGCCCGATAGAGTTTCCGGTCGCGGAGCTGTTGGGCGTGACCACGTCTTCGGTAGACCAGCCGCCATCCGGTGCGCGCGTGGAGAGGAGCTGCGGTTCCTCCGTCTCACCCGCGGGCTCGGAGCCGCTGAAGTTGGTGGATTTGTAAGTGATCGCACTGCCGTCCGCCGCCGCCTGTATCAACCCCGTTTCCCCGATCGGCAGGATCAGCCCGCCGTGCAGATCGCTCGGGGAGACGAGTTCCCAGGCGCGGCCATCGGGCAGCTCGGGGCCGGGCTGCGCGGCGCGTGTGGTGAAGGTCTCTTCCGCGCCTTCGGTTTCCCCGAATTTGTTGACCGCGACCACGTCGAAGTGATACCGCACGCCCGGTTGAAGGTCCGCGAGGTGAACACTGACGCTCTGACCGTCGAAGCCCGAGCCGATGTCCGAGCCCGGGGGCAGGGAAACGTCCGTACACGAGCTCGGGGGCGCGCCGCACGTGTGGAAGTAGTACGTCGCGTCCGGCTTCGATTCCGACGCTTCGGTGTTCGGCTTGATCTCGGCCGTGATCGTCGCGCCGGTCGAGCTCACCTGCGAGACGGACTCTTCTTCGATAACCGGCTTACTCGGGGGTTCCGGATCGAAGACGTCGACCTCGTCACCCGTGGAGTCTGCGACATACACCTGTTCGGTGCTCGAGTTCGCGGCGATGCCGCTGCTCTGTGTGAGGTGTTTGGCGCCTTTTTCTTCGCCGAGGCGTTCGATCGGGGAGCCCGACGGCGTGAACCGCGCTACGCTCGTGAGGTTGCCGACGTAGGGGTCACCCGTCGACATTTCCACGGCCACGCTGCTGGAGGATTCATGGTCGAGCCCGTAGATCAGGACCGGTGTTCCCGTAGGGCCGAGCTTTGAGATGACGTTGGTGCCTGACGCAACGAAGTTGCTATGCACATAGAGGTGGTCTTCCGAATCGACAGCGAGACCGGCTTCGGGACCACGCACCTCCGCCGTCGCGCCTTCGAAGAAAACGACTTCGCCTGTGACCTCGTGGCTAGCGGTGTATACGTTGGGTTCTCCGTCGCTGAACGTCGCGACTTCCGGTTCGTCCCCGGAGTCTCGCAGATACACCCACACCATGCCGGACGAGTCGACCGCGACGCCAAACAGGCTGCCGAATGGTTCGCCGGGTTTTTCGTTTGTCGTATGTTCTTCCACCGTAGATGCCGACATCTGACCGATGTATTCGCCTGTCGGACCGAACTTGTCGACGACTTTGTTGCCCGTGTCGACGACGTACACGTCGCCGTGCGACGGACTGAGAGGATCGTTGTCGATCGCGATGCCTTCCGGTTCGGAGAGGGCATGCGGCGCTTTCCTACTGTTTTCGTTGGAGAAGGCGCCGCTGCCGTCGAACTTGTCTTCATAGGCCCCCGTCGAGCTGAAGTACTCGACGCGGTTGTTGCCCCTGTCGACTACGTAGACCTGGCCGGTCGCTTCGTTGACCGCGACACCCGCCGGGGCCGTAAGCGGTTCGGGATCAATGACGGTCGATGACGCGCTGCCGAACGTGCATGTGTTACAAAAGATGTGGCCCCTCGCCGCCATCGCAGGCGTACCACCCACCAGGACACCAGCTGCCACGCACATCGACGCGACAACGGCCGTCGACATCGGCCTGCAAACACGCGCTCCCCTCATTGCCTCTCCATCCCCTTACCCTATTTTTACGAAACATGAACGGACAGACGTATGGGGTCGGGCACGGTGGCCCTACCCCATACGCGCCGTCGATCAGTCAGTTATGCTTTGATTTCTCCCAGTTCGCTCGTGGTGAGCGTATCGGTGGTTTCCTCTGCGGACTGTTCGTACGCGAAGGCTTCAGTACCCGTGCCTTCGGTTTCGAGGAACGCCGTCTTTTCCACGCCTTCTTCGAAATATTTGGTGCTAGATTTTTGCACACCTTTGCTCTGCGAGAACGTGAGGGTGAATTTGTTGGTAACCGTGTTGGTTGGTGTCATAACCCCAAGCACCCCGCCATTTGCGGTCGCGTCCCTGACTTTGAGGGTCTCTTTAGCCAGCCCCGTGCATTCGAATGTCACAAATTCTGTGCTTGTGGGCCAACCTGCGGGCCTGAGCAACTCCGACACTTCTTTGGTCGTTTCGTTGGTGTACACCAGCAGGCTCTGCACTTTCAGGACGATTTCTCCTTCTTTGGCGCCTGTTGTCTGACATTTCAACGTGACGATTTTGGTCGTCGTGCATCCTGTGAACTTTATAGTGGATACATCTGACCGTGCCCCGGTGAGTTCGCCTTCATTCGTGTCGGCCGTGCATTTCACGGTGCGGGCTTTTACGGTTTCCAACGTACCCGCGCCACTCGTCGACGTGAAGGCGAGAGGGTTCACGGCTTTGCTCTTGACCTTGATGAAGCCGCCGCCGGCCTTCGCTTTCGTGCATGCCGCGTCTTCGTATGTGCTTGGTTCGCCTGGCTCGACCGGGGCGCACCATTCTTCGCCTGCGATATGTACCCACGGCGCAGTGACCTTGACGAATTCGTTGGTTTTATCTGCTACGGAGCATTTGGAGTCTTCCCATGCTCCGGTCCCTGCTACCGCCACCTTCGCGCAGACTTTAAAGTCCGGCGTTGCCGCCGAGGCACTCGCCACCCCGACACTAGCGACGGCCAGCATCGCCACCGCCGCAACCAGCCCGGCCAAGCCGAGCGTCCTGTGTTTCGCTACACGTAGCATTTAGCTACTCCTTTTGATCGTGTTCTGTTTATCCGACACCCGAGCGTCCATCCTTTTTGGCGCTCGAGAACCGGCCCATCTGGTGGGCGACGCCTCTCGGCGTCTTGGGGGATCGACCACGCCCCGCCACAGCGCGCGGCACTGCGTCCGAGCGAGACCACGTCCCGCCGGACACCGCGCGTCATCGCGGGGGCACCCCGATACGCGCGCTGCTCGCACACGTGCCGTGGCCCTGCATGCGCCAACGGTGCTCGACCGAGCCACCGTCCACGTACGCTCTCGACCCCACTTCCCACCATGGCGGGCATGCTCTCCCACTCCAAGCCGCCATACAAGCCACGCTTAGAGGGTTCTAGGTTTAGAGTAGTTGTCGTCCCGCGCGAGCAGGGCTACGAAGGTGGTCACAGGCGCCGCCCCCACGCGCACGAAGGCCGGGCGCATGTGCCCCACCGGCGGCACATGCGCACCGTGGCAGCACCAGCTGCCGGGGCGCCCATCCCGATCGCATACGCAGACGCCCCAGCCGCCGGTTCGGTGACTGCGCTCAATGCACAGGCACGATCTGACCCCGGCGGGATCGACGCACGAGCGTTTAGGCATACGTGTCCCAAGCAACTGGCGGATCGCGCCGGGGCGGCGATTATACCCCAATGGTGAAAGTCACAAACTGTTCGAATTGTCCACGTGGACAGATGTTCGATCGTGCCGGCCGTCGAGCTTAGGCGCGAGAGCATGCCCGCAAGCCGAGCCTGCGACGGCGTACGATGCGGCCCAATTGGCTGTGGGGCCAGTACGGGCGTGCATTGTGTAAACTACAGCGTGCTCCTGCCGGTCCTCACGGATCGGCTTTGGATCGTTGTCATCGGTGCTGGGGTGTCCATCCTAAAGCAGTACGCAGGCGCCCCAGCGCCGGTTTTACCTCTTCACGAGAGGCGGACCAGACGAATCACGACTGGGAAATCCGGCGCGAGAGAGTTCTAGTTCGTGAACGTTCTGGTTTGTGAATACCCGACGAGTTCCAACTTGTACATTGGTGGGCGTTTGCGCTAGTCTGCTTTGGTTGTGGGAGTGGGGACTGTCACGGAAAAGGGCACTGCGGCGATGCGCTCGCCGGTGAGCTGGGCGCTCTTGGGACTTGTGATCCAGCGTCCGAGCTACGGGTATGAGTTGGTGCAGCGCTTCGAGCGCACCTACGCGGACGCGCTCGAGCTGTCGAGCCCCTCGCAGATATACACGGCGCTCGACGCACTCGCGCGCAGGGCGCTGATCGAACAATTCGCCGAGAAGCTGCCCGCCAAGAGCTCGACTTCGGACGTGGGGCGCCAGCCCAAGCCGCACTACCGAGCCACCGTCGAGGGCGTGCGCGCCTACCGTGATTGGCTGCTCGCCCAGCAGCACGACGAGCGCCGGCGCTCGCGGCTGTTCGCACGCCAGCTGGCGATGCTCGCGCCCAGCGACGCGCAGGCGGTGCTCGAGCGCCTGGAGCAGGCATGTCTGACGCGGGCAAGAGATGCACGGGTTGCGGATGCGAAGAGCGGATCGTCCGAGGAGCTCGGCGGATTGGTGGAGCGGCTCGTATACGAGGAGGACCGCCTGACGGTTGACGCGCGGCTCGCCTGGATCGGGTACGCGCACCGCGAGCTTGGCGCGCTTGCAACGGGGCCAGGGCGCGTGCGGTGATGCTGCTCGAACTCGACCGCGTGACCCGCCGCTACAGGCAGGGGGCACACGAGCGCGTGGTGCTGTGCGACGTGTCGCTGCGGCTCGACGCGGGCGAGCTGGTGGCGATCTGGGGTTTGCGGCGATGCGGGCGCTCCACACTGCTGCGCGTCGCCGCCGGGATCGAGCCGCCGGACAGCGGGGTAGTCCGCTTCGCCGGGCAGGATCTCGCCGGCAGCGCCGGCAACGCTTTGGGGGACGGAATCGGGTACTGCCGGCACGGCACGCGCGAGGGGCGAGGTGCAAGCGTGCTCGACGAGCTGCTGCTCGGCGCGCTTGCGTGCGGTATCCCCCGGAGGAACGCGCGCATGCGAGCGTTTGCGGCATTGGAGCGGGTATCCGCCCAGGACTGCGCCCCGCATGGCCCGCACGAGCTCGACGGCGCCGAGGCATTGCGTGTGGCTGTGGCGCGCGCGCTGATCCTGCAACCCGCGCTGCTCGTGATAGACGACCCGGTCAGGGGGGTGGACCTGCTCGAGCGCGACGCGATCCTGGGACTGTTGCGCTCGCTCGCCGACGAGGGCATCGCAGTCCTCATAAGCGCGACCGAGGCGACTGCGCTGGCCGGCGCCGACCGCGCGCTGTCATTGACCGGCGGCAAGCTGCGCGGCAGCACAGCTCCCGAGCTGGCAACCGTAGTGCCCCTGCGCCGCCGCGCGAGCGCGTGATCGAGCACGCCCTACAGTAGGCATCGTGGCGATGCTCGAGCTCGAGCGAGTGGTCAAGCGCTACCGCAGAGGCGGGGAGTTGGTACACGCCGTGGACGGAGTGAGCCTCGCGCTGGCGCCGGGAGAGCTGCTGGCCCTGCACGGCCCGAGCGGGTCGGGCAAGACGACACTGCTGCTGCTGATCGCAAGGCTGCTCTCACCAGAGCAGGGCACGATCAGCTTCGAGGGGCGCGCGCTGTCCTCGCTGTCCGAGCGTGAGGCATGCGAATACCTGCACCGCGACGTCGGCTTCGTACACCAGTACCCGCGACTGATGGGGCGCGTCTCGGCGCTGGAGAACGCCTCGATCAAGCTCATGCTCGGCGGTATGGGAACGCGCGCCGCGCGCAGGCGTGCACTGCCGTGGCTGCAACGCGTCGGACTCGCCGAGCTGGCCGAGCAGAGCCCCGAGCACATGTCCGGCGGCGAGCGTCAGCGCGTGGCGATCGCGCGTGCGCTCGCGGGGGAGCCGCGCCTGATCCTCGCGGACGAGCCCACGGGCAACCTCGACAGCCTGCGCAGCCTCGAGATCGTCGAACTGTTGCGTGAGATCGCCCACGAGCGCGGCGCGAGCGTACTGCTCGCCACCCACGATCTGGAGGCGGCAAGCAACGCCGACCGCCACCTCACGCTGCGCGACGGGCGGCTCTCCCAGCTCGACGGACAGGCGGAGCTGAGCGTTGCCGCCGGCTAGGGGCAGGCGGGCGTCGAGAGGAGCCTCGCCGCCTGCGCACACCACACGGGCACGGCCGCTGATGCGCCTCGGCGCGCTCATCTACCTCTACCGCCGCCGACTGCGCGTGCACGGGGTGCAGGAGCTATTGGCCGGCCTCGGCGTGGCCAGCAGCGTAGCGCTCGTGTTCGCGACGCTCGTGGCGAGCGCGAGCGTCTCGGGATCCTCGGCGCAGCTGGTGCGCACGGTCGTGGGCTCGGCGACGCTGCAGCTGCGCACGCGCGGCCCCGACGGCTTCTCCGAGACCCTTCTCAAGCGCGTGGAAGCGTTCGCGGGTGTCAAGCAGGCGGCGCCGCTGCTCGAGCAGACCGCCACGCTCCAAGCGGCGGGCGGGCGGCGCGTGACAGTCGACCTGGCCGGCGCCGACACCGCGCTGACGGTGCTCGACGGCCTCGCGCATACGCTGCCGAGGGCGACGCTGGCACCGGGGGGAATCGGCCTCAGCTCAACGAGCGCTCGCACAGTGGCGCTGAGCACGCGCACGCGCCGGGACGGATCGGTGACGCTGCTGTTGCGCGGAGAGGCGCTGCGCCTGCACGTCTCCGACGTGCTCGGTCCCGCAGAGCTGGGCGCCCTCAGCCAGGCGGACATTGCGGTCATGCCACTGAGCGAGCTGCAGCGACTGGCCGGCCTGCGGGGGCGCATCACGCGCATCCTCGTGCAGGCGCGACCGGGCCGGGAAGCGGCCGTGCGGCGCGAGCTGGGCGCACTGACCGGGGGCCGCATCGAAGTCGCCGCGGCCGACCAGGACGTCGGCCTGCTGGACCAGGCGCTGCGTCCGTCAAACCAAGCGAGCGCGCTGTTCGCCGCGATCAGCGTGCTGCTCGGGGTCCTCCTCGCCGCCAGCGCGCTGTTGCTGACCGTGCCTGAGCGCCGCCGCGCGATCGCCGACCTGCGCCTGGTCGGCACCAGGCGCGGAGCGATCGTGCAAATGCTGCTCTTCCAAGCGCTGTGCCTGGGATTTGTCGCCTCGCTCGCTGGGCTGGCGGGCGGCTACGCACTCGCGCGGGGGGTGCTTCACCAATCCAGCGGCTACCTCGACGAGGCGTTCACACTTGGGACGAGCACGCTCGTGACGGCACGGCCGCTCCTGCTGGCGCTGGGCGCGGGGATGCTTGCCACCTGCCTGGCCTCGGCCGTGCCGATGCTGGACCTGCGTCGCGGCCGCGCCCTCGACGCGGTCTACCACGAGGATGGGACAGCAGACACGATGCAGCCGGCGCATGCCCAGCGAGTGCTGGCGCTCGCCGCGGGGCTGGCGGGTGCGACCGTGCTGTTCGCGACTGCGCCCGCGCGTGCACTGCTCGCCTGCGAGCTGCTGGCGTTGGCGACCGTGTTGATGGTGCCGTTGACCTTCGCGGCCGTGCTGCGTGGCGCCCATGCTCTGAGCGAGCACCACCAGCGCCTGACCGTGCTGCCCGTGGCACTCTCCTCGCTGCGCTCCACCAAGCTGCGCTCGCTCGCACTGGCGGGCACCGGTGCGCTCGCATTGTTCGGCGCAATCGCACTCGGCGGCGCGCGCGCGGACCTGCAGCGTGGAGTGCAGCGCTTCGCTCGCAGCTACGCCGCCGAGGCGAACATCTGGGTCGGCACGCCGGGCGATAACCAGGCCGTCGTGGACTTCCGCGCGGACGGGCTCGCGGAGCGCCTTGGCCACATCGACGGGGTTGCGAGCGTGAGCGCATTCCAGGGTGGCTTTATGCAACTCGACGGCAGGCGCGTGTGGGTTCTGGCGCGTCCGAGCACAGCGGTGCAGGGGTTGCTCGTCGGCCAGATTGTGGGGGGCAGTCCGGCCGAGGTCGCCGAAAGACTGAACGAAGGTGACTGGATCGCCGTCTCCCAGCAGATCGCCCAAGCGCGGCACGTAGGCACCGGCGGGACGCTCACGCTGCCCACCCCGCGCGGCCCGGTCTCGATGAGGATCGCCGCGACGACGACCAACCTCGCGTGGAGCCCCGGCGCGATCCTGATGAGCAGCGCCGACTACGCTCGCCTGTGGGCCACGCACACGCCCACCGCGCTCGCCGTGACACTCGCCCCGGGCGCGAGCACGGCACGCGTGCTCGCGCGGGTCAGACGGGCGCTCGATCCCGCGAGCGGGCTCGAGGCGATCGGTGCGCGCGAACGGGACGCGAGCATCGACGCGCTCACCAGCGAAGGGCTGAGCCGGCTCGGGGAGATATCGACGCTGCTGTTGCTCGCCGCCACGCTCGCACTGGCTGCCGCTCTGACTTCGGCCATCTGGGAGCGGCGCGTCTCGCTGGCCACGCTGCGCCTCTCCGGCGTCAGGCCACGGCGCGTACGACTGATCCTGCTGGTCGAATCGGCGCTGATGCTCGGCGCCGGCTGCCTCACAGGCGTGCTCGCCGGCGTCTACGGCCAGCTCGTGATCGACAGCTATCTGCGACATGTCACCGGCTTCCCGGTGGCGGGCATCGGCGCGAGTCCGCGGCCGCTCGAGATACTCGCGCTCGTGAGCGTGGTCGTGCTTGCGCTCGTGGCGGTCCCCGCGTGGCTCGCCTCGCTTGTGTCCCC
>CAVRXK010000017.1:0-98947 GCA_963725165.1 uncultured Solirubrobacterales bacterium
GACATCCAGAGTGTCGCGTGTTGCCAATTACACCATCCCGGAACGGCACCCACAAGGATAGTGAACGACAGCGCTACGCCCCAGTCCGACTCCCAGCAGGCGCGAAGAACGCGGTGATCGCCGGCTCGAGCCCAGGATCGAGCACCAAGAGAACCTCGTCGCCGGCTTCGATGACCGTGTCGGCCTTGGGGACGAAGCCACCGCCGGCGCGCAGCACCGAGATGATCAGGCTGCCTTCGGGGAGCGCTATGTTCGAGACGCTTTCCCCGACTACCGGGGCGCCGGCGCTCACCTCGAGCTCGATGATCTCCAGGCGCTCCTCTTCGAGCGCGAGCAGGTGCACTAGCCCGTAGCGCGGTACCTCGTGCTCGATCAGGCGCAGGATCAGGTCGGTGGCGGACACAGCGGGCTGGATGCCGAGCAGCTTGAAATGGTCGTAGTTGCGGGGGTTGTTGACGCGCGCGATGATGCGCTCGCACAGGTACTTCTCCTTGGCGACCTGACAGACGAGCATGTTGTCCTCGTCGTCGCCGGTGACCGCGATCACGAGATCGGCGCGCTGGATGCCGGCGCGCTCGAGTACCCACAGCTCGGTGGCGTCGCCGTACTGGACGGCGTGCTCGTACTCTTCCTCGATCAGCAGGTAGCGCTGGCGCGAGGACTCGATCAGGGTGACCTCGTTGCCCTTGAGGATCAGCTCACGACCGAGATTGCGCCCGACCTTGCCGGCGCCGACGATGATCACATACATGACTTGCCCTGGTCCTCGAGTGACCTAAGCGGGCTCGATGGCGAGTGCGCTCTCGAACATTTCGATCGCGTGCTTGGTGGGAGAGATCGTGTGCAGTCCCTGCTCGCCGTACCAACCGGCACGCGCGGGGTCCATTACGCGAGCGAGCACCTTCTGCACGCCGAACCGTCGCTGGGCGATCTGGGCGATGATCAGGTTCGTGTTGTCGCCGTCGGTGGAGGCGATGAACACGTCGGCACGCTCAATCCCCGCTTGGATCAGCGCGTCGGTCTCCAGGGCGGTGCCGAGCGTGAACTGACCGTCGGCTTCCTCCCAGCTGTCGCGTTGCCCCGCGTCGAGGCGCTCGTGGGAGAGCGGATCCTCATCGAGCACCGACACTTCGTGTCCGGCCGCGAGCGCCGACTTGGCGACCGCGGAGCCGACACGACCGGCTCCGACGATCAGGATGAACACGGAACCGCCTCCGGGGTGCTCGTAGTTGCGATCGCGGACATGCCCGTGAGATTAGACGATGGGTCCACCGGCCGGCCCGGCGACAGCCGGAGGAACGGCCGCCTTCGGCTCGCCCGCGGCAGGGGTCTCCCGGCCCTTGCTCTCGCCGTAGTCACGGGCCGAGGGCGCCGTCACGATCACCCGGCAGCGAGCGTTGCGCACGACGTACTTGGTGACGTCGCCAACGAAGTTCTCCAGGGGCCCTCCACGGCCGCCGAGACGCGATCCGCCACGGATGCGAGAGGGCTCCTCCGCGCCAAGCACGATCGCCTCCACACCCCGCCGGCGGGCCTCCTCGAGGATCGCTTGTCCCACGCGCCGCGCCCTGATCGTCGCGGTGGCGACCTGCACACCGGTGTACTCCTCCCCCACGGCCTTGGCTCGCGCGAGCGCTTGGCGGGCGTGTTTAACCTGTGCGTCGGGCAGGCGCGCGTCGAGCGGGAGGGACATTGGCATCTCGAAGATCCACACGGCCTCGATCGTCGAGTTGTCGATCTCGGCGATGTCGGTTGGCTTGCCGGCGACGAGCAGCGCGGCGGTCTGAACAATGTCCTCGTCCAGGCGCGTGCCGCACAGGGGAACAAGGATCGAGCCGTAGTCGCGCTCGGGGAGGTGTTCGGCGCGCAGGGCCTCCACGGGGACGGTGACACGCCGCAGCAGCGAGGTTTCGTCGGCGCGCCTGTAGACCACATACAGGGCGATTCCCGCGACCATCCAGCCGAGCCCGACGTAGCGGGCGGTCTCGTGGACCACCATCGTGGCGATCCAGCCCAGCGAGCACACGACCGCACCGATCACCGCGAGCAGTGGCAGCTCGCCGCCGCGCACGCGCACAGAGAACGGCGTGCGATAAGGACGCTCCCTGTCGGGCTCGGTGTAGCGCATCTTCACTACGGAGGCATGGGCGATCGTGAACGCGAGCATCGCGCCGAACGCGTAGGTCCCGACCAGGAAGCTGAGGCTCTCCGGTACCACGAGCCCTGCTGCGATCACACCGGCGAGCAGGATCAGCACGTAGGGCGTGGAGCGCTGGGAATGCAGGCGCCCCAGGCCGCTTGGGATCTGGCGGTTGACCGACAGCGAGTAGGCCAGGCGGGAGAGTCCGAGCATCGCCGAATCAGCGGCGGCCACGAGCGTGAGTGCGGCGATCGCGCCGATCGAATAAGTGAGCACCTGCGAGAGCCAGTGGGGGTGCAGCTGTTGCATGATGTCGAGCACGGGGGCGTCTGAGAAGTGGTGTCCGGGCACACCGCCCGAGGTCAGCGGGAACGCCGAGACGGCCACGATCGCGATGCCGACATAAGCGATCACAACCGTCACCGTGCCACTGGCGATCAGGCGCCGCAGGGCACCACGCCCGGCTTTCACCTCGCCCGCGAGACCTGAGGCCGACTCCACACAGGTGAATGCGATCGTGGTGATCGTGAGCGCGAATACGAGGCCCGTCCATGTCGGTGCGCTGCCGAGGTGGACCTGGGAGATCAGCCGGTGCGGGTCGAGGAAGTCGATCAGCCCGATCACGATCACGACGAGCTCGAGCACGAGCGCTCCGAGCACGACCACGCCGATCCGATATTCACGACGCCAGTGGAATCCACGCACGTTGCTGAACACCACGAACGCGATGATCGCGAAGGCCAGCGGCAGCGCCTCCCCGTAGTGGCCGAGCGGCGCCCAGAACACGCGCAGATACTGGGTGGCGGCGTACGCGGTGACCGCGATCAGGATCACGTAGTCGAGCAGCATCGCCCAGCCCGCGACGAAGCTCACGAGCTCGTTGAAGGCGTGGCGCGCAAATACGGTGGAGCCGCCTGGTTCCTGGTGCAGGGAGGCGCCCTCGACGTAGGTCATCGCTGTTAGTCCGAACATGACCGCGGCGATCAGAAACACGACCGGCGTGAGACCGGCGGCATGGTCGGTGACGAGGCCCAGCGAGAAGAACACCGCCGAGGCCAGCGAGGTGTAGACGATCGCGAACAGGATCGGCGAGCCGAGACCGTGGCGCAGCGTGACGCGCGCGTGCGCGGCGATCTCAGGAGAGCGCGAGTGCTCGGTCTGCTCGTCGGATGAGCTCATGCTCGGCGGGCTCTCTTGATCTCGACGTATAGGCGACCCGCCCCGGCGGCCACAAACAGGACGCCAAGCAGCAGGCGCGCGGATATGGCGCCTTCGCTGCCGGCAACCGCCTCGACCGCGAGCGTGACGCCGATGGCGACCATCGCCAGCGACAGCACAAACGTGCCTGTGCGATGAAGCTGCCTGCCGGTCATGTCATCTCTTCCCTGAGCTTAGACGGGGTCGTCCGCGAACGGCATGGACGACCCCGTTCGGGCAGCGTTTGAGGCTCAGGTTATGAGCGGGATGATCAGGATCGCGACGATGTTGGCGACCTTGATCATCGGGTTGATGGCGGGCCCGGCGGTGTCCTTGAACGGGTCGCCGACCGTGTCGCCCGTGATCGAGGCGGCGTGCGCCTCGGAGCCCTTGCCGCCGAAGGCGCCATCCTCGATCAGCTTCTTGGCGTTGTCCCAGGCGCCACCGCCGGCGGTCATCATGACCGCGAAGAAGAAGCCGACGACGATCACGCCGATCAACAGTCCGCCGAGCGCCTTCTGGTCGATCAGCCCGACAATCACGGGCAGTGCGATCGGCAGCATCGCCGGCAGGATCATCTCGCGCTGAGCTGTGCGCGTGACGATGTCCACGCATGTTGCGTAGTCGGGCTCTTCGGTGCCCTCCATGATTCCCGGGTGCTCGCGGAACTGACGGCGGACCTCCTCGACAACAGCGCCACCGGCGCGGCCGACGGCCTCCATCGAGAGTGAGGCGAACAGGCACACCATCAAGCCACCGAGCAGCAGCCCGATCAGCACGGGCGGTTCGTTGATGCCGAAGGTGATGAAGTTGCCTTTCGACTTTTCCGCCAGCTCCTGCTGGAAGCCGGCGAATAGAACGATCGCGGCGAGCACCGCTGAGCCGATCGCGTAGCCCTTGGTGACGGCCTTGGTGGTGTTGCCGACCGCGTCGAGCGGATCGGTGACGTTGCGTACCTCCTCAGGCAGCTCGGCCATCTCGGCGATACCACCGGCGTTGTCGGTGATCGGGCCGAACGCGTCGAGCGCGACGATCAGGCCGGTGAGCGAGAGCTGGCCCATGACCGCGACGCCGATGCCGTAGATGCCGGTGGTGCCGCCGCCGGCGAGCTTCCACGCGCCGAGGATCCCGAGCACGAGCACGATCGCCGGCAGAGCTGTCGCCTGCAGACCGGAGCCGAAGCCCTGGATGATGTTGGTGGCGTGTCCGGTGACCGACGCCTTGGCGGTCTTCTTGACGGGCGAGAAGCGCGTGGAGGTGTAGTAGTCGGTGATGAAGAACAGCAGCGCGGTCACGCCGATGCCGATCAGTGCGCACAGGTAGAACTTGCCCCAGGAGGGCGGATTCACGACGTTGCCCACTTTGCTGAAGGTCAAACCGCGCATCAACCAGTAGGTGACGGGCGCGAACGCCGCGGCGGCGATGATCCCTGAGACGACGAGGCCCTGGTAGAGCGCGCGCTCGACGTTGCCGGCCTTCGAGCGAACGGCGAACGTGCCGATGATCGAGGCGATGATCGCGACGCCGCCGAGGATCAGCGGGAACATGACCACGCGTGTGGACTCGTGGAAGGTGAGCACGCCGAGCAGCATCACCGCGACCGCGGTGACAGCGTAGGTCTCGAACAGGTCGGCGGCCATGCCGGCACAGTCGCCGACGTTGTCGCCGACGTTGTCGGCGATCACCGCGGGGTTGCGGGGATCGTCCTCGGGGATGCCGGCCTCGATCTTGCCGACGATGTCAGCGCCGACGTCGGCGGCCTTGGTGAAGATGCCGCCGCCAAGACGGGCAAAGACGGAGATCAGCGAGCCGCCGAAGCCAAGCCCGATCAGCGCGTCGACAGCGGTCTTCTGGCTGTCGTTGAAGACGGCCGTGAGCAGGCCGTAGTAGCCGGAGAGGCCGAGCAGCGCGAGCCCGGCGACGAGCATGCCGGTAATCGCACCGCCCTGGAAGGCGACGCGCAGCGCCGGCGAGACTCCGCCGCGGGCGGCCTCGGCGACACGCGAGTTGGCGCGCACCGACACGTTCATGCCGATGTAGCCGGCCGAGCCGGAGAGGATGCCGCCGATCGCAAAGCCGCAGGCGACAGCGATGTTCTGGATGAAGATCAGGGCCACGAAAATCACCACGCCGACAACCGCGATCGTGGTGTACTGGCGGTTCAGGTAGGCGCGGGCGCCCTGCTGGACCGCGAGTGAGATGCTTTGCATCCGCTCGTTGCCGGGCGAGAGCGCCAGCAGAGAACGTGTGGTCACAAGGCCGTAGATGACGGCGCAGGCGGCGCATACGAGGGCGACGACGACCCCATGGTTCGTCAGAAAGCTACTCAACAGAAATCCTCCGCGGTCTGATTGGCGTGCCGCGCGAGGAAATTCGCGCGCACCTTCGTTTAACGGGACGCTCCTACGAGCGTGTTTGCCCGGCGTAAAGGCGGGCGCAGTCTATCGTTTGGCGGGGCGGAAAGCAGTGTGGCAGGATGAGCGCCCGAGCCGGGACGACCTCGGAAGCTGTGTAGCGACGCGAAAAGCGCGGCGGCGGGACCTCAGCGTCCGGGCACCCACAGTCTGCCGCTGGCCTGAGCCGGCCCTGGGTCTGGCTGCTGATCGCCCTCTGTGGGCTGCCCGGGCTTGGCGGCCGGCTGTGCCTGCTCGGCGTGCTCAGGCGACGTTGTCTGCTCAGGGCGCGGCGTGTGTGCCGCGGCAGGCGCGGCGGCGGCACTCGCACCCGCCGGGCTCTGGGCCTCACGCGCATAGGCGACCTGCAGTTGGGCGACGGCGTCGCGCAATGGCCCGAGCTCGCCGGGCATGCGCCGCTCAAGGATCGGCAGCAGCGCGCTCGCGCCGTCGATCGCGTCGCGTACCTGCTCGAGGTCGCGTTCGTCACCGGCCGCGGATGGACCACCCGCGCCCGCGGGAGGGGCGGCGAGCCCGAGGCGGCGACCGCCGATGTTGAGCAGCGAGACCGCGGTCTGCAGAATCATCTCTGTGCTGGTGATGCGGTTCAGCTCGGCTTCGTAGGCGGCGCGCATCTCCTCCTCGCTCGGCTGAGCTTGCGTTGTCGCGGTTGCACCACCCTGCTCGTGGACATCGGCCATCACACGGTCACCTCCTGGGAATAGGTTTGCTGTGTCTCGCGGACAGAGGCCGCGAACACCTCCTCGGGGCTTGCGCCCGCCTCGATCATCCTGCGCTGTCGTTGAGCGCCGTTGCGCTCGGGAAAGGAGAGCTCCACGCCGAGCTCGCCGCGCACCGGCTCGGTCCAGGCGGCGAGCCGCTCCACGATCTCCAAGGCCGGGTACTCCCTGGCGCGCTCGAGATCGACCATCCTGCCGTCGAGCCCGTAGCGGATCGCGCGCCACATGTTCTCCTCGATCAGGCGCGGGGCGGGATCGGAGAACGGCACGTGCTCGTCAACGTCGCGGGCGGCCTGTGCGACGCACGCCACGATCAAGCCGGCGAGCGACTCGGACTCCACGGTGGTGCTCTGCGCGTCGCAGATCCGCACCTCGACCGTTCCGAAGCGGAAGTGGGGACGCACCGACCACCACACCTGCGTGAACTCGACGATCGAGCGGGTGCGCACCAGGAACTCGATGTAGTCGCGATAGGCGCTCCAGCCACCGAACGCGTCGGGTATTCCGCAGCGCGGGAAGTTGCGCGTGAAGCTCTGCGTGCGTGCCGAATGAAGGCCTGAGTCGCGACCGTCGAGATACGGGGAGTTGGCCGACACCGCGAGCAGCAACGGCAGCACGGGGCGCAGCCGGTCGCACACGCGCACCGCGCGATCGATGCTGTTGACACCGACATGCACGTGCAGGCTGAAGGTGTTGTTGCGCCAGGCGACGTACTTGAGGCCTTCCTCGACGCGCCGGTAGTGCTCGGTGTCGATGATCGGCTGCTTGCGATAGTCCGCCCACGGGTGCGTGCCAGTGGCTCCAAGCGCGGCGCTCTGCTCACCGGCGAGCGCAAACAGGCGCTTGCGTCGCTCGCGCTGGCGGGCGAGCGCATCGGCGAAATTGGTGCCGGGACCAGAGACGATCTCGATCTCTGAGGAGATTAGCTCGCCGGTGATCGCCTCGGCAAGCAGCGCGTCGCGGGCGAGCGCGCCGTCGCGCAGCTCCTCAAAGCGCGGGACCAGCTCGTGCGTGGCGGGGTCGAGGATCGCGAACTCCTCCTCGATCCCGACGGTGAGATCCGTGGACTGAGCGAACGTCTCTGCGGCCTGGTCTAGATCGAGGCTGGTCATTTGGGAGGGATTGGGGCGTGCGATGTGGTGTGAGCTCGCTCGACAGTGGTTTCCCAGCTTAGGATCTCAGGGCGTGCGTGCCGGAGGTTTGAGCTCAGGTCAGATAGAAGTACAGCGCGTAGAGCAGATCGACCGCGGGGCTGGAGGTGTGGACGGTCACCTCGGGAGGCACCGCCAGCAGCGACTCGGAGTAGTTGAAGATGATCTTCACGCCGGCCGCCACCAGCTCATCGGCGAGACCCTGGGCGGCGTGTGTGGGGACGGCGAGCACGCCCACAACGATGTCCTCGTCCTCGACGATCTGGCGCAGCTCGCTGGTGTGGCGCACGCTTTGCGCGCCGACCTTGCTGCCGACCTTCTCTGCGTCGACGTCGAAGATCGCGACGACCCGGAAGCCGTGGTCGGCGAAGATGTCTGAGGAGGCGATTGCCTTGCCCAGATGCCCGGCGCCGAGCAGCGCGATGTTGTGCTGGCCTGAGGTGCGCAGGATCTTGCGGATCTGGGAGACGAGCGACTCGACGTTGTAGCCAACGCCGCGCTTGCCGAACTTCCCGAATCCCGACAGGTCGCGGCGGATCTGGGTGGAGTTGACGTGGGTGTAGTCGGACAGTTCCTGTGAGGAGATCGTCTCCTTGCCCATCTTCTTGGCTTGCGTGAGCACCTGCAGGTAGCGCGAGAGGCGTGCGGCGACTCCCAGCGAAAGCCGATCGCCGACGGCGTGCTCGCCGTCGTGCACCGTGCCTGCGGCTGTTGTCAACTCGTTGTAGGCCATCGACATTGACTCTAAAGGATGGATTGCAGCCGCACTCTGAGTGCCCGCTCGTCAACGAAATAATCGAACAGCTCCTCGCCATTCAGCGCAACCACCGGAATCCGCTCGAAATACGCTCGATGCAGGGCCTCGTCAGTGGTTATGTCAACCTCTGACAGCTCGAACCCCAACTCGGACCGCAACCCCATCAGTGCGGCACGAGCGTCAACGCACAGGTGACAATCCGGCTTGGAGTAAAGCGTAATCAGGGCCATCGCGCGATCCTCACCGCCACGACGGCGAGCTCGAGAGCGGGGGTATGCCCGAGGTGGACACCTCATGCGCCGTGTGCCGGGCTCGGAGCCTCACCGCGGGCGTGCGCCTCCCTCGCAGCCTCACCGCGTGTGCCTCGCTCGCAGCCTCACCGCGGGCGCTCGCCGGTTGCATAGGCGTCGAGCGCCAGATACTCGGGATAGAGCAGCGCTGGCGCGTAGCGCGCGGCCCCGCCGATCATCGCGGCGTTGTCGGTGCACAGCACGCGCGGGGGCACGTGCACGCTTGCGCCGAGCTCCTGAAGACGGCGGCGCAGCTCGCCGTTGGCGGCCACCCCGCCGCCGACCGCGAGGCGATCGAGACCGCTCGATTCGAGCGCCTGCTCGGTGCGCAACATCAGATGTTCGACGATCGCCGCCTGGTAGGACGCCGCAAGATCGGCTGCATGCTCGCGAGTGTGAGTCTCTCCGAGTTCGCGCAGCCGATACAGCAGCGACGTCTTCAGTCCGGCGAAGGAGAAATCCAGGCCACGCCCGAAGGCACTCGCCGCGCCCCGTCCCCCGCGCGAGCGCGAACCGGATGCCGGGAACTCGAACGCATCGGGATCGCCTTCGGCGGCGAGACGCTCCAGCGCGGGCCCGCCGGGATACCCGAGCCCGAGCATGCGCGCACCCTTGTCGAACGCCTCGCCGGCGGCGTCATCGAGCGTGCGGCCGAGCGTCTCAAAACCCGTGTGATCGCGCACGTGCGCAAGCAGGGTGTGGCCGCCGCTTGCGATCAGGCACAGAAACGGCGGTTCAAATGCGTCGGGCACGAGGAAGTTGGCGGCGACATGCCCCTGCAGGTGATCAACAGCCGCCAGCGGCAGCTCACGCGCGGCGGCGAGGGCCTTTGCCGTGGACAGACCGACCAGCAGCGCACCCACCAGCCCAGGACCCTGCGTGACCGCGACGAGATCGATCCCGTCGAGTGTCACGTCGGCCTCTGCGAGTGACTGCTCGACAACCAGGTTGACCAGCTCGAGATGATGGCGCGAGGCGATCTCGGGGACGACACCGCCGAAGCGGTCGTGCGCGCGCTGTGAGGAGATCACATTCGAGCGTATTTCTCCACGCTCGCCGATGACCGCCGCGCAAGTGTCGTCGCAGCTCGTCTCCAGGGCCAGGATCGTCATACCGACGCACCCCGCGCACAGACGCGGCTCGCCGGTTGGCCGTCGTGTGAGGCGACAGTGCTCATACCGGACCCGGATTGGGGACGTCGTCGAGCGAGCCCGCGAGCGTCGCGGGGGTGCGCCACATCACGAGCGCGTCCTCGCCGTTGTCCTGGTAGTAGCGCCTGCGCAGCCCGGCCGCGCGAAAGCCCTCACGCTCATAGAGGTGGATCGCGACATAGTTGGAGCGGCGCACCTCCAATGTGAAGCGTGCGAGCGGGTCGCCAACCCGCTCGTACAGCTCGGCCAGCAGGGCCGAGGCGACGCCCTCGTGTTGACGGTCGACGTCGACGGCCACGTTCATCACGTGCCACACGGTGTCGTAGCGCGAGCAGATCAAATAGCCCACGAGCCGTCCGTCGTGCAACGCCGCGAGACAGACACCGGAGGACTTGGACAGCTCGAGCACGAACATCGCAAGCGACCAGGGCGTGGGGAACGCACGACGCTCGATCGCGATCACGCGTGGCAGGTCGGCGTAAGCGAGATCCTTGATCTCCACCGAGAACGACCCCTCGGAGGTGATCGAAGCGGTCGAGGAGGCCACTAGGAAGCAGCTCCTTCAGGCGTGGTCGACGTGGCGGAGGAACCCATCAGGACACAGCTCCCTCGATCGCGATCTCGGCGTCCGGCCGACGCAGGTAGTCGGGGACAACGTGCACGTCTCCCGGTGACGCTCGTTCCCCCAACTCGCAGAGCGAGCGAGCGTCGATACGGTGCAGCGAGGAGTCCTCACCAGGCACCACCACACCGAGGCGCTCGATCGCGTCGCGGTAGCGAGTCGCTCCATCGCCCACCGCCATCCAGTGCGCGAGACCGGTGTTTGCCTCGGCGCGCGTGAGCAGCCCACTCATGTCGGTCGGCGCGAGCGCCTGCGGCTCGACCGTCTCCATGTCTCCGTCGTAGGCGGCCACGAACACCTCACTGCGACGCGCGTCGATCACTGCCAACACGCCGGTGTCCTCTGGCTGCTCGATGCACGCCGCGTGTGAGAGCGCCAACAGGCTGGACACCCCGACAAGCTCCACAGCGAGTGACTGCGCCAGACCTCGCGCCGTGGCCACCCCGATGCGCAGACCCGTGAACGTCCCGGGTCCGACCCCGACGGCGATCCGCGTGATGGCGTCCCAGTTCAGGTCGGCCTCGCAGAGCAGTCCGTTCGCCAACGGCAGCAACCGAGTGGCATGCCCGGGACGCTCGCCGCCCGCGGGGTCGTCGCGAGCCTGGAGCGTGGTTCCATCCGCGAGCCGCAAGCCCACAACCGTCGACGGTGTGGAGGTGTCGAAGCCGAGCACGATCACGGCGCTACCCTCACCGCGCTTGCCCGCTCGGGCGGACTCGACTCAATCGGGGACGGCTCAGGGTTGTGCCCGTCGCGTTCACACAATTCGATCCGTCGCCGGTCACCGCCCTCGTGAGTGAGGGTCACGAGCATGCGCGCATCGCGCAACTCGACGCTGCTCTCCTCGGGCCACTCCACGAACGCGATCCGCTCCGGACCCAGGTAATCGTCAAGCAGCTCCGGCTCCTCCTCGGAGAGACCAGACAGACGGTAGAGATCCAGGTGCGACACCGTCACCCGCGAGCCGCGGTAGCGGTGTCCGATCGAGAACGTGGGGCTCGTCACGGCATCGCTTACACCCAACGCCCTGGCGGCGCCGCGCACGAGTGTGGTCTTGCCTGCTCCCAGCTCGCCGCGAACGAGCACTATGTCGCCCGGCTTCAGGGCAGCGGCCAGCTCGGCGCCCAGCGCCTCGGTTTGAGTCGAATCCGAGGTCTCGACGATACGTGTCGCCACGAGAGAAGCCTAGTCCAATGCAAGCTGACGCCTGCACGAGAACCCAAAAAAGCGACCGGCCCGCGGGAGAGGTAGCGCGGGCCGGCCGTGGTGCTTGGGAGGATGGAGATGGGACTGGTATCGGCCGTCAGCTTCGCGCGCTTTAGCGCCAGCAAGAAAGCCTTCGACATCCATTTACGGATGCTGCGGAGATTTGGATGCATCGATCTCCGACAAAAATGGTCCGGGAACGCCCAGTTCTGGTCCAAAAACGCCCATTTTGGGGGATTTCGCGCACGGGAAACTCGTGCGCTTCGGACACTTCGAGTCGGCAGTCCGCTTTAGAAGAGGCCGAGCTGGTCGATCGCGCCGGCCTCTTCGGCGTTCGTGCGGCGATCGTCCTCGGCTCCAGCAGCGTTCACCGCGGCAGCCACATCGACGGACTCCGCGACGATGTCGAGCTGAGGTTGCCGGGGCTCGGGCAGCGCCAACAGCTCGGGGAGCCGCGAGAAGTCCTCGCGCAGCGTCTCGAGCATTCGCGGCGTGTACAGCGCCGCGGCCGGATGGAAGATCGGGTAGAGCCGCACCGTGCGCCGGCCGAGCGTCAGCTCCTCGGGTTTGCCGTGCAGCCGTGTGATCCCGGTCGGATCCTCGCGCAGCAGCTTCGTGGAGAAGTTGCCGAGCGAGCAGATCACGCGCGGCTGGATCAGCTCGACCTGGCGGTAGAGGTACTCGCGGCAGTTCTCGATCTCTACGGGCAGCGGATCGCGATTGCCCGGAGGTCGGCACTTGAGCACGTTCGCGATGAACACGTCCTTGCGGGCGATCCCTATCTCGCCCAGCAACGTCTCCAGCAGCTTGCCGGCGCGACCGACGAACGGGAGCCCCCGCTCGTCCTCGCTGGCGCCTGGAGCCTCGCCGACGAACATCAGATCGGCATCGGCGTTGCCGGCCCCGAACACCACGTTCTTGCGCGTCGCCGCGAGCTCCTGGCAGCGCACGCAGCGCTGAGCCTGCTCGAATACCTGCTTGAGAGCCTCGCGGCGCCGCTCTGCCGGTTCGTTGGTCTCTGTGGTGGACACCAAGGCGGATGGTAAGGGTTGTATGCTTAAGCGAGTCGCGACCGGTATCCCACAGGGAACTGGACCGAGCCAATGAACGCATCGATCTTCACATCGATCGGGCCCGCCGAGGCCTGAAGCCCATGAGGACACTGCGAACCGTGGGCGATTTGCGGGAGGCCATCGAGCCTGCCCGCCGCGCAGGCCGCACGATCGGCCTGGTGCCGACGATGGGCGCGCTGCACGACGGGCATCTGTCGTTGATCGCCGCCGCACGCACGCAGTGCGACGTCGTGGTGGTGTCGCTGTTCGTGAACCCCGCCCAGTTCAACGAGCGTTCCGACCTCGACAGCTATCCGCGTCAGGAGGATCGCGACCGCGAGCTCGCCGAGCGCGCTGGGGCGGACGTGCTGTTCGCGCCCACCGCGGAGGAGGTCTACCCAAGCGGGTTCTCGACCTCGGTGGAGGTGCTGGGTCTCACCGACCGCCTGGAGGGAGCCGTGCGCGGTTCGGCCCACTTCCGCGGAGTGACCACCGTCGTGTGCAAGCTCCTGAACATGGTGGCGCCCGACGTCGCCTATTTCGGCCAGAAGGACGCCCAGCAGGTGACCGTGATCCGGCGCATGGTGGCCGATCTGAACATGGCGGTGCGCATCGAGGCGTGCCCCACCGTACGCGAGCCCGACGGCCTGGCGATGTCGAGCCGCAACGCCCACCTCAGCCCCGAGGAGAGAGCGCGCGCGCTGGCCCTGCACAGCGCGCTTGCAGCGGCCGCTGCGGCCGTCTCGGACGGTGAGCGCCGCGCCGATGCGCTGATTGGAGCGGCACGCGAGGCGATGGCTCCGTTCGACGTCGAGCCCGAGTACCTCGCGCTCGTGAGCCCCGACACGCTCGAGCCCGTCGAGCGCCTGCAGGAGCCGGCGCTGCTCGCGATCGCCGCGCGCGTCGGCTCCACGCGGCTGATCGACAACATCACCTTGGATCCAGCGGGCGCCATTCTCGATCCGACCGTGCCCGCCGACCCACGATCTCCAGGGACGCTCCCCAAACCGCTGTCTCCGGCAGTGAACCCCGACCCACTGTCTCCTGCGGTGCCGTCCGACCCACGATCGGTTCCGCCGCTCGCAAGCACCGCCATGTCGTCCAACCCCCAGCAAGCGAACCCAAGAGAGGCCACCATCGCATGCAGCGCGTGATGCTCAAGTCAAAGATCCACCGGGCCACCGTGACCGACTGCGACCTGCACTATGTCGGCTCGATCACGATCGACCCGGATCTGCTCGAGGCGGCAGACATCCTCGAGCACGAGCAGGTGCACGTGGTCGACGTCGACAACGGCGCCCGCTTCGAGACGTACACGATCGCCGGGCAGCGTGGCTCGGGCGACATCAAGGTCAACGGCGCCGCCGCACGGCTCGTGCACCGCGGCGACACCATCATCGTCATCTCCTACGGGCAGTACGACCGTGCGGAGATGGAGCACTACGAGCCTCGCGTCGTGCACGTGGAGGCTCAAACCAATCGCATCATCACCGTCGACGACGCGGTGGCGACCCTGCTGAGCTCCCCGCCGGCCTCTTTCGAGGCCGGCTCCTGGGCTAGGCACGGCGTCAACCAGCGCCAGAGAGGACTCACCATGTCAAGCCATCCCAGCAACCCCAGCTCAGGACATCAAGGCAAGACGATGTCCGGCCAATCCAGCCTCGGCGTTCCTTCCGACCCCGGGCGCCTTCCCATGACCCTGCCACTGCTCGCCGAGAAGAAGCGGCTCGGCGAGCCGATCGTGATGGTCACCGCGTACGACTACCCGAGCGCGCGCGCCGCCGAGGCGGGCGGCGTGGACCTCGTGCTCGTCGGCGACTCGGCCGCCACCACGATCCTCGGCTACAACTCGACCACGCCGGTCGACCTCAACGACATGCTGGTACTGGCGACGGGCGGTGCGGCGCGGGCTGAACACGCCTTTGATGATCGGCGACCTGCCGTTCGGCTCGTATGAGATCAGCGACGAGCAGGCTGTCGCGAGCGCTGTGCGCATGGTCAAGGAGGCCGGTTGCGACGCGGTCAAGCTCGAGGGCGGCGGCCCCGCCTCCGCGAGTCGTGCGCGCGCGATCATCGGCGCCGGCATTCCCGTGATGGGGCATGTGGGGCTCACCCCGCAGAGCTCGACCGCGCTCGGCGGCTGGAAGGCTCAGGGCCGCACCGCCACGGCGGCGGCGCGCATCGCCTCGGAGGCGCTGGCGCTACAGGGCAGCGGCTGCTTTGCGATCGTGTTCGAGGCGATCCCGAGCGCCGTCACCAAGGAGCTGATGCCGCACGTCGAGGTGCCCGTGATCGGGATCGGCGCCGGCCCCGACACCGACGGTCAGGTGCTCGTGTTCCACGACCTGCTCGGCATTCGCGACGGCCTGGGGCCGCGCTTCGTCAAGCGCTACGCCAACATCCAGCAGGAGATGAACGCGGGCGTGACCGCCTACGCCGAGGACGTGCGCTCAGGCCGCTACCCGGGGCCGGAGCACGGCTACTCGATCGACGCCGAGGAGTTGGCGGAGTTGCACAGTTTGTTGGCGTAGTCGATCCGCCGGATCGCCCGTGCGGGCGATCCGGCGGCGATCGTGAACGGCTCCACGTCTTTGGTGACGACGCTGTTGGCGCCGATCACACAGCGCTCACCGATCGTTACGCCGCTCGTCACCACCACGTTGGCGCCAAGCCAGCAGTTGTCGCCGATCCTGGTCGGGCCCTTGCTCTCGAAGCCCTGCCAGGTGATCGGCTTCTCGGGGTCGTCGTAGCGGTGGCTCGCGTCGCTGACGAAGCAGCCGTTGGCGAGCATGCAGTGATCGCCGATCTCCACCAGCTGCTCGGCGGCCACCATCACGCCCATGTTCAGGAACGTGCCGCTGCCGATGCGCACGCGTGCGCTGCCGGGCATCGTGATCCACACGCCGGGCTCCAGCAGCGTGTGCGCGCCGATCTCCAAGGCGCCCCTCGCGCAACGCCTCCGAGCACGTTGCCGTGAAGCGGCCAGCGCGCGAACGCTTCGCGGCGCATGAACTCGCGGTGGATCGCCACGCGATTCCAGGGCAGCGAGTTGCGCTCATACCAGCGCCATCTGGTGCCCACAGCCGGGCGTTACGGCCCAGATCGCTCACGCGCGCGCCGCGGACTTCGCCTTGCGCTTCGCGGCGGATGCTCCATTGGAGGCGACCTTGGCGCTCGCCGTCTTGGCCTTGCCGTGCGCCGCGGGAGCCGGCCTTGCGCTTCGGCGCGAGCAACTCGCGCAGGAACTCGCCCGTGTGCGAGCCGCGCTCGGCCGCCACCTCCTCTGGGGTGCCGGCGGCGATCACCATGCCGCCCTCCTCTCCCCCCTCCGGGCCCATGTCGATCAAGCCGGTCGGCGCACTTGATGACGTCGAGGTTGTGCTCGATCACCACCACGCTGTTGCCGGCGTCCACGAGCCGTTGCAACACCTCCGAGCAGTCTCTGCACGTCGGCGAAGTGCAGTCCCGTGGTGGGCTCGTCGAGGATGTACAGCGTGCGGCCGGTCGCCACCTTCGAGAGCTCGGTGGCGAGCTTCACGCGCTGGGCCTCACCGCCTGACAGCGTCGTCGCGGGCTGACCGAGGCGGATGTAGCCGAGGCCGACCGCGTCGAGCGTCTCCAGGCGCCGGCGGATCTTGGGGATGTGCTCGAAGAAGTGCAGCGCCTCCTCGACCGGCATCGCGAGCACCTCGGCGATGCTCTTGCCCTTGAACTTCACCTCCAAGCGTCTCGCGGTTGTAGCGGCGCCCGTCGCACTGCTCGCACGGCACGTACACGTCCGGGAGGAAGTGCATCTCGATCTTGATCTGCCCGTCGCCACGGCACACCTCGCAGCGCCCACCCTTCACGTTGAAGGAGAAGCGCCCCGGCTTGTACCCGCGCGCGCGCGCCTCCTGCGTCTTTGAGAACAGGTCGCGGATCACGTCGAACAGGCCCGTGTAGGTGGCGGGGTTCGAGCGCGGCGTGCGCCCGATCGGCGACTGGTCCACCGCGATGATCTTGTCGAGCTGATCGAGGCCGTTGATCGCGCGGTGCGCTCCCGGGCGCTGGCGCGCCCTGTGCAGACGGTTGGCCACCGCCTTGTAGAGCACTTCGTTGACGAGCGTCGACTTGCCCGAGCCCGACACGCCCGTGACGCAGGTGAGCGTGCCGAGCGGCACGTGCACATCGACGTCGCGCAGGTTGTGCTGGCTCGCACCGAGGATCTCCACGTAGCCGATCGGCGTGCGTCGCTTCTCCGGCACCTCGATCGTGCGCGTGCCCGCCAGGAACTGGCCGGTCAGCGACTGCTTCACCTTCTGCACCTGCGTCGCCGTCCCCTGCGCCACGATCCAGCCGCCGTGCTCGCCGGCACCCGGGCCGAGGTCGACGAGATGATCGGCGTAGCGCATCGTCTGCTCGTCGTGCTCCACCACGATCACCGTGTTGCCGAGGTCGCGCAGGCGCTCGAGCGTCGCGATCAGCTTCGCGTTGTCGCGCTGGTGCAAGCCGATCGAGGGCTCGTCGAGGATGTACAGCACCCCCACGAGCGACGAGCCGATCTGGGTCGCCAGGCGGATCCGCTGAGCCTCACCGCCCGAGAGCGTGGAGGCCGCACGGTCCATCGACAGGTAGCCGATCCCCACGTTCTCCAGGAACTGAAGGCGCTCTGAGATCTCGCGCAGGATCAGCCGTGCGACGTGACGGTCGGTCTCTGAGAGCTCCACCTCATCCAGCCACGCGAGCGCTCGGCGCGCCGAGAGCGCGCAGAAGTCCTCGATCCGCGTGCCCGCGACGAGCACCGCCCGCGACTCGGGCCGCAGGCGCGCACCGCCGCACTCCGGGCACGCGCGCAGCGACATGAACTCCTCGATCTTCTCGCGCGTCCACTCCGAGTCGGTCTCGCGATAGCGGCGCTGAAGGTTTGAGATGACTCCCTCGAAGCGGGTGCCGTAGGAGCGGGTGCGCCCGAAGCGGTTGCGGTAGGTGATCTGCAGCGGTTCCCCGTTAGTTCCCGTCAAGAACAGGTCGCGATGCTCCTGCGGTAGCTCCTCCCACGGCACGCCGAGGTCGACCTCGTAGCGCTTGGCGATCGCCTCGGTCACCTGCTCGTAGTAGTTGGACGCGCTGTTCGCCCACGGCGCGATCGCGCCTTCGCCGACCGACAGGCTCGGATCGGGCACGACCAGCTCCGGGTCGATCACCATCTGCGAGCCCAGGCCCGTGCAGCGCTCACACGCCCCATGAGGGGAGTTGAATGAGAAGATTCGCGGCTCCAACTCGACCAGCGACGGTCCGTGCTCAGGGCACGCAAACTTCTCCGAGAACGTAAACAGCGAACCCGGTGGCGGCTTCTCGCCCGGGACGATCTGCGAGGAGGGCGCCCTCACTCCCAGTGCGCCCGACGAGTGCGCACGGCCGGTTCCTGCGTCCCGCACGCCATCCCCTCCCCCATCATCTTCCTTGCGCGAGGACCCGACGATCTCGATCTCGACCAACCCGTCCGCGAGACCCACCGCGGTCTCGATCGAGTCCGCCAGACGCTTGCGGATGTCGTGGCGCATCGCCAGGCGATCCACCACGACCGAGATGTCGTGCTTGTAGCGCTTGTCGAGCACGATCGACTCCTCGAGCATGCTGATGCGCCCGTCGATCTTCACGCGCGCGAAGCCGTCCGCGCGCATCTCCTCCAGCAGCTTGCCGTACTCACCCTTACGGCCCCGTACGACCGGCGCCAGCACCATGAAGCGCGTGCCCTCCGCCAGCTCCATCGTCTGGTCGATGATCTGCTCAGCCGACTGGCCCGCGATCGGGCGACCGCAGATCGGACAGTGGGGCTTGCCCACGCGCGCCCACAGCAGACGCAGGTAGTCGTAGATCTCGGTCACCGTGCCCACCGTCGAGCGCGGGTTGCGCGAGGTCGTCTTCTGGTCGATCGAGATCGCCGGCGAGAGCCCCTCGATCGAGTCCACGTCGGGCTTGTCCATCTGGCCCAGGAACTGGCGCGCGTACGCTGACAGCGACTCCACGTAGCGGCGTTGGCCCTCGGCGTAGATCGTGTCGAACGCGAGGCTCGACTTGCCCGAGCCCGACAGGCCGGTGATCACCACGAGCGCGTCCCTGGGCAGCTCCAGGGAGATGTCCTTCAGGTTGTGCTCGCGCGCGCCGCTTACGACGATCTTGTTGCTTTGGGGCATGTGCGCAGCCATTGTAGAAGGGCGAACAGACGTTCGCATGCTACCGGCGACCGCCCGTCGGCTGAACGCCGGCCCAGGAACGATATGCTGGCCACGTGGACGACCCAGGACTACCGATCTCCTACGAGGTGCTCGACGCCGGCACCCCCGTGTACAGCAGCGACGGGGAGAGGATCGGCGAGGTCACACACGTGCTCGCGTCCCCGAGGAGGACGTCTTCGACGGGATCGTGATCGCCGAGCACGAGGGCCACGACGAGCACCGCTTCGCCGACGCCGACGACGTCGATTCGATCCACGAGCACGCGGTCACGCTCAAGCTCGACGCCACCGCCTGCAGCGACTTGCCCGAGCCGAGCGAAAATCCCGCGGTCATGAAAGACGACCCGGCGGAGGGCGCTCCCGGCGTCTCCGACAAGCTGCACCGCGCCTGGAACCTGATCTCCGGCAAGTACTAGGCGGCGGCGCTGACGCTGCCTCTGTCCTAACGGCAGCAGCTCCCTCGGCACGGTCAGGAGCGACCGGCCCACTACCCTTCGATAGCCGCGTAAACCTCGTCGAGCAGCCGCTCGGGCTCGGCGATCTCGAAGTTCTCGGCCAGGTAGCGACCCGTGTCCTGACGCGAGTCGCCGTTGAGCGCCATGTTGAGCGCCACCAGGCGCGCACCATCGAGGTCACCGGCGGGTGCCGGCTCGCTGGACGCCCCGTGAGCGAACAGCGGCTCCTCGTGCGCCGGCGACTCGCCCGCGAGCGGCTCTGGCCCTGTGGCCGCGTCCACGTAGGACTGAGCCGCCAACTCGACATCCGGCTCGGCGGGAGCTCCAACGAACGCCTCAGCCGGTGCCGCGACCGGTTGGAGCCGGCTGACGCCACTCTCGCCGAGATCTGCCTCCGTGGGCGGCCCGCCCGCGGCCACGCCACCCCCGCTGCTCGAGGCACGCCCCGCGGCCGCGTCATACAGCGCCTCCATCTCAGTCTCGACCGTCGTGAGATCGCCCGCCAGGCGGCCTGCGCCCGCGCGCAGACTCTCCACCAAGGTTCGCGTCTCCCCGTCGATCGAGCCGACCCGGGCGAGCAGCACCTCGGTGGCTTGCGAGACCGCCGCCACATGCTCGCGGGCACGCGCGATCGCCTCCTCGCGGGTCCGTCGCGCGTCGGCGTCAGCTGCCTCGCGCACCCGTTGTGCGTCCTGGGCGGCCTCGCGCTCGATCGTCTCCGCCGTGGCCTGAGCGGCCTCGAGGATGCCCTGCACCTGCGTGCCGGCCACCGAGGCGAGCGACTCCTGGCCGCGGTGCTCAGCCTCGTGCTGAAGCTCCTCGACCTCGGCCGAGAGCGCGCGCAGGTGGGCGTCCACGGTCGCCGGGTCATATCCGCGGCGCACGATCGGGAAGTCGCGCCTCTCGATCTGCTGACGGTCAAGCTCCACGGCACGTCATCCTATGCGACCTCGCCCGCGGGAGTCTCGTCTGTCTCCGTCTGCGCCGCCGGCCCCTCGCTCGCGTGCACCTCTCGCAGCTCGCGGCGCAGCTCCCTGATCTCGTCGCGCAGCTGCGCGGCGTACTCGAAGCGCAGGTCATCAGCGGCCGCGATCATCTCCTCCTCCAGCTCCACCACCATTCGCTCCAGCTGATTCGAATCCCCACCCGCCCCTTCCTTCGCCTTCGCACGGGCCGCCTTCGAGCGCCGGCGCCCCTTCGGAACCTTCGACTCCGCTTGCAGGAACTCGGCGATGTCGGAGATGCCCTTCACAATGCTCGACGCGGTGATCCCGTGCTCCTCGTTGTACGCGAGCTGAATCTCGCGGCGCCGGTCGGTCTCCTCGATCGCGGCCTTCATCGCCTTGGTCTCCTTGTCGGCGTACATCAGCACCTTGCCCTTCACGTTGCGCGCCGCACGACCGATCGTCTGGATCAGCGAGGTCTCTCCGCGCAGGAAGCCCTCCTTGTCGGCGTCGAGGATCGCCACCAGCGACACCTCTGGCAGGTCGAGCCCCTCACGCAGCAGGTTCACGCCGACGAGCACGTCGTATTCGCCGAGCCGCAGGTCGCGAATGATCTGGATGCGCTCGAGCGTGTCGATCTCCGAGTGCAGGTAGCGCACCTTGAAGCCCATCTCGATCAGATACTGCGACAGATCCTCGCTCATCTTCTTGGTGAGCGTGGTCACGAGCACACGCTCGTCCACGTCCACCCGCTTGCGGATCTCGTTCATCAGATCGTCGATCTGATTCTTGGTCTCGCGCACGTCGATCTCGGGATCCACCACTCCGGTGGGCCTCACGATCTGCTCCACGATCCGCTGTGAGCGCGTGCGCTCGTATTCGCCCGGCGTGGCCGACACGAACACGAGCTGCGGCGTGATCGAGAGGAACTCGTCAAAGGTCTGCGGGCGGTTGTCCATCGCGCTGGGCAACCTGAAGCCGTAGTCCACGAGCGTGCGCTTGCGCGAGCGGTCACCCTCGAACATTCCACCGATCTGCGGCACCGTCTGATGGGACTCGTCGATGAAGCACACGAAGTCCTCGGGGAAATAGTCGATCAGGCAGTACGGCCGCTCGCCCGGCTTGCGTCCGTCGAGGATGCGCGAGTAGTTCTCGATCCCCGAGCAAAAGCCCATCTCGCGCAGCATCTCCATGTCGTACTGGGTGCGCTGGCGCAGGCGATGGGACTCGAGCTGCTTGCCGTCGGCCTCGAGCTGCTCGCAACGCTCGTTCAGTTCCTTGCCGATCGCCGCCACGCCGTCCTCGATCGTGCCCTCCTTGACGTTGTAGTGCGTGGCAGGCCAGATCGCCACGTGCTCGAGATCGTCGGCGATCAGCTCTCCGGTGAGCGGATCGAAGTGCTGCAAGCGCTCCACTTCGTCGCCGAACAACGTCGCGCGGAACGCCGTCTCGGCATACGCTGGGAACACCTCGAGCGTCTCCCCCTTCACCCTGAATGTGCCGCGCGAGAGCACGCTGTCGTTGCGCGTGTATTGAATCGACACGAGCTTGCGCAGCAGCTTGTCGCGGTCGATCTCCTCGCCGCGACGCAGTATCTGCATGTTCATCTCATACGTCTCGGGCGAGCCGAGACCGTAGATGCAGGAAACAGATGCCACCACGATCACGTCGCGCCGCGCGAACACCGCGGCGGTGGCGGCGTGCCTGAGGCGATCGACCTCCTGGTTGATCGCGGAATCCTTCTCGATGTACAGGTCCCGGCTGGGCACATACGCCTCAGGCTGGTAGTAGTCGTAGTAGGACACGAAATACTCGACCGCGTTCTCAGGGAAGAACGTGCGGAACTCGTTGCACAACTGCGCGGCGAGCGTCTTGTTGTGGGCGATCACCAGCGAGGGCTTCTGCACCTCTGCGATCACGCCGGCCATCGTCATCGTCTTGCCGGTGCCGGTCGCACCGAGCAGCGTCTGGAAGCGATCGCCCTCGCGCACGCCCTCCGACAGGGAGGCGATCGCCTTCGGCTGGTCGGCTGTGGGCGTGAACGCCGGATCGAGCTTGAACGGTGGCATCGCGCTCTACGTTAGCCCGAGCTGGCGCGGATACAGCTTGCGGTATTCAGCCTGAACGCGCATCACCCGTTCGACGTACGCGCGCGTCTCGGGAAAGGGGATTTCGGCCGCCGTCAAGCTATGTCCCTCCTCCTTTGCCGCCGCCACCCACGCGTCGACGTTCGACATACCGCCGTTATATGCGGCCACAGCCTCCAGCTCGTTGCCTTCGTAGTGGTCGAGCAGATAGCGCAGATACCAGCTCCCGTAGGCCACGTTGACCTTTGGCGTGGCCAGGTCGCTGGTCGTGAACCGCACACCGCCGGACAGGTGAGCGATGTATTCGGCAGTCGTGGGCAACAACTGCATGAGTCCCAATGCTCCCGCTGAGGAGGTTCGCGGTTCGAACTTCGTCTCCGCGTAGATCACCGCCGCGATCAACGCGGGGTCGAGATGCTTTTCACTCGCCTGTTCGCGAATCACCCCCACGTCGCTGAGCGGCAAGCTCTCGCCCGGCAGTGCGTGCTCGATGCGCATCACCAACACGACCGCAAGCGCGACCACGATCGCAAACGCCACGATCGCCTTCACGAACCGGCGCGCACCACGCGCGAAGGGACCATGCCCTTGCGCGCGCCGACTCGACACGTAGACGGCGCGGCCGCCCCGACCGCGAGCGGCCGCCGGAGACCGTTGCGTACTCATCCCGATAGCTTGCCAAGCACGTCGGCCAACTCGCGCCGCAAGTCGGCTTCACTGCCGTCGTTGTGCACCACGAAGGTCGCACGCCGCGCCTTCTCCGCCTGGGAGAGCTGACGCGCCGCGCGCTCGTCGGCAAGCGCGTGACCGCGCCCGGCAGCCCTCTGAGCGCGAGTGTGCTCCTGCGCGATCACGGCAATCGTCGCGTCAAAGCCACCCTCCATTCCCGCCTCGAACAGCAGCGGCACCTCCACGACCGCGGCCTTCGGCGGCGGACGCAGCGCGCGCACGGACTCGAGCCACGCGGCGATACGTGCGCCCACGAGCGGCCACAAGAGACCCTCGAGCCATCCACGGTCCTCCTCCCCGCCCGCGAACGCCTTCGCCGCAACCGCCGTCCGATCGACAACCCCGTCCGGCGCGACCTCTGAGCCCCAACGCTCCACGATCGCATCCACTACCCGTTTGTCGCCGTACAACTCGTGCACGACCGCATCGGTCGAGAGCACCTGCGCACCAAGCCCTCGCAGCGCCTTCAGAGCGGTCGACTTGCCCGCTCCCATACCGCCGGTGAGCCCGACGAACGGCGCCACGGGCTGCACCGGCCCTCGGACCCCCCGTCAGTCTTGTGTCTGCTCGCCGGCGAACTGCTCATCCGCGGGCTGGTCGGCCTCGGCGGCCGGCTCCTCGGATGCGAGCTCCGCGACAGGCTCCTGCTCGGCTGTCTCGGCGGCAGGCTCCTCCGCTGCGGGCTCATCCGCGGCAGGCTGCTCCTCGCCGGGCGCCTCTGTCGTCGCAGCCTCCGCGACGGGCGGCTCCTCGACCACCTGCTCAGCAACCGTGGACTCCGCGACAGCGGGCTCGACGGCGACAGGCTCCTCTGCAGCAGGCGCCTCCGCGTCGGGCTCGGCGACAACAGGCGCCTCAACAGCCGGCGCTTGCGCAACGGCCTCGGCGGCAGCCTGATCAGCGGCAAGCTCGCCGGCGTCCTCGCCCACGGCGACGTCGAGCGAATCCTCAAGCACCACCTGCTCGTCGGCCACAGCCTCAGGCTCAGCCGGCGATGCGGCAGGCGCATCGGGACGGGGCAGCGGCAGGATCTGATCCTCAACGCGCTTGGCCGACAGCGACAGGCGCCTACGCTCGGAGTCGATCTCGAGGATCTTCACGCGGATCTCGTCGCCCGGATGCACGATCTCGCGCGGGCTCTCGACATGGTGGCCGGCGAGCTCTGAGATGTGCACGAGCCCCTCGACGCCGTCGAGCACCTCCACGAACGCGCCGAACGTGACGACCTTCGTGACCTTGCCGGCCAGCTCGTCGTTGACGTTGTAGGTGTCCACGATCCGCTGCCACGGGTCTTCCTGGGTCTGCTTGAGACCGAGGGAGATGCGCTGGCGGTCGCGGTCGATGTCGAGCACCTTCACCTGCACGGTGTCGCCGATGTTGAGGATCTCGCTCGGATGGTTCACATGCGACCACGAAAGCTCTGAGATGTGGATCAGCCCGTCGATCCCGTCGAGGTCCACGAACGCGCCGAAGTCCACGATGTTGGAGATCTGGCCCTCCACCACGAGGCCGGGCTGCAGGCGATCGAGGATCTGCTGGCGCACCTCCTTGCGCTCCTCCTCGAGCACCGCGCGGCGCGAGAGCACCACGTTGTTGCGCGAGCGGTTGAGCTCGATCACCTTCGTCTCGATCTGCGTGCCGAGGTACTCGTCGAGGTTCGGTACGCGGCGGATGTCAACCAGCGAGGCGGGCAGGAAGCCGCGCACCCCGAGGTCGATGATCAGACCGCCCTTGACGACCTCGATGACCGAGCCGATCACCGGCTCGCCCGACTCGGCGGCGGCCTCGATGCGGCGCCACGCCTTCTCGAAGCGGGCGCGCTTCTTGGACATGATCAGGCGTCCGTCCTGGTCCTCCTTGGTGAGGACCATCGCGTCGACCTCCTCGCCGAGCGACACCTCCTCACGCGGATCGACCGACTTGCGGATCGACAGCTCGCCCGCGGGAATGACTCCCTCGGACTTGTAGCCGATGTCGACGAGCACCTCGTCCTTGTCGATGCGCACGACATTGCCCGTCACGACCTCGCCCTCCTCGAAGGGCTGCATCGTGGCGTCGTAGTTGGGGACTATCTGCCCGTCGATTTCGAGCAGCAGTCCGTTTGACCCCTCGACCACATGGGCCTGGGGATTCTCTATAAGGGTTTGCACCGGTCGAAGCCTAGCGCAGCCGTATCATTGGCCGTCGGATGCCTGTTAGAGCGACCAAGCGCGGGGCGCAGCGCACGCCGCTGCAACGCGATTGCGACGTGCTCGTGTGCGGGGCATCGTTTGCCGGTCTTGCGCTAGCCCGCGAGCTGTCGGGGACCGGGGCGCGCGTGCTCGTGATCGATCGTTATGAGATCGGAGAGCGCCAGACCTCGGCGTGTGGCATCCCGACCGGCTGGCTGGAGGCGATGGAGCTGGGAGGCTCGCTGCTGCCAGACCTTCGACGAGCTGGTGGTGCACACGCCTTGGACCACGGCGCGCTGGCAGTTGCCGTGGACGTTCTCCACGTTCGACTACCGCGAGCTGTGCGCGCTGCTGTGGAGCCAGGCCGCTCCGAGCCACACCGATTTCGAGACGGCGACGGTGAACGGCCGCGACGGGCATACCGTGCACACCGACCGCGGAGACCTCACCGCGCCATTGATCGTGGATGCGCTCGGCTGGCGCCGAGTGCTATCCAACGCTGCCGCGATCCAGCCCCCGAACGCACGCCTCTCGCGGGGCCTGGAGGTCCATCCGGATGGCGCCGGTGAGGAGTTGGAGCTGTGGATCGACCCGAAGTACATACGAGCCGGCTACGCGTGGAGCTTCCCGGCGACCGACGAGCTGCGCGTGGGCGTCGGCTCGTTCTGGCCCTCCCATCACGTCAAGGAGCCGACCGTGCGCCTGGCGAGTGACCTGGGCCTACCGGCCGATGGTTACCAGGGGAACTGGATCCCCCACCAACTGCGCCCCGCGATCGAGGAGGGGGTGTTCTTCGTGGGCGACTCGGCCGGACACTGCCTGCCGCTGACCGCGGAGGGAATCCGCACGGCGTTCTATTTCGGGATCGCGTGCGCCCGCGAGCTGCGTCCGGTGCTCGAAGGTCACGCCACGCGCGAGCAGGCACTCGCGCGCTACGGCGCGTTCTCCGACTCACACGAGCGCAAGTATCGCTGGCTGCTCAACACCCAGCGCGCCGTTGGACAGCTCACCCCGACTCGGGCGATCACGGTGCTGGCGCGCACGCTCGCCTCCGAGCGCGCGTGCGCGTGGGCGTTCAACCATTACCTGGATATCGCCCCGCCGTCGTTTGTGGGCGAGAGGGCGGGTCAGGCGAGAACGCGCAGCCGTGGGCGTGTGGCGTTGAGCGCCTGAAGCGCGAGACGGACGCCGCCGGCGCCCCGCCGCCGGAGACAACGATGCTCGCCGAGCGCGCCGCTTGGGTTTATAGTGAGCGTATGCGCGCGGTTGTCCTGGACCCACCCACAGCGGGCCTCGATGAGCTGCTCGAGCGACGGCACCGCTCGGGGCTTGATCGTCTCGATGAGGTGTGGGAGGGTGTGCTGCACATGGTCCCGGCCCCAAGCTACGCGCACGCGTCGGTCGAAGCCCAGCTGGTCATGATCCTCGGCCCGGCGGCTAGCAGCGCCGGTCTCGAGGCCATCGGCCAGTCCAACCTCGGCGAGTCAGAACACGACTTCCGCGTTCGCGACGGCGCGCTGCACCGGCCCGGCGCCTCCGGCACGGGCACCCGACCGCCGCCCTGGTCATCGAGATCGTCTCCCCTGGGCGACGAGAGCTGGGAGAAGCTGCCGTTCTACGCCGCCCACCAGGTCGACGAGGTGCTGATCGTCGACCCCGCCAAGCGCTCGGTCGACTGGCTCGGACTACACAACGGCGAGTACCGGCCGATCAAGCGCAGCGGGCTGATCGAGCTAGGCGCTGACGAACTGGGCGAGCAGATCGAGTGGCCGGCGGTCGGTTGACCGCGTCAGGCAACCTCGCGCAGCCGAGGTCGTGGCACGCCGTGAGCGCAGACGACTAAAGGAGCACGAAATGTCCAGGATCGAAGGCGTTCCCACCAACAAAGCCAATCCGCTCGTGCGAATCGTCTACCGCATGGTTCGCCGCGAATTTGGCCGGATGACGGGCAAGCGCGAGCTCACGCCCGACATTCCCGTGCGCGCACATCGCACTTCGCTGCTCGTCGGCTATGGACTGCTGGAGCGAGCGGTAGCCAGCAAGCCACGAGTGGAGAAGCATCTGCGCGGACTGGTGCAACTCAAGTCCGCGGTGATGCAGGGCTGTGAGATGTGCCAAGACATCGCATCGCAGCAAGCGCTGGCGTGGGACGTCAGCCAGCAGCAGATCAACGATCTCTATCGCTACCGCCAGAGCCCGCATTTCGACGAGACCGAGCGACTGGTGCTCGACCTCGCCGTCGGCATGACGCTCACTCCCGTACAGGTCGGCGACGAGCTGTTCGACGCCCTACGACAGCGCTTCGACGACGCGCAGCTGGTGGAGCTCGTCAACCTGATCGCCGTCGAGAATCTGCGCTCGCGCTTCAATGCCGCCTTCAGACTGCCCTCGGTGGGCTTCAACGAGGGCGCAGCGTGTGCTCGCACGGAGGGTCCGCGGACAACGGTGGACGACGAGCCGGCCGACCTCGGCATGCCACTCGCGACCGCCTGAGGATTCCCCACCAAAGAGCCCGGCCGACCGGGGCGATACCTACCGACGCACGACCAGCACGACACCGGCCACGAGCAGCACGAGCCCGAGAATGCGGGTCGTGCCGATCGGCTGCTTGGCGATCCCCAACAGGCCGAAGCGATCGATCAGTACCGCGGCGACGAGCTGACCGGAGATCACCACCGCCGTCAGGGCGCTGACGCCGAGCGTGCGCACGGTGAGGATCGCAACGGTCACATACACCGCGCCCAGCAGACCCCCAACGAACGCCCACCACGGAGCCTTGCCGACGTTGGCGAGACCGCCGAACCCTTCGTTGGTGAGCGAGACGATCAGCAGCAGCGCGATCGTGCCCACCGTGAAGGAGACGGCGGCAGCGGGAACCGCGCCAACGGTGCGGCCGAGGCGCGCGTTGACCGCCGGCTGAGCACCCACCAGCACGCCCGCCACTGCAACCAGCACGACGGCCAGAAGACGGCTCACGGACGCGACCGCCGTGCCCGCGAAGCGCGGTCCGGTCGGAGACGAGGCCGTGAGGGTCGGTTCATGCCGATCACTTCGCCTCGAGCCAGTTGCGCCCGACGCCCACGTCGACGGCAAGCGGCGGGGAGTGCTCCCACACGCCGACCATCTCCCGCTCGATCAGCTCGCGCGCCGCGTCGACCTCCTCCGGCGGCGCTTCGAACAGCAGCTCGTCGTGGATCGTGAGGATCTGCTGGTGGAGAGGTCGCCTCGCGCAGCGCGTCGTGGCAGCGCACCATCGCAAGCTTGATGATGTCGGCCGCGGTGCCCTGGATCACGGTGTTGACAGCCAGGCGCTCCCCGAGCGTGCGCACCTGGTAGTTACGGGCCTGCAGCTCGGGGATCTGGCGACGGCGACCCCACAGCGTCTTGACGTGGCCCTCCTCCTTGGCCGACTCGATCGTCTCGGCGATGAAGGCCGCCACGCGCGGGAAGCGCTCGAGGTAGGCGTCGATGAAGGCTTTCGCCTCCTCCAAGGGGATGTTCAGGCGGTCGGCCAGGCCATAGTCGGAGAGCCCGTAGACGATCCCGTAGTTGATCATCTTCGCCTTCGAGCGCATGCCCGGGTCGATCTGCTCCGGCTCGACCTCGAACACCTGCGAGGCCGTCGCCGTGTGCACGTCCTCCTCGCGCTTGAAGATCTCGACCAAGACCGGCTCCTGGGCGATGTGCGCCAGCACCCGCAGCTCGATCTGCGAGTAGTCGGCGGAGATCAGCAAACGTCCCTCCTCCGCCTCGAAGCAACCCCTGATCTCGCGACCCAGGGGCGTGCGGATCGGGACGTTCTGCATGTTTGGGTTGGTTGAGGCCAGGCGCCCCGTCTGGGCACCGGCCTGCAGGAACGTGGTGTGTATGCGCGAGCGCTCGTCCACCTGCTCGGGCAGCACGTCCAGGTATGTCTTTATCAGGGTCGAGAGCTCACGCCAGCGCTCGATACAGGGCACGATCTCGTGCTCCTCGCGAATCGCCTGCAAGACGCGCGCGTCGGTCGAGAAGCCAGTCTTGCCGCGACGCTTGCGCGAGAGGCCGAGCTTGACGAACAGGATCTCCCCGAGCTGCTGGGGCGAGCCGATCGTGAACTCCTCGCCGGCGAGCTCGTAGATGCGCTGTTCCAGGCCCGTGATCTCCTCGCGCACACGCCCTGTTATCTCCTGCAAGCACTCCAGGTTGAGGCGCACGCCGTGCAACTCCATCTCACGCAGCACCGAGACGAGCGGAAGCTCGATGTCGCACATCACGCTCTGAAGCCCACGATCGGCGATCTGCTCGCGCTGCCACGCCGCGAGCGCGCTCAACAGCAGCGCCTCACCCGCCAACGGATCCTCGACCTCAGCGGCGAACCCGCGCTCTTCGCACAGCTCCGCGAAGGGATAGCCGCGCCGCGCGGGCTCGAGCAGGTAGGCACCAAGCATCGTGTCGTGCACAAGCCGCGACGGCACGGCGCCGAGCGCCTTGGCGTCGTGCGCGACCACCGCCTGCTCACCACAAGCCCGCACGACCTCCTCCGGGTCGGCGCAGTCGCCGAGCAGCACCCCGGCGCGCGAGGCGCGTGCGGCCGCCTTCTTGCCCTGCGCCGCCCCCGCCGGGGGAGGGTCCGGAGTGATCGCGAAGCGCCAGGGCGAGCCGAGGGCGAACAGCTCACCCTCCTCCACCTCGGCAGCACTCACGGCGACGCACAACTCCTGCGGCCGGGTACCGCTGGCCGTCTTCAGGTTCGCGATGTCAGCCACCGAGCCCTCGCGCACGCGCCCGGTGAGGGTGACCTCATCAGAGGAGGCGGCTTTGGCCAGCTCGGCTTCACCGAGCGCCTCTTCGACACGGCGCAACGGGTCGCGCAGCTCCCAGCGACGAAACACCTCGCGCAGGCGCGAGCGGTCCGGTTCGCGCGCCGCCTCGCTCTTGAGGTCGAAGTCGACGGGCAGATCGCGCTGGACGGTGGCCAGACGCTTTGACATGCGCGCATCCTCGGCGTGGTCGATCAGGCTCTGCTTGCGCTTGGGGCCACCGATGTCGCGCACATGGGAGAGCACGCCCTCGAGCGAGCCGAACTTCTGGATCAGCTCACTGGCGGTCTTCTCACCGATGCCGGGAATCCCGGGGATGTTGTCGGAGGTGTCGCCCTTCAGACCGTAGAAGTCGGGGATCAGCTCGGGCGGAAGTCCATAGCGGTCGACCACCGCCTGGTGGTCGTACAGCTTGGTCTCGGTGATGCCTCGGGCGGTGGCCATCACCTGCACGAGGCCCTGCTCGTCGATCAGCTGGAACACGTCGCGGTCGCCGGTGACGATCGTCACCGGGACGCCCGCACCACGGGCCTGCTCGGCCAGCGAGGCGATCACGTCGTCGGCCTCATAGCCCTCGACCTTCACGTTGCGATAGCCAAACGCCTCGACCAGCTCGTCCATCGCCGACCACTGCATCTTCAGCAGGTCCGGGCGCGAGCGACGTCCCGCCTTGTAGTCGGCGAACAGCTCGGTGCGCCCGGAGGTGCCGGCGTCCCAGGCGACCATCGTCGGCTGCACGCCGTGATCGGTGACGATCTTCACGAGCATCGAGGAGAACCCGAAGATCGCGTTGGTCGGCTCGCCGGTGGACGTCGCGATCGACTCCGGCAACGCGTAGAAGGCCCGGTAGACGAGACTGGGACCGTCGATCAGAAAGAGGCGGCGCTCCACCCCGAGCACTTTATTGGGAGCAGCCAAGTAACATGCCGGACCGCCCGACCTGGCGTCGGCTACTCGAGGAGCTTGTATCCAGTGAGCGTCACACCCAGCGCGCAGTACCGCCTGACGATCCGCGTCAAGATTGACGAGGGGCAGAACATGCTGGGCGCGGTGACCGACGCGATCGCAGAGCAGGGCGGGATGACGATCGCGGTGGACCTCGTGGAGGCGGATGCGGGCCATAGCGTGCGCGACGTCGTCGTGGACGCATCCGACCGCGAGCATTGGAACCGCATCCTCGGCGCGATCGGATCGCTGACCGGGGTCGAGGTGGTCGACACGATCGACCGCACCTTCCTGCTGCACGTGGGCGGGAAGATCGAACAGCACAACAAGCACCCGCTGAAGACGCGCGACGACCTGTCGATGGCCTACACCCCTGGCGTGGCGCGCGTGTGCACGGCGATCAAGGACGATCCCGACAAGGCGTTTCAGTACACGATCAAGCGCAACACGGTTGCGGTTGTGAGCGACGGCACCGCGGTGCTGGGCCTCGGCGACATCGGGCCGGCCGCGGCGATGCCGGTGATGGAGGGCAAGGCGTGCCTGTTCAAGGAGTTCGCGGGCGTCGACGCGTTCCCGATCTGCCTCGACACGAAGGACACCGATGAGATCGTGCGCGCCGTCGAGCTGATCGCACCCTCCTTCGGAGGGATCAATCTCGAGGACATCTCCGCGCCGCGCTGCTTTGAGGTCGAGGAGCGCCTGAAGGCCGAGCTTGACATCCCCGTGTTCCACGACGACCAGCACGGCACCGCGGTGGTGGTGATGGCGGCGCTGCTGAACGCGGTCAAGCTCACGGGTCGCAACCTGGCCGATTTGAAAGTGCTCGTGATCGGTCTCGGCGCAGCCGGGGTCGCCGTCACGAAGATCATGCTCGAGGCTGGAGTGCGCGAGATCATCGGCTGCGATTCGCGCGGGACGCTCAGCACAACACGCGCCGACTACGAGGACGGCACGATGAACTCGGTGAAGCGCTGGTACGCGGAGGTGACCAACCGCGAGCATCGCACCGGAGCGCCGGCAGACGTGATCGAGGGCGCCGACCTGCTGATCGGGCTGTCCGGCGCACGCGCGCTGCCGGTGGAGGCGCTCGCGAAGATGAACGAGAACGCGATGGTGTTCGCGATGGCCAATCCCAACCCTGAGGTGATTCCCGAGGAGGCCGCGCCATACGTGCGGATCATGGCCACCGGCCGCTCGGACTACCCCAACCAGATCAACAACGTGCTGTGCTTCCCAGGGATCTTCCGCGGCGCCCTGGATGTGCGCGCGAAAGCGATCACCGAGGAGATGAAGATGGCCGCCGCAGAGGCGATCGCGGCGATCGTGGACGAGCGGGAGCTGCGCGAGGACTACATCATCCCCTCCGTGTTCAATCGCGACGTGGCCCCCGCGGTCGCAAGCGCGGTCGCCGAGCAGGCACGCGCGAGCGGCAGCGCGCTGGCCGGCCAAGAGGTCGGGTTCGCCCATGGCGATACGCTGACGAGGATAGGCGACTAGCAACCTGCACGAATCCTGACGAGGGATGGACGGCGCGACCGAGTTGTTTGGTATCGCTCGATGGGCTCACAGCGGGTGAGATAGAAAGGGGCCGCTGATGCGGGTGACGGTCACAGGAGCAACGGGCCTCATCGGCCCGCGAGTGGTCGCATCGCTGCAAGCGCGCGGCGACGAGGTGACGGTCTTGACACGCGACCCCGAGCGCGCACGAGAAAGACTCCCAGGAATACACCAGGCCACGCGCTGGGATCTGTTGGGCGAACCGGCGCCCACCGCCGCTCTGGCCGGGCGCGACGTGGTAGTGCACCTGGCCGGGGAGAACGTGGCCCAACGTTGGAGTGCGAGTGCCAAGCAGGCGATCCGTGACAGCCGCGTGAACGGTACGAAGCACCTGGTGCAGGGACTCGCGGCGCTCGAGCAGGGTGAGCGTCCGCAAACGCTTGTGAGCAGCTCGGCGATCGGCTACTACGGCGCACGTGGCGATGAGCCGATCGATGAGGATGTGCCCGCCGGGCAGGATTTCCTCGCGCGCACCTGTCGCGATTGGGAGTTGGAGGCGCTGGAGGCGGAGGCACTCGGGATGCGCGTCGCATCGGTGCGCACGGGCGTGGTGCTTGACCGCAATGGTGGAGCGCTCGGCAAGATGCTGCCGCCTTTCAAGCTCGGCGTGGGTGGCCCGGTCGCGGGCGGGCGCCAGTTCGTCTCGTGGATCCATGTCGATGACCTGGTAGGGATCACGCTGAGCGCGATCGACAGCGAGCTTTGGCACGGGCCGATCAATGCGACGGCGCCCGAGCCACAGCGCAACCGTGACTTCTCAAAGGCGCTGGGCCGTGCGCTGCACCGTCCTTCACTGCTGCCGATCCCGGGCGCGGCCTTGCGACTGCTGTACGGCGAGATGGCCGAGATCGTGACTAGCGGCGCGCGGGTGCTGCCCGCGAAGGCACTGGTGCTCGGCTACCAGTTCAGCTACCCACAGCTGGATGTGGCGCTGCGCTCTACGCTCGACGGCGATTGACCGGAGACGCCGCGCGGGGTGACCCCCGCGACGCGTGTCAGCCGGAGGTGTCGAACGCCCGCCAGAACACTGGCGTGCCGCCTGCGATGCGATCGATCGCATAACTCGACAGCGTCGTTTCGCCGCTCGGCTGCATCGAGTAGAAACCGAGCACGGAATGGCGTTCGTGGGTGGCGAAGAACTTGTCGGTCACCGCCTGGCGGTCATCGCCGTCTGAGCCGGCGGCACGGATCGAGGCGAGTACGACGCTCATCGCCTCATAGCCGTACAGCACATACGGTTCCGCGACAGCGCCGAAGCGCTTTTCGTACTCGCCAAGCACCGCCTGGCCAGAGGCGGGATAGAGCCGGCGCGCAAGCACCGGCGAGCCGATGAACGTGCTGCTTTCCGCCGCCCCCAGGCGCGAGGTGAACACGCTGTTGAGCATCGTGGCCGAGGCGAGCAACGTCAAGCGCGGCGCCGCCGCGTGCAGTTCGCGCCAGAGTTCCGCGGCTTCACTGGTTGCGGTCGCGCTGACGAACACCGCTTCGGCGCCGCTTTTGGCGATCTTTGCGACCTCGCCCGTGAAGGTTGAGCCGGGCCCGATGATGATCGTGTCCTCGTCCAGCACCTTGATCCCTGCCTCCTCGGCATCGCCCGCGACGATCTGCGCCAGCGGTGTGTCGAAGGGGTCCTGGTCGATCACCACATACAGCTTGTGGATGCCGAGCTTGCGCATGAGTTCAACCTGCGCGGCGGCCTGAACCTGATCGCCGGGAGCAACCCGCCCGAACGTGCGCTTGCCGGACAAATAGAAGCGTTCTGGCTCACCCTGTCCCGCATCGAAGGAGGACGTGAGGCCGACATACGGACTGGCGGGGCTGACCTGCAGGATTCCGGCCGCGTTGGTGAGCGGCAAGGAGATCGCGGTGGCACCAGAGTTGTAGTCGCCCAGATAGGCGATCGTGGTCGGGTCTTGTGCCGCGGCCTTGGCGTTGGAGGCGGTGGCCCCCGGTTCCCACTCGCCCGTGGTGAGACTCGAATCGTCAAGCGAGGTGTAGCTGACGGTGAAGCGGCCAACGTGACCGCCGGCGTTTGCGAGCGCCAGCTTCTCCCCACCTTCAATCTGGCGGGAGATGCCCTCCTCGGGGCCCTGCAGCGGCAAGCTTGAATAGACGGTCAGCTGCTCGCCGACGTTATCGGCCGCGGTCGAGCTACCGACGCCGCCACACCCGGCCAGTGCCGGTGCGAAGGCAAGAGCGGCGAGGCACAGCCAGCGCGCGCGCACCGTGGCGCTAGTCGCCGCGACGGCCAGGGAGGTAGCCGGAGAGGATCTTCACGGACGCGCCGATAACGGTGGCGAGCGCGGCGAGCATGAAGGAATCGAAGCCCTTCGCGCCGAGCGCCCACAGCACGATCCAGATGATCAGCCCGGCGGTTACGGTGAGTACCAGTCCCATTGCGCGGGAATCCTATAACAGTGTGCGCGCGTAGGACGCCGCCTACGCCGACAGCGCGCTTGCCAACTCTGTCACGAGCTCGCCAACGGCCCCGGCGGGATCTTTGGACTCCGCGGCGGCGCGTACCAAGCGCGTGCCCACGATCACACCGTCGGCGCCCGCTCGGGCGGCTTGGAGCGCTTGCTCTGGGGTTGAGATACCGAAGCCCAACGCCACAGGCACGGTAGTGCTGGCCTTCGCACGCGCCACGATCTCCGCGAAGCGATCGGACAGCGCCGCGCGCTCGCCGGTCGTGCCCACGACCGACACCGTGTAGAGGAAGCCTCGCGCTCGCCTGCCGATCTGGGCGAGACGCTCGGGCGGCGTGGTGGGCGCCACGAGCGGCACCAGCGCAAGCCCGCGCTCCTCGCACGCCGCCTGCACTCCTGTGGCCTCCTCCAGCGGCAGATCGGGCACGATCAGGCCACTGGCGCCGGTTTGGGCGAGACGCTCGACAAACGCCTCCGCGCCAGGCGCGAACACCATGTTGGCGTAGCACATGAGCACCACCGGAACGCTCGGAGCAAGCGCTCGCGCGACCTCCAGCACACCCGTGAGACTCGCTCCGGCCGCAAGCGCGCGCGTGCCGGCCTCATGGATCACGGGCCCGTCAGCGAGCGGGTCGGAATAGGGCACGCCCAGCTCGAGCAGGTCGGCACCCGCCTGCACGCACGCCTGTCCGATCTTCACCGACTGCTCCAGCGTCGGGAAGCCACCCATCAGGTAGGGCATCAGGGCAGCTTGCTTGCCACTGGTGGCGAACGCCGCCGCGATCCGGTCGATCCCCGTCGTCGCCGTGGCGCTCACTGCGAGAGCACCTCGGCAAGATCCTTGTCCCCACGCCCCGACAAGCACACCAGGTCAAGCTCGCCGTCGGATTGCGCAAGCGTCCACGCGAGCGCGTGAGCGCTCTCCAGCGCCGGGATGATCCCCTCCAACCGTGAGATCTCGCGAAACGCCGCGAGCGCGGCAGTGTCGGTCACAGCCTCGTAGCTCGCCCGGCCGCTATCGCGCAGAAACGCGTGCTGGGGGCCCGTGCCGGGATAGTCAAGGCCCGCGGAGATCGAATGAGCCTCAACGATCTGACCCTCCTCGTCCTGCATAACCGCCGATAGCGCGCCGTGCAGCACGCCAGCCCTGCCACCCACTGTGAGCGGAGCGCCGTGACGAGCGGTGTCGATGCCATCGCCGCCGGCCTCCACGCCGATCAAACGCACCTGCGCGTCATCGAGGAACGCCGTGAAGATGCCAAGCGCGTTGGACCCCCCGCCGACGCACGCGATCACGCGCTCCGGCAAGCGCTGCTCGCGCTCGAGAATCTGCGCGCGGGCCTCGTCGCCGATCACCCGCTGCAAGTCGCGTACCAGCGCCGGGTAGGGCGCCGGACCGACGACCGACCCGATGACGTAGTGGGTGTCGCCGACGTTGGTCACCCAGTCGCGGATCGCCGCGGAAGTCGCCTCCTTCAGTGTGCGCGCACCTGCGTCGACGGCGTTTACGCGTGCGCCGAGCAATTCCATCCGCTGCACGTTGGGCGCCTGGCGACGCGTGTCCTCTAGACCCATGTAGATCACGCATTCGAGGTCCAGCAGGGCGCACACGGTGGCGGTCGCTACGCCGTGCTGCCCCGCCCCGGTCTCCGCGATGATCCTGCGCTTGCCCATGCGCTTTGCCAGCAGCGCTTGACCGAGCGCGTTGTTGAGCTTGTGCGAGCCGGTGTGGTTGAGGTCCTCTCGCTTGAGATAGACGGCGTGACCCACGCGCTCTGAGAGGCGCTCGGCACGGTACAGCGGCGTGGGGCGACCGGCGAAATCGCGCAGCAGCAGATCGAGCTCGGCGCGATAGGCGGTGTCCTGGCGCGCCTGTGTCCATGCCTGCTCCAGCTCGGCAAGCGCCGGCATCAGCGTCTCGGGAACGTACTGGCCCCCGTAGCGCCCAAAACGGTGCTCGACTGTGCTCACGTGGGCGAGCCTACAGGCGGAACAATTGGCTCGTCGTGGGCACTGAACGCCGCGCGATCCACAGCAGCGAAGAAGTCGCGCAGCTTGAGCGGATCCTTGCGACCTGGTGCGCTCTCGGTGCCACTGGCAGTGTCCACCGCGAACGGGCGCACCCGCTCGATCGCCTCGCCTACATTCTCGGGAGCAAGCCCACCACTGAGGATCAGCGGCGTTTTCGAACGCCTTCCGGCAAGCAGCTTCCAATCAAACGTCTCCCCCGTCCCGCCACGCAGCCCCTCACGACCTGGCTCCGCTGAGCGCGCGTCGAGTAGGTGAAAGTCGGTGTGGAAGCGCGCCGCGTCGCGGATGTCGCCTATATCCGATACCTGAAACGCCTTGATCACGCGCGCGCCGGTGCGTCGTGCGGCCTCACCGCAGAACGACGGTCCCTCATCCCCGTGCAATTGCAGCAGCGTCAACCCAAGCCGCTCGCTGACATCGACGATCTCCGGCATCGGGGCGTTGACGAACACCCCACACAGCTCGACCTTACGGCGCAACGCGGTCGTGATCCGCTGTGCCTCCTCCAGCGAGCACTTGCGCGGACTCTCCCCGAAGAACACCATGCCAATGGCCCACGCCCCCAGCTCCAGCGCCAGTTCAGCGTCCTGGAGCCGCGTGATCCCGCAGATCTTCACCTGTGTGGAGGCGTCGGACATGCCCCAACGGTAGCGGGGCGCCCTACCCTTCGGGCGTGTCGGGATTCTTCACCGAGTTGGGGCGGCCGGTGAGCGTCACTTTGATCGTCTTGCGTTCATAGCTGCCGCTGCCCGTTGCGCGCTCCACTTCGATCGAGATCGTATCGCCGGGCTTCTTCGCCTCGATCGCGCCGGCGAGCGCTTCCGAGCTCGCGATCGATTCGCCGTCGACCTTCACGATGATGTCGCCGCCGACGGACACCTTGCCCGCGGGAGTCTGCACTTCGAGGTTGCTCCCGCGGATACCGGCCTTGGCGGCCGGCGTGCCGGCTTCCACCGACTCCACCAGCGCACCGCTCTTGACGGGCAGGTTGAGCGCCGACAGCGAGCCGTCGACGGGGATCGTGCTCACGCCGAGATACGCACCGCGCACGGTTCCGCCCTTCTCCAGTTCGGGCAACTCCGCCTTGGCGGTGTCGATCGGCACCGCAAAGCCGATCCCAACGCTGCCATCGCCACTGCCGCCCGTCTCGATCTGCGAGTTGATTCCGATCACTTCGCCCTGCTCGTTCAGCAGCGGCCCGCCCGAGTTGCCGGGATTGATCGGCGCGTCGGTCTGCAGCACGTTGGTGATCGTGAAGCCGTTGGGCGAGGTGATCTGGCGTTGCAGCGCGGAGACGACGCCGGTCGTGAGCGTGCGGTCATAGCCGAACGGGTTGCCGATCGCAAGCACCGGGTCGCCGACCTGAGCCTTGCTGGAATTCCCGAGCGTGAGCGTGTGCATCGTGAGGCCTTCGGTGGGGATGCGCAACACCGCGAGATCGTTGGAGGGATCCTTGCCGATCACTTTTGCATCGACGGTCTTGCCGTGTTCGAAGCTGACCTCGATCTTCACCGCGTTCTCGACCACATGCCAGTTGGTGAGGATCGTGCCGTTGGAGTCGATCACAAAGCCAGAGCCGGTGGCCGTGCCCTGCTCCTGGCTTTCGCCGCCGATACTGAATGGCGATTCGACCTGCTTGACGATCGTGGAGGTCACGAGCGCGACTCCGGGAGCGTCGCGTTCGTAGATCTGATGCGGCGTCAGGCCCGCGCTCTGCTGAGAGGCATTCGACGGCGCGATCGGCGCCGACTGCTGGACCACGGTCACCGTCTTCTGCGACTTTCCAAGTCCCGTCGTGGCGGCGATCACCGCGACGACGATCCCTCCGCCGATCAGGGCGGCCACGAACGGAATGGCGAACATGCGCTTCATGGACAGTCAGGATGACGCGCCGCGATCAACGCAAAATAAAGAGGACCGTGTGAATTCATAAAAGCTTGTAGACGACACGTCGAGTAGGTCATACAGCTCTCTCTGAATCGGGGCTTGCGCTCCCGACGGCACGCTCGGCGAAGGACGATCCGCCCAACAGTCCGATCAGAGCCTGCCCAGGATCCGGGGCCCGCATCAGCGACTCGCCGACGAGCACCGCCGCAACCCCCTGGCGCTCGAGCTCGCGCAACTGCTCCGGTGCGGCGATACCCGACTCTGAGATGACCGTCACGCCCGCCGGCATCTCCTCCATCAGTTGCGAGGTGCGTCGCACGTCCACGCTGAAGTCGCGCAGATCGCGATTGTTGACTCCGATCAGCTGGGCACCGATCCGCGCGGCGGCGGCCAGCTCCTCACGATCGTGCACCTCGACCAGGACGTCCAGGTCGAGTGTCGTGGCGAGCTCGTGCAGCGCCGCGAGCTCGTGCTCCTCGAGCGCCGCCACGATCAGCAGCACGGCATCGGCGCCCGCGACGCGCGCCTCATGCAGTTGGTATGGATCGACAATGAAGTCCTTGCGCAGGATCGGCAGCTCGCAGGCGGCGCGAGCGGCGCGAAGATCATCGAGCGAACCGTCGAAGTTGGGGCCCTCGGTGAGCACCGACATCGCACTCGCTCCGCCACGCTGGTAGGCGGCTGCGATCTCCGCGATATCGGTTTCATCGGCACGCAGGCGTCCCGCCGAAGGCGAGCGACGCTTGAACTCGGCGATCACGCCGATCCCAGGACGCGCAAGCGCCCTGCGAAAGCAACCTCGCGAGCGCTCGGACGAACGTCCACCGGGATCCGCGAGACGCTCCTGCAGCGTGTCCAGCGTCTCAAGCTGCTTGCGCAGCTCCAGCTCGGCGCGCGTTTCGGAGAGGATCCGTTCGAGCACAGTGGGCCGACTCGACGCAGCCTGCCCTGAAGCTGGCGTGGGAATCATCGCGCTAGCTCCGCGGGGGCGTGCCTGTGACTGGCTTGCACGTACCGCTCGAGTGCGGCTGTGGCTGCTCCCGAGGCAATCGCCGCACGGGCGGCCTCGACGCCGTCGGCGATGCTCTCGGCCGCGCCGGCAGCGTAGATCGCGGCTCCAGCGTTGACGAGCACGAGGTCGGCACGAACACCCTGCTCGCCGGCGAACACCGAACGCGTCACCTCGGCGTTGTCGGCCGGCGAGCCACCGCCGAGCAAAGGATCGGATGGATCGGCGAGCGCGATACCCATCTCTTGCGGGGTGACCGTGTAGCGAACGATCCGCTCGCCATCGACCTCGACCACCTGGGTTGCCGCGGAGCTCGAGACCTCGTCAAGCCCATCCTCGCCGGCGACGACGAGCGCACGGCCCACACCCAGCCGCTCAAGCGCACCGGCGATCGTCTCCAGGAAGCGCGCGTCCGCCACGCCGATCAACTGGTGTGTCGCGCCGGCAGGGTTCGTTAGCGGCCCGAGCAGGTTGAAGACGGTCCGCACCGCCAGCTCGCTCCTGACCGGCACCACAAAGCGCGTAGCCTGATGGTGTGCGGGCGCGAACATGAAGCCAAAACCGGCCTCCTCGATGCACATCGCCACACCCCGCGGATCGAGGTCGATCCGCGCCCCCAGCGCCTCCAGCAGATCGGCCGATCCGGAGGAACTGGTCGCCGAGCGATTGCCGTGCTTGGCGACAGCACAACCGGCGCCCGCCGCTACAAGCGCCGCCGTGGTCGACACGTTGAACGTGCGCCGTCCCCCGCCGGTGCCGGCAGTGTCGAGCAGATCCTCGCGCTCGGTGGGCACGTGAGCCGCCAACTCGCGCATCGTTCCAGCGAGCCCCGCGAGCTCATCGACCGTCTCGCCCTTTGTCCGCAGCGCGATCAGGAACGCCGCGATCTGGATCTCTGAGACCTCGCCGTGCATGATCTCTGCCAGTACCCCCGCAGCCTCCTGTCGGCTGAGATCGCGCCGTGAGGCAACAGCGTCAATCGCGTTCGTGAGGATCGGGTTCGGCATCAGTGGGTGGCCTTCTCGAGCGATCCTTCCGACACTCCACGCGCAATCGACGTGTCGCCCTCCGTTCGCCAATCGAGCCCGAGAAAGTTCGCCAGCAGATGCTTGCCCTCGTCGGTGAGAACGGACTCAGGATGAAACTGGACGCCCTCGGCCGGCAACTCGCGGTGGCGTAGGCCCATCAGCACCCCGCCACCGTGTGCGCTCGCCTCCAGACAATCGGGCAGCCGGTCATCCACGATCAGCGAGTGGTAGCGCCCAACTTTCAGCGGCGAGGACAGCCCCTTGAAGATCGTGCGCCCGTCGTGCTCGATCGTGGTGGCCTTGCCGTGAACCGGCTCGTGCAGCTTCACGAGCCCGCCAAACGCCTGCGCCATCGACTGATGACCAAGGCATACGCCCAGGGTTGGGATGCCCGCTTCGGGCAGCCGCCGCGCCACTTCGAGCGATATGCCCGCCTCGTTGGGGGTGCACGGTCCGGGCGAGATCACGCAACGCCCGTAGCCGTCGTCCAGCAACTGCTCGACGGTTGCCGCGTCGTTGCGCACCGTCACGATTTCGGCCCCCAGCTCACCCAGATACTGGACGAGGTTGTAGGTGAACGAGTCGTAGTTGTCGATCACGAGGACTTTCATCGCTAGTCTTCGTCTTGTCTCGTTGGGGGCTGTTTGCCTGTAGATACGTGGTTTTTGCTTGGGTTGCGCTGGGCGCATTGGCCGGCATTGCGGCTGGTAGGAGCGTAGCCCACCGATGGCGAAGCCGCCCGTGGGGAGAACCGATGGCCGTTGACACGGGGCGAACGACAAATCTGACAGGCTGAGCCACTAAAGTGTCAAGATCACCCCTTGGTTGATTGATTTGCGTTCGTTCTTGGACATTCTCGCCCGCTACGACGGCATCCCGCTGGATGTCGCGCGGCTGCTTGCGAGCATCGAGGGCAGCCGTGGCCGCGAAGGGCTCTACCGCGCGCAGGCGCCACAGGTGCTCGAGCGTCTCGCGGCACGCACCCGGTTTGACTCGATCACCGCGTCCAGCGCGATCGAGGACGTGATCCTCGACGATCAGCGGGCGCTGGAGGTTGTGCGCGGAGGAGGAGAGGGGCCCTACCGCAACCGATCCGAGGGGGAGTTCGCCGGCTACCGCGACGCCGTCGACTACCTCCTCGCGAAGGAACCCGAGCCGCTCAGCGTCCCGTTGATCCTGCACGTGCACCGGATGCTGATGCGGCACACCGAGGACCCGATGGCGGGCAAGCTCAAGAGCAACGACAACTTCATAGGCACCGAGAACCGCGACGGGTCACGAACCGTGATCTTCGAGACCGTGCCCGCGGGTCAGCCGACGGCGTGGCATCTGCCAGAGCTCGTCGAGCGCTACGAGCGGGCGCTGGCCGACAGCCAGATCCCCCCCCTGCTGCTGCTGGCCGCGCTGGTGGTGGATTTCCTTTCCATCCATCCGTTCGAGGAGGGCAACGGGCGGGTCGCGCGGCTGCTCACCACCTGCGAGCTGTTGCGACATGACTACGGTGTCGCGCGGTACGTCTCGATCGAGCAGCGAATCTTCGACTCGAAGAACTCCTACTACCTCGCGCTGCGCGCAAGCCAGAGCGACTGGCACGAGGGTGAGCACGACCTGATGCCGTGGACCCTGTACCTGCTGCGGACCATCGAGGACGCATACAGCGACTTCGAAAGGCGGGTCGCCGCCGGCACCGAGCTCGTCGGCGCGACCAAGCGTGAGCAGGCATCAAACTACATCCTGACCCAGGCGCCGCGACGCTTCCGCCTCGCCCAAATCGCCGACGCGCTGCCCGACATCAGCCAGGCGACAATCCGCGACGCGCTGGAGGGGCTCCGCGCCGACGGGCTGCTCACCGTCGGGCGAGGACGCAGCGCAATGTGGGAACGAGTCGACAGCTAGCCAGCTGGAACGGCATCCACCATCTGCGGGCTCCCGGCGACGCGAAACCCAGATAGCTTCTGAGAACGGCTGAAATCATCCATCACGAACACCCTCATGCTCACGCCCAATCCGCCTGCTCGCATGCAAGCTCGACGGCGCGCAGCACCGCCTTGCTCTTGTTCACCGACTCCTCGTACTCATACGCGGGCTTTGCGTCGGCGACGGTACCGCCTCCGGCTTGCACGTGGGCGACACCGTCCTTGACCACGACCGTGCGGATGTGGATCGCCGTGTCGAGGTCGCCCGTGTAGCTGAGATAGCCAATAGCCCCGCCGTAGCCGCCGCGCTTGACGGGCTCCAGCTCGTCAATGATCTGCATTGCACGCACCTTCGGTGCTCCCGACAGCGTGCCGGCGGGGAGCACGGAGCGCAGCGCATCCATCGCACCTACATCCTCGCGCAAGACGCCTGAGACGGAGGAGACGATGTGCATCACGTGGCTGTACGTCTCGATCTCCATCAGCTCGTCCACGACGACGCTGCCGTACTCGCACACACGCCCGAGATCGTTGCGGCCGAGGTCCACGAGCATCACGTGCTCGGAGCGCTCCTTCTCATCCGCCAGCAGCCCGCGCGCAATCTCACGATCCTCCTCCGGAGTCCCACCGCGCGGGCGGGTGCCCGCGATCGGTCGTGTCGACACCCGACGGCCAGTGACTGTCAGCAGCGGCTCGGGGCTCGCGCCCGCGATCTGAAAGTCACCGAAATCCAGGTAGTACATGTAGGGACTCGGATTGACCGCGCGCAGGCCCCTGTATATCGAGAAGGCCTCCACCGGCACCTCGGCCGACCAGCGCTGGGAAGGAACAACCTGGAACGCATCGCCCGCGTGCACGTACTCGACGATCCGCGCAACCATCCCTTCAAAGCGCTCACGACTCACGTTGGACTCAAAGCGCGGCGCCTCACGCTCGCCGGCGCCGGCGTGTTGCGGCACCGGACCCGCAAGGCATGTGCGCACTTCGGCGATCGTGCGAACCGCCCCTGCCCGCGCTTGCTCGGCGTCCGGCTCGGCGTCGAGATCGGCATTCGCGAGGATCGTGATCGTGTGCTCCAGATGGTCGAAAATGACCAGCGAATCGGTCAGCATCAGTGCCATGTCAGGCAGGCCGAGCAGATCTGGACCCGGCTCGCCCAGTGGCTCAACCGTGCGCACAAGGTCATAGCCGAAGAAGCCCACCGCACCACCCATGAACGGAGGGCCGCCGACCCCTTCGGACAATGGCGCCTGACGGCAATCGGCGACCGCGGCTGCTGCCAGCGCATAGGGATCACCCGGATCGCCAAGTGACCAGCGCAACACCGAGCGCGGGCGAAATCCGATGAACGAGTAGCGGCCCATCCGCTGACCCTGCTCGGCGGACTCGAGCAGAAAGGCGGGCTCGTCTGGCGCAAGCTCACGCAGCTTCAGGAATGCCGAGACGGGTGTCTCGCAATCGGCGATGAACGTCTCGCACAGCGGAATCAGATTGTGGGCGCTTGCCGACACCTCCGCCGAGGCGCTACCGACGGCGCTCATCGAGCACCAGCTCCGCGTCAGACAGGGCACGCCCGCGGCTGTGCAATAGCACGAGCAGGTGATAGAGCAGATCGGCAGCCTCTTCGTCCACGCGCTCATCGGTCTCCTCGCGCGCGGCACGAGCAACCTCCTCGGCCTCCTCCATTACCTTCTCACCGATTCGCCCCGGATCGTCGAGCAGCTCAACCGTGTAGGAGCCCGCCGGTCGATCATGCGCACGCTGGCTCAGCGTGCGCTCGAGCCCAGGCAACGTCTCATACGGAGCGCCCCGATCCAGCTCGCCGCGATGAAAGCACGTGCGCTCACCCGTGTGGCAGGCGGGACCGGCCGGTTCGACGAGTGCCACCAGCGCGTCGCCGTCGCAGTCCACGCGCAGCGAGCGAACCGCCTGCGTGTTGCCGCTCGTGGCGCCCTTGTGCCACAGCTCGTTGCGCGAGCGACTCCACAGGTGCAGCTCACCCGTAGCCCGCGTGCGCTGCAGCGCCAGCTCGTTCATGTAGGCAAGCGTGAGCACCTCGCCGGTGGCCCAATCCTGCACCACGCACGGCACGAGTCCACGCTCGTCGTACACGAGCAACTGCTCCACGGAGCTGGCGGTCGGTGCGTTCATCAGCGGAATTGTAGGTTGCAGGAGCAACAATGGCCTCATTGCTTGAACGCAAGCTGATCGTGGTGACGGGCAAGGGCGGCACCGGCAAGAGCACCGTGGCGTGCGCGCTCGGGCTGATCGCCGCCCGCCGCGGCCTGCGCACGATCGTGGTTGAGCTCGGCACCCGGCAACACATGGCCGACCTGTTTGCCGGCGATGAGCCGCCTCCCGATAGCGACCGGGCGATGAGCTCAGGCTGCAAGAGAACCTGTGGAGCACAAGCATCGACCCAGACCGAGCGCTGATCGAATGGCTGCAAACACTCACCGGCCGAATCTCGGCGCGCCTGCTCTCATCGAGCAGCACTTTCCAGTATTTCGCCGCCGCCGCACCAGGCGCGAAGGAGCTCGTGAGCATGATCAGGGTGCGCGAGCTGTGCGAAGGGCGCGAGCGGAGCAAGCGCGTGTCCAACGGGCGGCGTGAACGGGGGCACGTCAAACCACACGCCACACAACGACCGTCATCGCCCGCGCCACTACGACCTCGTCGTGCTCGACGCGCCCGCGACCGGCCACGCGCTGGCGATGTTGCGCTCGCCGCAAACGTTCTCCGCGATCGTGCGAGTCGGCCCGCTGGCAGAACAGGCCGGCTTGGTACGGGAGCTGATCGAAGACCCGCGACGCACGGGATACGTGGCTGTGACCCACGCGACGGACATGGCGGTCACCGAGACGCTCGAGCTGGAGGAAGGCCTGCGCCGCGAGCTGGACCGCGACCTCGACGCGGTCGTCGTGAACGGCACGGTGCCGCGGCGCTTCACGCGCGAGGAGCTGGGCCGGATCGCCGCGCTCGACGTGGAGCGAATCGCCGAGCCCGATGCCAACAGCGAGGTAGCGCAAAGCGCCACGCGAATGGCGCGGCACCGCTTACGAACGCGCTCGCGTGCAACAGAGCCAGATCGCGCGTTTGCGCCGCCAGCGCTTTGCCGAGGGGATGCCGCCGAGTGTGATGACGATCCCGCTCGCGTTCACGCCGGAGCTGGATCTGGCGGGAGTGCGAGACATCTCGGCCCAGCTCGAGCGCAAGCTGTAGCGCCGCTAGGTGGACCCGGTCGATCGCGCCTCAGGTGATCCCCAGCCGGTCGAGCAACGCCTCCATCCCCACGCCAGTCGCGCCGCACGCGCACCGACAGGTCGAGATGGACATGACATTCGAGCTCTCGCTCGATCTCCTTGCGAGCGGCCGAGCCGATCGCCTTGATCATGCGCCCCCCCGCGCCCACGACGATCCCCTTCTGGGACTCGCTCTCCACCCAGATCAGCGCTCGCACCCTTGCCAGATCCTCGCGCGGGCGCTCTATGTCTTCGACGATCACCTCGACGGCGTGAGGCACCTCCTGAAAAGTGCGTTTGATCACCGCCTCGCGCACCAGCTCGCGCGAGCAGCACGTCAAGCGGCTGGTCTGAGAGATCTCGCGGGGAGAACATGAAAGGACCCTCGGGCATCGACTCGGCAAGGTGCTCGACCAGCGCGGGCACCCCCTTGCCGGTGCGCGCGGAGATCGGGAACAGCTCCTCGCCCACATCGAGCTCGGCCGCCGCTTGCAGCACCGCCACGGTCGCCGCACGGTTGAGCCGGTCCACCTTGTTGACCGCGATCGTGACCGGAGTGCGCACCTCCGCTAGCGCACGAGCGATGAAACGATCGCCAGGACCGACACCCTGCTCGCCGTTCAACATCAACAGTGCCGCATCGGAGCCCTCGAGCTCCTGGCGCACGCGCCCGGCCATACGCTCGGTGAGAACGTCGCGAGGGCGTTGCACACCAGGAAGATCGACGAGCACGATCTGCCGATCTCCATCGGTGCGCACCCCGCGAATCGCGCGCCGCGTCGTCTGCGGTCGGTCGGAGACGATCGCTACCTTGCCGCCGACGATCGCGTTCACGAGCGTGGACTTGCCGACATTCGGTCGGCCCGCGAGCGCGACGAAGCCGCTACGCGTCACGAGACGCCCCAGCGCAGGATCTCCGCTTGCACGGCAAGCATCTGCCCGTCGTCGGTCTCGTGGTCCATCCCGACCAGATGCAGCGCGCCGTGCACGATCGCCTCGCGCAGATCGACGGTGTGCTCAGGGCAGATCACGATGTGCGCCCAGCTCGCGCGGCGCAACGGCTCTCGCCGGCCGGCAACTCGTCGCGCCTCGGCTCGACGCCGTCGATCGGGAACGAGAGCACGTCGGTAGGGCCCTGTTTGCCTCGATGCTCGGCGTTCAAGTCGCCGATCCGCCCGGCGTCGACGAACTCGACCGCGACGTGGCCGTCCTGCACCCCGGCGGAGGCCAGCGCGAGCGCGCACAGACGTTCCACCTCATACCGCGGCAGCGGCGGCGAGAGCAGCTGCGCGCCGAAGACCTCGACTTCGAGCATCGACGCCTGCGACTCAGGCTCGACGCTCAGCCGGACGCAGCTCTGGAGCCTCGCGCCGGCTGTGCTCGTCGTAGGCCTCCACGATCCGCTGCACGAGCTTGTGACGCACCACATCCTCGCCGCCAAAGCGCACGAACTCGATCCCCTCGATCGACTCCAGCACCTCCCCCACCGCGATCAGCCCCGACCGCTGCTCGCGCGGAAGGTCGACCTGGGTGACGTCGCCCGTGACAACCATCTTCGAGCCGAACCCGAGCCGGGTCAGAAACATCTTCATCTGCTCGGGCGTCGTGTTCTGCGCCTCGTCGAGGATCACGAACGAGTCGTTGAGCGTGCGACCGCGCATGAACGCGAGCGGTGCGATCTCGATCACCCCGCGCTCCAGATGCTGGGAGACCTTCTCCGGGTCGAGCATGTCGTGCAGCGCGTCGAACAGCGGGCGCAGGTAGGGATCCACCTTCGCCATCAGATCTCCCGGCAGGAACCCAAGACGCTCGCCCGCCTCGACGGCGGGACGCGTGAGGATGATGCGATTGACTTCGTGGCGCGAGAGCGCGGCGGCGGCCATCGCCACCGCGAGGAACGTCTTGCCGGTACCGGCGGGACCAACGCCGAAGGTGACGGTGCTGGAGCGAATCGAGTCGACATAGCGCTTTTGGTTGACCGTCTTGGGGGCCACCTGCAGGCTGCGATGGCGCCACACGACGTCCTCGAGCACGCGGGCGGGCGATTCGTGCGCGTCAAGCGCACCCGTGACCGCCGCGATCGTGCCAGGACCGATCTGATGACCACGGGCGATCAGCTCGGAGAGCTCGTGCACAACCCGCTCTCCAGAGCGCATATCCGGCTCGGAACCGTCGAGCGTGAGCAGGTTGCCGCGCAGGAACACCTTGCAGCGCAGATGGTCCTCCAACGCACGCAGCACCGCGTCCTGACTGCCCGCCAGCTCCGCTGCGACATCGTTGGGAAGCTCGATCTGGATCCTCATCCCCCGAGCGCCGCTCTGACCAGACCCGAGACTCGCTTGCCGTCAGCGCGACCGTCGACCGCGGCCATCGCGCTCTTCATCGCCTGACCCATGTCCTTCGGCGACTGCGCGCCACTGTCGGCGACGGCCTGCTCGACGATCGCTTGCAGCTCCGCGTCGGAGAGCTCGGCGGGCAGATACGCCTCGATCAACTTCGCCTCTGCCTCCTCCCCGCTCGGCGAGATCCTCGCGTCCGCCGTCACGAAACGCCTTGGCAGCCTCCAAGCGACGCTTGCGCTCACGGCGCAGCACGGCAAGCTCGTCGTCCGCACCCTCCTTGGCGTCCTTGCGCAACTCGGAGAGGACCATGCGCAGTGCACTCAGGCGCGGCTTGTCGCCCTCGCGCATCGCGCTCTTCACATCCGCTTGAATCTCATCAACGATCGCCATCCACCGCTCAGGATACGCCGACCGCTGGCGACACATGTGACGACCCGACGCCTTCTGCTGTTGTGAGCGACAGGAGGCGCAAGCCGGTAAGTGGCCGAGATCGGCAGAATGAGGTGACCTTGAGCGCCTCGCTGTACACCGATGCCCTCGCTCCCTTCCTCGCGGAAGTCGAGCGACTGCGCCCAACAGGCGGCGAAGTGTTCGACGCGCACACGCACCTGGGGCTCGACGAGGACGGCCGCTCGCTGGACCTGCAAACGCTGCTCTCACAACTCGACGATGCGGGCGCGCGCAGGGCGTGCGTGTTCCCACTGCACGATCCCGAGCGCAAGCCCTCCTACAGCGTTCCCAACGACCGCGTGCTGGCCTGGGCCGGGGAAAGCGAGAACAGGCTGATCCCCTTCTGCCGGCTGGACCCCGCCGAAGCCCCTGTAGCCGAGGGCGAACGCTGTATCGCAAAGGGCGCGCGCGGAATCAAGCTTCACCCGCGCGCGCAGGCGTTTGCGTTCGACGGTCCGGAGATGGACGGCATCTTCACGCTCGCCGAGCAGGCGCGCGTGCCGATCCTGATTCACGCCGGGCGCGGGATGCCACCGATCGCCGACGGCTTGGCCGACCTTGCGTTGCGCCACCCCGAGGTGGTGCTGATCCTCGCCCACGGCGCGATCTGCGACCAGGGCATCCTCACCTCGCGATTGGCCGACCATCCGGGCGTGCTCTATGACACCTCGTGCTTCTTCCCGGTGGATTTGATCGAGCTGCTGGCGCGAGTGCCGGTCGAGCGGATCGTGTTTGCCTCAGACCCGCCCTACGGCCTCACCGCCAGCGGCCTGTATCTCGCATTGCGCGTGGCCGCTCACGCGGGCCTCGACGAGCAGGCGACACGAGCCATCATGGGTGGGACGATCGCGAGCTTGGTCGACCGGAAGGAACTGCCACCCACATCCCCGCCGCGCGGTCGGCGAGCAGATCGTGATGTCGGGTCGTCTCGCCCGCGTATACGGCTATGCGAGCCTCGCCGGGCCCGCGCTGTTCGCGGGTATGGTCGATCAAGCCAAGGGAACGCTCGAGCTGGCGATCGCGGCGTGCCGCGATCCGCGACCGGGAGCGGATGGCGAGGCGCTCGAGCAGATCGGCGCGGCGTTGAGCGCGGCGCGCGCGCTGCTCGACGTACGAAGGCGCCGAGCGTCCGGCGATCGACCTGCTGTTCAGGGCGGTGGCGCGCGCGGCTACCGATCTGCCTGAGCCCGCGTCAGCCACAGCGCAGACCACTCCCCGCTCTCACGACGCGCTCGCTCGCGCAGGCCAAGACGCGTAGCGAACGCCACCGCAACCTCGTCGGCCTGCTCGCGCAACAACCCACTCGCGATCAGATCGAGATCGGCGGGCGGGCCTGAGGCCGGCATCGTGTCGGCCAGTTCCAGCAACAGGGGTCGCAGCAGGTTGGCGAGCACCACCGTCCGCGCAGCCCCGTTTCCCTGTGGGTAGGTGTTGACGGAGGCGTCGAGCACCGAGGGCACGCCACTCCCATCCCCATTCTTTGAGAGCCAGGGCAGTGCCTCATTGCGCAAGTCAAAGCGGCGAGCCTCGATCTCCACGTCGTTCACAGCCGCGTTGGCCAGAATCGCACGCACGCTCTCGCGGTCGTTGTCGAGCGCGAGCACCGGCAGGTAGCCAAGCTTGACCGCGGCGATCGCCAGCACACCCGAGCCGGAGCCGACATCGAGCACGACGCCTCGTCGATCGTCGCTCGCAGCGAGCTCCAGAAGCAACTCCAGGCACATGCGGGTGCTCGCATGCGCGCCGGTACCGAACGCTTGGGCCGGATCGATCACGATCTCCTGGGCGCCAGGATGTCCACTGGGCGCCTCCCACGGCGGGCGCACGTGAAGCGCGGGAACGACGCTCGCGGAGACAGCGGCGGGCGACTCGATCAACACCGGCCGATGGAATTGCTTCCAGCGCTCAGACCAGTCGTCGGGCATCTCACTGGTCGATATCTCAACCAGCGCGCCCCCTGCGGCCGCGCGCAGATCGGGAAGGTCGGGCAACTCGCCGGGAGCGCCGTACACGGCGTATTCGACAACCGCCTCTCCCCCGTCCGCCACCGGCGGCTCCAGCTCCTCGACTCCGCCGGGCGCAAGCTCGAGCAACTCGGCCAGCACGAGCTCGGCGTCGGCGCGCCGCACACGCAGCGCCAGGCGAATCACGCGGGCCGCCGATGTGGTACGCCGATCACGTGGCCTGGTGGCGCAACACCCGTCGCAACTTCGCGAAAACCGACTCCTCAGAGCTCAGGTTGTGGTCTGTGAGGGTGTCGTTGAGCTGACCAAGCAACTCGCGCTGCCTGTCGTCGAGGTGACGCGGGATCACGATGTTGACCACCACGCGCAGATTGCCACGGCGCCCTCCACGCAGTGAAGGCATCCCCTCACCGCGCACGGTGAGCACGCTCCCGGGTTGCGTGCCGGGCGGCACCTCAACCGGCGTGGAGCCCTCGAGCGTTGGAGCCTGCAGCGTGGCGCCCAGCGAGGCCAGTGGTGCGGCAACGTCAAGCGCGGTGATCAGATCGTCGCCGTCGCGCACAAAACGCTCATCGGCACGAACCCGCACAAGCACATACAGGTCGCCTGGAGGAGCGCCGTGTTCGCCCGCGTGACCGTGCCCGCTCACACGGATGCGTTGACCGTCGGCGATACCCGCCGGGACACTCACCTGCTCGCTGCGCTTCGCCGTCAGCTGCCCGCGACCACGGCACTCACGGCATGGCGAGGTGGGCAGTCGCCCGTCGCCGTGACAGGCATCGCAAGGGCTCGTACGCACCATCTGCCCAAAGGGCGTGCGCACGACGCTCTGCAGTTGTCCGGCGCCTTCGCAGCGTGAGCAGCGCTCGATTGGTGTGCCGGGCTCAGCGCCGTTGCCGTGACAGTGCTCGCAGCGATCGATTGCCTCATAGCGAACCTCCACAGTGGCGCCCTGTGAGGCTTCCATCAGCGTCATCTCCACCGCTACGGCGATATCGCCGCCGAGCGCCGGCCCAGAGCTTCCCCCGAACGAACTGCCCGAGCCGAAGAACGCGTTGAACAGGTCTCCGATCGAGCCAAACGAGTCGAAGTTGGGGGCGTAGCCGCCAGAGCGCAGGCCTTCGTGACCGTAGCGGTCGTAAGTGGCGCGGCGTTCGGGATCGGACAGGATCTCGTATGCCTCGGCGGCCTCCTTGAACTTCTCCTCGGCGTTCGGGATCGTGAGCATTGACGTCGGGATGAAGCTCCCTCGCGAGACGGCGGAAGGCCTTCTTCACGTCTTGCTCGGCGGCGTCGCGGGACACGCCGAGCACCTCATAGGGGTCGCGGGGGGTGGTGGCACTCATCGGCTTCTCCTTGCGCTCATCAATGCTCGGCGTAGGCGTCTTCGACAAAGCGCGAGAGCTCATGAGCCGCCTCACGCACTGTCGCGATCGCACCGGCATAGTCCATGTGGACGGGGCCGATCACTGACACGGTGCCGAGCTTGCGCCGCGCAAGGCCGTAGCCGGCCGCGACAAACGCAAGCGAGCGCATCGCCGGGATCTCGTTCTCGCGGCCAATGCGCACATAGACATCTGGCTCGCCCAGCGCCGAGCGCAGCACGCGCAGGAGTGCTACGCGACGCTCGAGCAAACTCATCAGCTCGTTGATCTGGATCGCATTGTGCAAGCGCCGATCTGACAGCAGGTGAGCCGTGCCGTCGACATAGAGCGTGTCCTCCGTCTCAGCAGCGAGGCTCCCAAAAGCGGGTGCCAGACGATCTACGAACGAATGCTCACTGACGCCGAGGCTGGGGTCCTCCAGGCGCTTTGACAGCATCCGAGCTCCCAGCCCATAGCCGACAAGCCGCTCGTTCAGGTATTCGCCGGCCCATCCCACGAGCCCTTGATCGACCGGCCTGTCGAATGTGGTCAATAGCTTGGATACACCGCCGGTTGAGGTGATCACGACGACCATCACCACCTGTGGTTGCAGCGCCAGCACCTCCACGTGACGGATCGTGGCCGTGTTCAGTGACGGAGCCGACACAACTGCCAGCAAGCTTGTGACACGGGAGATCGCGACGCTCGTGACACGCATCGCCTCCTCGATCTCTTGGCGAGTGAGCGACAGCGCTAGCGGCCGGACAGGCGAAAGGTTCTTGCCGGCGTCAAGCATCATGTCCACCACATAGCGATGCCCGGCATCGGTGGGCACGCGCCCAGCCGAGGTGTGCGGATGGGCGAGCAGGTCGTGCTCCTCGAGCAGCGCAAGCTCGTTGCGGACGGTGGAGGGCCCACAGTCAAGGCTCGGATCGGCGGCAATCGTCTTGGACGCCACCGGCTGGCCACTATGCAGATAGTCCTCCACCACCTTGCGCAGGATCAGCTCCTGTCGTGGTGTGAGCATGGATTCGATTGTAGGCGCCACGCTGGCGGCCGGGCTATACCTGCAGTTCGGCCTCGGCGTTGCGGATGATCTGGTTTCCGGCCTGCTCGGCCACAGTGTCGACCACCACACGACCGTCGCTTGCCTCGCGTACGGTGCCGGTGACGAGCACCTCCTGCTCGGGCACGCCCATGCCGCGGAACTGCACCGACAGCCGCTTGAGCGTGGCAGGGCCGCCCGCCGCCTCGGTCTGGGCTCGCGCAACCTGCGCCATCGACCATAGACCGTGCAGGATGCGTCCCGGCAGACCGACGGCTTTGGCGAACTCCTCGTCGATGTGGATCGGGTTGAAGTCTCCGGAGGCACCGGCATAGCGGTTGGTGAGGTACTTGTCGGGAGTGACCCGCACCTCGGGGATCTGCGCTCCTACTGAAAGATCGGCCATTGGTCAGACTCCTCGCACGATGTTGGTCCAGATTCCGCGGCAAACCTGCTCGCCGCGCTGGTTGACGGACACCGACTCGAACACGTAGTAGCCACGACCGTCGCGTTCTGAGATGTCCTTGACCGACGCGGTGGTGGTGATCTCGTCACCCGCGACCACGAGCGGCCCCCACTCGAACTCCTGCCCGCCATGGACCATCATCGCGAAGTTCAGTTCGACCTCTGGATCGAACAGCGACGGCGCAACGGACTGGGAGCTGTACACCACGGCGAACATCGGTGGGGCGACCACATCGGCATAGCCGGCCTCGCGCGCAGCCTGCTCGTCGAGGTGGAGCGGATTGGTCTCGCCAACCGCTCGTGCGTACTCCTTGATCTTCTCTCGACCCACCGCGTAGGTGGTGGGCGCATAGGTCTTTCCGATCGCTTTGGCGTTGACTGGCACCGGGAAGGGCTCCTTGTGGGCTCGGGAGGTATGCAAGCGCCCGTGGGGGACGCCGCGGCCGGCAGTTTACGCGCCTTGGACCCCGATTGGGCCGTTGCCCTCGTTGGTCGATTGGGCGCTCGCCTCGTTGGGCCCTTAAACACAAAAAGGCGCCCCAGGGCGCCGATGGAGATGACGGCGGGATGCCACAGTGGACATCCCGCCGCGTTGAGCGCATTGTTTGACGACGCTAGAAGACGAGGTCGTCCTCGATCCCGGACCCCACGCCGACAAGCTCGCGTCCCTCCTCGTGCGCGTCGTCGGGCGAGTCCTCGTCGTCAGAGGGGCCATTGGGGCTACCGTGATCACCGCGACCATCAAGGAACTGGACACTCTCGGCGACGATCTCCACCGCCTGGCGCTTGGCGCCCTCCGAGGTCTCCCACTCGCGCCAGTCCAGGCGTCCGTCGATTGCGACACGGCGACCGCGACTCATATAGCGGTGGACCGACTCGCCCATGGCGCCGAAGACATTGACGTTGAAGAAGTTAGGCTTCTCCGTGTATTCGCCTTCAGGGCTCTTGCGAGTGGCGTTGCAGGCGACGCGCAAGCCGCACACGCTCGTGCCGGATGGCAACGAGCGCAACTCTGGATCGCTGGTGAGACGGCCGACGAGCACGACGCGGTTGATGTTCGAGTAGGACATGGTGTTCTCCTTTGCTGTTGGCTCGCCCCTGGTCAATGAAGCTACGCAGCGCTTGGGACGGTTCTCGGCACAGGACGCCCAAACGTCGTGTTTAGCCCTATTTGACGGGCTAAATTTGTTGCGCACAGATCTCCTCCGACGTCCCCTGGCCCGACGTTTAGAGAACCTCGGTGACCAGGGGACCCGGATTGCACGCACTCGCCGCAGGGGCTGCGGCTAGGCGTTGCGAGCGCCCGTCCCGGGCAGCAAGTCCAGGGGCAGGACGACGATCCGCTCGGATGCCTGCGCCTCCTCGATCGCTCGCAAAAGCGCTCGCTCGACGTTCGCCGCGGCGAAATACAACACGCCCGCGACCGTCCGGCTACGCGCCCAGGCGCGGCAGATCTCGACCAGGCGCGGATGTGCCTTGATCGTCAGCTCCACCTCGACGACAACCGGCAACTCGCCGACGGCGTTCGGCCACAGCACGAGGTCGGGCCGGTGCCGACCTTTATCCGGCGCCAGCGCCCAGCCGAGCTGTGCGCTGGCGAGCAGACGGTCGTGCTCCTGCTCGTCGCGACGCAGTTCGCGCTCACCGCCAACCCGATGATCCGGGTAGCAACGCTCGAGCGCCGCGGCTACCGCCGCGCATTCGATCAGGTGATTTGCGGTTCCCTCTTTTACTTTGCAGGCCTGCATACCACGCGCACCACAGGCGCGCAGACCGGTCCGAGTGGCGCTGAACAGCGAGGGACGCCCAGCCAACGGACGCTCGCGTGAGAGCAGGCCGGCGCGCTGGGCGGCGACCAGTCTCGCGCGAGCCGACGCGACACTGACAGCGCGACGGTGAGCCAATGCCTCGGCCGTGACGGCTCCAAGGGAAGCCGTCCAGCGGGCAAGCTCGATCTGCTCGGGTGTGGGTGGGTGTGTGGATCGATTCATGCGGACCTCCTTGTCGTGGACCTGGCGACTGCCCGGTTGCTTGTCTTTCGGTGCGTGTATGTGCCGGCTCATGAGGACCTCCTTCCGCTGGACCGGACGACCGAGGCGTAGATCTGGCCGATGCGCACGCCTGAACCCCGACCCAGCTCGATCGCCGCGACCCACCCAGGTGGCAGAGCGCTGATCCCATCGGGCGCCAGCAGCGGAGCGCTGGAGCGTGTGCGCGTCCAGCGGCCGCCGTCGCTTTGCGAGGTACGCCACACCCCGCGACTGCCCGCGATTCGAGAGATCAGCTCGCTTGACTCAGGCACCACCTGGCGGTGGACGACCAGCGCGGAGAGATTGCCGAGCACCTGCTCCATGAGCTGCCTGCGTCCCTCCAGACGCAGGTCAGACAGCTCCTGGGTACCCAGCAACACGTTGATGCCCGCCGAGCGAGCCCTGCCAAACAGATGCACCACCTGCTCGGCCGCGATCGCCGCGAACTCGTCGATCACCACAACCGTGGGGACCGGAGAGCCCTGCAGCGCCGCCACCGTGGTTTGCAGATCCTGCACGATCGCCACGCCGAGCATGTGTGCAAGCAGCGGCCATGCGTCGGCTTTGAGATCGAAATACACAACAGCCCGTGCGCGCACGGCGCTCAACAGGTCAAACGTGTGTGCACCGAGCGTGGCGGGATCGAGCCACGGCGCCACGTCGGACTCGGCCATGATCGCCAGCCGATCGTGCACACCGCCCAGGTCCGCGCGCTGCCGAGGCGTGAGCGAGTCCAGGTACTCATGGGTCGCCTGCGCCTGGCGCTCAGGCAGCGCCCTGGCGAGCACCTCCAGACGCGCGGGGTCGAGTTGCTCGACAAGCGCCGGCAAGCTCACCTCGCTTCCCGCGCCGCGCAGAGCGCGCACCGCGTGTCCGAGGTAGCGCTGAGCCTGGCGCTGGTAGTGAGGCTCGGTGAAGCGCTCCCCGGCAAGTGCCTTGTCGGCGATCTCGCTGGCCGCGCCGTGGCCGAACGGGTTGTAGACAGACGGTCCCTGTGGAGACCATTCGACAAACCGAGTACCGGCTTGCCGAGCCGCGTCGAGCAGATGCTCGCGCATGCGGGGGTCTCCCTTTGGATCGATCACGATCGCGCCAAGTCCAGCTTCGACCGCTCGCGCGGCGATCCATGTCTCGGTGACCGTCTTGCCCGAGCCGGTGGCTCCGACGATCAGGGTGTGTCTACCGCCATCGCCGGCCCCGAACGGGATCGAGATCGTCTCGCCGGACTCGGTGCGCCCGAGCACGATCTGCCCGTCTCGCAGCGCTGTCAATGCAGGCGAGGGAGCAATGCGCCCCCGCAGCTGCCGCGATAGTGAGCGCAACGCGTCGAGTGGGCCATCCCGACGCGCGGCGATCTCGGCGAGATCGCCGCCTGCCATCAGGTCTTCGCGATGCCAGCGCCGACCGCGCACGGCTGCGCACAAGGCGCCGGTGGCAAGTGTGAGCGACCATCCGGCGAACATCGTGGGATCGAGCGCGACGGGTGCGAGCGCGGAAGCCGCCCAGGTCCAGCGCAGGTGACGCCGACGCATTACGCGCGCAACGATCATGCCGGCGATGAGGCCGAAAGTCACGTGCACGGTGGTTGACATCAGCCAGCCGGCCAGGTCGGCCAGAGGGGCAAACGGATTTACCGCCTGTTCTGTTGTATAGGGAGGCGATTGCATCAGCCATTCCTTTCTGTGGACCGGCAGGCGCCGGTCGTGGTGGTTAACGAGCAGCGGCGAGACCGGGGGGCCTCGCCGCTGTGGTGAGCTCGACGGGTCGTTGGGACCCGCGACCTCGACGGACCGGTGAGGCCCGCTGTCTTGACGGACCGGTAGGGCCCGCGATATGAGGGCTCAACGAGTAGCTGAGCCCGTCAAGTTGGTGGGGTCAGATCAGTCGACGGCCGGTGCCCTACACGTGGGGTCAGATCAGGCGGTAACCAACGCCCCACACGTTCACTACCAGCCCAGGCGCGCCCGCCGCGCTGAGCTTGCACCGCAGACGACTGGCGTGACTGTCGACGGTGCGTGCGCCTGCGCCGAGGCGTTGGTGCCAGATCGCGAGGAGCAGTTCTTGCTTGGAGCAGACACCGGTCGGGTTGCGAGCAAGGTGGACCAGCAGCTCGTACTCCAAGCGACACAACTCGACAGACGTCCCGGCAACGAGCGCGACGTGAGCACACGTGTCGATCTCGAGCGGGCCGACACGCAAAAATCGCCTGGGACGCGGACCCTCGGCGCGACGCAACACCGACCTCAGGCGGGCACGCAACTCCAGATAGGAACGCTCACCCCCAATGAAGTCATCGGCGCCCATCTCAAACGCCCGCAACATCTCCAGCTGCTCTGCGTTCGGACTGAGCACAATCGCCGGCAGGCACTCCTCCCAAACCGACGCGTCAGCTATGTCACTCTCCGCTCTACGGATCTCATCGAGCAGGTCCAACGCTCCACGCCGCGAGTCGAGCCTACCGAGCAGCACTGCTCGGATCGGCTGAGCGCGGGCAAGAGTGCGAGCATGCTCGGCGGTGTGCGCCAGCGCCGCGCGATAGCGGTCTGCGCAAAGCTGCTCGACCAGCTCGCGCCCGATCGCCTCGCCGCACTCAACGACAAGGATCGTCTCCGGGCTCCGGTCGGTTTCGAGCGGAGGCGCCGAGTGGGCGGCGCATGCGTTCACTGGAGCTCGACCTCGCGCGGGCTGATGCCAAGTCCCTCGCGCGCGATGACGGCGAGCACGTCGCTGTGGACCCACGGCGTGATCTGTTTCTCTCCACCTTCGGGCATGATCCCGATGCGGCGAGCAAGCCAGCTAGTCTCGCCGCTGGGCTTACCACGACGATCGCGCTTGACGACCCCACAACGCAGCGCGATCTCGCTCATGCTCATACTGCGGTGTTCGATCGCCTCGAGCACCGCTTCGCGCAGAGCGCGATTGAGAACGATCGGGCTTGTGCGTAGCCGCTCGAGCTCGATACAGAGACGCGTCGACAGGACACCGGGATAGTTGCGTTTGTGGGCAAGCGCACATTCGGTGAGTGTGCCCATCGGCTCGTAGCTCTCGAGCGCAGCGACGACATCGCGCAGCGCGACCTGCTCCCACTCGTTGTTCTCCGCGCCAGCGGAGCGTCGGAGCCAGCGCAGCTGCGTGGCAGATCTCTCCCCGACGGATGCTCCGAGGCGATAGGTGTTGCCGTCGCTGTCCACAACGCATTCCTCGGAGGCGCGTGGATTGACCGTGTGCGCTCGAGGTCTGCGTTCGGCTACCGGGTGCAATCTCGAGATCCTCGCGCCGCACCCGTCGGCACCAGCGTCCGTCGACGTCCTCGAGATAGTGACGGCAGACAATCTCGGCGTTCTCGCAAGGCTCATCCGCGGAGAGGTGCGCAACGAGCCGGCGATCGCAGAGAGTGGCGGCGTCCCGATCGAGCACGAGCATGCTGCCGGCGTGACCGGGCAGTGCAAGCAACTCGCGTGCGCGGCCTTCAGCATCGAGATAGCCGGCAAGCGGACGACCGAGGACGATCCCTCTCGCTGCGGCGGGCGGGCATCGCGGACCTGGAGAGTGGCCGGATGTGGACTCCTCTGCGCGAGTCTGGTCGCTGCGCGATTGGCGCCGAGGAGGAGAGCATGGACGACATGAGGTGCTCCTGACGGTCAGAGCCGCGCGTTGGGCCGGCGGCCGGGTTGTGCTGTGTATCGAGTGCCTTCTAGGCCCACGCCGGCGGGTCGTCAAGTGGCGTGGAGCAAGAGCGCAAAGGACCGCGAAGGACCTCCGAGGCCCCCTTAAGGGGGTCTCGGAAAGCCGTGTGAGAGCTGAGCTCAGCTGGTAGAAAGTTGGCCTGATATCGCTCAAGAGACCGCTGTCGAGACAAGGCGGGCTGGCGGGCATCGGGGCTGGAGCCTCAACGACGCCGAGAGTCAGATGAAGACGACGAGGCAAGAAGGCAGCGACAACACGCAGCTCAACCAACCTAGGTGGCGAGGCGCTGGCTTTGTCTCTAACTCTCGCGAGGAGAAGTTGTAAGGGGGCCGATATCGGCCAAACGGCTCATGGATGCGGAAGAAGGGAGGTCCGAAAGTCTAGCGATTCTCCGCAGAAACAGTCATCCACGTTCGACAGGGCGGTCTCAGCCCGCAGATGCGACCCCCGACTGCACCGCACCCTCTGCCAATAGAGCGAGAATCCCGCGCAGAGTTCGCAGCCGCGAGAGATTGCGGTAGCAGGGCGACTGCAACCGGACGCATCGCCCGCAACGGGTAACTGCACACCTGACGGGGGTTATTGCCCGTGAGACAGGGTAGATTCATGAGGCGTTCCAGAGCCATTTCGAGCTCCAGATCGACTGACAACAGCTAGACGCGGAAGTGAGCAGTTGGCACCAATCGGCCTTAGTAGTCACAATGTCGGTTAGTGGACAAGACCGATGGACGTACAGCGGTCCCGCCGCCGAGCGGGCGACGGGCACCCCGAAAGGCACGCAAGCGCACACAAGCCATGGCTGATCCTCGCGCCAGAATGGTCCAGGCAATGCTTGCCAGCGTCGGCGAGCAGGGTTACGGGACGACCGTAGTGGCCGATGTGATCGCCAAGGCTGTGGCGTCGCGCAAGACCTTCTACGAGCATTTCGAGGACAAGCACGCGTGCTTCTTCGCGCTCAGCGACGAGATCGCAAGCGAATGGGTTCAGCGAGTCGAGCAGGCGACCGGAGCGCCCGACGAGGCCGACGCATCGGAGGCAGCTAACGCGCCCGACGCCGAGAGGATGCCGCAGATAGTCGACGCGCTGGTGAATGAGCTGTTCGATTTGGCGCTCGAGAGCCCACCTGCCCTCAGAGTGCTGGCCGTGGAGCTGACGGCCGCCGGACCCACAGGGATCGAACGCCGCGAGCGTACGCTCGAAGCGCTCGCGCGGCCACTCGGCGAAGCGCTTGGCGAGGATCCCGCCGATGGCGGACTCCTCTCGAGAGTTCTCGTCGGAGCGATTCTGCGCATCCTGTACGCAAGGGCACGACGCGGAGCTCGGGTGCGCCGGCCCCGACGTGCCGACCTGCGGGAGATTGCGCCAGAAGTGGCCGCGTGGGCCGGTCGCTACAGGCTGGGATCAGACGCGATGCCCACGCAGCCCACTACAAGCGACGCCGGCACCACGGTGCCCGTGGGTGGGCGAGCGCCTGGCACATTGTCGCTCAGCTCACGCGCGATCGAGCGCAGGGGACTTGCCGCGCGGCGAAGGCAACGTGTCGCGCAGCTTCGTTGTCCACAACCAGCGCGAGCGGATTCTGGACGCACTGGCAAACCTGTCCGCGGCAAAGGGATATGGAGCAACCACGATTCCCGAGATCGTCCAAGAGGCGGCGGTGTCGGTGCAAGCGTTCTACGAGCATTTCTCCGGCAAGGAGGATGCCTTTCTCGTCGCATATGAGCTCGGCCACCGCAAGGCCCTCGCCATCGTCGAGCGGGCGTATGAATCCAGCGAAGATTGGCCGGCCGCTGTGCGCGGCGGAATCGCGGCGCTGCTCGAGTTTCTGGCCTCCGAGCCGGCCTACGCTCATCTTGCGCTGATCGACGCCCTGACGGCGAGCCCGAAGGCGGCGACCATCGCTTATCAGGCGATGAACGGGTACGCCGCGATGCTCGAGCCCGGACTCGATCTCAGTGCCAACGGCCAACCACCGACGGCAATCGCGGTCGAGGCGACCACAGGCGCCCTATTTGAGTTGTGTTTCGTATACGTCGCGAGCGAGCGAGCGCGAGAGCTCCCTGGCTCTGACTGATATTGCCGAATACATCGCGCTGCAGCCGTTCGTCGACGCAAGCGTACGCTGAGCGTACGACCCGGACTGGATCGTGCGGCATACCCGAAGCGGGCCCGGCACGGGTCGAGACAGCGGCACGTGGGATAATTGTGGTGTTTGTTCAGTGGCTCTTTTGTAATCAGCCGTGAATGATGCAAGCATGGCTGGAGCCGATAATTGGGAGATCGCTGAGCAGGTCAGGGCCTTTGGCGGCAACTTGCGTCGAGCGCGCCTAAAAGCCGGATATACCCAGGCCGATTTGTCGTCCGCCACAGAAGCCCAGGTGTCACCGCCCGTCCCAATCGACCGCGCGGCGATCAGCCGACTGGAGTGCGGCGAGCGCGCTCCGGACATGCCGACCTTGTTGCGCATCTGCGCAGCGTTGGAACTCGGGCCAGGCGAGTTGTTGCGCGGTGTTGGGCCAGGAGACTCATCCCGTGAAGGACCTCCTCACGGCGGCCGACCTGTAAACGATCCGGCAGCCCTGTTCGGTGTGAATCTAAGATGGGCGCGCATCCGCGCCGGCATTTCTCAGGAGCGACTGGCACTCGACGCCAAAGTCGATCGTGCCGCGATCAGCGTGTATGAGAACGGCCGGCGCGAGCCCAACCTGCGCACGGTGCTGAAGCTTGCGCTCAAGCTGGAAGTTCGTCCCGAGCTACTGTTGGGAGGCATCACGTGGACTGGCCAGACAACCAACTCAAATAGATAGCCAGGCCGGCGCCAAAGCCACACCTTTTCGCGGCCTACGCGGACTTCCTTAGGGGGCTCCGTGCGGCGACTGTGGCTCAGGTCATACCACACCCGCCGCACGGGCCCAATGCTCGACGCGAAGCCAAACGTCACGCCGAGGTTTGTCCGGGATCGCAGCGGGGGGCGACTGCGCATCCGAACCCTCTTCCCTTATCCGCCCATTCGGTTCCTGGGAAGTATTGAACTCCTTCGCCCGTGATTGGATGCACGTCCAAAATGCATACGGATCAGATATTGCCTGACCGAACTGCGGATATTGATCCGATCCTTATTCCGGATCTCGGATCGGAGGGGATCCTTGCACAAGGTCGAATGCATGTCAAGACGCCCCGAAGGACATCACAACCTAGTAACGAAGCCCACGGTCATGGCACAGTAACCGCACGCCTGCACGAGGGCCGACCGGGACGGCGACCGGAGCCAGGAGAGGCCTTCTCCGGCTAACACAGTCGCGCCCAGTCGGCCCTCTGTGAGGGTTGGCCGGCCCCAGAGACGCTAGTCCGCGAGACGTCTCGGGTCAGACCACGCCGCCTGCGCGCTGACGACCGCCTCATGATCCTGGACAACTCCTCCCTGTCAAATCCATAGATGATAGTTCCATATGTTTGTTTCCGACCTGCGGATCTGACCTGGTAGTGTCACCCATCGGTTCGATTCGCCACTCTTGGAGGACCGACTGGGAGCCGAACCGGTCCGGGAGACTTCCGCCGGCGGCACGACCACTCCAGCCGGCCCTCCGGGGGTGGTTGGCCCGGCCCGAAGCATCCGTCATTGGCCAGAGATGCCCCGGAGCCGTGTCGTTCGGACCCGCAGAACGGGTCCGACGAGCATTCTTGGTCACCGTCATTGGAGTGTCAAGAGAACCTCTGGAGTCCTTTGGATTGTTTCCCATGGCGATCCAATCAATTTGGATCAGTGACCGGATTGGTCTTTAGTCAGCAGCTAAAGCATTAACCTGATAGAGGAAAACACGCTACTGATCCGAATAGAAGCATGGTCGTACTCAATCCGCGTAGCCACCCTCGCAAGTTGCCGTGAGCCTCTAGCGAGTTCGCGCGCCGTTAGCCGCGCGGTGGCGTCCAGTCGCAGGCCAAAGCTCACGGAAGCTCGACCTGGGGATCCCGCCGACGAGGGTCGCCCCCAGCCGCTGCGACTCGCACCTCTGGAGGTAGTCGCGGAACGCCCCATGCGCAAAGCAGCCCCTCGTGAGCGTCACGCTCAGAGACGAACACAACGCGCTCGCGTCCCGTGTACTCCCACTCGGATGGATACTCCCCGGCATAGGCTCTGCAAGCGGTCAATACGCGGTCTGCGCGACGAGCGCACTCACGGGCACGCTCGCGATCGCGACACACGAAGACCACGAGCGGCAACTCGGCGCCTGGACGAGCGTAGCGCTGGAGTTGAGTCGACCAACCAGCAAGAAAATGGTCGTAGCGCTCGAGCTTCGCGGCGCCCAGCCCCTCCGGCAGACGATCGTCGAGCTCGACAAGCAACTCACGCCCGTTCTCCAAGGCCAGCGTTACGTCGGGACGAAGGCTTTGGAAGCGCTCGACCTCTACTCGTGAGCCAGCGGCAACGGTGCGCAGGAAGTCGTGCGGAGTGCGACCGCCGGGCAAGCACAGATCGGAGGGACCCAGCATGCGTCGCTCACCGGACCTCGAGCGAGACGGGGGCGTGATGGCAGAATCCTCGGGACCACTCAAAGCCAGCTGCCCACGCGCCAGGGCGCCCTCCACAGCCAGTGCCCAGCCGGCCGCGCGAACGTCGTGACGCGCCTGTCCCAGCAGTCGATCGTCCCTGCGTGAAGCTGATTGGCCGCGGCAGGATCCTCGGGATGAGACTGCTCAGCCGTCGTGTGACCCACGGCCGATCCATCGTGCTTCTCGCAAAGACCGAGCCCCGCGGGTGTGATGGAGTAGCACATCGGCACCCCTCCACCATCTCGACGATGAAACTGAAAGCGCGCCACCAAGCCCGCGTCCGATAGTCGCTTCAGACGCCGTTGAGTCGTAGTCGCGGCACGTCCTTCGTTGAAACGTCGATGGATCTGGCTGCTGAGCACATGCCGCATCGAGGCAACCAGCGCGAGGATCTCGATGTCGAGCGGCTCCGGCTCGAGCGCTACCGTGGCCACCCTTGTCTTGGCCCAGCGCACGCTATGGACGTCGCTCAGATCCACCAGCTCCCGATAGCTTTCCGCCACTGTGGAAGGAAGCGCACCGGCAGGCGTTTGGTCTGCTGTACTGGACCTGGACTCCGGTGCCTCGCCCGTCGTGTGGCTAACCGGACTCGCCGGCTCGGAAGCCTGCTTGGTAGGCGACCGCCGCTCGCGCTCCCAGTGCGGTTGGCTGAGGTCCTCGCGGTAGCGTCCTCCCCGCTCAGCCTGCCTTGAGGCATGCAAAGCCAGGCGCCGCTCGTCGACGCGCAACGGCAGCGTGTGCGCGACAAATGGCGCTTGCCTGCCCTCAGGCGTGACCCAGCTGGCGATCGCGCTGTGCCGCGGCAAATGCAACCGCACGTCGGGACGCCCGAGATCGGACAGGTTGCGAATGCCCGGCCGTACCGTGTCAGAGAACTCCGCCATCATCAAGCTCGCGGCGTCGCGCGCATCGCGCACAGAGGCAGTCGCAAAGTACACGCGATGAGCAAACAGCGCATCGAGCTGCGCACGCACATCGGGATCGGTCCACTGCGAGTCGGTCTGCCAGCAAGCGACCGTCTCCAGACCGGCGGAGCGCTTCAGCGCCATCGTCTCGGCAAAACCACGGTTGAGCACGAGCGGCGCCTCGTCCACCTTCAGCGCAACCGCCGTACGTCGATCGCCCGCGACGCCATCCTGACGACGCGCAAGCGCCGCGTCGAGCATTCCAACCAGCAGCTGCATCAACACGCTCGTGTTGCCGGCGCCCATCGCCCCGAGCGCGCCCTTCACGACCAACACCTCGCCGTTTGCGATCACGCTATCGAAGCTCACCCGCAACGAGTCGTTCAGCAGCACACGCTTGATCGACGGCGAGTTGAGCAGTCGCGCGAGCTTGTTCACCGGCGCGTCGAGCTTCGCCGTAGTCGTGCCACGCGCATCGGCGAGCTGCGCTGAAAGCTCACCCGTGAAAAACTCGGAAATCTCCTTGAACTCGGGTTGCGTGCGCAAGCGTCCGGCCACGCGCGAGCGATAAGAATAGCCCTCCTCGCCGACCGAAAGCAGCCGCGCGGCATCCCACAGTGTGCTCGCTCGATCATAGGCGAGCACCGCGATGATCGCGTTGCGCAGATAGCGATCGGACGACGCTCTGATCTCCCCGTCATCAAAGAGATTCTTCAATGCGGATACGACGTAGTCGGCGATCGTGTCAGCCGGCGCATCGACCGCAAGCGGGTTGAAACCGCACGTCGGATGAGCGAAATCAAGCAGCGTGCACGTGCGCTCAGGCGGCACGAGACTGACAGCGGCCTCGGCCGCGTCGCCCTTAGGGTCGAGCACGATAACCGCGCAGCGTTCACGCAGTAGATCCTCTGCTACGGTCGCCACCAGGTAGCTCGACTTGCCCTGCTCCACGGTGCCCGGCACCGCCGTGTTCTGACGGCGCAACTGAGGATGGATCGAGACTGGGCCGTTTGTGTCACGTAGCGTTCCCATCCCCTCGCCCGGACGCATGATTGCCGGTGGCGCAGGCGCTAGAGGAAGCGGATTGCGGGCGAACGGAACGGTCGAATATTCGACTGACGGCACATGCCACATGCCGGCGAGCTCAGTCGAGGCAAACACCCCCTTGCGAATCGAGGGCAGTGGATTGCCCTCACCGCGTTGCACCCGCCGCGTGTACATGCCCAACCAGCCATGGCGTATCGGCGTACCGCGTTCCATCAGCCGATTCTCAGCACCGGCCGCACGCAGCTCAGAGGCAATCCGCTCGCAAACCGACCGGTTCGCTCCAATGACACGCAGATCCGCGAAGAAAAGCGGGCGGTGCTGAACCTCGAGCCCGCCCTTCAGCTCCTCGTCCTCGACCATCGATCGGTCAAGCGGTGGCAGATTCAACTTACGCACGCGCGAGAGGTGGTGCTCGTGGCGCTTGTATACGCGCTTTGCATGACCCTCGAACAGAGCCGGCGTGGGCGTCAACGCGATCTGCACGAATGCCGGCGATGCACACGCCCGCATCGTCGTGATCAAGTGATTTACGGCCGGCGCGCGGTCGTGCTCGAAACGATCCACGAGCTTGGCCCGCTTGGTGAACACCGAATGCTTCTTCAGGCGCAACACGCAAGGCGGCGCTCCAAGCGCCCGGGGCGCGCGTTGCACGCGACAGTTTGGGTAGGCAGCGCGTAGCGCGGCCTCCACCAACGGCCGCATTCCAACTGGGCAGGTAAGCGACAGCCATGCCTCGCGATCGCAGTGGATCTCAAGACTTGCCGACGGCTGACCCGCGAACAGCCTCCGCCACCAGCGACACAACAGCTGCTTGTGGAGCGCCTCGAACATACCTACGATCGCCTGCGCCGTGGGATCGTCGCCGCGATAGGGGATCACCTTCAGGCGCACATACCGCCGCCGGCGGCGGGCGCGCACACGACAGGCACCCACCAGTAGCGCAGACAACCCACTCGTGACCCAAAAAACACCCGCCATCGCCATTGGAATGGCTGGTAGGTCGAGCGTTGCGTCCAAAGAGCAGTACGCGATTCTCAGCATCGCCGACAGGATTGAGCGGAGTGGCACAGGATCCTCAAACACCCCCTGATCCGACCACACTCGCCGAACGGGACAGCATCAATGCATCGGTATCTCACAGACAAGCCAGGCGGGCGAGCAGGTCGCCTACTATGGCGCCAACACCGTCGAGCATCGTCCGACCGGTCTCTTCATAGGGATCGACCTAGGTCCCTCCAAGATCCAAATCCCTGTCAGTCCTCCACGCGCGCGGCGACAATCGCCACGTCATCGCGCAGCCGACCCGCGCCGCGCGAGAGGGCTTGACGCTCCAGCTGTTGCACTACCCGCTCGGGGGCCGCTCCTGCATACTCGGCAAGCAGCACGCACAACTCCTCGGGGGTCGATCCTCGCAGTGGCGCACCGGCGTCGAGCAGTCCGTCGGTGTAGAGCACTAGCGTGGAGCCGGGAGCAAGCGCCAAGCTGGTGTCGACCACGTTCGAGCCGGGACGCACCCCAAGCATCATTCCGTGCGCGTTCACGCTAACGGCCGAGCCGCTCGGGTCCAACAACAGTGGTGGAGGATGGCCTGCTCCCGCCATAACCACCCTCACAGGCCTTGCGCTCAAGTCCAGGCGTGCCACCACGGCGGTTGCAAATCGGTAGGCCAGGGAATGTCCGAGCATCACCTGGTTGACGGCACCGAGTACCTGTGCAGGGCTGGACCGCACGAACGCAAACGCGCGCACACTGTGTCGTACGAGCGCGGTTACCGCCGCAGCCTCAGGACCCTTGCCGCAAACGTCACCGACTACAAGCCAACAGCCCGAGGGTGTGGTGAACACGTCATAGAAGTCACCCCCAACCTCGCTCTCCTCGCCAGCCGGATGGTATGCGGAAGCCAGCGCGACATGTTCCAGCGTCGGCAGCCTCTCCGGAAGCAAACTGCTCTGCAGCGTTCGCGCCAGCTGCGTGCGTGCCTCGTACAGGCTTGCGTTGTCAAGCGCCATCGCCGCACGATCCGCAAGATCACGCATTAGCGCCAAGTGCTCGGGGCGGTCAGGCCGGCCGTTTCGCGGCCGGTAGAACGACAGCACACCCAGAAGACGACCACGGGCGATCAGCGGGGTCGCCACAACCGAGTGGTAGCCACTGCGCACGATGAACTCACGAGACTCGAGCTCCGGCGCGATCCGCTCAAGCGTGCCCGCGAGCGTCAAATCCTGCTCTACGACCACCCCATGCGAGCGGACCGCGCGCGCCACCGGATGCTCACCGGCTAGATCGAGTGGATGGCTTGCGCGCAGCGCCAGCAACCACCCCACAACCTCCTCTCGCACTGCCACAGCCACGGTGTCGCCAACCGCGCCGTCCTCGCTCAACAGGTCGATCACGCACATCTCTGCCAACTTCGGCACCGCTGTGCCCGCGATCGTGCGCATTGTTTGACGTCGATCAAGCGATCGGTCGAATACGCCTCCGGCCGCCGCAAGCAGCTCCTGCGCCTCCTCCGACCGACGATGTTGGCTTCGGCCCTTCCACAGCACCCCAATCACCCCGCCTCATGAGCGTCACCGGCAACCACCCCAAGGTAGAGCAATCTACGCCTTCTACATCGGCCTCGTGGCCCGCTCCACCCTCTCCCCTCGCACGGTCAAGCGCCATTCGTTTGGTGCCCCCTTCGACTGCGCTTGATCGACGTTCTCGATCAGGTCCAGGCGCTCAAGGCGAGAGAGCAACTTGGATATCTGCCCCTGATCGGCGATGCCCGATCCATCAGCCACTTCACGGTTGCTCGCTCCTGGATGCTCCCTGATGGCGCTCAGCACGCGCACCGTTCGATAGGTCAAGCGCATATCTAGCCCAGCCATCGGATCCTTGCCAACGCCCCGTTCGGCCTTGGCGCGCCGGCGCACTTGGGGGGCGGGACGGGCCAGTTCGCGACTTGCCGCGCGAGTGCCCAGATAAGGCAGCACGATCATGCTCATCAGCTGCCCGTGCAGCGCGATGTATGGCTTGGAGCTACGTTCGAGCATGCGCGTGTGAATAACGGCAAACACCGCTCCGATCACCCCTTCGGCGGTCACACTTGGCGGCTCGCGTCTGGTCGTTGCGGCAGCACGCCCACCATCGATCACCGTGCGCAGTCGATCGAGCACACGTGCACGCATCTCCAACACGCGTGGACCTCCACCGAGCGCGTCCACCACGCACAGCCGTGCAAGCTCAGGCTCCTCGTCGATGAAGATCAACAGCGCCGCCAGACCGGCACGCACCCCCTCGCGCCACGACGACTCCTGTGCGTAGGCCTCCGCGACTCTTGCGCTCAGCTGATCGAGTGTCCGCTCGAACACTGCCAAAAAGCAGTCCTCGCGATCGACGAACAAGTCATAGAACGTCTTGCGCGAGACTTTCGCGCGGTTGATCACCTGTGCGACCGTCAGGCGCGCATATCCGTTTTCCTCGATTGCCTCGACTGCCGCGCTAAGCATCCGGGCGCGCTGGATCTCAGTTACGTGGCCACGCGGCAACTCATCCTGTCTTGGTCGCTGCGTCTGCGCCTTTGAGCGTGTCCTCGACGGACGCGTCCTATCGATTGGAGCCATGTTTCCCTGCCTGGTCGGTGCTATTCAACGTTGATCCGAACTCCGTAGCCCACGGGCACGGCACCCGGTTGCAAGCGCGACCCTCCAAACACCCTGCCTCGGCCGCGCGCCGCACACAGAGGTTCATGGGTTCGAGCGCTCAAGTCGAGCCGTGTCTCCTACTCCGTCTCTGAATACCGCCGAACCTCGCCAAACACCAGTCGCACGCAAGCCCTGTCCGCTCAGACCCTCAAGCGGCGAATTTGACGGTCCGCCCCCTTCATCGCAACCAATCCGGTCGAGCAGGCCCGCAAAGTCAGCAACCACGTTGCTCAGCTCGTCAAAAATGTCTCTGACCGCGATGGCCACGTAGCCATATCTTCGCTATCGATCGGGCGCCTCATAGGATGCTGCGATGAGCCACTCTCACACCGCCTCCGCCGGTCGGCCCATATCGAGGTATCGCCGCTGGGTGGGAGAGGCGGAGCGCATCGACGCCGCGCTCTACGCGACGATCGCCGGTACGCCAACACCGGCACTCGACAAGTCGATGCGTCGACTCTCCCACGCCGCCAACTACTCGCGGCTATCGATTACCGCGGCGGCGGCACTTGCGCTCACCGGCGGTGCGACCGGTCGCCGCGCAGCTCGCTCGGGACTCGCTTCTGTTGCCGTCACCGCAACCATCGTCAACATCGTGATCAAGCCACTCAGCCGTCGTCGTCGCCCGGATCGCGCGGCTGAGGAGGTCCCTCTCGAGCGTCAGGTGAGGATGCCTGTCTCGACCTCATTCCCCTCCGGACATTCCGCGGCCGCATTTGCGTTCGCGACGGGAGTGGGCGCCGTGATGCCGACCGCCGGCATCCCGCTGCGTGCGCTCGCGGCACTCGTGGCCTACTCACGTGTCCACACCGGCGTGCACTACCCAGGGGATGTCATTGGAGGCTCGCTGATAGGCACCACCCTTGGCCAGATCACAACGCGCACGCTCTGTCGTCGCTGAAGACGGACACGCCTCCGATACGAAGGTTGGCGAGGGTGAGCGACGGGATTCGAACCCGCGACCGCCGAGACCACAACCCGGAGCTCTACCAACTGAGCTACGCCCACCACGCTGGTAGGCGAAGTCTAGCGTCAGATCAACCGCGCACGAGCCCTTCGGCGAGCGTCAGGCATTGGCTCGGGGTGCGGTCCGGATGACGCTCGAGCGCGAGTTGCCAGGCACGCATTAGGGATACGGGGTCCTCGCCTAGATGGAGGAGTAGATCGGCCATGAGTGACGCAACCACAGGATCGAGACTGTCCACACCCGCCTCTCCAGGATCCCCCTGCTCGTTCGTAGGCGCCTTCACGGCGTCGGGGTCGGTCGCGTCGCGCGTTGCGGCGAGCAGTTGCTCAGTGACCTCCTTGCCCTCCCGCGCGGCTACATGCCAGCCGCGCCCCATTGAGAGCCGCTCGAGCGCTATCTGCGGACCCTCAAGCACCGTCAGTTTGGCCTGCTGAGGATTCCACTTGCGTTCGCCAAACTCGATCCACTCGCCTCGCGCCCACGCATCGAGGACAGCCTCGCGCAGCTCGAGCTCGGTGAGGTTGAAGCGACAGAAGTTATGGGGGAACTGGCGCAACTCGACGTGGTACATGTCGCTAAGACTCGCAAATCGCCTTTCATGAGGGCTTTCCCAACTCAACCGGAGCCGGCAGAGCGCCGATGAGCTGCCCATGTCCAGTGTTGGCGAACATCTGCGCAGTCGTCTGTCACCTCGCGGGATACCGCCGATGCATGCGGCCCGTCTTCGCGTCGCATGGCCATCTGCGCTCCAGCCGCGCGCGGCGCTCGGCATGCTCGGCTGGGTCCTGCTTGGCCTACCGATGCCACGAAAGCTCACCGAGGGTCCTTCCGATCCCAGCACAGTCTCCAGGAGCTGGGGATCCTGGTGGGCGCGCCATCCGCAACTGCTGCGCCTGCTCGTGGTGCTGGCATTGTGCTGGTCCACGGCATATCTCACCTGGCGGATCGGTTGGAGTTGGCATCGATCAAATCTCCTCCTATGGGGCTGCCTGCTGCTGGCCGAGTGCTACGGCCTTTGGAATCTCGCGACGTTGGCATGGCTCACCTGGGATGTGACGCCTCGAGAGCGACCGCCGGCCTCCCCGGGCAAAAGCGTTGATGTGTACATCTGCACCTACGACGAGGCACCCTCCGTGCTCGAGGCCACACTCGCGGGCTGTGCGCTCATGAGCTACCCACATACGACCTGGCTACTGGATGACGGCACTCGGCCTGAGATCGCCGAGCTTGCCAACCAGTGGGGAGTTCGCTACATGACGCGTCCTGACAAAAGTCACGCGAAGGCCGGCAACATCAACCATGCGCTACCACTGACCGACGGCGAGTTGGTGCTCGTGCTCGACGCCGACCATGTGCCGTTGCCCGACGCCTTGGACACGATGGTCGGCTACTTCGACGATCCCGAAGTGGCGCTCGTGCAGACGCCCCATGATTTCTCAAACCACGACTCGATCCAGCACTATGACCTTGGCCGTCACGAGCAGTCGGTGTTCTTCTCGGCGATCTGCCTTGGCAAGGACCACCACGATGCCGCTTTCTGGTGCGGCTCGTGCGCGCTTATACGACGTGAGGCGTTGCTCTCGATCGGTGGTGTGGCGACCGACACGATCGCCGAGGACTTCCACACGACGATCAAGCTCCACCGGCGTGGCTGGCACACTCACTATGACGATCGCATCATCGCGCAGGGACGCGCTCCCCACGACCTTGCCGCCTACCTTCTTCAACGCGACCGCTGGGCGCGCGGCAATCTCGCCGTGTTCACCACGCCTGAGAGTCCACTTCGTGCCCGCGAGCTGACCATCAGCCAACGCATGAGCTACCTCGCAAGCCTTCTCTCCTATCTGGCGGGCCCCATGCGTCTGCTGATGGTGCTCGTGCTCGCAACCGTGCTGTGGACGGGCGCGCTTCCGTTGCGAATCGCTCCTCTGGCTCTGGCCACGTTGTGGGCTCCCGCCACGGTGCTGATGGTGCTTGCCGGCTCTGCCCTGTGCCGCGGCCAGCAGAGCAGCGGCGAGGCTACTCACTATGAACTGTGCACCGCCGAGATCTTTGCGCGTGCGCTGCGCTGCATCGTTCGGCCTGGGCGCGCGAACTTTCGAGTGACGCCAAAGGAGGGCATCGACCGAGGCGGCTGGGAGGCGGTACGCCAGTTTCGCGGGTTGCTCGTACTCGCCGTGCTGCTGGCCTTGGGGCTCGTGTTGAGAATCGCCGATGACGCGGGGGTGGGACCACTACCGGTGATGCATGGTTTCGCCGCTTGGTTCGTGCCTGTGCTCGGCGCCTTCGAGCTGCGCCGGATCACGCGCACGCTCGCTTTTGTGGGACGCCGACGACAGCTGCGTGGCGAGTACAGGACTCCGATCGCAGCCGCGGCGGTCATCGTTCCAAGCGGCGATCTTCCCAACGACGATCCGTCACTGCTGGGGCGCATGCATGACATCACGACCAGTGGGGTCGGTTTCGAGCTCTCGCGTCCGCTAGCTCTTGGGACGCTCGCAAACCTCACTATCCAGCTTCCAGATGTCGGCGGAGAGCCAGTTCCGACACGCCTCGAGATTGCTGTGCGCTCATGTCTGGCACATAGGAATGAGTGGCGCATCGGCGCGGCGATCGTCGACTGCGATGAGCAAGATCGACGACGTGTGCTGTCCTATTGCAACGTTGTGTGGCCGTATCGTCGCTTGCGCGGCGATACTGAGACCGTGCCGGCGCCCGCGGCTAGCTCCGACGAGCATGCGGACTCTTCGCCTACGCCTCGCGAAGCCGCTCTCGCCCAGACCAGCTGACGCCAGATCGAGCCTCGCTCAACAGGCTTCTCGTTATTCCTCAGGCGGCCGACGGTCTCGCTTACGCTCGGCCTCACGGCGCTTGGCCTGGAGGCGGCGCTCGCGCGAGGCCGCCGTCGGACGTGTGGCGCGACGGCGCTTGGGGACGGCGAGCGCCGTCGCAAGCCGCTCGCCCAAACGAGTCAGAGCCAACTCGCGATTGCGAGCTTGCGAGCGCTCGTCCTGTGCAATCGCGACCACACGCGGCCCAACGCGGGCAAGTACCCGCTCCCGCTGCGCATCGGTCAGGGTTGGCGAGGCATGCACGTCAAAGCTTGCTTCCACACGGGAGGCGGTGACATTGGCGTGCTGCCCACCCGGACCGGATGAGCGACTTGCACGCACCACTATCTCCGAGAGCGGGATCGTCAACCTGCCGGTAACCCTCAGCGTTCGCTGAGCACCATCGGCGCCACTCAACGCAGCCGCCGATCTACACGCATCTGGGCACCCTCGCTGACCGGCATTCAGTCAATGGTAAGCCGCCAATGGCAAGGTGATCGTATTGTTCGCGGACACTCGCGAGCACCATCACGCGAGTGCATCGCTGAGTTATGGGCAAACACTCCTCACACAACCACCCGACCACCGAAAGATCAGCGCCGCTGGTCGCGCTTGTAACCGGAGCATCGAGCGGTATCGGCGAGGCCACCGCGCGACGCTTGGCACACGAGCCGGCTGCGCAGCTCGTACTCGTTGCTCGCCGTGAGGATCGCTTGCGCGCGCTCGCCGCGACCCTGCCGGCGCAAACCAGCATCCTGGCAGCAGATCTGACCGCACCTGACGCTCCACAACGGGTGCTCGAGCACGTTCGCTCCTACCACGAGAGCCTCACATTGCTTGTCAACAACGCCGGTGCTTCCTGGCGCGCGAGCTTCGCCGAGGGCGGCCACGCCAACGTGCGTCGCACGATGGAGATCAACTTCGATGCAACGGTGCGCCTCACAGAGGCGTTGCTGCCGTTGTTGCGCTCCTCTGCCCCGAGCTCGATCGTGAACGTGTCCAGCACGGCCGGACGCATTGCCAGACCCGGCGCCGGCGCCTATTCGGCGAGCAAGTTCGCGCTGACTGGGTGGAGCGATGCGCTGTTTGCGGAGGAGCGCCCGCACGGGGTCCACGTAGGGCTCGTGCTTCCCGGCTTCATCGAGACCGAGGGTTTCCCGGCGGCCGAGCTGACCGCCCGCTATCTCACGCGCTGGATCGTCTCGACCCCCGAGCGTGCTGCCGAGGCGATCGTGGACGTCGGTTTGCGGGGGAAGGCAGAGCGCTATGTGCCGCGACCGTACGCACTGGCTGGCATCGCACGGCTGCTCGCTCCGGGACTCGTCAGGAAGGCGCTCACCGGCGGCGGCGCTTCGGTCTTCGTAACCAAGACGGGAGCCGACACCGCGGACTCGCACACCGAAAGTGGAAGCCCGCGGGACTGAACCTCGAGCGAGGATCCATGCCGGTGACGGGCCGGCACTCAGCCTTGGTTCGCATCCGGGCGCACCAAGCCGTCTGACACAATCCCTGCGGTGATCCGCCGAACGATCGTAATCCTTGCGCTCACGGTGGCAGGCGGACTTCTTGCGTCCTGTGGAAAGAGCGACTATCACGCCGTCGCGACAACCACACATGCTGCAGCCGCCACCGGTACACACAGCCCATCCGGGGCAGGCACACATGCCGGTACGGTGAGACCGCTTGCAAAGGTGCAGGCGCTCGCGTTTGCTCGCGCAGTCAACCTCACAGCGGCAGACGTACCCGGCTTCAAAGCAACCTCAAGAGACGAACATGAACACAAGACGCCTACAGAAATACGACTCGAACACGAACTGACGCGCTGCGCGGGAGAGTCCTTGAGCTCACCCGGTGGGCTCGTCGACGAGAGCTCCAAGGACTTCAAGCTCGAACACGAAATCCTCCACTTCAGCGTGAGCTCCGAAGTCAGTGTCGCACGAACCCCTGCTCTAGCCGCCAGGGAGCTCATGGCGATCCGTAGCAACCATGTCCGTGGATGCCTCTCGCGCTATCTCGGTCTGCTCCTCAAGCACGAGATCCTCAAGGAACAGACCTCCCCGGCGATCATCAACCCAAACTCGATCTCTCTTTCCATATCGCACGGTACCCCTCCGGCACCCGGCGCAACGGGAAGCTTCGGATGGCGAATCACCGCAACGGTCGCTGTGCACAACGTCAAGCTTCCCTTCTACATCGACATACTCGGCTTCGTCTACGGTCCCGCGGAGGTCACGCTAACCAGCAGCGGTGCCCTACGACCCTTCCCGGCGACCACTCAGGAACACCTCTACCTGCTGCTGCTCAAGCGGGCAGAGGCGAGCACTGCTTGACCGCAACCAACGGGGGACCGAGGAATCGAACCTCGAGCAAGGGTTTTGGAGACCCCCATGTTACCGTTACACCAGTCCCCCAGAAACACCTGTTTTGCAGGTAGTTCTGCTTTGCGGTGAGCGCTCGCGAGACTCTACACTCCCGCCCGCCGGGGCGAGATGCGGCACCGCACCTTATCGCTCGCCTTCTAGAATAGCCTTGAGTGGGGATGCTGAGATGCTTTGCGATAGCTCTGACGGTGCTTGCGCTGGGGGCGGCGCCTGCCGGCGCGGCGGAGACGCAGCGGGATGTGTCCTCCACCCACGCCTATCTGGTGGCCGCCTACACCGCGCTGCACGCTGTCGTGAGCAAATGGTCTTCGGTCGAAGCGAACATACATCGGCTTGACCACAGCGTCCAGGCGGAATGCGCAAACGTTGCCACCGGCTCACCACAGAGCGAAGAAGAGCAGGAGCTGAGCTACGAGGTAGCCGGAGCGCTGTGGGCCACCTCCTATCACGCTGACGCAACGGTGATCCAGCGATTCCTCAAAGCGGTGCATCCGCTGACATGGAGCAATCCCGCGGTCACCCGCGGCGCGCACGCTTACGCCCGGAGCCTGCACGAAATGGTGGTGCTTCCCGTCCCCAACGTCTGCGCGGATGTCCGCTTCTGGATCGCCGACGGCTTCAAGGCCGTCCCCACCGACACGAAGCAATTCGACCGGCGCGTGGAAGCGATCGAAATCAAGGAACTGCCACGCAAGCTTCTGTCTCCGTACCTGCAGCCCACGGACAAAGCGCTGCTCGCGCGCGTGGAACATGTCGCACGTCAGTTTGAAGAACTCGAATTTGTGCATGGGCAGGGCGACTGGAACACCCTGCTCGAAGTGCTCGCCTTGAACCAGTAGCACCCCACGCGCACCGCGCGCGCATTCGACCGCCCGGCCCCGGACTCAAGCAAGTCGAGGCTCCGGTCGAAAAGGTGTCCAGACACGACATGGACACGCTTGTAACATTTCGCACATTCTTTCGGGGTATCGCGCGAGACGACGACGGGCTGACGCTGATCGAAGTGGTGATCACAACGCTGTTCGTCGCGCTGATCGCCATCGGCACGCTGACCGGCTTCCAGGACATCGATCGCACCTCGGTCGACGAGCGCTTCCACGATGAGGCCGCCCAGCTCGCCGCCCAGTCTCAAGAGCAGTTGCGAACCGATCCCGCAAGCATTCTCAACGAGCTCGAGGGAACCGAAACCCACAGCCACGTCTATACCACCGCGATCAACAACAACACCTACACCATCACGCAGGAAGCAAGCTACGTCAATGAATCCAGACCTGGATCCGACTGCCTGGCAACGGCCGCCGGCGAATCGAGCTCCAAGAACGACGGCGACTACCTGCGGGTCACCTCCAGGGTCACCTGGCCTCAGATCACGCAGACCGGGAGTGTGCGCGAACCGGTAAGCGAGTCGAGCATCATCACGCCACCCGACGGATCGGCGCTCGAGGTCGACGCAACCACCGGGGAAAGCCCCGAACAGGCGCTCTCGGGCGTCACCCCAGTGGTGGAATATACGGGCGTCAAAGCTACCAAACCAACCATTGTCGAAGGAACGACTGGTACAGCCGGCTGCCTGGTCTTCGGCGGCATCCCCGCCACGTCCGCCAAAGTCGAAGTCAAGGAACTACCTGGCTACGTCACGACCAGCGGCGCGCTCAAAGTCCCACCCAAAGAAGTGACCATTGCGCCCAACATCACGACGCACGATCCGGTTGTGCTCAACCGGGGTGGCGCGATCACCGCGAAATTTACGTACGGCGGCAAAGAAGTGGAAGGCAGCACCTTCGTGGCCGCCTTTGAAGAAGTCAACAACGCGACGACCGAATTCACGGTGGGGGCGCCCGGGTTCGTATACGAAACCGGCGGAGAACACAAGTACAAGACCCTCACCACAGAACCATATTATTCGAAGGTTGCCACCACGCCCATGGGCACGGGCTATGCAACCGGCGACCTCTTCCCGTTCCCATACCTTTCAACCACCAAGAAGGAATGGCTGGTGTTCGCGGGCGATTGCAAGGAAAACAACGCCGAAGCCATTGACAGCTCCGTTAAGGACGGCAAAGCTATTGTCAAAGCTGGCGAAACATCTGGCGGCGAAACCAACCCAATCAATGTTCCCACGACAGACTTGATCGTCGATGTGTACACCGGGACAACCAACAAAACGGTCGAAAGCAAAGAACCGCTTGTCAAGATCACCAACACCCAGTGCGCCAAAGCATCGACCCCCATCAACGCGTCGGCCGCAAACCTCGGACACGAACAAAAACTCACCAAAGCAGGGAACCTCAAATATCCCTATCAGCCGTTTGGCACCGAGAAGCTCTGTATCGTCGGGGAAGCCACGACCAAAACCGTCAGCGGAAAATCAGTCACCGAATACCATACTCAAACAGTCGAACCCAACCTAACGGGTCTCGAACGCACAGATGTCTTCTACCTCGGCGAGGAAGCAAGCTACACGCCCACCGGAGGAGCAGACAAAGTAACCGTGACGAGCAGCACGAGCAAATTGAGCTGCTGATGCGAAACCGACCCGCACGCATCCAACTCCGCCGCGACCAGCAGGGCTTCACCCTGATCGAAACGCTCGTCGCGATGTTCAGCGCCGTCGTGGTGGTGGGCGCCCTTTACGCGATCTTGATCGTAGCGCTCGACCAGACCTCCACGGTCACCGATATCGTCCAGGCAAATCAGACCGGTCGCACCACCATGACAAAGCTCGTCGACGAACTGAACTCGTCCTGCATCTCCTCCGGCTTCTCCCCCGTTCAATCAGGCAGCCTCGAAAACAGCAAAGAAAGCAAGCTGGTGTTCGTCAACGCCTACGGCAAGGAAGCCGAAATCCCAACCACGGCCGTCAAGAAGCATGAAATCATATGGGAAAAAAGCACGGGCCTGTTGATCGACAAGACATTTGCCAGTACCGGCCTTGAAAAAAGTGAATATAAATTCTCTTCGACAGGAACGACCGTCCGCCTTGGCGAATATATAGCCCAGCGCAAAATATTGGAAAAAGGATCGGAAAAGACCCTTCCAATCTTCCGATATTACAAGGGCTCCGAAGCGTCCCCCGGTCTCGGCACCGAAGGATCGCTCAGCACCCTTGAAGAAAAAACCCCACTCGCGGGCGGCAACAGTGAAAAAGGTCTCAGCGCCACAGAAGCCGGCGAGGCTGAATCGGTGGAAATCAATTTCAACCAGGTTCCTCTCGACAAAAACGTCAAGGAAAACCGTACCGCCGCCTTCAAAACTCAGGTGACGTTCTCATTCAGCGTTCCAAACGCCGAAAATCCGATCAAGGCAAAACCATGCGAATAGCCTCCAAGATCAACCGACTTCGTTCCCGCCTCGGCCCGGACGAGGGCTTCACGATGATCATCGCCCTCGGAGTCATGTTCGTCACCAGCCTGCTGCTGGTCGGCGCCTATACCGCCGCAACCGGCGATGTCAAGCTGTCGCACAACGAAATCATCCAAAAGCAGGCCTACTACGCCGCACAGGCCGGTGTGCAGGAGTATGAGTACAAGCTCCAGAGCAACCCCGACTACTGGGAGACATGCGACACACCAGAAAACACCATTCCCCAAGAAATCCTGAAGACAAAAGAAAACAACTACAACGGCCACTATGTGATCAAACTTCTGACGGCGAGCACGGCGCCCGTAGGAACCACAGCATGCAGCACCACCAACCCGTTTGGGACGATGATCCAGTCCACCGGCGCCCAGGCGAGCACATTCCGGATCGAATCGACCGGCTACGCCGGCACGGACAAGCATGCGATCATCGCCACATTCCATGTCATCGGCTTCCTTGACTACGCCTACTTCACCCAGTACGAAGTCGAAGACCCCACCTTGAACGGCGATTCCTCGGAATGCGAAAAATACTACGCCGAACGCCAGGCAAAAAAAACCAGCTGCCAAACGATCGTCTTTGGCGATGCGGACAGCGTCAACGGGCCGATACACACCGACGACGCCGCCAACATCACCTGCGACAAAGGACTCAGCTTTGGACGCGTAGAACACAACGACGCCATCGAAATCGACGGCGGCACATACCCGGAATGCTCCAAAAGCTCAGAACCGACATACAACAATACGGCCAAAAAATCCACCGTGGGTAAAGAACTCGTTGCGCCTCAGAGCGACACCAGCCTGCTTTCGTACGTGGAAGAAGAAAACAGGTTCACGGGAGTGACCCACCTGGTTCTCAATGGCACGACCAAAGAAATCACCGCGAAATACTGGGTGGAAGAAAGCGGCGTCGAGAAAGAAGTAAAAAAGACCATCAAATGGCCTAAAAACGGCCTTCTCTATGTCCAGGCCGGCAAAGGCTGTGCCTACATCTACAAACCGACCGAAGCGGACACAAGTAGCGAGGAAAAAGAAGAGATCAACTGTGGCACCGTCTACGTCAGCGGTACATACAGCGAATCGCTCACCATCGGGGCTCAGAACAATCTGATCATCAACGGCAGCATCTACCCCACCAGCGTGGAAGGCAAACTCGGAAGCGCACCCTCTGGCACGGCAGCGCTCGGTTTGATCGCGACCGAATACGTCCGCGTCTACCACCCCATCACCGAAGAAGAATGCATAGAAAAAGAAAATAAATTCACCAAACGCGAGGAACGGGAATGCAGCGGGGGGGGCGAAAACGAAGAAGTCACCGGGAAAGAGTCGCTCAAAAGCCCCTGGATCTACGCCGCGATCCTCTCGACCAGCCATTCCTTCATCGTGGACAACTACAACCAGGGCAAACATCTCGGCGAACTCAACGTGTATGGCGCGATCGCGCAGAAGTTCCGCGGCCCAGTCGGATTGACATCGGGCCAGGGCTATGACAAGGAATACATCTACGACGAACGCCTGGCGACTGACGAGCCCCCCTACTTCCTGAGCCCATTGAACGCCGGCTGGGAGATCGAGCGCGAGACAGCGCCCACCGCGGAATAGACAGCGGGCACGCGCCGGAGCATTCCACCGCTCCGTCGTGTAGTTTCAAAATGTGGCGATTTCACAAGAGGGCTCCGCGTCCCAACATCCGGACGCACTCGCGGGGGTGGCACTGCACACGCTCGTCGCCGATGCACGCAACGGCATGACTGCCACCGAGATGGCGCTCGCGTGCGAGCGCAACCCCGGCAGCCCGCCCGAACTGCGCGAAACCGAAGCGGCGCTACAGGTCCTGCTCGACGACGGCCTGGCCGAGCGTGAGGGCGAGCACTTCAAGCCCACACGTGCAGCCATCCGCGCCGCCGAGCTGAGCTTTTGATGAGCTCGAGCTACTCCACGCCCGCAAACAGCGCCGCCGGGCGCAACTGCAGCGCACGTGAGAGCTTCAGCACCGTGCGCAGGTTCGGCCCGCGCCCGCCACGCTCGTACACACTGATCGCCGCACGGTCCACCTCCGCCTCATACGCAAGCGCCTCTTGGGACATTCCGGCGTGCTTGCGGGCGGCGCGCAGGTTCGCCCCGAGGCGCAACGCGGGCCCAGGGTGAGCCCTGGGCTCCACCGATGGTCCGGACGCACGCGCACTGGCTGAGCCGAGCCCATCCAGTAGGGCGGCTGGCGTCACACCGAGCGCACCGGCGACGCGCACAAGGGTCGAGAGGTCGGGAGAGCGCTCAGCGCGCTCCAGAAAGCTGATCGCCGCGCGATCCAACCCTGTCGCCTCCGACAGCGCAACCTGCGAGAGCCCCGCGTGCAGCCGAGCGGCCCGCATGTTCTCGCCGAACCCGGCCACCTGCTTGTCAATCTCGGGGTCCTTGGTGTGCCTCACGAGCGCATCATCGACGCTCGCCTACAGAAACACCACTGTAAAAACACAAGAGCGCCACGACCGCTCCCGCCCCAGGCGGGATGCGCGCCCGACATCAGCGCACGGATTGGCGCGGAGCTCAATGGTACCTTCCTGTGGTGATCCCACATGCTCGATAACGCGCTTGATGACCCGGTAACCCACGAACGGCTTGCCAAGACCGAGCGCCTGCGCGCGCAGGGCATCGAGCCGTTTCCGCATGTCCCTTCCGCCGAGCGCACGTTCGTCGCCGAGCTGTACGCGGCCCACGATCCGGCGGAGCTGCAGGCCGGCGAGCACCGCGACTTCGCCTACCGGCTCGCGGGACGCCTCATCTCCAGGCGTGGACACGGCAAGACGACATTCCTCGACCTTCGCGACTCAAGCGGGCAGATCCAGCTGCACGTCCACCACGACACGCTCGGGGAGCAGGCCTACGAGCGCATCCTCGACCTCGACATCGGCGACATAGTGGAAGCACGGGGTTACCTGTATGTGACCCAGCGCGGGCAGCTCGCGCTCAATGTGCACGAGTGCGCGCTACTCACCAAGGCGTTGCGTCCGCCGCCCGACAAGCGCCACGGCCTCGGCGACACCGGCACGCGCTATCGCTACCGCGAGCTCGACCTGCTCGCCAACGAGAGCACACGTGAACTGTTTCGCACACGCGCGCACACGATCGACGCATTGCGCGCGTTCATGAGCGAGCGGGGATTCATCGAGGTCGAAACACCCGTTCTGCAGGCGCTCGCCGGGGGGCATCGGCGCGACCGTTTCTGACTCACCACAACGCGCTCGACCAGGAGATGTCGCTGCGCATCTCCGTCGAGCTGTATCTCAACCGCTGCCTGATCGGCGGTCTGGAGAACGTGTACGACCTCGGCAAGTGCTTTCGCAACGAGGGCATCTCCTACCGCCACAGCCCCGAGTTCACGATGCTCGAGTGGCTGATGAGCTACTCAGACCACACCGACGTGGCGCGCTTCACCGAAGAGATCGTCGCCTATGTGGCCCAGCGTGTGCTTGGCAGCACCGTGATCGAGCGCGGCGGCGAAAGCATCGATCTGACACAGCCGTGGCAGAAGACCACCATGCAGGCGGAGATCCTGCGCGTATGCGGCGTGGACTTCCTCGCAAGCGACCGCGATCAACTGGCGGCGCTGCTGGACGACCGCGTGCACCCCGACGCGAGCTGGGCACAGGTGGTGCAGGCGGTCTACTCAAAGCTCGTGGAGCCCACGCTCAACCAGCCCACGCTCGTGTACGACTTTCCACTCGAGTCTTTCCCGATCACCAAGGCCCACTCAGGGGACCCGCGTCTGGCCGAGCATTTCGACGCGGTGATCGGCGGCATCGAGCTCGTCAGTGGCGACTCCGAGGTCAACGATCCGGTCGAGCAGTATCAGCGCTTTGTCGAGCAGCGCAAAGAGCGCCGGCTCGACGACGACGACGCCCCACACCCGCACGATGAGGAGTACGTGCGCGCGCTCGAGTACGGTCTTGCGCCATCCGCCAGCGGAGGCATGGGTGTGGACCGCCTGCTGATGATCCTCACAGGGCACGACACGCTACGGGAAGTCGCTCCGTTCCCGGTGATGCGTGAACTGCGTGACACCCCGGGCACGCCCCCCCTCCCCACACCCGAGGACGCACCCTCCTCATCCGCGGATTCGGAATAGGCCAGGGCGTACGGGAAGCTATAGTCGCCTGGGACCTGAACGATGAGCGATAGCGAGCACAGCTTCGAGGAGATGCACTTCGAGCCGGCCCCCGCGCTCTCGGGGGAGATGCCGGGACCGCGCTCGCGCGAGATGCTCGCCGAGCAGGAGGAGCTCGAGTCAAGCGCGCGCTCCTATCCGCGCAGCGTGCCGATCGCGATCGAGGAGGGCCGCGGCGCGACGATGCGCGACGTCGACGGCAACACGTTCATCGACTTCTTCGGCGGTGCGGGCGTGCTCAACGTCGGCCACAATCACCCTGACGTCGTCAAGGCCGCGGCCGAGCAGCAGGACAAGCTCGTGCACGCGCTCGACTTCCCCACCACGCCCAAGCTGCGCCTGATGCGAAAGCTCAAGGGCCTGCTCCCAGGGCGACTACGCGAGAGCGCGCGCTTTCACTTCGGCGGGCCCACCGGCTCGGATGCGATCGAGGCGTCGCTGAAGCTGACCCGCGCCCACACCGGCCGCGAGGCGGTTATCGCCTTCCAGGGCTCCTACCACGGCATGACCGCCGAAGCCCTCGCGGTCACTAGCGACGTCGGCTTCGGGGGACCCACGTCCACCCCTGTGCACTTCATGCCCTACCCCTACTGCTACCGCTGCCCGCTGGGGCTCAAGCCCGACTCGTGCGAGCTTGCATGCGCGCGCCTGCTGGACACTTCGCTGGAAGATCCCCACAGCGGAATCCCCAAGCCCGCGGCAGTGCTCGTAGAGCCGATCCAGGGCGAGGGCGGCACGATCGTTCCACCCGACGGCTACCTCACCGAGCTGCGCCGCATCACCCGCAAGCACGACGTGCCGCTGATCTGCGACGAGATCCAGACCGGCTTCGCGCGCACCGGCACGATGTTCGCCGTCGAACACGACGGCATCACGCCGGACGTGATGACTTTCTCCAAGGCGCTCGGCGGGATCGGCTATCCGATCTCTTGCATTGCTTATGACTCAAAGCTCGACACCTGGAAGCAGGGCGCCCACATCGGCACATTCCGCGGCCACCAGGTCGCGATGGCCGCCGGTTTCGCGGCGATCGAGTTCATGCAGGAGGTCGATCTCCCGGCTCACGCCGCGTACCTGGGCGAGCTCACGCTCGAACTGTTGCGCGACGCGCAGCACACGCTCCCGTCCGTCGGCGACGTGCGTGGACGCGGGCTGATGATCGGCATCGAGCTCGTCCGGGACCGCGACTCCAAGCAGCCGTGGCCGGAGATGGCCGCGCAGATCCGCACCGAGTGCTTCCATCGCGGCGTGATCATCGAGGTGGGCGGCCATTTCGGCAACGTCGCACGCTTCCTGCCGCCGCTGGTGATCTCACGCAAACTGCTGCTCACCGGCGTCGAGATCTTCGTCGAGTCGGTGCGCGCCGCGGAAAATGCGCTCGCGCGTCCCTCGGCGCTGGTCTGACAGTGCGGGCGGAGGGACTTGAACCCCCAAGGGCCGAAGCCCACTGGCTCCTAAGGCCAGCGTGTCTACCAATTCCACCACGCCCGCGGGTTGCGTGAGGACCGCCCCAGATTGTATGGTCATGGGTGAGATGTCTTCAACTTCGGAGAGCAGGACGCCGGCGGGCGTGATCGTGACGCACCCAAACCGCGATAAGTCGGTCGTGCAAGCGACCCGCGCGACCGTGGTATTGCTGCTGCTCGTCTCGACTGCGCTGATCCTGATCGTGACAATCGGAGGATGGAGCACGCTGGAGGGCGGCATCCCGATCCTGCTCGCGTGGGCGATCGTGTACCTGCTCATGGCCTACTACGCGGCGCGCTGGAGCCGTGGCGTGCTGCCGATGGCGGCTGCTCTGGGATTGCTGCTGTTGATCTTCGCGTTGGTATCCGCTCCCGCCTGGTTTGAACGCAACAAAGCGGGTTACGCCGCGCCGAACCTGGGTGCGGGTCTGCTCGGTGTGATCACGCTTGTGATCGTGCCCGTGCAGATCCTGCTGATCGCGTTCGCGATGCGCGGCTTCTCCCAGGGTTGGAACGTCGAGCTCGAGAAGCTCGACCCAAGCGTCGACCAGGACGCACTCGCCAGACCCGCGTAAGCCCTACCGGCGTAGTATTGAATCGTTGCGGCGGTGGCGGAACGGTAGACGCGATGCTCTCAAAAGGCATTGTCCGAAAGGGCGTGTGGGTTCGATTCCCACCCGCCGCATCAATCGATAGACGACGCGCGGCACCCACACTGCCACGCGAATCCACTCTCAGCGACGCTCAGTCCACAAGCTCGAACAGCGGCCCGGCAAGTGCGGGCACCGCGGCAAGCACTCCCGGCGGCAGGCGCTCGCGCTCGGGCAAATCCCGCACTGTGAGCCCGGCCCGTTCACACACAAGCGTCCCCGCCGCGATGTCCCACGGCTTGGTGGTGCGCTCGAAGTAAGCGTCATAGCGCCCGCACGCCGTCCAGGCGAGGTCGAGCGCGGCGCTGCCGAAGCGGCGAATGTCGCGCACGCGCGGAATCACACGCGCGAGGATCTCGGCCTGGGCAGCACGCACGGAAGCGTCGTAGGCGAAACCGGTCGCGACCATCGCGCTCGCAAGGTCCACGCTCGCAAGGTCCGTCCGATCGGACGCGGCAATCGAAGCGCCGTTCAGCAACGCCCGCCCATCGCGAGTGGCGACAAACAGCTCGTCGCGACATGGATCGAAAATGGCGCCCACCAGTGAACCATGCTCATCCGCGACGGCCACACTGACGCACCACTGGGGAATGCCAAACAGGAAGTTGACGGTCCCGTCGAGCGGATCGACGATCCAGGTCAGGCCGCTGGAGCCCTCCTCTCCCCCGCCCTCCTCACCGAGGAAGCCGTCCGCGGGGCGCGCGTCGGCTAGCGCGTCGCGAATCAACCGCTCGGAGGCGAAGTCGGCTTCGCTCACAAGATCGGTGGGTGTGCTCTTGCTGGCAAGCGCCGGCTCGCGGCCAGCCTGGAAACGGCCGAGCAGCAGCGCGCCGGCGTCGCGGGCGAGGCTGACGGCGAGTTGGAGCAACTCCTCCTGGTTCACGAGAACGCGTCGGGGCGATATTGCGCCCAGGGGCGCTCCGCCTCGATCTGCCCGGCAAGCGAGAGGATGCTCGCCTCATCGCCGGGACGCCCCACGATCTGCACGCCGCGCGGCAGGCCGTCCGCGCCAAAGCCCGCGGGCACGGAGGCCGCCGGCTGGCCAGTGACGTTCCACGGAGCGTTGTAGGGGACCAGCGCGGTGACCGCGTTCAATGTCCACAGCCCTCCGCGCCCGTCGTACTGGCCGATCCGTGGGGGTGGTTGGGCGGTGGTGGGCGTGATCAACAGGTCGTGATCCTCCAGCACCCGATTCAGCTTGGCGGCAAGCGCGTGCTCGTGTGCGCGCGAGCGCTCCAGCAGCGCGGGCGGCACCAAAGACCCGAGTCCCGCCATCGAGCGTGTGCGGCGCGACAAGCGCTCGTAGTGAGGCTGCGCGTGGGCTTCATCGTGAATCCCGCGCAGATAGCGCACGAGCACCGCGGGCATCGTGTCCAGGCCGTAGTCGGGGTCCTGCTGTTTGACCTCGTGTCCGAGTGAGCGCAGCAGCTCGACGGTCTCATCCAAAGCGCGGCGCGCGTCCCCGTCCAGGCGCGCGATCACAAGCGGCGGGATCTTCGCCGAGAACGCGATCCGCAATTTGCCGGGAGCGGTGCGCGCGGACTCCAGGAACGATTGCGCCGGCGGCTCGGGACGGTCCCGGTCGGCGGCGGCCGAGCCCGAAGCGACGTCGTGGAACAGTGCCGTGTCGATAACGGAGCGGCTGAGCACGCCGTTGACCGACAGCCCGTGCCACGCCTCGGGTTTGGGCGCCATCGACACGCGCCCGCGCTGGGGCTTCAATCCAAACAGCCCGCACCACGCTGAGGGGATGCGGATCGAACCGGCCCCGTCGCTGCCGACCGCGGCGCCCACGAGACCGGCGGCGACCGCCGCGCCGCTGCCGCCACTGGAGCCGCCGGGCGCGCGCTGCGGATCCCAGGGGTTGCGGGTCGCGCCGAATGTGGGCGTCTCGGTGAACGGCCAGATGCACAGCTCAGGCACGTTGGTCTTGCCGATCACGATCGCGCCCCCCTCGCGCAGGCGCCTTACGACCTCCGCGTCGGTCGAAGCGGGCACGCCGTTGTGGGCGTTGGTGCCAAGCGCGGTGATCTCACCGGCGACATCGACGTCGTCCTTGATCGCGATCGGCACACCGAGCAGCGGGCGTTGGGCGGGTGGGGTTCCGGCTCTCCTGCGGGCATCGGCTTGATCGGCTTCGAGCAGCGCGCGCTCGGCCAACACCACCCTGAACGCGTTGAGCTGCCCGTCGAAGCGCTCGATCCGTTTGAGATACAGCTCGACCAGCTCCCGCGAGGACACCTCGCCCGCGGCGATCATCTTGGCCTGTCCGGCAATACCCGCGAACGCTAGATCGGTGGCGTCCATTGCGCGAATGCTAGACGGGTGTGACCGGATTGCGCTTGGCGGGCCACTCACGCTGCTTGTTCGACGCGTGGGCAAAACGTCGGATCAGCTCATCGCGCAAGCGCTCGGGCTCCACCACCGCGTCGATCACCAACTCAGACGCAAGGTGCAGGATGTCGATGTCCTCGGCGTACTCGCGCCTGAGCTCCTCGGTCTTGATCGCACGCTGCTCGTCATCCGGAATCGCTTGCAGCTGGTTGTAGTAGACGGCGTTGATCGCCGCCTGCGGCCCCATCACCGCGATCGAAGCGCTCGGCAGCGCGATGCAGCAGTCGGGGTCGAACGCGGGACCGGCCATCGCGTAGAGCCCGGCGCCGTAGGCCTTGCGCACGATCACCGAGATCTTCGGCACGGTGGCTTCCGAGACGGCACTGATCATCTTCGCGCCGTGGCGGATGATCCCCTGACGCTCGACCTGCGTGCCGATCATGAAGCCGGGCACGTCGGCGAGGAACAGGAGCGGGATGTTGAACGCGTTGCACGCCCAGATGAAGCGTGCGGCCTTGTCGGCCGAGTCGGAGAACAGCACGCCGCCCTTGTGCTTGGGCTGGTTGGCGACGATCCCGATCGCACGACCGTCCAAGCGCGCGTAGCCGACAACGAGCTCCTTGGCCCAGCGCGCGTGGACTTGCAAGAGCGAGCCCTCATCGACAATCGCCTCAATCAACAAGAGCATGTCAAATGGCTTGTTCTCATCGTTTGGGATCACCTCGAAGGGACTGCCGGCACCAGCGAAGGTCACGGGCACGGCAGACAGGGCATCGGGTGAGGCTTGATCACAGTTCGACGGGAAATAGGACAGGTAGCGTCGCGCGAACGCGATGCCCTCCTCGTCTGAGGAGACCAGCTGATGAGCGCAGCCGGAGACGCCGGTGTGCATGCGCGCGCCGCCCATCTCCTCCAAGGTGACGTCCTCCCCGATCACCATCTGGGCCATTCGAGGTGAGCCCAGATACATCGAGGCGTTGCCGTCGCGCATGATCACGACGTCGCAGAACGCGGGTATGTAGGCACCCCCGGCGGCCGACGGACCGAACAGCACACACACCTGCGGCACCACACCGGACATGCGCACCTGGTTGAAGAAGATCCGCCCCGCGCCGCGTCGCCCGGGGAACATCTGTACTTGCTCGGTGATCCGTGCGCCCGCGGAGTCCACGAGATACACCATCGGGATCAGCAGGCTCGCGGCGCGCTCTTGGATGCGCAGGATCTTCTCGACCGTCTTCGGTCCCCACGAGCCGGCCTTGACGGTCGGATCGTTGGCCATCAAGGCCACCGGACGCCCATCGATCGTGCCCACGCCCGTGACGACCCCGTCGGCGCCGAGGCCGTCCTCGTTCCAGTTGGCCAGCAGCGCCTCCTCGGAGAAGGAGCCCTCGTCCAGCAGCAACCCCACGCGCTCGCGCACCGGCAGCTTGCCCTGCTCGAGTGCCTTCTCGCGGTGGCGACCAGGGCCACCCGCGAGCGCGCGCTCGGTTGCGTCGCGAAGATCGCTCATCGGTCGCTGAGCCTATCGGTAGCGACCGGGGTAGCGCCCGGATGGCACGCGCACGCCACTGCGGTCGGAGTAGGCTCTGCTGAGCATGTCCGTGGACGACGACTTCGACCTCTCCGCCGCCGGCCTGCGCGCCGACGGTTCCGATCTGCGGATTTCGGTGGAGGTGCTGGCAAGCAAGCTGGAGAGCTCGCTGCCCTCCCAGACGCGCGTGGAGCGTCGCGGTGGCGGGCTGCTGGGGCGGGGCGAGAAGCGCGTGCGCAGTCTCCACGTCGATCTCGGTGGCACCTCGTATGAGCTGACGGTCGCCGAGCGCGTCGAAGGTTTCCGCAAGCGCGAGGTCGGGGGTATCGCGATCAAGCGCGAGTCGCTCGATCCGGGCGAGTGGGTGAACGCGCTTGCCGCCGACCTGCGCGAGGAGGCGCAGCGCAGCACCGAGGCACGCACGGCACTGGAACGGCTCGTGGGATGAGCGCGAACGAACCGCCACTCGACGTCGAAGAGGACGGCGAGCCGGCAGACCCGGGCGAGAGCCCCGCCGAGCAGGCCGAATCGCTGGCACGCGTCGAGCAGGGTGGCATCCCCCTGGGAGCCGAGCGGCGCTTGCGCGAGCTGGGTGAGCGGGGCGGCGCGTTCACCTCCGACCTGTCGGTCGCCGACTTCGCGCTGTGCCACCAGCTTGGCTTGCAACCCGTGTCGCAGGTGATGGGCAGCTCGATTTATCAGGTCGGCTACCAGAACACGCCGTGGCCGTCGAGCATGGGTGGCGGCTACATGTTCGAGATGCAGGCGCTCTCACAGGGATGGAACGAGGTGCGCGAGCGTGCCCTGCATAGGCTGGCGCTGGAGGCGGGGCACGTGGGCGCGGACGCGGTGATTGGCGTGGATCTGCAAACCGGTGCTCACGACTGGGCCGAAAACTCGATCGAGTACGTGGTGATCGGCACCGCGGTGCGCCACAGCAAGGGGACGACGAGCGGGGGCAATGGCCCGGTGCTGACGGAGCTCTCGGTGGCCGACTACGCGAAGCTGCTGAGCGCGGGCGTGGAGCCGCTGGGAATCGTGGCTTGGAGCTCGGTGTTTTTCGTGGGAGCGTCGTACTCGACGCAGAGGTTGGGCGGCATGAACTTCATCCAAAACCAGGAGCTGCCCGAATTCACCCAAGGCATCTACGGCGCGCGCGAGATCGCGGTGGGCCGAGTGACCGAGCAGGCAGCCAGACTCGATGCGAGCGGCGTGATCGGAGTGCGTATCGCGCACGGCATCCGGCAGGTATCGCTCGGCGGCGGCGCCTACGCGCGCAGTGGGCTGATGGTGACCTTCCACGTGATTGGCACGGCGATCCGCGAGGACCGCGCGACGATCCCGCGCGCACCCGAGACGACCATCGACCTGACCACATAGACCGTGACACGCAACGACCATCTACCCGACATAGGAGCGCGAGCATGAGCGAGACCGAGGAGACAGAGAGCCCGTATGACCCCACCTCGCTCGAGGGCGTGCCCGAGGCGGGTAGGGCGCGCCTGCAGCAGAACCGTGCGGGCCTGTTCACCTCCGACCTGAGCGTGAACGAGTTCCTGCTGATCAAGCAGGCGGGCTTCGACCCGGTGGGTCTGGTCGTGGGTAGCTCGATCTACCACATCGGAATCCAGCTGGCCGGTTGGAAGAAGAGCCAGGAGATGACGGTGCTGAGCGAAGCGATGTACGGGGCACGCCAACTGGCGATGACGCGCATGGAGGAGGAGGCCGACCAGCTCGGCGCCGACGGCGTCGTGGGCGTACGCCTGGACATCGGACGCTACGAGTGGGGCCAGGACATGGCGGAGTTCATCGCGATCGGCACGGCGGTGAAGCACCGCGAGGGGGTGCTTCACCGTGCCCCCAACGGCCGCCCGTTCACCAGCGACCTCTCAGGTCAAGACTTCTGGACGCTGCTGCGCACCGGGCATCGCCCAGTGGGCATGGTGATGGGAAGCTGTGTGTATCACGTGGCCCATCGTGGGATGCTGAAGTCGATGGCCCAGACGGGCCGCAACGTGGAGCTCTCGAACTTCACGCAGGCGCTGTATGACGCTCGCGAGCTTGCGATGGAGCGGATGCAGTCCGAGGCGCAGACCTTGAGCGCGGAGGGCATCGTGGGCGTCGACCTGCAGGAGAAGAGTCATGGCTGGGGCAGCCACACGATCGAGTTCTTCGCGGTCGGCACCGCGATCGTGCCGAGCGAGGGTCATGACGGGTCGATCGAAGCGCCCACCCCGGTGCTGGACCTGAGCTGAGCAAGCGACAAAGCCGACACGAGGGGACCGCAGCGATGAGCATCGTCATTACCGAAGACCGCGGCGCGGCGCGCCACATCGTGTTGAACCGCCCGGAGAAGCGCAATGCGATGAGCCAGGAGCTGCTGCGGGCGCTCGCGGATGCGTTGCGCGCGGCCGAGACGGACGAGTCGGTGCACTGCGTGGTGCTGCGCGGCGAGGGCCCGGTGTTCTCCGCCGGCGTGGACCTCGGCGAGCTGATGGCCTCGGCGAGCAAGCCAGGCAACCTGCGACCCTTCCGCAACACGTTCCTGGAATGCCCGAACCTCGCGGAAGCGATGCCCAAGCCGGTGATCTGCCAGATCCACAAGACGTGCGTGGGCGGAGCGCTGGAGGTGGCGCTCGGCTGCGACCTGCGGATCGCCTCCAGCGACGCCCTGCTGGGACTGCCTGAGGTGAAGTTCGGGATCATCCCTGACGTGGGCGGCTCCACACGCCTGCCCGCCGTGGTGGGGCTCGGGCGAGCGAAGGAGCTGATCATGACCGGCCGCACGATCGACGCGGCCGAGGGCGAGCGCATCGGGCTGCTCAACCGTGTGGTGGCGCCCGATGAGCTGGAGCAGGCCACGCAGGCACTCGTGGATGAGCTGCTCGTCAACTCGCCGGTGGCGGTGGGCCGCGCCAAGCGCGTGATCGACGCCTCCGCCCGCCCCGCGCTCGCGCAGACACTGGAGATGGAGGTGGCGGTGCAGGAGTATTGCGTGGCGGCGATGCGCGAGCAAGCGCGCGAGAGCCAGGGCGAGCCGAACCCGGTAGCCGGCTAGCCGCGAGTACCGCGCCAGTCCACGGGGCCGGCCACGAGCGTGTGGGAGCCGAGCGGCCGCCCGAGCACCTCGCGCACGCGACGCGCGCACACGAGCAGCGCATCGAGGTCGATGCCGGTGGAGATGCCCATCTCGTGCAGCATCGACACCAAGTCCTCGCTGGCGATGTTGCCAGTGGCACCCGCCGGCACGGGACATCCCCCAAGCTCGCCGAAGCTCGACTCGAAGCTCGTGACACCAACTTGCAACGCGGCGAGCACATTGGCAAGCCCCTGGCCGCGGGTGTTGTGGAAGTGAGCGGTGAGCTGCACGTCCCCCAGCCCCTCGGCCCAGAGCGTGAACAGCTCGCCGACCTGCACCGGGTTGGCCATCCCGGTGGTGTCGCCGAAGCCGATCTCCCGCGCGCCGAACTCGCGTAGACGTTGAGCGATCTCGAGCACGCGCTCGGGTGGTATGTGGCCCTCGTAGGGACAGCCGAACGAGGTGGAGATAACTGCCTCGCAGCGCAGCCCGGCCTCGCGCGCGCCCCCCAGCACGACCTCCAGGCCGTCGAGCGACTCGGCGATCGAGCGGTTGACGTTGTGGCGATTGTGGGTCTCCGAGGCCGACATGAACACGCCCACCTCGTCAAACGCCGCACGCCCGCGCCGACCCGCGGAGGCGCCGGCCGATCGCTGCTCGGCGACGCCTTCACGCAAGGCCAGAGCCCGCTCCAGGCCCCGCTCGTTGGGCACGAGCACACTGAGCGCCACCTCCTCCGGCACGTCAATACGCGCCAGCACCTCCTCGGCGTCGGCCAACTGCGGGATCACGTCGGCGCGCACGAAGCTCGTCACCTCCAGTCGCCGCAGGCCTGTGCGCGCGAGCATCTCGATCAGCTCGACCTTGCGCTCGGTGGGGATCGTCTCGGGCTCGTTCTGAAAGCCGTCGCGCGGACCGACCTCCCTGATACTCACCGCCGACGGAAGCCTCACCCGTCTAAGCCTATACTCCGCCGCCGTGGCCGCCACCACCACAGATCCCGTCGCAATCGTCGGAGCATCGGGAGCGCTCGGGTTCGGGCTTGCCGTGCGACTCGCGCGCGCGGGCGTGCCGATCGTGATCGGCTCACGCGACGGCGGCCGTGCAATCGAGACGGCTGAGCGGGCGCGCGAGGCCGTGCCCGAGGGCGGGTTTACGGGCGCCGAGAACGCGCAGGCCGTGGAGGCCGTGGAGACAGTGATCCTGAGCGTCCCCTTCCGCAGCCAATCCGAGACGCTCAAAAACCTGAAGGGCTCGCTGCGCGCGGGACAGCTGTTGATCGACGCCACCGTGCCGCTGGCGGCGGCGGTGAGCGGGCGCGCGACACGAATGCTCGGCGTGTGGCAGGGATCGGCCGCACAAGCGGCATTGGAGATGGTGCCCGAGGGCGTGAAAGTGGTCTCGGCACTGCACACCGTGTCTGCCGCGTCACTCACCGCCCTCGATCACGAACTGGGCCAGGATGTGCTCGTGTGCGGCGACTCGCGCGATGACAAGCGTCGTGCCGCGCAGCTGATCGAGCGCATCGACGGACTGCGCTGCGTGGACTGCGGACGCCTGGAGATGGCGCGCATCACCGAGTCGCTGACCGCGCTGATGATCTCGATCAACGCCAAGCACAAAACCCACGCCGGCATCCGGGTCACCGGCCTGCCCGACGATCCGTGGGATTGAGCCATGCCTCCCGCCGCTGAGGGCGGCTCACCCGACAGCGCACCGGAGGATGGCACCGGGAAGGGGCCGGTGGTGGTGCTCGCCGGCGGCACCGGCGGCGCGAAGCTCGCGCGCGGGATGCTCGAGGTGGTGGGTGCCGAGGAGCTGGTGGTGATCGCCAACACGGGCGATGACATCGACATCTACGGCTCCCACGTCTCCCCCGACCCCGACCTCGTGTCGTTCTGGTTGGCCGACCTCATCGACGAGCGCGGCTGGGGTCTGCGCGACGACACATTCGCGGTGATGGATGCCCTGCGGGCGCTCGGCACGGATGTGTGGTTCAACCTCGGCGACCGCGATCTCGCATGGTGCCTGGAGCGCCGTCGCCTACAGGAGGAGGGGCTGCGTCCCACCGAGGCGCTTGCCAAGCTGAACGCGGCGATCGGAGTGCGCGCGCGGGTGCTGCCGATGTGCGATGAGCGCCTCCACACTCACGTCCGCACCGACGCCGGCTGGCGCGACTTCCAGCAGTTCATGATCCGCGACCGAGCGACAGGACAGGTGCACGAGGTGGCTTTCGCCACGCCCCCGCAGGCGCGCCTCGCGCCGGCCTCGACCCCGGCAACCGACCCCGCGCCACTATCCGGCAACCCTGCCGCCAAGCCCACTCCCGAGGTGCTTGCTGCGCTGAACGACGCGCGCGCTGTGATCGTCGGCCCCAGCAATCCCGTGATCTCGATCTGGCCGATCCTGAGCGTGCTCGGCGACGCGCTCGCGAAGCTCACAGCGCCGGTTGTGTGCGTCAGCCCCGTGGTGGGGGGCGAGATTGTGAAGGGGCCCACCGCGGCGTTCCTGCGGGCGTACGAGCAGCCGGTGAGCGCCGCCGGTGTGGTCGGCTTCTATGAGACCGTCGCGCCCGGCCTGCTCGACGGGATCGTCGCCGACGAGCCGGTCCCGAACCTATCCACCCTCCAACTCGACACGATGATGCCCGACGCAGACTCGCGTGCGCACGTGGCGGGGCGCACGCTGGAGTTCGCGCTGGCTCTCGCGCACTGAGGATCGATCCACCACGCCGCGCCGACGCTGACGCAGCCGCCTACGACGGCCGGCTCAACCCTTGCGGGCTTTGTCGCGCTTGTGCTCGCTGGCTTTCGATTTGTGGGGCTTGCGTTTTTTGTGCTTGACCGACCGTTTGACCTTGGCGTGATCTTTCACGACGGTTTTGCCTGTCGGCACAAGATCGGGGACCGCGTAGCCAAGCGGCGGCGTGGCCAGTGATGGGCCGGAAGTCTGCGAGCCAGACCCCGCGCCAGAGCCCCCTCCATTCGAAGGGGTGCCGTTCAGGGGGACAATCTTTTCTTCCGGCACGGTGAACGTCTGCGGCGCCGATTCGCTCGTGCCGCCGGCGCTGGTCGTCTTGAGCGAGTATTCGTATTCGCCGCCGAGGATGAGATGGGCGCCGACGCTCGCGAGGTCGAGGCTGACCGTCTGCGAGACGAACGAGCCGAGCAGTTTGCCGACGGGCAGTGGAATGCCCTGGATCACGTCGCAGCTCCGAGCGCGCGAGAAGCACGGCACCGACTGCAGCGTGAACTGGTATTCGGTTTCCAACCCCTCGGTGTCGATCTGGGCGCCGAGCGTAGCGTCGCTGGAGGTGAGGTTGGCGAGCGACACGCTTTCGATCTTCGGTGCGAGCCCCGCTGTCGCCGTCTTGAAGGCCTCATCGGGGCCGGCGACGGGCGGTCCCGCCCATTGGGTCGTGTCTTCGGTCTGTACGACCGGCGCGACGAGCACGCGGTAGTGGTAGGTCGTGTTGGGCGCGAGCGTCGCGCCCGCCTGCGCCAGATCGATGCTTACTATCTTGGCTTCGCTGCCAGCCGGCAGATATCCGATCTTGAGCGCTCCCGGCGTGGAGGCGATGCCGCAGCTCAGCGGCCCCTGTTGTGGCGAGCATTCGATTTCGGAGGCGTATTCGTCGGGGTTGGCGACCACCTGGAACTGGTAGTAGACCGCCTGGCCCTTGGGATCGATCTGCGCTTCGAGCATGGCGTCGCTCGCGGTCACCGCGGACGTCGACTCCGAGTCAACCGCCGGCGCGGGTAAAGCCGTGAATTTGTGTGCGCCGCTGCTGCGCGTTTCGCCGGCGGCGCTCTTGGCCACGACCCAATAGCCATATTCGTATTCGGGGAATAGGTGGGAGTAGGCCGCAACCACCGTTTCGGGCGTGGAGCCAGCGGCGATGTGCTCTTCGCCCACCTTCTGGATCGAGATCGATTCGCACTGGGCGTCGCCTGGCGGGGTGTTCTGGCAATCGGCGAACTCGATCCAGAATTCGTAGGTGGTTTCGAGCCCGTTGGGGTCGATCGTGGCGTTCAGGACCGCCCTTTTCGAGCTGATCTGGGTCGCGGACAGGCTTTCTATCGACGGCGGCGAGCCGTCGGCCAGCGCGCCGGCGCAGAACGACCCGAGCAGCAGCGCGCTCAACAGTGCCAGCGGCACCGCCCGCCGGCCGATCCTCATACCCCTGCGTGCATTCCAACCCACCGATCGCATCGCCGCCCAAATATTACACCCACTCCACGGCCACTTGCTATGTCTGTGACAACGGCGTCGTACCCACGTCCGCACGCTTTCACATGCCCCACCGAGCAGAGAGGTCGTGATCCTCCTCGTTCGCCCCCCGTGGGTTGAGTTCAGCGAGCGACGGCCAGCCCCGCGGGGTAGTCTCGCACTGTGCGCACCGCCGCGATCCTCCCCGTGAAGCGCTTCCCGCTCGCCAAGCAACGCCTCGGCGAGAGCGTCGCGGACTCGCTGCGCGCGGACCTCGCGCGGGCGATGGTGGGCGACGTGCTCGCCTCCTTGCGCGAGTGCGACGCGATCGACGCCACGATCGTCGTGACCCGCGAGCCCTCGGTAGCGAGCGCCGCTCGCTACATCGGGGCGATCGTGGTCGAGGACTCGACGGAGGAGGGCCAGAGCGCGGCGGCCTCGCTCGGGCTGGCCAGAGCGCTCCAGGACGGCTTCGAGCGCGCGCTGTGCGTTCCAGGCGACTGCCCCACGTTGGATCCAGATGAGCTGGCGGAGCTGCTTGGGGGCAAGACGCGCGAGGTCGTGATCGTTCCCGACCGTCACGGCAGCGGCACCAACGGGCTGCTGCTCGCCCCACCCGACGCGCTCTCCCCCAGCTTCGGTCCCGACAGCCGCGCGCGCCACGAGCAGCTTGCGCGCGAGGCCGGCGTGAGCTGGCGGATCTCGCAACCGGCGTCGTTGCTGCTCGACATCGACACCGGTGAGGATCTCGCCGTGCTGCGCGAGCGTCTCGCCGGTGAGCGCACGAGAGCCCCGCGCACGCGCGCGGTGTTGGCTCGTACCGGAGCGAGCGGCGCTACAGCGACGCCGCCGGGGACCGCTCCTACTCGAACGACCAAGGCAGCTTGAGCGAGTGAGCGGTCTCTCTGCCCGTAGCCTGGGCGGCCTTCCCGAGATCGCAAACGGCGCCGACCTCGGCGAGCTGATCGCCACCGCGATCAGCGCCGAGCGGCCCACGAGCCCGTTGCACGACGGGCAGATCGTGGCGATCGCCCACAAGGCCGTGTCGAAGGCAGAGGGCGCGGTGGTGCGGTTGAGCGGTGTGCAGCCAGGCGCCCGTGCCATCGAGCTGGCCGCTGCTGCGCCTGCTGGTGCTGTCGAGAGCGCCGCCCCGGCGAAGGACCCGCGCGCCGTGCAGGTCGTGCTCGACCAGTCCCAGGAGATCCTGCGAGCCACGAATGGGGTGCTTATCTGCCGCACCCACCACGGTTTCGTGTGCGCCAACGCGGGGGTCGACGCCTCCAACTCGGTCGATGAGGACACGTTGATCGTGCTCCCCCGCGACCCTGACGCCTCGGCGCGCGCGATCCGCACGCGCCTCCGCGAGCTGACCGGGGCGAGCGTGGGCGTGCTGATCAGCGACAGCTTCGGTCGTGCCTGGCGCCACGGTCAGTGCGACGTGGCGATCGGCTGCGCGGGGGTCGCCCCGCTGGATGACTGGCGCGGGCGCAGCGACAGCGCGGGCATGGAGCTGCGCGCCACGTGGCTGGCGGTCGCCGACGCGATCGCCGCGCTCGCCGACCTCGCGCGCGCCAAGGACTCGCGCGAGCCGGTCGTGATCGTGCAGGGCCTTCAGCGATTTGTCAGCGAGGAAGACGGGCCCGGCGCCGCGGCGCTGCTACGGCCGCTGGAGGAGGACCTGTTTCGCTGAACCACCGAGCGTTGAGTCATCACTCACGAGCGGCCGACCACCGTGCTCGCTAGGCTTTGCGGGTGTTCGACGATGCGGTGATAGCGGAGGCTGGACGGCGCCTGCTCGCGGCCGCGCCGCCACAAAGCCGGGTGATCCTGTTCGGATCGCACGCCCGGGGCGATGCCGGCGAGCACAGCGATCTGGACTTCCTGGTGATCGAGCCGTCGGTGCGCGACGTGGTCGAAGAGACGTACCGGTTGCGGTGCATGCTCGATGAGCTCGACGTGTTCGCCGATGTCGTACTCGTCAGCAATGATGAAGCCGACGCGTGGGGCGACGTGTACGGCAGCGTGATCCACGCCGCGCTGTCAGAGGGCCGCCCACTGGCTGCGTAATGGCCGAACCAGCCGACATCCCCAGCGTGCTGCTTCGCCTGGCGGCGGATGACGAGTTGGCCGCGAGATCGTTGCTCCCGATCGAGGGAGTCACCGACGGCGTATTGGGCTTTCACGCCCAGCAGGCGGTCGAGAAGGCTATGAAGGCCGTACTCGCAGTCAAGGGTGTCGAGTACCCATACTCGCACGACTTGAACGGGCTGCTTGGGCTGTGCAAGAAGACC
>CAVRXK010000018.1:0-92335 GCA_963725165.1 uncultured Solirubrobacterales bacterium
CCCGCAAGTCAAGCGAGCCGCCCAAGCCGCCGATCTCCTTTCGCGCTGGGAATGGCCCCGGCAGGCCGCTTCGATCTGGTCAAGAGACGACAAGGTTGGGGTGAAGATCCTCTCAATGCCTGGCCGCCGCATTTCAGGGCAGCGCTCGGTCCAAATCCTTTGCTCGATCGCATAAACGAGATGCAGTTCGTGCCGATGCTTAAAGCTGCCCGTGACAGTCACCGCGGCAGTTTGGGGTGTTCCCCTTCTCCATTAGAAACAGAATGAAATCCCACCCTCAAGTAACCAGATCCAGTTCTGTGGCGCCCCGAAGTAAAACGGGCATGGAAGCTTCGAACCGCCCGATCCTTTTCTCGGCGCGATGGAGGCTCCAATGGACAAAGCACTAAGCCGTCAGCCATTCAACCGCGTGCAAAAGACACTGCATGCCGCACTACGGTCGGTCGTAACCTATTTGCCTATCAGATCTATCGTCCCAGAACCAAATAATCCGCGACAGCACACGCGGGAGCAGATAAGCGCGATCGCCCATAGCATTGAAGCGTTCGGCTTTAATGCACCCATTTTGGTCGACAAGGCGAACCGGGTCGTCGCGGGGCATGGGCGGCTGGAGGCGGCCAAGCGACTGAACCTAGCGGAAGCCCCAGTAATCCGTCTCGAGCATCTGAGTGAGCAGCAGGCGAAAGCCTACATGCTTGCCGACAACAAGCTGACGGATCGATGGAGCTCGGACGGCCAAGGTGGCGATTGTTCTGAAAGAGCTTTCGGACATTGTGCTGGATTTCGAGATTGAGGCGACGGGTTTCAGCCGCCCGAGATCGATCTGCGGATTCAGTCCCTCAATTCTCCAGACAACTCCAGGGACGCCGCAGACAAGTTGAGGCACCTGACGATCCGCCGATATCCCGTTCCGGCGACCTCTGGACGCTTGGCGACCATCGCCTCCTTTGTGGGAGCGCTCTGAGACTCCCATGCGTATGGGGCGCTTCTCGGGGGAGAAAAGGCTGCCGCCGTTTTTACCGATCCTCCCTACAATGTCCGGGTCAAAGGCCATGTGAGCGGCAAAGGCGCGAGGAAACATCGCGAATTTCCTATGGCCGCCGGCGAACTGACCGAAGACGAATTCTGCGGGTTTCTCAGGGAAGCGTTCGAATTAACAGCTTCCCATGCGGTCGACGGGGCGACCCTCTTTGCGTGCATGGACTGGAGGCATCTTCTCGAGATCCTCGGCGCGATCCGAGCGCTCGGCTGCGACCTTCTAAATCTGTGCGTATGGGTCAAGACCAACGGCGGCATGGGATCGCTTTATCGCTCGCGGCACGAACTTGTGTTCGTCTTTGGCGAAGAGGGTGCAACGCGGGTCAACAACGTCCAGCTCGGCAAGCACGGGCGCAATCGAACAAACGTCTGGAACTATCCGGGCATGAACTCCTTTGCGCGGCGCGGCCGCACACGCGGTCTCGACCTTCATCCGACCGTCAAACCCATCGCGATGGTCAGCGACGCGATCCTGGACGTCACGCAACGCGGTGACATTGTTCTCGGATCCTTTCTGCGGCAGCGGCACGACCATCCTCGCCGCTGAGCGGACGGCACGGCGTGGTTATGCAATCGAGCTCGATTGTGGCCATGTGGATACCGCCATCGCGCGCTGGCAGCGTATGACGAAGCAACCGCCGTTCATCGGCAAGACCTTCGAGGAAATGCGCATTAAGCGACGATACGAAGGCGGTCGGACGTAAGCGTCATGGGATCGATCCCCAAGAAATCGGCGGCGACGCGTAACTCAGGCCGAACCAAAGGCCGACGCTGCCGCCGGGAAAGGGCTTCGCGCTTGAGATCATGGAGCGGCTCTTAACTCGTCGAGTGTCCATCAGCGTGAGCGGCCAGGTGAAGCAAGTCTCGGCCTCAGAGGCGATCGTGCTTCAGCTCATGCAAAAGGCCATGCCCGGTAATGCGCGCGCTTGGCGGGCGCTGTTGAAGATGTCGGAGTTCGCCAATAGTCGTTCGGACAAGTCGACGGAACTCCAACTCGTTGAAAGCGACTACACGCGAGCCGTCGCGAAATCCCCTCGAAGGGCGCCGATGGCTAGTTACGAAATCGGCTACAGGAAGCCGCCGGCGAGCGGACGCTTTCGCGGCGGCGTCTCCGGCAATCCGAAAGGACGTCCGAAGCGCAGGCCGACCTTGCTCGCCGAGCGCATCAAGAGCGTGCTCAACGCGCCAATTGAGTATCGTGAGCGCACGAAGAGCAGAAATTTGGACAACAGCGGCGAGCGCGCAAAGTGCGGGCCGGCCACCACCCGCTGGGCCAGCTCCCACAGTGGATCATCGTGCAGCGCCGCCTCCTGAAGGAGTGACGTCTTTTGCCTTTGCTGGAGTGCGGTCAGGCGTTCCACGAGGGTCATCTCCGCGCAACGGTCCGGTTGCCGAAGCTGCGGCCCTCAATCAACGCTGTGGAGTTGCGGCAGCTCATCGTCTCGCTCGATTTCTGTTTTGTGCGGCCATTCCATCCTTGACGTTCCCATGATTCGGCCAAAAAACTCGCATCCCGATTTTAATCCAGCGGAATGACAAACAACCACTACCACGCGTTCACGCAGCTTTAACCTGGCTGCAATCCCGTACACAGTGGATATTTCCACAGTTCACTAACTATTAACCCCGGAAGTCTTCCCTTTATTTTCATAGAGATATGCGTTGAAAACACTAGTGTATACACGGCCGCTCACTTGGGTAAACACTCCCGCGGGCCGCTCAACTGCACTACTGTGACGCTGCCCGCCGAAGTGTGGATGGGCGAGACTCAGCGAGACTCACGCGGAAATCTTCAATTTGGAGGTTGTAAGACGATGATGAAAACTGGAATACGACTTAAAGGCTCCAGTCTTTGCTGTGCGGCTTTAGGTTTGCTGCTGGCGTTGTGTATTCCCTTGAAGTTGGCGGCGCAGCTCGATCGCGGCGAGATTACCGGAACGGTGGAAGACCCGAGCGGCGCGGTGATAGCCAACGCCAGGATCGTGCTGACCAACGACGCCACCGGCGTGAAGGCCCAGACACAATCCACCAACACCGGCACCTATGTCTTCGACAACCTGATTGCCGGCGTGAGCGCGACCTCAGAGTCCACGCAGCGTCTCGTGGACGAGGAGGTCAGAAGGATGATCGACACCGCCCATCAGGAGGTCACAAGCCTGCTCACAGAGCACCGCGAGCAGTTGGAGAGTCTCGCTCAAGCGCTCCTTTCCAATGAGACACTCGACGGTCTCGATGCGTATGCGGCAGCCGGGGTGTCTGTGAGCCAGCAACAGCCGGCCATCCTCTCCTGAGTTGGGGAGGTTGCATCGGGTCTCATGCTCGCACGTCAAGCCCGTACTCCGTAGAAACAACTGAGTCGCAGCGGTGCGAGCATCGGATGATCGCCGTGGAGGTGTGCGCGAACCTGCCTTTCAATGGGAAGCGATTCGCAAGCTCTAGCCGAGAGCGGCCCACTGGTGCTCGATACTAAGCTCATCACGAACCCATCTGGCACTCTCTCTTCTGAACAGTTGCGCGTGTTGGATGCGTACTGGCGCGCCGCGAACTACCTGTCGGTCGGGCAGATATATCTGCTGGATAACCCGCTGCTGCGCGAGCCGCTTGCGATCGAGCACGTCAAGCCACGTCTGCTCGGGCATTGGGGCACGACGCCTGGCCTGAACTTCCTCTACGCGCACATGAACCGGGTGATCCGCGAGCGTGACTTGAACGTGCTCTATGTGGCTGGCCCTGGCCACGGTGGTCCGGGGGTTCGTCGCGAACGTGTATCTCGAGGGCACCTACAGCGAGGTGTACCCCCACATCGGCCGTGACGAGGAGGGCATTCGGCGCCTGTTTCGCCAGTTCTCCTTCCCCGGCGGCATCCCGAGCCATGTCGCACCGGAGACACCGGGGTCGATCCACGAGGGCGGCGAGCTCGGCTACTCGCTCGCGCACGCCTACGGCGCGGCGTTCGACAACCCCGACCTGCTGGTCTGCTGTGTCGTCGGTGACGGTGAGGCGGAGACGGGCCCGCTGGCGACGAGCTGGCACTCCAACAAGTTCCTGAACCCGGCCCGCGACGGCGCGGTACTCCCGATCCTTCATCTCAACGGCTACAAGATCGCCAACCCCACAGTGCTGGCGCGCATCCCCGAGACGGAGCTGCGGTCTCTGATGGAGGGCTACGGGTACGCGCCGCGCTTCGTCGATGGCGATGACCCGCAGGCGATGCACCAGCTAATGGCCGCGACGTTGGATGAGGTCACGGCGGAGATCGCGGAGATCCAACGCCGCGCCCGCGACGGCGACTCGGAGCGTCCGCGCTGGCCGATGATCGTGCTGCGCACCCCGAAGGGTTGGACCGGCCCGAAGGTGGTCGACGGGCTCCCCGCTGAGGGGTCGTTTCGCTCCCACCAGGTGCCTTTGTCTGATCTCGCCGGCAACCCGGAGCACCTACGTCAGCTCGAGGAGTGGCTTCGCTCCTACCGTCCCGATGAGCTCTTTGACGAGAACGGCGCGCTGCGCGCAGACCTCGCTGCACTTGCTCCCGAGGGTGAGCGGCGGATGGGCGCTAACCCTCACGCCAACGGCGGCCTCTTGTTGCGCGAGCTGGAGCTCCCGGATTTCCGTGAGTACGCCGTAGAGGTACCGGCGCCGACCGGGAGCATCAGCGAGCCGACGCGTGTGCTCGGCGAGTTTCTGCGCGATGCGATCGTTGCCAACCCGGTGAACCTCCGCATCATGGGTCCTGACGAGACGGCATCCAATCGCCTGGGCGCCGTGTTCGAGGTCACCAACCGCGCGTGGGACGCCAAGCGCCTGGACAGCGACGATCACCTCGCGCCCGACGGACGCGTGATGGAGGTGCTCTCCGAGCACCTCTGCCAGGGCTGGCTCGAGGGGTACCTGTTGACGGGCAGGCATGGTCTGCTGAACAGTTATGAGGCGTTCATTCACATCATCGACTCGATGTTCAATCAGCACGCGAAGTGGTTGAAGGTGACTCGCGGCATCCCGTGGCGCGCACCTGTCGCGTCGCTGAACTATCTGCTCTCCTCACACGTGTGGCGCCAGGACCACAACGGCTTCTCCCACCAGGATCCAGGGTTCATCGACCACGTGATCAACAAGAAGGCGGAGGTTGTCCGCGTTTACCTGCCGCCGGATGCGAACTGTCTGCTGTCGGTTGCCGATCACTGCCTGCGCAGCCGCGACTATGTGAATGTGATCGTCGCCGGCAAGCAGCCCTCACTGAACTATCTGACGATGGACGAGGCGATCGCGCACTGCACCCGCGGGGTCGGCATGTGGGATTGGGCGTGCAGCGACGGTGAGCAGGAGCCAGATGTAGTGCTCGGCTGCGCTGGAGACATCCCGACGCTTGGAGAGCATCGCGGCGACGGCGATCCTGCGCGAACGTTTCCCCGAGTTGAAGGTCAGGCTAGTCAACGTCGTTGATCTGATGCGCCTGGAGCCCGACACTGAGCATCCCCACGGTCTACCGGATGCGGAGTTCGACGCGCTGTTCACGACCGACCGGCCGGTGATCTTCGCCTACCACGGCTACCCGTGGCTGATTCACCGTCTCACCTACAAGCGCACCAACCACTCCAACTTCCACGTCCGTGGCTACAAGGAGGAGGGCACCACCACCACACCGTTTGACATGGTGATGCTCAACGACCTCGACCGTTTCCATCTCGTGATGGATGTGATCGACCGGGTTCCCGGTCTCGCTGAGCGCGCAGCGCACATACGTCAGGAGATGGTCGATGAGCGGTTGCGCCACCGCGCCTACACCCGCGAGCACGGGCAGGACCCGCCCGATGTCACAGACTGGTGCTGGCCCGGCGCGAACGAGGCTCGATCAACATAGGCGCAGCGATGCGGGTCCTGGTCGTCAACGCCGGCTCAAGCAGCCTGAAGCTCACGCTGCTCGACAGTGATGACACAGTGATAGCCGCACAAGAGCTCGACACTCCTCGCGCGCAGGTGGACCCGGACCAGCTCCGAGCCGCGCTCGACTCGCCGCTGTGCGAAGCGGATGCGGTTGGGCACCGCATCGTTCACGGAGGCGAGCGCTTCCACGAGGCGGTGAGCATCGACGCCGATACTCAGGCGGGGATGCGCGAGCTGAGCGACCTCGCTCCGCTTCATCAGGCCAAGTCGCTCGCCGCGCTGGATGCCGTCACCGGGGCGCTGCCGAAGCTGCCCGCGGTCGCGTGCTTCGATACCGCCTTTCACCGCACGCTCCCGGCGGCGGCTCACACCTACGCGTTGCCCGCACAGTGGCGGGAGCGCTGGGGGTTGCGCCGCTACGGCTTTCACGGCCTCTCACACGCGTGGGTCGCGCGGCGCACACCGCAACTGCTCGAACGGGACGCTTCGGGGCTTCGGATCGTCAGCTGCCACCTCGGTGCGGGAGCTTCCCTGTGCGCTATCAAGGACGGTCGCTCGCTCGACACGACGATGGGTTTCACCCCGCTTGAGGGGCTGGTGATGGCGACTCGCTCGGGCAGCGTTGATCCGGGGATGCTGTTGTGGCTGGCAGAGCACGAGCGGCTGTCCGCGGCGGAGCTGGCGGACGCGCTAGAGCACCGTTCAGGGATGCTCGGCTTGGCAGGCAGCGCCGACATGCGCGAGATCGTTACCCGGGCCGGCGAGGGTGAGCCCTCCGCACGCTTGGCTTTGGATGTGTATGTCCATCGGCTGCGCGCCGGTATTGCCGCGATGACTACGGCGCTCGGTGGTCTTGACGCGCTCGTATTCACCGGCGGCGTCGGCGAGCATTCAAGCGAGGTCCGCGCCCAAGCGGGAGCGGGACTCGCCTTCCTCGGTGTGGAAGTCGATGATGCCCGCAACGATGAGACACGAGCCTACGGGGAGATTGGAGCGCGGGGCGCGGCTGTACGCACACTGGTCCTCACCGCCCGCGAGGACATCGAGATCGCATGTCAGGTCAGGGAGCTGATGCGAGGCCAGGGCTCGATACGGTCAGGGTTCCAAAGCTCAAAGTGTGGCCAGCCTAGATCCTCACACACTGCTTGATCCTTAGACGGGGCTAGTGCCAGAAATGGGACCGTCCGATATTGGCGACAGCAGACCCACGAACCCACGGCCCCGTGCTAGTCGACAACTACCCTGGCCGCCGTCTGTGGCAGTGAATGGCGGCGCAGCAGCCAACGACGCAGCTCATCAGCCCCCCACACGATGAACGGGTAGGGCAACAGGAACGCAAGGTCACCCAGTGGCAGCGCAGCCGTCCCGAGCAGCGACTGAAAGGGTGGCGTGTAGATGAAGATCGCGGCGAGCAGTAGCTCACCGGCGATACCGGCGATGAGGTAGCGGTTGCTGAAGACGCCGATTGATCGCAGTGATGCGCGTCTGGTCCTGACCGCGAACGCTGTGCCGATCTGTCCGGCGACCATCCCCATGAAGGTCATCGTCGTGGCCTGCAGGTAGGCGTGATGCAGTGGATGCCCGGCTCCTGTTGGGTCGCCGGGGTGCCATCCAGCGTGCGTCAAGACATAGAAGAATCCGGCGAGCGAGAGGGCAGAGACCATGCTGCCGAGGAACAGCCAGGCCCGCAGCAGCATCGGTGCCTGGATGACACCCTGCGAGCCTGGACGCGGCGGGCGGTCCATCGTTCCGGGCTCGACGGGGTCGCGGCTGAGCGCGAGCGAGGGCAACGTCTCGGTGCCGACATCGAAGGCAAGGAGCAGCATCACAGTCAGGGGAAGCGGGATCGAGCCGCCGGAGAGCGCGAACACGAGGAACGGCACGACCTCGGGCGTGGCGTGGGCGAAGATGTACTGGATGAACTTGCGGACGTTGTCATAGACCTGTCGGCCCGCCTCGACGGCCACGACGATCGTCGCGAAGTTGTCGTCGGTGAGCACCATCGTCGATGCCTCCCTGGCGACATCCGTGCCCGAGAGGCCCATCGCGACACCGATGTCTGCGGTGCGTAGAGCGGGCGCGTCGTTGACACCATCGCCGGTCATCGCGACCACATGCTCCTGGCCGCGTAGGGCCTCGGCGATCTGGAGCTTGGTCTCGGGTGATGAGCGGGCGAAGATCACCTCGCGCCCGCCGGCGAGGATGTCCTTTACCTCCTGCTCGTGGGTATGGTCGAACGCCTGCGCGTTGACTACCTGCGGGTCCTCTCCGCCGATCCCGACCTGCCCTGCGATAGCGGCGGCCGTCAGCGGATGGTCCCCGGTGATCAGCACGATGCGTATCCCGGCACTGTGGCAGCGGGTCACGGCATCAATCACCTCGGCTCGTGGTGGGTCGCGCATCGTGACCAGCCCGAGAAAGCACAGCCCCTGCTCGGCCTCGTCGCGGGCTGGTGACTGTGTGCCGGAGGGTAGGCTGCGGCGTGCAAGCGCCAGGACTCGCAGCCCCTGGCCGGCGAAGTTCTCCACCTGCCGGGTGACACGCTCGCGCTCGGCGGCGTTGAGTTCGGTTGGCGTCCCGTCGGGCGCGAGACTGCTGTTGCAACGGGGCAGCACCGCCTCGGGTGCGCCCTTGGTGTGAAGCCAATCATGGTCCTCGCCACGGTCGAGGGTGGACATCAGCTTGCGTTGCGGGTCGAAGTTGTACTGGTGGATGCGTCCGTGCTCGCGGGCGTCCGGGTCAAACTGGACACCGAGGGCCTGCGCGGCGGTGAGCAGCGCCAGCTCTGTCGGGTCGCCGCTGTTGTGCCCGTCGGGGTCAAGGCGCGCGTTGTTGCAAGCGGTGGCGGCGTCGGCCAGCGCCGCGAAAGAGGTATCCGGGGACGCGCCGGGCTGCCCTGCGTCCAGGTCGCTCTGGCTTGTGAGCGTCCACGCTGCGATAGGGCTCATGCGGTTCTCGGTCAGCGTTCCGGTCTTGTCGGTGCAGATCACGTCGGTGGACCCCAGAGTCTCCACGGCGCTCAGGCGCTTGACCAGCGCGCCGCGACGGGCGAGCTCACGGACGGCGACTGCCAGCGCGAGAGTGATGACGGGTAGCAGCCCCTCGGGCACGTTGCCGGCGAGCAGGCCGACGGCGAACACGACACTGTTCTGAAAGGACAGTCCGGCACCGAAGATCGCGACGGGGACGAACGCGATTGCCATCGTGAGGGCGATCGCCGCGATCAGCCACGCGACGCGGCGTACCTGGCGCTCGAGTGGGCTGGGCTCCTCCTTCACGCGCTCCGATAGCGCTGCGATGCGTCCGAGCTCGGTGTGCATCCCGGTCGCGAACACGACTCCGCGTGCCTCCCCTCCGGTCGCGCTGGTGCCGCTGAAGAGGAGATCCTGCGCGGAGATCCGCTGGACGCCGGGGTCGATCAGCGTCGCGGAGCGCAGCACGGGAGCGGACTCGCCCGTGAGCGTGGAGAGGTCCACCTCCACAGCACCGGAGATCAGGCGCATGTCGGCAGCGACACGATCCCCCTCCTCCACCACAACGACATCGCCGGGGACAAGTTCCAAGGCGAGGATCTCGGATGGTTTGCCGTCACGCAGCACCCTGACCTGCTGGGGCAGGAACTGTGCGAGGGCCTCGACGGCGCGCTCGGCCTGCATCTCCTGCACGAACGCGAACAGAGCATTCAGCGCGATCACCAACAGCACTGCGATCGCGACGGTCTGACTGCCGACGGCGAAGGACAGTGCGGCGGCGAGCCACAGCAACAGCGCAAGCGGATGGGTCAGCTGGCGGGCCAGCTCCCGTGGCCACTTCAGTCCACCGCGACGAGTCAGTTCGTTGGGGCCGTACTGGATCAGCCGCCGCTGCACCTCGGCGGTGGAGAGACCGTCTGGTGAGCTGCGCAGGTCACGCATCAGCAGCTCAATCTGCTCTGTCGGCTCGACGTGCCCGCCGGAGCCGATCAGATCAGGGGGATCTGCGAGGGTCACTTGGCGAGTGTCGATAGGAGCCTCAGCTCCTCCATCAGCAGCCGTGGCAGTAGGAAGTGCTCGCGCACGCGCTCGCGTCCGCTTTGCCCGAACTGGTCTCTGAGCTCGCTGTCGCCCAGCAGCTCGAGCATTGCCTGGGCGCACTCCTCGGTGCTGGATACGAGGACGCCGCCGACACCCTCGGGCATCTGCAAAGGAATGCCACCGGCGCGACCGGCCACTACTGGCGTGCCCTTCCACAACGACTCTGAGACGACCAGGCCGAAGCCCTCGCGGATCGACTTCTGCACGACCACCTCGGAGAGGCGCTGGAAGGCGTTGACCTCGACGTTGCCGACGCCGGTGAGGTTGGTGTAGACGTGGATCAGCTCGTCGCGCTCGGCGGCCTCTGAGACCTGCCGGTAGACCTCCCAGCCCTCGGGGTCATCCAGCGCCATCGAGCCGACGAGCGCGAGCTGCAGGTCGCCGATCTCCTGGCGCACAAGCCGGTAGGCGTCGATCACTCCGAGTGGGTCCTTCCACTGGTCAAAGCGCGATATCTGCGTCACGAGGCGCCCCGGGATCTCCATGCCGATCCAGTCGAGGATCTGGCTGGCCATGCGCGGGTCGAGGCCGATGTTCTTTGGGCTGAGGGGGTCGATCGCCGGCGCGATCGTCTCCACCCGCGAGACGGGCAGGTCGGGCGGCACGAACTCCGCCATCGTGAACACCGCGGCGTCAAAGCCCTCCAGGTACGGGGCGAGGAACTGCCAGGCAGCGTGGTTCGGCTCGCTGGTGTCGATGTGGCAGCGCCACACCCACCGTGCGTTGCCCTTGCCGTGTGCCTGCAGTAGCCCGGCGGGCTGCGGGTCGTGGACGATGATGAAGTCATAGCCGCCGTCCAACGTCGCGGCGTTCTCCTCGATGCACCTGCGGTATGCCGCCTGCTCTGTGTCGCTGAGGGCGCGTGGTGCTCCCTGTAGCGCGTTGTGCAGCGCCTTGGTCGCATGGAAGAACTCCTCGTCACCACCGATAACCTTCCAGTCCACGGTCAGGCCGAGGTCCCGCAGCAACGGGATACTTGAACGCAAAAGCTCCGATACCCCACCGCCATAGGACGTGGCGTTGACATTCAGGATCCGCGCGCCCTTAAGCGCGCGTGCGTGCTCGCGCAGCTCCGCCAGGATCGGGGCGGGAACAATGCCCTCGTAGGCGTCCAGCGACCACTGTCCGACGGCTACCTTTTGTAGCACGAGCGCATCCTCATGGTCCCGTCAGGTCGCGCAGCTTGAAGGCCCACATCGCCGCGAGCGCGCTGCTCACTGCAATCCCCACCATGACGAGCGCGGCGTCGGCACGCAGGGGTTGCGCGGGCACAAGCCCGATATGCGCGAACGGTGTCGCCTCAACCAGCCAGTGCGGCACGCTCAGCAGGGAGCCGAACAGGTACCAAAGAAACGCGACGGTGACTAGGCCGTAGGAGAGCCCGGTGCTTGCACGGGGGACGATCGCGTAGGCGAGCGCCGCGATGCCTCCGAACATGGCCGCGACGGGCAAGCAGTTCAGGCCAGCTTCGAGCATCCCTGCCAGGGAAATGCTGACGCCACCTGACTCCGCGCCTATCCAGGTGAGCAGACCGGCGGTGAGGGAGATCGCGGCGGCACCGGTGAGGGCGAGCAGGAGCCTCCCTCCAAGCCACCGGCTGCGGCTGACGGGCAAGGAGAGCAGCGTCTCCAGTCGCTCATCGGCTTCCTCGTGGCGCGCGGCGGAGATCTGCGCGCACACGAACAGGCTGACGGCGAGGACGAAGAAGATGAACACGAACGCGAGGTATCCGGTGGGCGTGACGATCGAGCCGGTGCCGAGCTTTGAGATCTGGTGTTGCAGGCTCTTTGAGATTCCCGCGGTCGCGGTGCTCTTGGCGATCACGCCAGTGATGTAGGCAAATGCGCCGATGCTTGCGAGCCATACGATCAGGCTCGCGCACTCTGAGCGCAACGCCTGAGCGATCGGTGAGGACAGCAGACCCAGACGTGGCTGTGAACTATCGCGGGCCGGGAGGATGCCGGTACCGATGTCCCGGCTCGCGGCGATCCGGGCGGCGACCGCGAGCAGCAGCACGGTAGCTGCGGCGGGGAGCGCCAGCACGATCGGGTGCGCTCCGGTGAAAGGGCGCACTTCCTCTGCCCAGCCGAGCGGAGTCGCCCAACGCAGCCAGCCGGCGCCGGTGGAGGTGTCGGCGATGACTCGCAGCGCCAGGAACAGTCCGACCGCCGCGCCGCCGAGCTCGAGCGCCATCCTGCGTGTCGAGGCGATCTGGCTTGTCAATGCGCCCACGCCCACGAATACCGGCACGACGGAAACTGTCGCGAGGGCAAGCTCGGCCGAGCCGCCAGCGGGCAGACCCGATAGGACCAGGCCAGCGAACTCGGCGAGACCCAAGATCAGGATGCCCGCAGCGATCGCAGCCAGCGCCGAGAGATACGCTGTCCCGCGTCCGACCGACCCCGCGAGCACGAGTTCCATCCGGCCCATGTCCTCCTCAGTGCGCAGCGCTCTGACCGCGGCGAGCAGACCGAAGACCGCGGCGAAGATCGCCAAGGTGCCGCCGACGCGCCAGGCGGTATAGCCGGAGACGGTGAGCAGGTCGTGAGGGACGCCGTAGAACAGACGGATCGCCTTGTTATCGCCGAAGCTGTGGGCAAAAGCGAGCCGGCTTGAGAGCGTCGGGTATGCGTCGCGGTAGCCGACCGGCTGGATGTAGGCGATCGCTGCGAACAGGTATGCGAAGGAGATCGTGCGAACACGGGCGTCCCGGAATGCCCGCCGAGCCAGGGCCCGAGGTGCAGCGAGACTCATTCCCCCCGTGCTCGATGCGGGCGCGCTGGGCGCCGCGACTGTTTCGCTAGCCGCCGGCATGATCGTCGGAGCCGTCGTAGTGGTGAATGAATATCTCCTCAAGCGAAGGCTCGCGGCTTCTCAACGTGGCCACCGGATGCTCGGCGAGCGCGGCGATCAACGGGCCGACGCTGCCTGAAACCTCAAAGCGCAGGGCGTTCGGCCCCGCGGCCTGGACCTGCACCCCTGGCAGCGGTGAGAGCGCGGGGGCGTGGCCTGTGAACGTGACCTCGACTGTCTGCGCGGCAAGGTGGCGCAGCTGCTGCAAGGTGCCCTCGTCGACGAGCCTGCCCTCGCGCAGGATGCCTACACGGTCGCACAACGCCTCCACCTCGCTGAGGATGTGCGAGGAGAGAAAGACGGTCTGCCCGCGCTCCTTGGCTTCCTTTACGCAGTCGCGGAACGCGACCTCCATCAACGGGTCAAGGCCGCTCGTCGGCTCATCGAGCAGCAGCAGCTCCGCGCGGCTTGCGAGCGCCGCGATCAACTGCACCTTCTGACGATTGCCCTTCGACAGCGCCCGGATCTTCTTGTGCGGGTCGAGCTGAAAACGCTCCACAAGCACGTCGCGATAGGCGATGTCGGTGCCGCCGTGTAGCCGCGCAAGGAACTCAAAGGTCTCGGCGCTCGTCAGCGCCGGCCACAGAAACGGCTCGCCTGCGACGTATGCGACGTGGCGGTGCGCTGCCACCGGGTCGCGCCACGCGTCATGGCCAAACAGTCGCGCTTGCCCTGCGGTTGGGATGGTGCAGCCCAGCAGCAGCCGGATCGTGGTGGTCTTACCGGAGCCGTTCGGGCCGAGATACCCGTAGACCTCGCCCTCCTTGACGGTGAGGTTCAGCGCGTCTAGCGCAACTGTGTCCCCATAGTGCTTGCAGAGCCCTTCGGTATGGATCGCAGCGTTGGAGACCGCAGATGAGAGCTTTGATGCTGCGGGATGAGCGTAGCTGGTGGTCGACAGCGGGAGAAGGATCTGGCGTGCGGGACGTTGGGGCATCCGGGGTTTCACTGATGGTCTGGCGGATGCACCGCATCCACCAGCGTGCGAGAGTGGCTTGCGAGCTCTAGGCGTCCCCGACCTGGGCGGTTACCTGGGCGGGCACGGCGGGGTTCCTTACTTGGGCTGGTCACGGCGCGCGTAGCAGGATCCGGTAGTGAGCAGCGCGCGTGACGCGTGGTGCTATCGAGCACAAGCCGCTTCACGGGGACGGTAGTGCGGGCGCAGCAGGTGCACGCCCTCGATGCCCTCGAGTGAGAACCCCATCGCCGGCCCCGGGTGAGACGTCGATGAGTCAGCTTGGGGTGCTGCCAGCGCTCGTCCTGCTCGCCGTCGATGTAGACAGGGGTCTCCCCAACGTTGCCGAGCAGGATGTCGCCGGGGCTGGGTGGCAGCTCGCTGGCGGGTAGGCAGATCGGGGAGCTGCCGTCACAGCAGCCCCCCGACTGGTGGATCACGAGCGGCCCATAGCGGCCCGCCAGCCGCTGGAGTAGCTCCAGCACGGGCGGTGTTGCGCTGACCCGTTCGATCATGTTTAGAAGAACCCGAGCGGCTTGGGGTCGTAGCTGACGAGCAGGCACTTGGTCTGGGTGTAGTGGTCGAGCATCATGCGGTGGTTCTCGCGTCCGACCCCGGAGGACTTGTAGCCACCGAACGCCGCCCCGGCGGGATAGAGGTGGTAGCAGTTCGTCCACACCCGTCCGGCCTGGATCGCGCGACCCATGCGGAACGCGCGGCTGCCGTCACGGGTCCACACGCCGGCGCCGAGGCCGTACATCGTGTCGTTGGCGATCTGGAGCGCCTCGGCCTCGTCGCGGAACGTGGTGACGGCGAGCACTGGGCCGAATATCTCCTCCTGGAAGATCCGCATGTCGTTGGTGCCCTTGAATACTGTCGGCTCGAAGTAGTAGCCGCCTGCCAGCTCGTCCTCCATGTCTGGGGCGTGCCCGCCGACGAGGAGCTCGGCGCCCTCTTCCAGTCCGATTTGGACGTAGCTTTCGATCTTCTCCAACTGTGCCTTTGAAACCTGTGGGCCGATCTGAGTTGAGGGGTCGAGGGGGTTACCCTGGCGGATCGCGCGGATGCGCTCCAAGCAGCGTCCCATGAACTCCTCGTAGATCGACTCCTGGATCAGCGCGCGGGAGGGGCAGGTGCAGACCTCTCCCTTGTTGAACGCGTACAGCACGAGCCCCTCGATCGCCTTGTCCAAGAGCTCGTCGTCGGCGTCGAGGATGTCCTCGAAGAAGATGTTCGGCGACTTGCCGCCCAGCTCGGTCGTGGAGGGGATCAGGTTCTGTGCCGCGTAGCCCATGATCAGCCGTCCCGTGACAGTCTCGCCCGTGAAGGCGATCTTCGCGATCCGCTTGCTGGAGCCGAGGGCGCGCCCGACCTCGCCGCCGGCGCCGTTGACGATGTTCAGCACTCCGGGTGGCACGACGTCCTGGATCACCTCGGCGAGCTTCAAAAGCGACCACGGCGTGGGACTCGCGGGCTTGATGACCGTGCAGTTGCCGCCGGCGAGTGCGGGGGCGAGCTTCCATGCTGCCATCAGCAGCGGGAAGTTGAACGGGATGATCTGCCCGACGACCCCGAGCGGCTCGCGGTAGTGGTAGGCGTAGGTCTGATCGTCGATCTCGGAGATTGAGCCCTCCTCGGCGCGCACCGCACCGGCGAAGTAGCGGAAGTGGTCGATCGCCAACGGTATGTCGGCGGCGAGGGTCTCGCGGACGGGCTTGCCGTTCTCGAAGCTCTCGGCGATCGCAAGCATCTGGAGGTTCGCTTCCATTGCGTCGGCGATCGCGTTGAGCACCGCGGCGCGTTCGGCCGGGGAGCGCTGACCCCACTCGTCCTTGGCGGCATGCGCGGCGTCCAGTGCGAGCTCCACATCGGCGGGCGTGGAGTGAGCGACCTGGCAAAAGGGCTCGCCGGTGACGGGCGTGAGGTTCTCGCGGTACTCCCCACCGCTCGGCGCGACCCATTGGCCGCCGATGAAATTGTCATAGCGGGGCTTCAGCTCGACGGGGCTTCCGGGCTGTCCGGGTGCCGCGAAGATGGTGGGGGTATCGACTGCAATGGCCATGTGAATCCTCCTGGGACGGTGTCGTGGAGGGCCGGTAGACCATCCGTGAAAGCTGAGCGGGAGACTTACGATCACACGACCGTCGTTGCGAGTCATCCGAAGAAGCATCGCCCCCCTACTCCGTAGTTCCTCCGAACAGCGTGATGTACCTGTGGGCTCCCCGGAGAGCCCACAGGTACGTGTTCCTCCGCATCCCGGCGTGGCGCATTGCCGATGTAGACCTTGGCGGCGGCGCCTATCTTCACGCTCGTGTTTCAAGCGAATGCTCCTGGCCTCATGAGGCGCGACCGGGCAGTCCGCAAGACGCGCTCAGTAAAGACTTCAGGCAGATGCCGCTCTCGAACATGAACCGTGACCGCAGTGCAGCAACCTTGCATAGTGGGACAGACCCGCATGTAGGCTTGCAAACCAACTCGGCGCTTCTTGAGGCTCTCCTCGACCCAGCCGTCTATGGCGTTGATGGGCCGGTCGAGGTGCATGAGACGCACGCCTCATGGGTGTTCCTCGCCGGTGAGTTCGCCTACAAGGTCAAGAAGCCAGTCCGGCTCGCTTTCCTTGACTACAGCAACCTTTCGCGTCGGCGCGCGGCTTGTCTTGAGGAGGTGCGCGTCAACCGGGAACTGGCCCCTGGCATCTACCTCGGGGCACGGGCGATCCTGCGCACCGCCGAGGGATTTCGCTTCGCGGCGCAGGACACGCCCGGTGCGATCGAGTACGCCGTTCTGATGCGCCGCTTCGATGAGGCGTACACGCTACTAGGGACCATTCAGACTCGATCTCTCACCCATCCGCAGATACGGGAGGTGGCTCGGCGTCTCGCTGACTTTCACCTGGGCTCACCGGCGCTCTGCACTGGTGGAGCAGCACACGTGCTCGACGTTTGGAGCGCGAACGTCGAGGAGATCGAGCGGTTGAACCACCCCAGCCACTGGCGAGTCGCGGTTATGCGAGGGTTCGGCGAGGCGTTCATACACACTCACGCCGGCGAGATCGAGCAGCGGGGCCGGGAAGGATGGGTGCGTGACGGGCACGGGGACCTGCGCTGCGAGCACGTGCTGCTCGGACCCCGGGTTCGCGTAGTCGATCGGATCGAGTTCGACCCGGCGCTGCGCCACCTGGACGTCGCCTGCGATCTAGCGTTCCTCACCATGGACCTCGAAGCTCACGGTAGGCGCTGGGCCGCCCGGGAGCTGGTGGATGCCTACCGTGACGCTGGCGGCAGTCCAGGCAGCGAGCAGCTCCAGAGTTTTCACAGCGCTTATTGGGCGTTGGTGCGAGCCAAGGTCGCGTTGATCGCAGCGGCTTCACAAGAGGCCGGGGTGCGCCGCCGCGAATCGGCGCGAGCCGAGCGGTTGTGGAGGCTCGCAGAGCGACTTTGTTGGCGGGCTCGTAGCCCGGTCGCCATCGTCGTATGCGGCGGGGCGGCGAGCGGCAAGTCGACGCTTGCCGCCGAGCTCGCGCGTCGCTGTCGGTTCCCGGTCGTCTCCTCCGATGCGATCCGCAAGCGCCGCGCCGGCTTGCGAGCAACCGAGCGCGCCTCAGCCGAGCACTACACCAAGGAGTTCACCCGAGCCACCTACGATCTACTGAGCCGCGATGCGCTGGCCTACCTGGATCGCAGGGGCGGCGTGATCGTGGACGCGACCTGTCACACCAAGAACGAGCGAGCGTCGCTCTTTAACCTCCTGCACAGGAGCGATGCGACGTTCCTGGTCGTCCATTGCCAGGTGAGCTTGCAGACCGCGCTCGCCCGCGCGGCGGCTCGAATGCAGAGCCCCGAGCGGATCTCAGACGCCACACCGCAGATCGTCACCGAGCAATTCCGCCGGTTCCAACCGCTGCGGGAGCTCCCCGCTCAGAACGTACTCGCGCTCGACAGCGAACAGGCAATCGACGTGCAGGCCACCAGGGTGACGCGCACAGTGGACGAGCGGATGGCAGCGGCAGACTGAGCACCGCCGCTGTCTCGAAACCCGTGCTTTTCCCCACTTGACCACGGCGTTTGCCACGTAGGCAAAAGTGAAGCCGGCGCCTAGCTTGAGAATATGGCCGCACACCTACACTTGGCGCCGAGCCCCACTGAGATTGGACCGGCCTCCGGGGCGACCAGCCCAATCCAGGTGGCGCTCGCCGACGGTCACGCGCTGATGCGCAACGGCCTGCGGCAACTACTCGAGGGCGAGCAGGACATCGCGGTGATCGCCGAAGCCCAAGACTTGACCACTGCGGCGAGCCATGTGCACAGCCATAGCCCGCGTGTGCTCGTGCTCGATCTGAACATGCCGGGCGGGTCCGGTCTTGAGGTGATCGGGCAGCTTTGCGAGCGTGTACCGGAGACCCGCATCGTGGTGATCACCATGAACGACACTGCGCTGTTCGCTCAGCGTGCGCTCGCCGCCGGCGCTGTGGGCATCGTCCTGAAGAATCGCGCCGACAGCGAGCTGGCCGACGCCGTTCGCGCAGCGGCACGAGACGAGGAATACATCAGCCCCCAGGTAGCCAGCCGGCTGCAAGCGTTGCGCCATTCGATCACCGACGGCAAGCTGAGCGTCCGTGAGGTCGAGGTGCTCAGGCTGATCGCGCTGGGCTACACGAGCGTGGAGATCGCGCGCAAGCTGGGGCTCTCCACGCGCACGGTCGAGATCCACCGCGCGCACATCCACGACAAGCTCGGGTTGAGGACTCGCTCTGAGCTGGTCCGCTACGCGCTAAGACGCGGCCTGCTGAGAGCCTAAGAGCACCGCGCCATTGGACGCGACCACTGGGAGGCAGACACGTACCAGCGTGCCCTGCTCACCGGAGACGATCTGGAGCGTGCCGCCAGCGAGACTCACCCTCTCGCGCATTCCGGCGAGCCCGAACCCTGCGGTCTTGGTGGCGGTGTCAAAGCCAGTACCGTCGTCCTGCACCTCGATCGAGACCTCCTCGTCGGACCCGCCGATCGCCACGCGCACGCTATCGGCCCGTGCGTGCTTAGCGACATTCGTGAGTGCCTCCTGTACCAGCCGGTAGATGGTGCTCTCAAGCTCGGTGTCCGCCGTATCCGGCAGTTCAAGCTGACTGTCTACCTCAGTGCCGTTCTGCTCGCGGTGGCGGTCTAGCAGCGCCTCGAGCGCTGTCTTCAAGCCAAGCTCGTCGAGTGCGGCGGGGCGCAGCTCGGTGATGATCGAGCGTAGGTTTTCGATCTCCCGTTCGATGTGCCCCACCGCTTGGCGCATCGTTCCGTGAGCAATGTCGAGGTCGTCGTGGCTGAGTGCGGAGGACAGCAGCAGTTGCAGCCCACCGAGGCCCTGAAGCGTCTCGTCGTGCAGCTCCCTGGCCCAGCGGCGCCGCTCGGTGTCGGCGGCTGCGATCGAGCTGCGCAACCGGTCACTGGCCACGCTCTGCGCGAGCGCCACGGCGGTCGCGGCGCTAACCGCGAACGTGCGCAGCATCTGCTCGTCGTCCTCGCTGAACGCGCCCTGGTTGGCTCCATGATCGAACGCCGCGAGGATGCCCAGCGCCTCGCGACGGTAGAGCATCGGCACGAGCAGCGCGGTCTGAGCGTCTGGGACACCGAACTCCTGCGGTGCGATCCGCAGGCGCGATCCAACGTCAGTGATCCGCTCGGGGCGACCGCGCTGGAGCACCTGTCCAGAGGTGGACCCCGCGATCGGTAGACGCACCTCGCGCTCATGCTCAATGTGCCCGGCGCTGGCCCGCACGACCAGCTCGTCTCCCTCGCGCAGCATGATCAGAAGGCTTCGTGCGCCCACGAGCGCCCGGCCACGCTTGACGATCAGCTCGAGGACGTGCTCGAGGGCGATCTCCCCGCCGATCGCGACCGCCACGTCACGGGTCGCCTCCAGTCCGCGAAACGCCTTCTCCAGCTCCTCGCGGCGGCGCTCACTGATCTCATACAGCCTGGCGTTCTCGATGGCCACGCCGGCCCACCGCGCGAGGACCACCGTCGCCTCCTCGTCGGCTTCGGTGAACTCGCCGCCACCCTCCTTCTCGGTCAGGTAGAGGTTGCCCCACGCCTTTCCACGGATCAGGACCGGCACGCCAAGGAAGCTGCGCATCACGGGATGACCCGCAGGGAACCCGTAGCTGCTTGAGTGCCGACCCACGTCGGGGAGACGCAGCGGCTCGGGGTGTTCGATTAGCGCCCCAAGCACGCCTCGCCCGCGCGGCAGGTCGCCGATCTTGCGGTGTGTCTCCTCCTCGATGCCGGAGGTCAGGAACTGCTCAAGCACGGTGCGGCGGTCGTTGAGGACCCCGAGCGCCGCATATTGCGCCCCGGTGATCTCACGCGCCGCTTCAAGCACCTGATCCAGTACGGCTTTCTGATCGAGCTCTGTCACCAGCGCCTGACCGACGTCAAGCAGACGGCGAATCCACGGCTCTTCAGAATCTACGGTCATCTATCTCTGATGTGAGCTTACTCGTAGTTTGTCCCGTCAGATTTGGGATTTTCCCCCGACCGCGCGCTATCGCTCGAACCTATGCTCAGGGCGAGCGCCCACCGACCTGGAGTGGCGCTCTGAGACTGAACTACCGTCTCCGAGGCCTTCCAAGGAGAGCGTCCTGCCATGCGGGGACCCAATGGATGAGAAGTTGCGTTGCGCTGCCTGCGGCGATGTGATCGGGGCGTATGAGCCGCTGGTCGTACTACGCCACGGCCGGGCACTCGATACCTCCAAGACGGAGATGGATGACGATATCGCGCCCGGCGAGTGCTACCACCACGCCTGCTACCCGCAAGCGCACGACCACGCCGAGAGGGAATAGCCCAGCGATCCGAGGAAACCCGCATCCGCCGCACTGGTCTACTGCGGATGACGCCCCGAACGGCCCGTGACAGCCTGAACGTGAGCCAACCGGGTTTGAGGGTTGGCGTTTCCAGACGACCGAGGCAAGGAGAAAGCAATGCCGGTCCCATCGACCTTCAGTGCGCTCACGATCAGCGAAGTGATGCACCCCGGGGTAATCGACTGCCCACCGCAGACCCCATTGCGCGAGGTCGCCTCGCTTATGGCCGAGAACACCGTCCACTGCGTGGTCGTGGACGGCCTCGCACGCGGCCCTCAACACACCGAGCGGCTTGTATGGGGCGTCATCTCCGATGTCGATTTCATGCGCGCCGCTGGTAGCGGCGACATGGAGGGCGAAGCGGACGAGATCGCGGCGCTAGAGATCGTCACGATCAATCCAACGGACAACATCCAGCAGGCCGCAAAGCTGATGGGCGAGCACGAATGCTCGCACCTGATCGTGGTCGAGCCCGACTCGGGTCGCCCGCTCGGCATCGTCTCAAGCCTCGACGTGGCACGAGCCCTCGTATGGGGTCCACGACCCTCAAGCTCGGTACCAGCTACGTAGTTTTCCGTTCGCCGACCACGGATTTACTCGACTCCCAAGACCCACACGCGACCATAACCTCAACGCCATGACTACAGACACCTCCCATCCAGAGAAGCGTCGCGTGATCGTCGCCGGCGGCGGGGTGGCAGCGCTTGAGACAACGCTCGCCTTGAGCGAGCTCGCACCCAAGCAGACCAGCGTGAGCGTGATCGCCCCCAACGACGAGTTCGTCTACCGTCCCCTGAGCGTCCGGGAGCCGTTCGCCTACGGTGCGGCAAAACGCTACCCGCTCGCACCGATCGTGCGCGACGCAGGCGCCGAGCTACTCGTCGACAAGCTCGCCTGGGTGAACCCCGAGAAGCAGATCGCCCACACCGAGACCGGCGCACAGGTCGAATACGACACGCTCGTGCTCGCGCTCGGCGCCCGAGCCAACCATCGCTACCAGCACGCGATCACGATCGACGACCGCCGCATGGACGAGACCCTGCACGGCATCATCCAGGACATCGAGGGGGGCTACCTCAAGAGCCTCGCGTTCGTGGCACCCGGACGGATGGCATGGCCACTACCACTCTATGAGCTGGCACTAATGACCGCCGCTCGCGCCTACGACATGAACATCGAGCTTGCCGTCACGATCGTCACCCCCGAGGACAGCCCACTGGCGATCTTCGGTCAGAACGCTAGCAACGCCGTGACAGAGCTACTGGAGCGCTCCAAAATCCAGACAATCAACTCCGCTTACGCCGAAGTCCCCAGCTCCGGGGAGATCGTCATCAACCCCGGCGACCGGCACCTGCACGTGGACCGCGTAATCGCCCTGCCAGAGCTCTACGGCCCCAGCGTGCGCGGCATCCCCTTGAGCGAACACGGCTTCCTACGCGTAGACATACACGGGCACGTACTGGACGTCAAACACATCTACGCCGCGGGGGATGCCACCGAGTTCCCGGTCAAGCACGGTGGCGTGGGCTCACAGCAAGCCGACGCGGTCGCAGAGTCGATCGCGTCACTCGCAGGCGCGCCGGTCAGCGCCGAGCCATTTCACCCCGTGATCCGCGGAATGCTCTTGACCGGCGACAAACCGCTCTACCTGACCGCGCGCATCACCGGCGGGCACGGGTTCAGCTCCGAGGTCACCGACACGCCGACGTGGGACCCACCGAGCAAGGTCGCCTCGAAGTACCTCGCCCCTTATCTGGATGCACAGGACCGCGAGGAGGCCCGGATATGACCCTGGTGGAGGGGATCGACATGCCACGCGGCGAGCCCGGCGGGCCTTGCGTGATCCTCGGCTATGACCGCGGCGAGAGTTCACGCCATGCTGTGAGCTGGGCTGCAAGCGAGCTGATGAGCGTCGGCAAGCTCGTGATCGTGCATGCCTGCCGGCCACTGCACACCTTCCCGGTGGCACTCAGTTCCCAGAGCGAGCACCACCAATTCGGCCGGGCGCTGCTCGATGAGCTGATGCTCGACGGGGGTGACTCGCTGTTCGATGTTGACTTTGCGATGGAGGTCTCCGATGAGGACCCGGTAACAGCACTCATCGACGCCGCCCGCGAGCATCGCGCTCGTGCGATCGTGATTGGCGCCAGAGAGCACTCGCGGCTCTCCGAGGCACTGGGGACGACGACCAACGAACTGTTGAAGACCTCTCCCGTGCCAGTCATCACCGTGCCGTTGACCGCTGTCTGTGGGCGGGCGCTCACGCCGTCCGCCGCCGCAGGGTGAGCGCCCCCAGCGCGAGCGCTACGAGCGTCGCGGCGAGAGTCACCCAGACGTCGAGCCCCATGCGGGTGCCGAGCGGCCCTTGGCGGGTGGCGCGCGCCAGCGCGTCATAGGCGTAAGTCAGCGGCAGCACCCAGGAGACGTCGTACAGCAGGCTGGCCATCTCGTGGCGCTCCACGAACAGCCCGCACAGCAGCAACTGGGGAAAGATAATCGCGGGCATGAACTGCACCGCCTGAAACTCAGTCCTTGCGAACGCGCTGACGAACAGGCCGAGCGCCATGCCGAGCACGGCATTGCCGACAGCGAGCAGCCCCACGAGCCACACGCCGTGCGGCGCGCCCAGTCCAAGCACGAGGAACCCCACTAGACATACGACGACGGCCTGCAGGGCGGCCAGCAGACCGAACGCGACGCCGTAGCCCACGAGCAGGTCGAGCTTGGAGATCGGCAGGCTCATCAAGCGCTCCAGGGTGCCGCTGGTGCGCTCGCGCAGCATCGCGATCGAGGTGACGAGGAACATGATGATGAACGGGAATAGCCCGCACATTGGCGCCCCGATGGCCTGGAAGGTCTGTGGCTGGCCATCGAAGACAAAGCGCATCAGCATGAGCAGCACGACGGGCACCACGAGCAGCAGCGCAACCGTGCGCGGGTCGCGCCGGATCTGCCAGAGCACGCGCCGGGCAGTGGCGAGCGTCACCCGTGCGCTCACAGGGACGCCTGCTCGATAACCGCGAGGAAGGCCCGGCCGAGATCCTGCTCGCCGGTCTGCTGGCGCAGCTGTCCGGGCGTGGTCTGCTCAAGCAGCGCCCCGGCGCGCATCAGCAGCAGCTCATCGCACTCGCTCGCCTCGTCCATCACATGGCTTGAGATCAGCAACGTGCTCCCGGCGGCGGCGAGTTCGTGAAAGGTGCCCCATAGCTCCGCACGTAGAACTGGATCTAGGCCGACGGTGGGCTCGTCAAGCACCAGGAGCTCGGGGTCGTTCAACAGTGCGCTCGCCAATGAGACACGCGAGCGCTCTCCACCGGAGAGCGACCCGACGATCTGCTGCTCACGCCCGGCGAGGCCCACGGTGTGGATGACTTCGCCGACACGCTGTTGGCCGACACCGACGACCGCGGCGAAGTAGCGCAGGTTCTCGCTGACGCTCAGATCGACGTAGACCGATGGAGCCTGGGTCACGTACCCCACGCGCCTGCGCAACCGTGGCGATCCGGCGGGTTCGCCGAGCACAGTCACGCGGCCAGCCAGGATGATCTGCACGCCGCAGATCGCACGCATGAGTGTTGACTTCCCGCACCCGCTGGGACCAAGCAGGCTAGTCACCGACCCCGCGGCTACTTGCAGCTCAAGACCCTCGATCACAGATCGTCCGCCTCGCATGACGTGCAGATCCTCGATCTCAATCGCCGCTTCGCCCACCGGCCGCACAAGTTATCGCTGACGCTCATCGGCCCCTAGATTCGGGTGCGTACAGGTTTGGGAGCTAGATCATTTGCGTGTCGCGGCGCACCGTCCGCAGATTCTGCGTCCGATGAGGGCGCCGACCACGCGATCGCCGTTCTCGCAGCCTGCAAGACCTTGACCCAGAGCTTGACCCGGAACCACAGCCGAAGCCCGACCACCTCTCCGCCCCACAAAAAAACCCCGCCTGAGCTGGGCTTTTTCGAGTAGCGGGGGCAGGATTCGAACCTGCGACCTTCGGGTTATGAGCCCGACGAGCTACCAGACTGCTCCACCCCGCGTCGCTCTCCATGTTCTAGCAAAGATGGCACCACAGCAGTAGGCCTGGGCGCACAAACCCGCATGTCCTGGGCAAACGATCTCAAGCGCTCCCCCAGGCCCAACGCCCACCCAAGCGCCCAGCTTCGGGGCGATAGTTGCCATACGATCCCCGCGAATGCGCACGGCGGTGGTCGACATAGGCACCAACTCAACGCGCCTGCTCGTGGCGGATGTCGACCCCGCTCAGAGCACTGTTACCGAACTACACCGCGAGTCGCAGGTCACGCGCCTGGGCGACCGGGTCGACGCGGGCGGCCGTCTTTCCGAAGAGGCGATCGCGCGCGTGTGCGTCACGCTCGCCAACTATCGCGCGACGATCGACCGCTTCGCGTGCGAGGCCAACCTCGCGGTGCTCACCTCCGCGGTGCGCGACGCGTCCAACGGAGCAGAGTTCACCGCGCGCGTGCGCGAGGAGTTCGGCCTCAACGCAAGGGTGCTGTCTGGCGACGAAGAGGCCCAGCTCACGTTCCTCGGCGCGATGAGTGACCGCGACGGCGGCTCTGTCGAGCCGACCGTGGTGATCGACATCGGCGGGGGCTCCACCGAGTTCATCGTGGGCACCAACCGCACCGCTAGCTTTCACGTGTCGGTGCAGGCGGGCGTGCTCAGGATGAGCGAGCGCCACATCCACAGCGATCCGCCGGCCCCAACGGAGCTGCAGGACTTGGCTGCCGACACGCGGGCGATCTTCCGTGAGAACCTGCCCCGCGCGCAACGCGACGCGGTAACAAGCGCGATTGCGGTGGCGGGCACAGCGACTTCGGCGGCGGCGATCGACCAGGAGCTCGATCCTTACGATCCTGAGCGGGTGCACGGTTATCAGCTGTTGCGCGCGACGGTGCAACTGCTGATCGCGCGCTTGGCCGACCTCAGCGAAGCGCAGCGCCGCCAGGTGGTGGGGTTGCATCCCGATCGCGCGCCCACGATCGTGGCGGGAATGATCTTGCTGGATGAGGCTATGGGCTTGTTTGACCTCGATCGGGTGGAGGTCTCCGAGCACGACATCCTGCGCGGCGGCACGTTGCGTCTCGCGGGACTCGGCTAGACGCGCGGCGACGCCTGGACAAACGTTCGAGAGCGAGCGATCCGGTTAATCCGATCGCCCGTCGGCGCCGAACAACGAGTATCGGCAGTGGAGGCACAAGCTCTGTTGCGTGCTTCTGCACCGGTCCATAGGCCTTGGTCTGCGCCGAGCGATCGGCGGTCCCGCGATCCGGGTCAACCTAACCGGCTTTGAGGCGTGCACCCCTGCCTTCGTCTCGATGGCCAAGCCCCTGAGGAAGTCGCCCACCCGGGCGACTTCCTTTTTGTGGGGTCCCGCCGCGTGCGTTCCGCCGACTGGCGAGGCGCACTCAGAGGTGCGCTCAGGCGAGGTTCGACTTGCGCGGGTAGGCAACCGCCGGGTCGGTGAGCACGTTCACGAGCGCCGGCAAACCCGACTCGAACGCGCGCTCGAGCGCCGGGCCGACGTCCTGGGGGCGCTCCACCAGCTCGCCGTGTCCGCCGAGCGCACGCACGACCTCGTCGTAGCGGGTGCCCGCGCGAAGGTCGGCGGCGACCGAATAGCCGTACAGGAACTCCATCGGGTGCTTCTCGAGCGCCCAGATGCCGTTGTTGCCCATCACTCCCACCACGTTCACGCCGTGGCGCGCGAGCGTGTCGAACTCCATTCCCGAGAACCCAAACGCCCCGTCGCCGAGCAGCAGCACTACCTGGCGGTGGGGATGGGCGAGCTTTGCGGCGAGCGCATAGCCGGGTCCGGTGCCCAGACAGCCGAACGGGCCGGGATCGAGCCAGCAGCCGGGCGCGTAGCTGTCGATCACGCGACCGGCGTAGGACACGAAGTCGCCACCGTCGCCGATCACGATCGCGTCGCGGTCGAGCACTCGCGCAAGCTCCGCGTACAGCCGCATCGGATGAAGCGGCGCGCGTGCGTCGGAGAGCTCGACGCGCTCGGCCTCCCGCCTCTGCGTCTCCGCGCTCCGCAGGTCCGCAACCCACGAGGAGCTCGCAAGCGCCGTGCCACCAGCCGCGGCGCGCAGCTCGCCGAGCGTGGAGGCGAGCTCTCCATACAGCTCGACCGCGGGCTCGCGCGGATGCGGGCGCTGTGGCTCGGCCACGTCGATCGCGACGATCGCGGTGTCGCTCCGAACGCGCCGCCGAAGCCGAGCCGGAAGTCCATCGGCACGCCGATCACAAGCGCCACGTCGGCGTCTTTCAGCGCCTGCGAGCGGGTGCGCGAGAAGAACAGCTCGTGGTCGGCGGGCACGCAGCCGCGCGCGAGACCGTTGAGGAACACGGGGATGCGCAGTGTCTCGGCCAGCTCCAGCAGCGCCTGCTCGCCGCGGCCCCAGTAGAGGTCGGTGCCCGCCATCACAACCGGACGCTCAGCCTCGCGCAGCAGGGTCGCGGCCCGCTGCAGGTCCCCGGCATCTGGTCCTTTTGCGCTCTGCGCGCGCTGTGGCTGGGGATCGGGCTCGGGGGCGCTCATGAACACGTAGTCGAGCGGGAAGTCCAGGAATGCGGGCCCACTGTGGGGTGCGACCGCGGTCGCCAGCGCTTCATCCACGAGACCGGGGATCTCCGCGGTGGATTGCGCGGTGGTGGCGAGCTTGCACAGCGGACGCACGAACGGCACGTGGTCGATCTCCTGCAGCGAGCCCTGCCCCCAGCGCAGCGTGGGCGCACGGCCGCCGAGCACGAGCATCGGCGTGTGGTTGGCCTGCGCGCTTGCGATCGCGCTCATCCCGTTGGTGACACCCGGCCCGGCGGTGAGCGCGCACACGCCCGGCTCGCGTGTGACCTTCGCCCAGCCCTCCGCCGCAAACGCGGCGGTTTGCTCGTGGCGCACGTCCACGATCTCGATGCCCTCCTCGCGGCAGCCGTCGTAGATCGAGAACAGGTGGCCGCCGGACAGCGTGAACAGCTTGCTCACGCCGTGCGCCTTCAGGCGCCGTGCGATCAGGCGTCCGCCGTGCAGCTCCTCGGTTTGATCGGCGCTCTCCTGCGTGCTTTGCGTGGACATCGCGCCCGCGACTCTACCCCAGGGTGTGCGCCTGTGTTGCCGTGGGTCCCGCGGCAAGGTCCACACGGGCGGCGAATGGGAATGGGGATTTGCGGGGCGTGCCCGTGATTGCAGCGCGCCTCGCGCCACCTCCGAGGCGCCGCGCACGCGAGCGATGCGATGCCCGGGGTGGGACTCGAACCCACACGCCCTCGCGGACTATCGATTTTAAGTCGACGGCGTCTTCCAATTCCGCCACCCGGGCGAGCATTGCCACTCTAGTCCAGTCTGTAGTGCGCGTGTCTAGCGTGGACGGCAAGCAAACATGCTGACTTTTCCTATCTCGCGGCGGTTTCCGATCTCTCGAAATTCCGACACGAGCACCGTCGGTGGCAGGCCCACTGCGCAGTGGTGCAAGGCGGCGTGCAAAGCAGCGTTTACCTGGCCTTTCCGGTGGGCAGCAATACTGCATATAGACCGCAACTACACCGTTGCTAGCGTGTTTATAGACGTGAAAGCAGCGAAAGGACCGCCGTGGAGGTCTCCGCACTAAAAGCCCCAGCAGCGCCCGGCCTGAGAAGCCCCTCAGCGTCTGCTGCGCCTGCAATCGGACGAGCGCCTGATCATGATGATCCGCCGTGGCCAGCACGCGGCGTTTGAGACGCTGTTCTCGCGCTACCAGTCGCGCCTGCTCGCGTTCTGCCGCCACATGCTGGGCTCCAAGGAGGACGCCGAGGACGTGCTGCAGGAGGTGTTTGCAGCCGCTTTCAACGCGATCCTCGCCGACGACCGCGAGATCAATGTGCGCCCGTGGCTGTATCGGATCGCGCGCAACCGCTCGCTCAACCATCTGCGCAAGGCCAGCGCGATCGGCGTGGACTCGATGGACGTGCACTTCGCCGAGAACGGTGTGTCGACCGCGGACAAGGTGATGCGTCGCGAGAGCTTCCGCCAGCTGATTGGCGACGTGCAGCAGCTTCCCGAGACCCAGCGCACCGCGCTGCTGTTGCGCGAGATCGACGCGCTCTCATACGAGCAGATCTCAGACGCGATGGAGACCACGGTGCCGGCGGTCAAGTCGCTCTTGGTACGCGCACGCATCTCGCTCGCCGAGGCTGCTGAGGCGCGCAAGCTGACCTGCGAGGAGGCGCGCATGGAGCTCGGCGAAGTCGCGGAGGGGCTGCTGAAGATGGGCCCGGCGGTGCGCCGCCACGTGCGCGACTGCGAGCGCTGCCGCGCGTTTCGCAAGCAGTTGAAGGACAACAACGTGGCGCTCGCCGCGATCTTCCCGGTGGGACCGTTGTTGCTGCTCAAGAAGCTTGTGCTCACAAAGCTGGGGTCAACCGCCGGCGCAGGGGGCGCCCATGTGGCGGGCGCCGGCGGAGCGGGTGCCGCCGCGGGAGCGGGGGCAGCCACAAGCGCGAGCGCCGGTGGTGGTCTGTTGACTGCCGGCGCCGGCGCGCTCGCGACCAAGGCGGTCGCGGGACTGGCGGTCGCCGCGATCGTGACGGCGGGCACCGTCGAGGTGGACCACTCCAGCAACTACCCACACCATCATCACCACGCCACCGCGGCCGCGACAATCGCAAGCTCCGCACCTGCTGTCGCACCGGTGATCGTGCGCTCCAGCGCACAGCCGGCGAGCGTGTCTGACTGGTGTTCCCTTGGGGGCGAGGGCGGCGGCCGAGAGGCTGGAGCGTCGTCGCGCCAAGAAGGCCAAGCTCGCTGCTCCAAAGAGCACGACGGGCACGGTTGTGAACGTTGCCGCAACGACCCCGAGCACAGTGACGACCACACCCCAGCCGACCATGGTCAAGCCTCCGGCCCCGCCGGTGACAGAGGTGACGACCGACTCAACCGAGCTTCCGAGCACGCAGGCGCAGGGTCCGTCGAGCACTCCCGTGGAAACACCCACGACACGGTCACCACTACGACGACCACCTCCGCCGAGCGAAACGCCGGGCTACCACGACAGAAACCGCTCCCACGACGACCACGCCCGAAGAAGCGCCCACGCCGACGCCGGCACCCACGCCGACGCCGATCGAAACATCGAGCAGCAGCAACCCCAGCCTCGGGGGTCGTCCCCGTCGGTCAGTCTCCGCAGCCCTCCACGCCGGCGCCGGAAACGCTGTCGACCGGCGGCACCCCCGCCGGATAGCACCACCGGCTGGTCACACAGTCCCAACCGGAGATCGCAACGGGCCACAGCGACCGTCCGCTGGCGTACCAATCCGACTGGCTAGCCGAACGAGAACGTCTTCAGCGGCGTTTCGAGCACGCCGGAGCTTGCCACGGGCAGCGAGATCGTCGCCGGTTCGCTGCTCAGCATTTCGAGCACCACGCCTTCGCGCACACCGTGGCCATGCGGCAGCAGCATCACGTTGCGCCCGTACATCGTGCGCCCGTCCACGAGCGCGGTGTAGAGCACGTGATAGCCCGACAGCGTCGAGCTGATGCGGGTCTTGCCCTCGCCTTCGAGCCTGAAGTGCGACAGCCGGCCCGCGAGCGTGCGAGTGTAGCCACTGGCAAACAGCGGCAGCTCACCGCTTGCTTCGCCGCGGTAGCGCGGGAGCACCAGCGGCGCAACCGCGTAGGAGTCATCCAGCAGCCCATGGGAGGTGCGCACGAGCGTCACGTAGTCGCCCGGTTCCGTGGCGGTGCGATAGAGCCCCTTGTACTTGAAACTGAACGGCACCCGCCCGCCGTGCGAATAGCTGGCGTCGAGCAAGCTCAGCACGACGCCGATGACGAGCGCGAGCAGGCCGACGCCCGCGGCGATCGCGATCGCGCGCACGGTCGGTCGCGCCGAGCGCCAGCGCGGCTCCAGCAGCTTGCCGAGCGTCGGGCCGTACTGCGGCTTGAGTGGCACAGACGCCATCGGCGCGGGAGCCCTCACTCGCCGATCGAGAACAGCGACTCGAGGTCGTGCCTCGAGAACGCGGCGAACGCGACCATCGTCTGCGTGCGACCGACACCCGACAGCGCACCGATCCCGCCGGTGACCACCTCAGCGAGCTGCTCGTGATCGGGAACCCTCACGATCACGATGAAGTCCCACTGGCCGGTGACCGAGTAGGCCTCCGCGACTCCCTCGACATCCGCGAGCTCGCCGCCGAGCGTGGACAGCGCGTCACGCTCCGCTTCGATCAAGACCACAGCGTGGGTCATCGTCATGCCCACACGCTCCCCACCACCGCGAGGCGGTGTTTGCACCCGCGTGCGCCCGAGACGTAGCGCTTGCATGCGACGCGACTCATGGCGAGTGGGTGTCGCCGGGCGCGAGCACGATCACCTCCGAGGAGCCCTGAGCCTCGACGTCGGCCTTGAACGCCCGCGCATCGGTCTCGATCGGCGGAAACGTGTCGTAGTGGCAGGGAATCACCTGCTTGGCGCTAACCATCCGCGCCGCCTCGACCGCGTCGTGGCGATCCATCGTGTAGTGCCCGCCGATGCACATCAGCGCCACGTCGATCCCACCGGCCTGCTTGGCATTGAGTGCCAGGTCGGAGAACAGACCCGTGTCGCCGAGATGGTAGATCGTCTTCCCCCCAAATCTCACGATCAGCCCGGCCGGCGTGTTGACGGTGCCCTTTGGTGTAGTCGAGGTGTGCCACGCCGGCACCAGCTTGACCGAACCCCACTCGAGCTCCACGGTGCCGCCGATGTTTGGATCGTGCACGTTCTCAAGGCCCTCATCGCCGAGCTCGTTCGCTATCTCGACAATCGCCACCACGTGCGCACCCGTGCGCTTGGCGATCGCCACTGTGTCGCCGATGTGGTCACCGTGGCCGTGGGTCAGCAGGATCGCGTCGGGGCTCAGCTCGTCTGCCGCCACTGCCGCCTTGGGGTTTCCCGTGAGAAACGGGTCGATCAGCACCGAGCGCTCGCCGTCGGAGAGCTCGAAAGCCGCGTGGCCGAGAAAGCGAATCTGCATGGTCAGTGCTCCTGTGTTGGTGTTTGGTCGTGTTGGGATGACGCCGCGCTCGACTCTTGCCCGGCGGACTCCCCCCTGCCCGGCTCGTCTCTACCCGGCTCCTCCCCGCCCGACTCGCGGACATGCTCGAGCTCGTGCGCCAACTCGAAGCCGACCGCCACGCCCACGAACATGCCCAGCCGCGTTTGATCGGCCACGAGCGTGCTCATCGCGGTGGCCCGCTCGGCCTCGTCGTGCTCGCCGACGACACGGTCGATCTCAGCTTGGTGCGCATCTCCGAACCAGCCTCCCTCAGCAAGCGCGCCCGCGAGCACACGCTGGAGTGTTGGGGCAGCGTGCGTAACGACATCCTGGGCGTGCGCCAACCGTCCAGGCTCGACCAGCGCTGTGAGCGCTGCGTCCACCTCGGCGGCGGTGTAGGAACGGTCAGGCAAAGCGGTTTCATCATAGGCCCCTGGGGACCGCCCGGTGGCGCCAGCCGCCACCCATGATGCTCGGCGCTCACGTGGAATGCACGCGGCTCACGCCAAGCCCGACCGTCAAGCCGAGCGCGGCGCCGACGATGCCCGCCAGCCAGCTCGCTTCCGGGCGCGCGTAGGGCATTGCGAGCAGCACCGCCGCGATCGCGGCGGCACCGAGCAGATCGGCCTCGTAGTAGTCGTGCGCCCGGGCCGCGGCCACATTGGGTGCCGCCCACGCGACGAGCAGCGCAAGTGCGCCGGCGTTTGCGCCGGTGACCACCGGCAGCGGGTAGACGGCCTCGGCCGCCAGCCCGCCGGTGATTCCGGCGCCGAAGAACAGTCCGAGCACAAGCAGCGAGCCGTGGCTGCGCTCCAGCAGACTCCCGAAGATCGCCACGGCAACCAGCGCCGAGAACATGAACAGGCCGGCGGAGAAGCCACTGGCGTAGACGAACTGGCTGCTGAGCAGCCTCCACCATTCGCCGTTCAGCGGACCCACGATCACGAGCTTGCCGATATTCACGTACGCCCCTTGAGTCGCAATCCACAGGGCGCAGCTTGTGGCCACGATCGCAAGCGTCACGTATGGCGGCGCGTCCGCTCGCACTCCGGCGATCTCCCCGCGGCGTAGGCGCCCGAGCGATGCTCGCTTGAGCAATCCGCTGCTTGGATCGCGCAAGCGATCGCGTGGGAGCTTGGGAGCGCGACGGCGCAGCCTATGGCCGCAGTAGGGGCACTCGGTGATGTACGGGCTGACCTCCGATCCGCACTTCTTGCAAACCACGAACAGATCGGCACCGGAGGGCATCGACCCATTCTAAGAGCCACGCGAGCCCCACCGGCGATAGAGTGCAACCTGACCTCGCCAGCGACTTGCGAGCCCCCTGCGGGCACGTCCGCGGGGCGGTACCAGCGACTGCCAAAGGAAACCGATCGATGCAACTTGGCTATGAGAAGAAGCTCTACATCCTCGCGTTCGACCACCGCGGCTCTTTCCAGAAGAAGTTCTTCGGGATCGAGGGCGAACCGGACCATGAACAGACCGCGATGATCGCCGACGCCAAGCACCTCATATTCGAGGGGCTGCAGCGAGCGGTCGCGAGCGGTGCGGATGCGTCGGTGACGGGCGTGCTCGTCGATGAGCAATTCGGCGGCTCGGTCCCCGAGGAAGCGCGGGCGCAGGGATTGAAGCTCGCGATGCCCGCCGAGCGCTCAGGCCAGAACATGTTCGATTTCCAGTACGGAGACGAGTTCGGCGAGCACATCGAGCGCTTCGATCCGGACTTCACGAAGGTGCTCGTTCGCTACAACCCCGACGGTGACGCGAGCGAAAACGCAGAGCAGCTGCAGAAGCTGAAGCGACTGTCTGACTGGCTGCACTCCAAGCAGCGCAAGTTCCTATTCGAGCTATTGGTGCCTGCTGAGGAGGCGCAGCTGCAGACGGTGGACGGCAGTACCGAGCGCTACGACGCAGAGTTGCGTCCCGAGCTGATGCGCCGCACGATCGCGGAGATCCAGGACGCGGGCATCGAGGTGGACATCTGGAAGATCGAGGGCGTGGACGAGCGAGCGGACTGCGAAATGCTCGTCGCCCAAGCTCGCGTGGATGGCCGCGACGGCGTGGTGTGCGTCGTGCTTGGCCGTGGTGCTGACAACGCTAAGGTCGACCACTGGCTCGACCAGGCGGCGCCTGTGGACGGCTTCGTGGGCTTCGCGATCGGCCGCTCGATCTGGTGGAACCCGCTGAAGCAATATGTCGATGGCAAGATCGAACGCTCAGAGGGCGCACGCCAGATCGCCGAGAACTACCTGCGCTTCGTGAAGGTCTATGAGCGAGCCGAGGGCAAGACCCCTGTCGCCTAGAGGACCACACCGGCGATTCAGGAGGTCCTCGCGATGAGGATGAGGCAGAGCGAGACGGATATCGAGCGGGCGTTTGCCCGTGAGATCTCGATGGAGCGCCACCGTCGTGCATCGCTACGACGCACGACCGAGCAGCGAGCGCTCAAGCGCGAGGTGCAGCGCCGCCATAAACGCGGCTCGGTTCGCTTCGTGCTGCTGGTGCTCACACTGATGCTGACCGCGGCGATCGTCACGGTCGTGATGTTCCGAACTCTGTATCTGCTGCTCAGCTAGGAGCGTGCTCAGGCGTGCTCAGCCTGAAGCGTCGCTCAGCCGGGGCGTGCTCAGCCGGGGGCGTCGCCCAGCTTGTCTAGTGCGTCATCCACCTCGGCGCGCACAGCGTCGCTCGGGGCTGAACTGTCCGGCTCGCCCTCACGCTGGATCTCAACGTAGATCTCGGTGCGAAACACCGGGATGTCGTGCGGAGCGTGGATGCCGATCCGCACCTTCTCGCCCACCACTGAAAGCACCGACACCTCGATGTCGTCGCCGATCATGATGCTCTGGTTGGGCTTGCGCGTCAGAACCAGCATCGGTTGCACCCTTCTCGTTGGCCATGGACATAGGGCGAGATCGCCCCCGGTCCCGCCCTATGGGCAAGCATAGTCATCCGTCCCACTGAACGCGAGCGCGAGCCCGAAATGTGCGATCCGCGATTTAGCTGGAGCACACGGAGCCCCAACGGGCTCCTCGCCCGCGAGCGTATTTTGGACGTTCAGCGCGAGCAGAGAGAGCATGCGCTAGTCTCCCGAGCCGTTCATGGCTCGTAGATCACTGCGCCCGCATCTAAACCAGATCCGAAGCTGGGTACGCCAAGGCCGTACCGATGCTTGGGTAGCCCATCAGCTCGAAGTCACCGTCCAGGAGATCGAGCAGTTCAAGCGGCAAAACGACCTGCTCGGCGAGGACAGCCCAGTCGATGGCGCCGGCGGCGCGGACTCCTATCCCGAGGAGATCGACCTGCGCGCCGAGGATGACGAGTTGATCGCGGCGGAACTCGAGGCAGCGATGGAGGCCGAGCGCGTGAAGGCCGAGGAAAGGGCCGCGGAGCAGGAGCGCGCCGGCGCGGAGACCGACGAGGAGGATGCCTCACCCACCACTCGCCGGCGGCGCGGTCGCAGGGGTCGACGCTCTCCCTCGCGTGACGCGGGACCACTGGAGGGCACCTTTGACCACGGCGAAGAGGGCTACGGCCTGTGGCTGGACCCGGCCATCCAGGACAACCCGATCTACGCCGAGCATTGGGCCGGCCACCGGCCGGTGCAGGTCACTGTCGAGGAGGACCAGATAGTGATCCGCCGCACAGGCGCGGACGATTAGCGTCCGAAGCTAGCTCTCGGCGACGACCAGCCGTCCGCCGGCATAGTCGACCGCCTCGCGCAGATAGCGTGCGAACGCGGCGTCGATCACGATCGCCGAATCCCATGCCCATGGGTCCTCGGGGGCGATGTCGATCGCCAGCTGCAAACACCACGAGGTGCCACGGCCATAGAAATCGGCCAGTTCCTCGGCGGAGAAGCGCCCACCGAGCCGTTTGCGCAGCTCCGCGACCAGCGTGTCGATGATCCGCTGGAGCAGGGGCAGGCGCTCAGGAGGAGCCTGGGAGAGGCGTCGCTCGCCCTGCTGCCACTGGTAGATCGCGTTGTCGAACCCGGCCACGAGGGGCGAGGCTAGCAGCGCCGCCCCGACAAGCACCCTTCCACGCAGGGCCACTGAGACGGTCGAGGGTCGAGTGGAGCAAGGACGCAGCGACCGCAGTGTGCTACGCACATAAGGGAGCGAGGACGCAGCACCGATCGAAGATCGGCCAGCAGGCCATCGACCGTCTCAGTTGGGCGGGAGCCCGCTCACGCTGTACACCTGCTCGCCAGGGTGGATCATCCCGAAGCGACGCGCCTCTTCCTGCACGGTGCCCGGACTTGCAAGCGTGGTGTGCTCTTCGCGCAGCGCTCGGTTCTGGTTCGCGAGCACGCTGACCTGCGCACTGTCGCGCTTGGACTCCCTCCAGGAGGAGAGCAGGCGCACACCGGCGCTCAGGTAGAGATACACGAGCGCCACCATCACGCACAGCATCGCGATCCGCCCCAGGCGATCCCAGCGTACGCGCGGAGCGGACCCACCCGATGCGGACCGGCGCGATCTGGATGCCCTGGATGCGGATGCCGAGGCGGAAGCCATACGGTCGCATTCGCGCCGGGCGCTCAACCTCCTGCAAGCAGGCCCCGTCTACTGTAAGAACGTGTCTCAAAACCTGCGGTGCTTCCGCATGCGTTCATGGACCAAGCTGGGCGCCGCGGGATGTCGCAGCGCGTACTGGTGGTACGTGCAAGACGTCACGTGGCGATCCAGCGCCGCGTCCAGGGACGCATCTCGGGGTGCCGCGGGTTTTGAGACACGTTCTAAGAGCGTCTATCCCCTTGCAAACGGCACCCGTCCTCCTGCAAGCAGGGCACGTAGCGCCGATGTCAGCCGCGGAACACCGAGCGACCCGGAAATTCCGCGTCGGCGCCGAGCTGCTCCTCGATGCGCAACAGCTGGTTGTACTTCGCGACGCGATCTGAGCGAGCGGGAGCACCGGTCTTGATCTGCCCGCAGCCAGTGGCAACTGCGAGATCGGCGATCGTGACGTCCTCTGTCTCGCCGGAGCGGTGGCTCATCACGGCTGTGTAGCCGGCCTCGCGCGCCATCGCGATCGCCGCCAGCGTCTCGGTGAGGGTGCCGATCTGGTTGACCTTCACGAGGATCGAGTTGGCCACCCCAAGCTCGATCCCGCGATGCAGGCGCTCGGTGTTGGTGACGAACACGTCGTCGCCGACCAGCTGCAGGCGCTCGCCGACACGATCGGTGAGGGTCTTCCAGCCCTCCCAATCCTGCTCGTCCATGCCGTCCTCGATCGACACGATCGGATAGCCGGCGGCGAGCGTCGCCCAGTAGTCGCTCAGCTCCGCCGCGGTCAGTGTGCGACCCTCGTGTTCGAGCACGTATGCGCCGTCTCGGAAAAGCTCGCTGGTGGCCGGATCCAGGGCGATAGCCACGTCCGTGCCGGGCTCATAGCCGGCGGCTTCGATGCCGGCTACAAGCATCTTCAGCGCGTCCTCGTTGGAAGCTAGATCGGGGGCGAAGCCACCCTCATCGCCCACCGCTGTGGACAGGCCGCGATCGTGGAGTGTGCGCTTCAGTGCGTGGTAGACCTCAGTGCCCACACGCAAGCACTCAGAGAACGTGGGCGCGCCGCACGGCACGATCATGAACTCCTGGAAGTCGACCTTGTTGTCGGCGTGCGCACCGCCGTTGAGCACGTTCATCATCGGCACGGGCAGCACTCGCGCGGCCTCTCCCCCCAGGTAGCGCCACAGCGGGAGACCCTCCTCGGCTGCCTGCGCGTGGGCGGCCGCGAGCGACACGCCGAGAATCGCGTTGGCGCCCAGACGCGACTTGTTCGGAGTGCCGTCGAGGGCGATCAGCGCCTCATCCAGCCCCGCCTGATCGGAAGCGTCCATACCTCTCACCGCATCCGCGATCTCTCCGTCCACTCCCGCCACGGCACGCTTAACGCCCTTACCGAGCCAGCGCTCGCCGCCGTCGCGTAGCTCGGTCGCCTCGAACTCGCCGGTGGATGCACCTGAGGGGATCGCCGCGTGACCGTGCGCGCCCGAGCGCAGCGCCACCTCCACCTCAACGGTCGGGTTGCCCCGGCTGTCGAGAATCTGGCGGGCGTGGACTCTCTCGATCTGGCTCATCGCTCTCCTTAGGTGCGTCGATTGTCTCGGGTCCTCCGTCGATCTTCTCGCGAAATCGCTGGGCCGCGGCGCGCAGGGCGAGCTCAGGATCGACGTGCGCAAGGCGCGCCTCGTCGACGAGCGCAAACAAGCGCTCGCCGATCGCGTGAAAGGATTCCTTATCCTCGCTCGCTGTGTCTGCACGTCGATGCAGGCCCGCCGAGGCGGCCCTGCGTTGGACCTTGCGCGCGTACAGCAGCGCGGGAAGATTCTCGGGAACCTCGCCAAACACGCCGCGCTCACGATCCGGCTCGGTCGCCTTGATCGCGTCCCAATTGCGCAGCACCTCAGCCGCGTCGGCTACCTCGGTGTCGGCGAACACGTGCGGATGGCGGCGGATCAGCTTCTGACGGCAATGCTCGGCCACTTGCGCGAAGTCCCCGGCACCTCGCTCCTCCAGCAGCAGCGAGAGAAACAGGACCTGGAAAAGCACGTCTCCCAACTCGTCAAGCAGCTTTGCGTCCTCGCCACGGTTCGCCGCGTCGGCAAGCTCGTAGGCCTCCTCGACGGTGTGTGGGACGATCGAGCGCTCGTCCTGTTCACGATCCCATGGACACTCGCGACGCAAACGACGCGTGATCGCGTCGAGTGCCAGCAGCGCTTGTGAGGACTCAGACGTCGCGCTCTACGGCGTGGCGGTGCTGGTGGTTCCCTTGGGGGCTTTGTAGCCCTTGCAGTCCTGCACCGAGTATTCGGCGCGGCATTCGGTGCGCGCGGTCCACGTCTTGCGGAAGTTCTTCACGAATTCGCTGAGCGCCTTCTGCTGGTTCTGCGCGAGGAGCTGCTGGGAGATGGTGGACTGCACTGAGGAGAGCGCCTGCTGGTTCCCAGGAATCACCTTTGTGACTTCGTAGACGTAGTAGCCGAACGGCGTCTTGACCGGGCCACCCAGCACTTTCACCTTCGCGCTGAATACAGCTTCACTGAGGGCCTTCTCCTCTTGGCCCTTGACCACGCCCGGAAGCGATCCACCGGCGGCCTTGCTGACCGGGTCGATCGACACGGCCTTGGCCACACTCGCGAAGCTCTTGCCGGATTCGATTTCTTTCTTGGCTTTTTCAGCCTGCGCCTGCGTCTTGGTGAGGATGATCAAGATGTTGCGCTTTTCGGGCTGGCCGTACTGCGATTTGTGCTGTTCGTAGTACGACTGGATTTCTTTCTGGCTCGGCTTTTTGCCGGCGTTCTTGGTGACCTTCTTCTGAATCTTCGTGGAGAGTTCGTCGAGCTTCACACGCAGCAGCAAGTCGGAAACCGTGTAACCCGTGCTGGTAAGGAACTTCTGGAAGTCGGCTTCGGTTGGGAACTGCTCGCTCTTGATCTTGTTGAACGCCTTGGTGACTTCGGCATCGGAGACATTGACGCCCTGTTCTTTGGCCTCGCCGATCAACCAGTTGGCGGATATGAGGAAGCCGAGCGTCGTCTGCTTCAAGGAGGTGTACTGCTGTTCGCACTCGCTCTTGAGCGCCGCTGCCGTGGGCTTGGACTGGCCCTTTGCGGGCTTCGGCGCGGTCGCTTCGAGATGTGCGATGCAATTCTTGTAGGTGGGCGGGTCGGGCACGACTGCTTTGGGAGCCGTGGCGCCGGTCGTGCTCGAAGCGGAGCTGGCGTTCGCGGCAACCGCCATCCAGTGATTGAACGTGGCGGTCGACACCGGAGTGCCGTTGACGTTGACGACGGCGTTGCCGGGGATGCCCCCACCGCATGCGGTGAGCGTCACCCCTGTAAGCAAAACAGCGCCGAGCGCCGCAAGTTGACCCGTTAGTTTGGACACGACGCGGGCACTCTAGCGGAAACAACCCAAGCTGTGCTTAACGAGTTCCGTAAAGATGCCTAAGCGGCCTCACGAGTGATCGCCAGCAGCACGTCGGCGGCGCGCACCACCGTCGGGAAACGCTCCTCCCCCTCCTTGGGGACGCGCACGGAGACCTGCGAGCGTCCCGCTTCATATATCGCCTCGGGCAGCTCCTGGCGCAACCGCTTCGCGCGCACCGAGTCGAGCTCGATCGGCGTCACCGCAAGCCGGTCACCGCGGAAGCTGACCGCCTGGGCGCCGGCTTGGCCGAACTTGATGCGCGCGCGCTGTAGGGCGAGGAGGTTGCCGAGTGGCTCTGGCACCGGCCCGAAGCGATCCTCGAGCTCCTCGCGCAGACGTTCCACGTCGGCCACCTCCACCGCCGAGGCGATGCGCCGGTGGACCTCGATCTTGGCCTGCTCGTAGGGAACGTAGTCGGCTGGGACGTACGCGTTGACGTTGACATCGAGGCGCACCGGCTCCGCCGGCTCCCCCTCCTGCTCGCCCTCGCTCGATCCGGCCTGACGAACTGCTTCGTCGAGCATCTGCATGTACAGCTCGAAGCCGAGCGCCGCGACGTGGCCTGACTGCTCGTCGCCAAGCAGGTTGCCCGCGCCGCGGATCTCCAGGTCGCGCATCGCCACCTTGAAGCCCGCGCCCAGCTCGGTGTAGTCCGACAGCGCCGACAGGCGCTGCGCGGCGTCGGGCGTGAGCGTGGCGGCCGAGTCGTACAGCAGGTAGGCATAAGCACGCTCGCGGCTGCGTCCCACACGTCCGCGGATCTGGTAGAGCTGGGCCAGGCCGAACGCGTCGGCGTGCTCGACTATCAACGTGTTGGCCTGCGGGATGTCGATGCCCGACTCGATGATCGAGGTGCACACGAGCACGTCGGCGCCACCCTGCAGGTAGTTCATCATCACCGCCTCCAGCTCCCCCTCGCCCATCTGACCGTGGGCGACGGCGAAGCGCACGCCGGGGCACATAGCGCGCAGACGCTCGGCTGTGTCCTCGATCGACTCAACGCGGTTGTGCATGAAGAAGGCCTGCCCTTTGCGCTCGTGCTCGCGCAGGATTGCGCGCTTGACAAGCTCCTCCTCGTACTCGCCCACGTATGTCTTGACGGGTCGCCGTCCCTCCGGGGGCGTCTCGATCACGGAGATCTCGCGCAAGCCCGCGAGCGACATCTGCAGCGTGCGTGGGATCGGAGTGGCGGACATCGAGATCACGTCAACCTTCAGCTTGAGCTGGCGCAACAGCTCCTTCTGCTTGACCCCGAAGCGTTGCTCCTCGTCCACGATCAAGAGCCCCAGTTCCTTAGCGCGCACGTCGCGCGAAAGCACGCGGTGTGTGCCGATCAGGATGTCTACGGCGCCACTGGAGAACCCGGCGAGCGCGACCTTCTGCTCCGCGGCGGAGCGAAACCGCGAGACGTGCTCGACCGTGAATGGGTAGTCGGCGAGGCGCTCGGAGAATGTGCCGTAATGCTGCTGGGCGAGGATCGTGGTGGGCACCAGCATCAGCACCTGCTTGCCGTCGCCGGCGGCCTTGAAGGCGGCCCGCAGCGCCACCTCGGTCTTGCCGTAGCCGACATCCCCGCACACGAGCCGGTCCATCGGGCGCGGCGCTTCCATGTCGGCCTTCACCAGTTCGATCGCTTCGAGCTGATCCGCGGTCTCTATATAGGGGAAGCGCTCCTCGAACTCGCGCTGCCAGTCTGTGTCGGGCTCGAACGGATGGCCGGCACGACGGCGACGCTCGGCGTACAGACTCAGCAGCTCGCCCGCCAGCTCCTGCGCGGCGCGGCGCGCACGGGCCTTCATCGCCTCCCAGCGGGTGCCGCCCAGCTTCGATAGAGGAGGCCCACCCACCCCGCCATCCCCACCGGCGCCCCCCACGTAGCGAGAGATCTTGGCGAGCTGGTCGGTGGGGACGAACACCTTGTCGTCGCCTTGGTATTCGAGGTAGAGGTAGTCGCGCGTGACCCCAGCCACGGTGCGCGTCTCAAAGCCGGCAAAGCGCGCGACGCCGTGGTCCTCGTGCACCACGATGTCGCCGGTCCGCAGCTCGGTGAACGAGCGCAACGCTCCACGCCGCGCGGGACCGCCGCCGACGGCGTCGGCACCCGAGCCCGCTCCGCGCTCGGCGCGGCGGCGACGCAACAGCCGGTGCTCGGGAAACACGGCGAGCTTCAGCGACGGTGCCACGAAACCCTCGCGCAACGATGCGGCGGCAAATCGCAGCGATGGCTCCAGCGGCGTGCGTGCCACGTCGATGTCACCGTCGAGCCAGTCGGCCTTCAGGCGTCCGAGGTTGTAGGCGGCGCGCTCGCCTTCGCCGCGACGTGGAAAGGCGACCACCGTACGGTAGCCGGAGCGCACCAGCTTCTCGAGCTCGGGCTCGGCTTCGGCGAGCGAGCGAGCGGCGGTGTCCGCCGCGGAAGCCCTCAACTCGATCTCCTGACCGCTCGACATCGAGGACAACCAGATGCGCGCACGCGCGGACACGCTCGCGCTCACTTCCTCGGGGCTGACGTACAGGTGGTGGGCGTCCTCGTCGGCAAAGGCGGCGCACACGTCGCTCCAGTGATCGCCGAGCGCGGGCTCCAGCTCCTCCTCGGCCGCCACGATCAGCTCGGTCTGCTCGCCGATCAGCTCCAGCAGCGCGCCGAAGCGCTCGACGGGCAGCAGCTCGGCGATGTCGGGCCTGCCATCGGCGAGCTCGCCCTCGCCGGGCGTGAACGCTCCTGTGGCAGCAGCGATCTCGGCCAGCTCACGGTGCTCGGGGGCAAGCTCGGCGGCGGGCGCGATCTCGACCGCCTCGATGTCCCCGAGCGAGCGCTGGGTGAACGTGGAGAACCAGCGCAGCGATTCGATCTCGATGTCGAACATGTCCACGCGCACGGCGTGCTCCTCGGTGGCGGGGAACACGTCGAGCAAGCCTCCGCGCAACGCGAACTGCCCACGCTCCCGCACCTGGTCGACACGCTCATAGCCGGCGCCCACCAGATCGGCCGCGCACTCGTCAAGGTCAAGTAGCTCGCCGACGCGCAGGGTGAAGGAGTGGGGACGCAGCTTGGGGTCGGGTACCTTCTCGGACAGGGCGACAGCTGAGACGACGACTACGGGTGGCTCTGAATCCGGAGAGTTGCCTCGCGCCGAGCCGGAAGCCGGCGCACCGCTCTCCTCACCCCGACCGTTGGCGGCTTGCCCCGCGGCGTCGATGACTTGACCGGCAGCATCGACGGCTTGACCGGAGAATTCGAGCAGCGCGTCGAGCGCCGCCACACGCAGACCGACGAGATGCGGCGGCGGGGTCAGGTGCGACTCGTAGGCGACGCCACGCGAGGGATAGAAGCGCACCCGCCGCGGTGCGAGCCACGCTCGCAGATCGCTTGCGAGGTCGCGTGCGGCACGATCGTCGCCGACGACCACGAGCGTTGGGCGCTCGTTCCCGCTGTCGGCGAGCGCGGCGATCATGAATGGACGCAGCGAAGCCGACACGAACGCGTGGCCGCCATCGCGCGCGAGCTTCACCGCGCCCGGATCCTGGTCAATCGTGCCTAGCAGCGAGCGCAGGGCCATCGCGTCAGCGCCCCTCTGCCGGCATTGGCCGCCGGGCGGTGCCGGCTGTCGGATCGGTGAGGTCCATCTCTACAGCTCTTGATCTAGCAGGACGCGCTCAACCGCCTCGCAGGCCTGGTCGATCAGCTCTGCGACTTCGCTTGCGGACTCACGGAAGCGGCCCAGCACGTAGGCCGAGACGATCTCGGGGTCGGTCGATTTGGGCCTGCCGACACCGACGCGCACGCGCATGAACTCAGCGCCGCCAAGCTCACGCTTGAGCGACTTCAGACCGTTGTGTCCGGCGAGTCCGCCGCCGAGGCGTGTGCGCACATCGCCGAACGGCAGGTCGATCTCGTCGTGGACGACGAGCACGTGCTCGAGCGCCACCTTCAGCGAGCCACGAGCCGGACCGACTGAGCGCCCGACGTCGTTCATGAACGTCTGCGGCCACAGCACCGCGACGCGCGGGCCATCGACGCCATGCCCGTAGCTTGCTGTAGGCGCGTCCGCGTCGTGAGCACCGGGCGCGGTCAGGCGAGCACGGCCCTCGGCGATGCGCCCGCGAAAGCGATCTTTGGCACGTCCGAGCGACCAACGCTCGGCGAGCCGGTCGGCCACCATGAAGCCGACGTTGTGGCGTGTGTCGGCGTGCTCGCGTCCGGGATTGCCGAGCCCGACGATCAGCCAGTCGGCCGGAGCGCCACCGCCAAAGGGGCGCAGGAGCTACTCCCCGGAGCTGGAGGCGCCCTCCTCGGAGGACCCCTCGCCGCCTGCGGCGCCGGCCTCGCCGACGAGCTCGGTCTCAGATTCGATCTCGGCTTCCTCCTCGCTCTGCAAGCGAGGTGCCGAAACAGATGCGACCGTGGTCGCGGGATCGTCGAGCAGCGTGACGCCCTCGGGGACGACGATCGCCTCCAGCGCGAGCGTGTCGCCGATCTGCAGCTCACCCAGCTCGTGGACGATCGACTCGGGGATCGCGGTCGGCAGCGCCTCGACGTTCAACTCGCGTGTGAGCTGCTCGAGGATTCCACCTTCCTTGACGCCGGGCGTCTCCTCGACGCCGGTCAGCTCGAGTGGGACCACCGCGTGGATCGGCTTGTCCAGGCGCACCCGCAGGAGATCCACATGGGTTGTCTCACCCCGCACCGGATCGCGCTGAGCCTCCTTGAGCACCACGGGGGTTGCCTTGGCGCCGTCGATGCTGAGGTCGACCACCGCACCGGAGCCGGCGAGCGCAACGCGCAACGCGCGTGCGTCGACGCTGAAGCTGACGGGGTCGGAGTCGCCGCCATAGAGCACCCCGGGGACACGTCCGGTGCGGCGCAGACGCCGCGCGGAGCGCGAACCCTCGGGCTCGCGGCTGTCTACGTCGAGCTTTGTGGTGGTGGTAGCCATGAGAAGGTCGGGGACTTTAGCAATCTCCTCAACGCGGCGGGTGTGCTGCCGCCAGGGCTCTATCGGCGGCTGGACGCCCTGAGGACTCTCAGAACAGCTGGTTCTCCCCGCCGAACACCTCGCTGACCGAGTCGTCGGTGAAGATGCGACGGATCGAGTCGGTGAGCAGATCGGCGCACGGAAGCACGCGAATGTTGTCGGGCTTGTCGGCGCGCACCGGGATCGTGTCGGTCACGACGATCTCCTTCAGCGCCGAGCCGGCCAGGTTCTCGAACGCGTTGCCGGAGAGGACCGCGTGGGTGGCGGCGGCATACACGCTCGTGGCGCCGGCGTCCAGCACGGTGCGAGCGGCGGCCGTGAGGGTGCCGGCGGTGTCGATCATGTCGTCGACGATCACGGCGGTCTTGCCGCGCACGTCGCCGATCACGTAGCCGATCTCGGCGACCTGCTGAGCGGGACGCTCCTTGTCGAGGATCGCAAGCTCGGCGCCGATGATCGAGGCGAATCGCTTGTTGAGCTTCACGCGACCCGCGTCGGGGGCGACCACGACGAGGTCTGAGAGTCCGAGGTCGGTGAAGTACTGCGTGAGCATGAACAGCGCGGTCATGTGATCGACGGGCTTCTGGAAGAAGCCCTGGATCTGGCCGGCGTGGAGGTCCATCGTGAGCACGCGGTCGGCGCCGGCGGCCTCGATCATGCGGGCCACCAGACGTGCGGAGATCGGCTCGCGGGGAGCGGACTTCTTGTCCTGGCGGGAGTAGCCGAACCATGGCGTGACCGCGATCACGCGGTGGGCGGAGGCGCCGACGGCGGCGTCGATCATGAACAGCAGCTCCATCAGCGAGTCGTTGGCGGTGACACCGGTGGCGGGGTTGCCGCAGGTGGACTGCACGATGAACACGTCCGCGCCGCGGATCGACTCCTCATAGCGGCAGTAGACCTCTCCGTTGGAGAACGTGTTGAGCGTCACCGGGCCGATGTCGACGCCCAGTTTCTCGGAGATGTCCACGGCGAGCTGCGGGTTTGCGCGCCCAGAGAAGAGCATCAGCCGCTTGTCGTAGTCGATCGGCAGGCTCGTCGCGGGCTGCGTGCGCGTGTCGATCACGCTGCTCATCTCACTCGGGAGTGTAGAGGCAGGGCGCGACGAGCTGGCGGACCCATCGCTCACGACTCGCTCTCGCCTACCCGTCCCCCGCCGTGGGGGGCATCGCTGGAGGCGTCCTTGGGGGCGCCCTCGGGAGCGCCCTTGGAGGTGCCTTCGGGGGCGTCTGTCGGCTGGGACGCGCGTCGCTGGGCGTAGCCCTCAAGGTTCTTCTGGCGGGCGCGGGCGACCGCCAGCGCAGCCGGGCGGCACATCCTCGGTGACGACCGAGCCGGCGGCTGTGTATGCGTCGTCGCCGACCTCGATCGGGCGCGACGAACGAGGTGTCCACACCGCCCCGCACGCGCTCGCCGATCACGGTGCGGTGCTTGGCGCGACCGTCGTAGTTGGCGGTGATGGTGCCGGCGCCGAGGTTCGTCTCGCGGCCCACGTCCGCGTCGCCGATGTAGGACAGGTGCGGGATCTTTGCGCTTTCCCCGATATCCGAGTTCTTGATCTCCACGAACGTGCCTGCCTTGGAGCCCTCGCGCAGCAGGGCGCCGGGGCGCAGGTAGGCGAACGGGCCGACGTTCACGCCGGCGTGGAGCGTTGCAGTCTGAGAGCCACGACACTCGCACGCACGCGCCGTCACCGATGCGCGAGTCGATCGCGGTAGTGGACGGTCCCACCACCGCGCGCGCACCCACAACGGTGGAGCCCTTCAGGGAGGTGCCGGGCTCGATCACGGTGTCCTGGCCGATCGTCACGTCCACGTCGATCACCGTGCTCGCCGGGTCCACGATCGTGACCCCGTCGCGCATGTGGCGCTCGGCGATCGAGCGCTGCGCCAGCGCTCGAACGTGAGCGAGCGCCACTCGGTCGTTGACGCCGAGCATCAGGCGCTCGTCATCCACGACGTGAGCAGCGACGAGCGCGCCGTCTGAGCGCAGCAGGTCGAGCGTCTGCGGCAGATAGAACTCGCGCTGGGCGTTCTCGGCGGTGAGCCGTGGCAGCACACCGAGCAGCTCCGCGCCGCTGAACACGTATATGCCCGAGTTGACCTCGCGGATCTCGAGCTCCGCGGCGGCGGCGTCGCCTGGCTTCTTGGTCTCGACCACGCGCGCGACCGAGCCGTCAGCATCGCGCACGACCCGCCCGTAGCCCGTGGGGTCATCCAGCACGGCGGTCGCCATCGTTGCCGCGGCTCCGCTATCGGAGTGTGCTTGCACCAGCTCGGCGATCGCCTCGGGACTGACAAGCGGCACGTCGCCGCTGAGGATCACGACGGGCGCGGCTGGATCGATCAGCTCGGACGCGGCCCGCACGGCACCGCCGGTGCCATCCGATTGCGCCTGGATCGCCAGCTCGATCCCGTCGGGCAGCACTGGCTCGATGGCACGGGCAGGCGAGTCCACCACGACGACGCGCCCCGCGCCCGCTGCAAGCGCGGCGCGTATCGGCCACAACACCATCGGGATGCCACACAGCTCATGGAGCACCTTGGGCGTGGCGGAGCGCATGCGCGTGCCCTGGCCCGCGGCCAGAATCACAACGGTTGGGGAGGCGGACATGTTCAGACTCTATTTGGATGGCAAAGCTGAGCTGTCTTGACCAGCTGGGGGCAGGGACTCAATTCTCCCCTCCAGAGACGGGCGGCGCGCGGCACCGTCCAGGAGTTTGAGGCTGGGGGGCAGGGACTCGAACCCCGATTCTCAGGACCAAAACCTGATGTCCTGCCATTGGACGACCCCCCAAGGGGTTGATCTACACGGGAACTCTACCGGCAGCCGACGCGTCGCCAAGGCTCCCGGCGGGCGCGCCGGCAGCGACCGCCGGGACCGGCGCGCCAGCGGGCGCGCCGCCCACGGCCAGCAACGACACTCCGGCGAGCAGGCTCGAGATCAGCATGAACGTCCACGCGCCGGTGAAGTCCTGGGCGGTGTGGGGGGTGCCGAGCACGGCGATCAGGATCGCGAAGCCGAGCGCCGAGCCGAGCTGGCGGCCGGTCGTTTGCACGCCGATCCCGGTCGCAAGGCGCGAAGGCGGGAGGGTCGCTGCCACCGCACCGGTGAGCGAGGGGATCACGAGGCCGACGCCGAGCCCACCGATCAGCATTCCCGGTAGGTAGTCGGTCGTGTAGTGGGGAGTCGCGCCGAGTCGGGAGATCCACCACGCGCCGCCGAGCGCGAACAGCACGGTGCCGATCGCGCCAACACGCCCTGGGCCGAAGCGGCGCCCGAGGCGCGCGCCGGGGACGGCGCTCAGCGCCGCCATCGAGGGCCCAGGCGAGATCATCAGCCCGGCCGTGAGGATCGGCTCGTGCCAGATCCCCGTGAGGAACAGCACGGAGGCGAGCAGCATCGCGGCGAAGCCGATGAAGAACAGCAGCGAGCCGATCGTGGCGGCACTGAAAGAGCGCACAGCGAGCATCGAGGGGTCGACAATCGGCGAGGGGTGGTGCAAGATGCGCCGCCCGACGAGCCCGAGCAGGACGAGCGAGAGTGCAAACAGCGCGAGGATGCGCGCGCTCGTCCACCCCCATTCGCCACCCTGCACGATCGCCACGATCAGCGTGGCCACGCCTGCGCTCAGCAAGCCCGCACCGAGGACGTCGGGGGGCTCACTGTCGGGGTGGCGGATCTCGCGCAGCACGCGCCAGCCGGCAACCAGACCGACCAGACCAACGGGCACGTTCACGAGAAACACCCAGCGCCAGCCGGCCTGCACCAGCAGTCCGCCGAGCGGCGGGCCGGCCGCGGCGGCGACCCCGCCCACCGCGGCCCACACGCCGATCGCGATGTGGCGCCGCTCAGGGGGAAACTCGGGCAACAGCAGCCCGAGCGAGGAGGGCAACAGCAGCGCCGCGCCGAGGCCCTGCACGGCGCGTGCGCCCACGAGGAAGGGGATCGACGGAGCCGCGGCGCAGGCGGCGGAGGCAGCCACGAACAGCCCCACGCCCAGTAGGAACGCGCGCTTGCGCCCGACGGCATCCGACCAGCGTCCGGCGGCGATCAGAAAGGCCGCGAACACGATCGTGTAGGAGTTGAGGATCCACGACAGCAATCCCAGGCTCGTGCCGGGGAAGTCGAGCTGGATCTGGGGAAACGCGATGTTGACGATGAACACGTCGAGGCCGGCCATGAACACTCCGACCACGACCACCAGCAGGACCTTCCATCTGCGCTCCATCGTGCGCTCCTTTTCTCAGGGATCTCATGCTCAAATCGCCGTGCGATCGTCTGCGCGTCGATTTGGGAGCTGACCGGACAACGTGTCCGTTGCTTGATGAGACGCACCCTAGCAGGCAAAGTTGCGTGAAGCAACTTAGATGCTAGATTGTGAGAATGCTCGGCAACGACTATCAGGGCCAGAACTGCTCGATCGCGCGCACGCTCGAGCTGGTGGGCGAGCGCTGGACGATCCTGGTGTTGCGCGACGTGTTCCTCGGGGTGCGCCGCTTCGAGGCGCTCCAGCGCGACCTCGGCGTTGCGCGCAACGTGCTCACGGCTCGACTCGAGCGCCTGGTCGCGGAGGGCATTCTCGAAAAGACGCCCTACCAGGAGCGCCCCGTGCGCTACGAGTACCGGCTGACCGACAAGGGCCAGGACCTGTGGCCGGCGATGGTCGAGCTGCAGCAGTGGGGCGACCGCCACGCGGCCCCCACAGGGGGCCCGCCGGTCGTAATCCGCCATCGCGACTGCGGCGGAACGCTCGGCGAGCGCCGCACCTGCACTCGCTGCGGCGAGCAACTCGAGCTACGCGACGTGCGCGCCGAGGCTGGACCGGGGGCGCGTGCCACCAGTGCGGGAAAGGTCCCCTCGCCACTGGCCACGGCGCTTACCCGTCACTGAGGCTCGCCCACTCACCCTACCGCCACCGCTCAGCACATGCCCATCCACGCGTGACTCCCGCACGTCGGATCTCTGCATCGACGTGACTCCCGCACGCCGCGTCTTTGCATCGACGTTACAAATCAGACTCCTCCGCCTGCAACAATGCCTGCGATGCGGTGGGCAGGGGACGCGTTCACGCGGCGTAAAGGGGCTGGCATTGCGTTTGCGACGGCGTGTGCCGTGCTGGGCGTGAGCGGTCCATCGGGCGTTGTCGCCGCACGCGCGGCAGGGTCCGCGGTACCAGTCACCCGGTCACGAACATGGTCTGCGGGAGCCACCACGACGACGAGTCACGGCTCCACGACCACGGCAAGCGGGCGCTGCCGTGGCGCGCTGACGCTGCCGACCCGCTCCAACCTTACGCTGATCGACAGCGCCGTCACATGCCTGATCGACCGCGAGCGTGCTCACTACCGTCTACCGACACTGCAACCCAATCCCGAGCTCCACGGGATCGCCTCGAGCCTCGCCAGGGAAATGGCGCGCGCCGGCTACTTCGGCGACGACAGCGTGGCGGGTCAAACGCCGTGGCAGCGCATCACCGAATCGCCCTACGCGGTGGGCGCACAGGTCGTGGCGGTCGCCCAGAACATCGGCTGGGGCACCGGCGGGCTTGCCACACCACAGGGCGTGGTCGAAGAGTGGATGCGCTCGACCCCACACCGCTTGATCATGCTCTCCGGCGGCTATCGCGACTTCGGAGTCGGCGCCGCGCCGATCGCGCCGTCGAGCTTGACCCACGAAAAGCCGGGCGCGACCTACACGGTGGAGTTCGCCGCGCGCGGATGATCCACGGGACGTACTGATCCCCAGGACGTGCGGTTGCGACGGCGCTTGCGAGCGCGGGACACGCGAGACGGGACCGACGGTCAGGAGCGCCGCGGCACACGGCCGCCGCGGGCACCCGCCTCGGAGGCGGGGCCGCGCGCGGAGGAGATTCCCAGCACGCGCATCGCCTTCAGGCCGAGGCTCAACTTCTCGCGACCGTCGCTCGAGCTGACGTCCAGGCCGGTCAGCTCGCGCACGCGCTCCAGGCGGTAGTAGACGGTGTGGCGGTGGGTGAACAGCCGCTGGGCGGTGCCCGCGACGTTGCCGTCGGCCTCCAGGAACGTCTCGAGCGTTTGCAGCAGCTCGGTCTCGTACTGCTCGTCGTAGGCCACCAACGGCTCGACCGTCTCGGCGTAGAAGCGCTGCAGCTCGCCGGGGTTCTCGGTCATCGTGCTGAGCAGCAGGCGATAGGCGCCGGTCTGCTCGAACGCGAGCAGCGCGCCCTCGGGCGTGCCGCCCTCGGCGACGTTCGCGGCCAAGAGCGCCTCGCCCGCCGCGCGCGGCAGATCGGCTGGGTCCTCGGCGATGCGGCTGCGCCCGAGCGCGAACGTGTAGCCCGACAGCGCGCTGTCCATCTCGCGCAGCACCGCTTCCGCGGCACGCGCCGCGGCCGGCTCCTCCCCGCCAGGCAACAGCAGCAGGATCTCGACGCCCGCCGCCCCGTCGCGCTCTGAGAGCGCGGCGATCGACCTGCCGATGACCGCGCGCGCGCCGCGCTCGGCGACCGAGCGGGCACGGGCGCGCCAGCCCTCCTCGGTGGGCGCCTGCGGGTGGGCGCGCGCGACGATCACGCTCGCGCCGTCCTGCAGGTCGAGCGACAGCTCGCGTGCACGCGCCAGCAGCTCCTCGCGCGGCAGCGGCTCGCGCCCGAGCGCGGCGCTCAAGAAATCGGCCGCCGCGGTCTCTGAGGCCACATCCGGTGCTCGCACGCGCTGCACCTCTGAGGCGATCATCGTCACCAACAGCCGCTGCACGACCGGGCTCGGCTCGGCGCGCGCGCGCATGTGCAGCGAGCCCACGATCGCATCGGCAACACGCAACGGCAGGCTCGTGACGCCGTCAGCGCCTGAGAGCAGCGAGCGCTCATCCGCGCTGGAGCGAGCGGCGACCGCGATCGTGGCGCCGGAGGCGTCGGTCACCGCGAGGCTCGCGTCGAGAGCGCGCGAAGCGGCACGCACGATCTCGGGGAGCCCCGCCCCTGACTCAACCGCCTCAGTGACGGCATCCAGCCCGACTAGCTCGGACATCTGGGAGTCCTCATGCTCAACCCCAGAAGTACACGACGGCAAGCGCGACGAGCACGCCCACGCCGACGAACACCGCGAGCACATACAGCGACAGGAAGGTCGCGGCGATGCGCTCCCACACGCGCGTGTAGGAACCCCATGCGGGCACGAGGATCAATCCCACATACAGCGCCAGGCCGAACACGCCGGCGCACGCGGCTACGAGATCGGTGATGTCGGTGTGGCTCACGGCGCTCTCCGCTTCGATGGTGTCGCTGATCTGTGCGTGCGATCAGGAACCCGCATTGTTGCGTATGCGCCCGCTGTGTACGTCCGCGAAGGCGCTGTCCACCGATACCGCGGCCAGTGGCGGCGGCTCGCGACCCGCGAGACCCGCCGCGGCGCGCTCGGCGCGCGCGAGACCGTTGGCGCGCGCATACAGCCCCACCACACTCGGACCGGAGCCGCTCACGAACGCCGTCTCGGCACCCGCCTCGCGCGATTGCTCGAGCGCGATGGCGATCGCGGGACACAGCGCGACGGACGCCGCCTGGAGATCGTTGTGCAACAGGCACGCATCGGCGGGCAGGGTCGAACCCAGCTCGAGCGCTCGGGCGATCGCCTCGCGACGTTCTCTCAATACGAACGCATCGCGGCCGAGGCCGAGCCGATCCGCCTCGGCATACACCTCCGCGGTGGACAGTCCCGACGCCTGGGCCAAGACCAGCACGCCCAGTGGCGAGACGGGATCGGGGAGTACCTGCAGCCGCTCACCGGCGCCCGTTGCCAGCCAGCGTCCGGGCGTCACCTGCGCGGGCACATCCGCGCCGAGCTTCCCAGCGAGCACGTGCAGCAAGTCCATATCCCCCAAACCGGAGGCCGCGTGCGCGAGGCGCAAGGTCGCCGCCGCGTCGGCCGAGCCGCCGCCGAGCCCCGCGGCCACCGGGATGCGCTTGTCGATGCTCAGCCGCAGCGGCCCGTGCCGCCAACCGGTCGCCTCGCGGAACAGCGTGAGCGCGCGTGCCGAGAGGTTCTCGCCCGCAACCCCCGCGCACACGACCTCGTCGTGCTGGGCGCCATGGGCCTCTTCGAGCGTGAGCTCGTCAGCGAGCGAGATCGACTGCATCACGCTCACCAGCTCGTGGCGGCCGTCCTCGCGCGTGGGGGGGGTGGGGCCTATAAATAGGCCGAGATTGATCTTCGCGGGCGCGCGCGCGCGCAGGGGCAGTGCGCGCGCTTGCGGCGAGGAGACGGTCATAGCTCGAGCATCTTCGCGAGCTGCGCGAACTCATGCGGAGCGAGCCGCTCAGCACGCTCGTCCGCGGGGTGGCCGAGCGCCACCAGCGCCTCGCGGATCTGCTCGCGCGAGCGCTGCACACCCGACAGCGCGAGCGAGCGCGCGAGCGTCTTGCGGCGGTGGGCGAACGCGGCACCCACCAGCGAGCGCACCGACGCGCTCGGCGCGGGTCCGCGACGGCGCATCCCCACGAGCGCCGAGTCGACGTTGGGCACGGGATGGAACACCGTGCGGGGGATCGCGCGCAGCACGCTCACCTCGCACGCGAGCTGCGCGATCGCCGAGGGGACACCGTACGCACTGCTGCCGGGCCTCGCCGCGAGCCGCTCGCCGACCTCGCGCTGCACCATCGCGACCCACAGCTCGACGCTCGGAAGCTCCTCGATCGTGCGCAGCAGCGCGCCCGCGGCCACGCCGTAGGGGAGGTTCGCGACGACCTTCGTGGGCGCCGGCACGAGCGTGGCGGGGTCGAGCGTCATCACGTCCGCCCAGTGCACGCTCACGTTCACGTGCGCGTCGGTAGCGTCGAGCAGCGCCTCACGCAGGCGCCGGTCGATCTCGACCACGTGCACGTGCGCGGCGCGCGCGGCGAGATGCTCTGAGAGCACGCCCAGCCCGCCGCCGATCTCGAGCACCACGTCGCCAGGGCCAAGCTCGGCGGCCCGCTCGATCACACCGAGAATGTTCGAGTCGATCAGGAAGTTCTGCCCGAGATCACGGTCGGGACGGATCGCGAAGCGGCGCATCCGCCGCAGGCTCGGCTGGACGGGCTCCTCGCCGCGCGCGACCCCCTCCCGCCCCTTCGTGGGGGCAAGCGCACCAGGATCCGGTTGTTGGTCGGCTCCGCGCGCCGCGCCACTCACCACCCGAACACGCGCGCGGCGTTGCGCTCGACCGTCGCGCCCAGCTCGGCCGGCGACACTCCGCGCAGCTCGGCGACGAACGCGGCGGTGTGCACCACATACGCGGGCTGGTTGCGGTGCTTGCGCACCGCCTGCGGGGTGAGGTACGGCGCGTCGGTCTCCACCAGCAGGCGCTCCTCCGGCACCAGGCGCGCGGCCTCGGCAAGGGCGCCGGCGCTTTTGTAGGTGACGTTGCCGGCGAAGGAGATCATGTAGCCGCGCTCCACGCACTCCTGCACGCGGGTGGGCATCGAGAAGCAGTGCATCACCACCGTCACCCCCTCGGCCTCAGCGGCGAGCTGTGCGAGCGTGTCCTCATCAGCTTGTCTTGTATGGATGATGAGCGGCGTGCCCGTGGTCCTTGCCAACTCGATGTGAGCTGAAAACGCGCGTGCCTGATCCTCCCTCGGCGCGTCCTGGTGGTAATAGTCGAGCCCCGTCTCGCCGATAGCCACACAGCGCGGGTGCGCGGCGAGCGCCCGCAGCTCGGCCAGGTCGGCGTCGTCGAAGCCGGTGGCCTCGTTGGGGTGGCGCCCGATCGCTGCATACACCTGGGAGAATGCCTCGGCGGCGGCCAGCGCGGCGCGGCAGGAGGCGCCGTTCGTGCCCACGGTGAGCATCCGCGTGACGCCGGCCGCCGCCGCTCGCTCGACCAGCTCGGCGTCGGGCGGCTCGCACAGGTGCAGGTGGGTGTGGCTGTCGATCACGCTTTCAGGCTACCGGGGGCCCGCGAGGGAAATCGGCGCGAGCCGGGTCTGCCCGGTCAGCGCTGGGTGCGCTGCAGCCAACGCTCAAAGAGCGGATCGACGATCGTGAAGCGTCTGTCGACCCGGATCAGGTCACCTGCGTATGTGAGCGCCTGTGCCGCCTGCTGCGCGGTGCTCTTATCGAGGTCGAACGCGAGCAGCGTCGCCTTGCTGTAGAGACTGTGAGGGCTGTTCGCCAGTGCGGCGAGCACGCGACGCTGCGCGGGCGCCGATCCGAGGTCAAGCCAGGTGCGCTCGAAGCGCTCACGGGTCTCGCGGTCCACTGCCTCCAGCATCGCTTGATAGGTCTCCTCATCCGCGACCTGCCCGCGGGGCGTCTGCTCCCACAGGTGGTGAGCCAGAAGCATCGCCCGCTGCGGATGACCGCGGGCGAGGTCAAGCAACAACTCGAGCGCGACACCAGGGTCGCGTCCGGCGCGGTCGAAGCGAGCTCCGATGTGCTCAGCGAGATCGCCGTCGTCGAGCGGACCGATCGGTATCGGTCGCGCCTGGTCGAACAATGGTCTGCCCTTGCCGTTGAACAGCTCGTCGAGCATCCCGGGCTCAGAGCCCGCGAACACATAGCTGGCCTCGTCGCGATGCAACTGGATCTTGCTGCGTAGCAGGCCATCCAATCCGTCACCAATGCGCAGAAAGTCCTGGAACTCGTCGAATGCCACGACCGTGCGGATCGCCGACTTCGCGAAGATGCGCTTGGGCAGGTCGAGCAGGTCGGCGAGACGCTGATTGTCAAGCTCCCGCACGCGTTCGGCCTGCACGCCAACGCCGCCGGCGCCGATCTTCAGCCGCGTGTGCCACGAGCGTGTGAGCGCCGACACGGTGCGGCGCAACGGACCCGCGAGTCGCGCCAGATAAGCCTCCTCGATACGCCGCGCCGCCTCGGCGCGTGTTACGCATCGGTAGAAGTCGACGTGAACCGTATGCAGACCGGCCCGATCGGCCTCGGAGAGGAGTCGCAGGATGATCGAGGTCTTGCCGTAGCGCCGAGGCGCCGAGAGCCGTGTGTTGTGACCGCCTTCGGCGAGCGCCAGAAGCCGGCGCGTCTCCTCATCGCGATCGATCAGACCATCCGGGGGGAGCGGATCGTCGTACACAAAGGGATTGAGTTCCTCGAGCATAATTAGTATATCTATCACTATACCATGCGGTATAGGAGATACCTAACCAGAAGTACATCGAAGACTATACCGCCCTTTGCAAACCTACTCATCGAGTCCTGTGATCGTGTCGTGCACCTGCCTGCCGGTGGTCGTGAGCATCCAGGCGTTGGGCTCGCCGCGGGCGGGGCCCCCGCCCTCGTTCTCGATCAGTCCGAGCTTATGCAGGCGCGCGAGCAGCTTTGACGCTTGGCCCTGGTCGCCGATACCCGCTGTCTGTCCGACCGCACGGTTTGAGGAGCCCGGCTGCTCGGCTACGGACATGAGGACGCGCATCGTGCGATAGGTGAAGCGCATCGGCAGGTCTTGTAGCGGGTCGGTGCGCATCAAAGGGCGTTTCCCGGATTGCTTGGGGATGGCGCGTTCGAGCTCCTTGCGTACCGCGGCGGGGCCGAGATATGGGAGCACGATCATTCCCATCAACGGGTTCAACAGCTCCAGTAGCGAATCGTCTTCGGCGTGCCCGGCGCCGGCGCTCCGCGCGGCAGGGGACAACGGGGCTTCGGCGAGACGCCCGTGCAAGACCGACAATACGGCCCCGGCGATACCCTCGGCTGTCAACGGTGGCGGATCGGCGCTCGTCTTCCCTTCGCCTTGTCCCTGCTCGATCACGGGGATGATCCGCGCGAGCACGCGCTGGCGACGCTCCAATGCCCTCGGACCGGCGGCGAGACTCTCCACGATCAGCAAGCGTCCCGTCGCGGGGTCGTAGTCCAAGCACTCAAGCAACGCCGTGAGCGCCGCGCGGATTCTCGCCCGCCACGAACCAGGCTGCTCATACGCTGGGATCACGACCGCCGCGACGTGCCCCAACGCATCGTCGAACGCGGCCAGGAAACAGTCCTCGCGATCCTCGAAGATCTCATAGAACGTACGCCGCGACACCCCCGAGCGACCGACAACATGCGCGACCGACACGTTCGCCGCACCGCGCTGTGAGATCTCCTGCGCCATCGCGGTAAGCATCCGCGCACGCTGAATCTCAGAGACCTGCCTGTGCCCGTCAGGGTGCCCTCTGCCTAGAACCCTCTCACCCAGTTCATGCCCATTGGACGCCGCTAGTTTCGACGGCGTCTTTGCCTTGCCAGCCATCTCTCATTTCTTCTTCCCGCGCGATTTCCCCTTGTGGCGCTTGCTCGACTTCTTGACCTTCTTCTTCACCTTCGCGCAACTGGTGACGCTGATCTTGGTCGACTCGTGGATTTCGGTCCCGTTCTGCGCTGTGAACGCTGTGGGCATCTTCAGCGCGCTCTTGCAGAGGTTCCCGTTCGCGGCGAGCGCGGAGAAGGGACCCTCAGGCAGGCTCAGTTCAAAACTGCCGACTGGCGCGTCTGGGATCGTGTGGAACGTACTGCTCGTGATCCCGGCTTTGCTGATGAACGTTTCGCCGTGCAAATCGAGCGTTACGCCATAGCCCTGCAGGACGATCACGAGTTCGGGGAACTTCGCGCCACCGTAGCTGACGAAATACGCGGGACCGGTCAACGGCACAGGAATCAACGGTGTGATCGCGGTAGCGTGCCCCACGATCGACGCTACCGGACAATCGGCAGGGTTCGCTTCAAACGTTTTCGCCGGACACGCCTTCTGCAATGTCGTCAACCGTGACGGCAACTGCTTGGGCAGGTCCACCTTCACGCTCTTGATGTTCGCCTGGCTACCGAACACTGCTTTGGGGTAGGTGAGCTTCACGTTCAGGCTCGCACCATTCGCCCGCGATGTTTTGCCAGAGGTTGAAACCTTGAACCCCGGTTTGAACGCGAGGATCGCACAATTAGTCACCTGGAACGGGACGGATACCGCGCTTGACGATCCTTCGACGCTCGCAACGCTACCGGTGACTCCCATCGGATCGCAGTTGGTCGGGTTGAACGTGAACCCGGACCGGGTGGTCGTGAAGTTCACGTGCTTGATCTGCAACGGGATACCGTCGAGGATGTGCGGGATCGCATAACCCTGAGTGGGACTGTTCGTCGTCACCGTGAGCGCCGAAGTGATCGGGTCCACTTCGATCTTGCCCCTGACGACGACCTGGCCGAGATCGTACGGTCCGGCCTTCGCAGGCACCACGATCGACAGTCCGAACGGCGCGCCCTCATACGGACCGGTGATGTAGACCTTCCCGCCGGTCACGCTGTACGGGTCGCCGCCCAAACCGACCGACACCGTCGTTTCGCCGATCAGGCTATTCGCCCCGCATGTCCCGGCGTTCGCTTGGGCTTCCCCGCACAGTTCCACACCGGTCAACAGACCCGACAGGCCCGGCGGCATATGCAGTTGGAGCTGCTGGATGTTCTGCTGGCCGTCTTCGCGCGACACGGTCATCGTGAACGGCGTGAACCCTCCCGCCTGCACGCTGGTCGTGCCAACCGTGAGCGACGGGCTGAACGGCGCGGGATCGGAGCACGGCGAGCCGTTTGGACCGGTCGCGATTTCGAACGTCGATGACGATTCGGCCGCACCGTTCCCCGACCACGGTTCGATGCTCGCCGTCGTCGTATACGCACCGCACGCAGCAGGAGTGCCCAGCGGCGCACGATCGCCGCCGAAGAATTCGAGCTTGAAATCTTCGAACGGCAGCTGCGGCGTGTTCAGGAACGTCGAGACCAGCTGGCCGGTGACGGGATCGGGTTTGACTTCGCCGGCGAGCTTGATCAGCGTGCCGGACACCGGGTCCTGCGCCACCACATACAGCGCCACGAGGCTCCCAAACGGGTTCTGATCCTGTGCGGCCAGATACGCCTCGCCCGTCAGTTCGTTCGGCAGCAGCGGCGTCTTGATCCTCACCAGACCGACCTTCGATGCTTCAGGACAACTCGCAGGCTGCGCCGATTCAAGGTTCACCCCCTCGATTTCGCCGTTTTCTTCCCGTTCTTCCAGTGCCTTTTCTTTGCCCGTGAGCAGCGGGCAAGCCTGCAGGCCGTCGGCCGCCGCCGGGTTCAACGCGACACCCGCCGGCAGCGTCACCGTCGTGTTCTTCACATCAGCCTCAGCCAGGCCTTCAGGATCAAGGATCACACTTTGCGGAACATGGATCCCGACCGTCAAACCCGTCGGGCTGCTGCTGGCCTTACCGTCCGGCGCAACAGTGATCGACGGGCTGAACGGCAGCTGGTTGCATCCGTTCATGCTCGGCTCGAAAGACGCTTGCAACGGTTCCGTGAAGCTGCCGGCGTCTGCCCATGAGTCGGCCAGCACGGAGCTCTGCAGCGGGCCGTTGCAGGATGTCGGCATCGAGAGCAGCGGCGGCGGCGCCGACTGGCCCAGCGGCGCGCATTGAGGCACTCCAAACGATCGATACAGGCCGCCGCCCAGGCATTCCCAGCCGCGTGCGCGATCATGACGCGGGTCTCCGGGTACCCCCCAGAACGTCACTTCGCTGCTCAAGAACGCAGGGGCCTGACTGATGTTATCGATACTGACGGTAACACCATAGTCTTCACCGGTGCGCACCGACGTGTCGAGGATAACCGGCACGCCCAGGATCGCGAAGCCGAACCGCGCCGGCTCGCCGGGGCTCGGCTTCAGGTTGAAGACCGGGACCGCCTGGGTGACTATATTCGGCTCACCTGGGAAGTGAATCGTGACGACGGACACCCCCACTGCCGTGTCTCCCGGACACGTGTTCAGCAAGCCATCCACCTCGTGATGGAATTCGACGTCCGAGCACTGGGGAAACGGGGTGGGATTGCCGACCAAGCCGGGCGGTAGCCTAAACGACAGGTCCTTCGCCATCGCCGGCACATAAGGTTCGGCGCCGGTGCGGTTCAGGTCCATCGTCGTGGTCAAGCCGAACGGGTGCGAGCCGGCCCGCTTGTCGTAGCTGCCGTCTTCGTTGGTCGCCGCCAGTTCATAGCTTTCAACGCCGAAGCTCGGTGGCGTGCTACCCACAGCCAGTCGCTGTGTCGCGGTCGCGATCGCGATCGGATGACCCGAAGACTGCCATTCAAAACTCCCTTCGCCTTCGGCGCTGCACACGCTGCTCGTGTATTTACCTGTGCCGGCCGCTACTTCTTCGCACGCGTAGGATTCGCCGCCGGACACACTCATTGTGATTTGGTTAGTTTCGCCGGCGCCGGGATTGGAGGCGACTTTGACTTGGATGGCAGCTTCGAGCCGTTCGTATTCCGGCAGCGTCTCTTCAAAGACGCATTCGACGACCGTGGGCGACAGGGTCGCGCACGGCGTCGCCAGTCCGAACAACCCACCGAACAGTCCAGCCTCAAGCGACGCTTCCCCCGCTTCCAGATCGGGGGGCAGCGTGGCGATCAGCTTGACATGCGCCGCCGACCCGTTGACCTCGGCGTCACCGAGATCGGCCGCCGTAACCATCACCTTGCCGCTGCCCCCCGGCGGCAGGTTGGCCGGCATCGAGAGCGCGTGCAGATGCCAAGCCGCGCCCTTCGCCGACGCACTACCCGCGAAGGCAAGACACACCGCCAGCACGACCACAGCGACAATCGGCAGCGCTACTGCTTTCCTGCCTGAGTCCATAGCGATCATCGGTATGCCCCCCTCTTGCTCGACTCAGCCTTACGAGACACAACGGCCCGATAGCGTTTCCTAGCCTGCCGCTTGCACGCACCGCGCTTCTTCTTCGGCTTCTTCTGACACGCGCGCAACGCGCGCGCGAGCCGCTGAGCGCGCGTCAATGACTTGGGCGCGACACTCGGTCCCGACGGCGCCGCGACATCACCCACGCCTTTGAACGTCGCGCTGGCGGCCGCCCCGAAGATCGCCGGTTGCGGTGAGGGCGCCGCCTTGCACGCATCACCGTTCGAACACGGGGGCGGCGAGACAGGCCTCACCGCGCACGGCACGCTATTCGAGCACACGTGCGCGTCATAGACGTCAAAGCTCGTGTCGGTGTCCTGCGACGCCAATTGGCCGGCCGTCAGGAAAAACACGTCATCACCGTTTTCACTCGCATCCATGAACGCCGACTGTTGCGGCGATTCCCCGGAGGTGATCAGATCGACGCAGCCGCCCGAGCGCGCGCTGAACGTGGAAGACGCTTCCGCGCAACTGCCGATGCCCGGTGGCTCGTACTCGTACACGTCCCAGGTGCCGTTCACGTCTTGGGGCACGAGCGCGTCGCCGCTGTTGAAGAAGAGCCGGCCGGTATTCGACAGGTTACGCGACAGATACAGCGATTGAGCACCCGCCGTTTCTGCGCCCCCCGCGTACCGGGCGCCTCCCGAGATGTTGGCCGCGAGCCACGTACTCGAGGGCCAGCCTTCACCTCCGCCCAGCAGGCCGTTCTCATAGTAGTCCCCACCTTCGCCCATCTGGCTGCCGACCGGCCTCGCACCGGTCGGGTCGCACGATGCACACACAAGCTTCCCCGCTTCGCCGGCGGCGGCAGCCGCATGGTAAAGGTAAACCTCCTCATCCGGTACGCCTGAGACGGCGTCCCGGTTGTCATAGCCGGTGAGGCTCTTGCGCGACATGAACGCAATCCACTCGCCGTTCGGAGAGACGCGTGCAGTAAGGACTTCGAGTGGCTTAGCCCAGTCGGGGCTGTCTTCCTGGGGAAGCGTGGCGATCAGCTGCGGTGCTTCCCACGTCCTGCCGTTGTTGTGATCGACGTAGAGGTTGTCTTTGTGTTGTTCGGCGTTCGCCGCCAACGCGGCCGTCGAGACGAAGTAGACATACGAACCGTTTTCACTCGTCCCGACCACGCCGCCCTGAACTTCAGGCGCCAGCGCCGTCGTTTCGCACGCCAGCTTTCCGGCGACTTCGACGACATCGCAGACTTCCAACATGGCTTCGCTTTCCGTTTCAGCAATAAAGAACACGCGCGAGCCTTCGTTGGTCGCGACCTCGAAATTGTTTGCGGACAAGCTGGTAGGCGGCGCGGCCCCGATTTCAAGCGTTTCGCCCTTCGCCATGTCGCGCAGATACAAGTGCCTAGGTGTATCGCGGTCACTCCAGAAGACGCGCGAGCCGTCATCGGATATCTCACCTCTACCAGACGACTGACCTCCTGGTTCCGGGGATTCAGTCTGCGCGCTGGCCGGCTTTCCGTCGGGCAGGATACTGACAAGCTGCAACTGTCCGTCGGCCGCCGGCGGCCACTCGTAGAGGCCTCCTTCATCACCAGGCGTCGATGTCAAACCCTCTTGGGAGTCACGAATGAGCACATGACTGAGATCCGGCGCGGCTCCCGCGAATATCGCTTCGCCCGGGTGCGGAACTTCGAGATCTCCGTCAAACGTCGCGCCCGGCCGCACGTCCGCGCTCGTGACAAGAGGGTCGTAGCACGCGGCCGGCGCCGCTTCGCAGCTCGAGTCGTTGCGGATGTATGGCGTGCGTTCCTTCGCGTCTTCGGACAGCGGCGTAAATCCAAAGGCGATCGGTTCGACGACAGCAAGTGAGAGGTCCGACGAGAAGAAACGGTACTCTTCCCCATACCCCACACCGACGTTGGTGGGAGTATCGTTCGGCGTCACGATATCCCGCGAGGTCCACCCTTCGCTGCCCCGTTTTGAGAGCACCTGCACCTGCAACCCTCCGAAGCCCTTTGGTTCGAGTTCGGTCGCTGCATTCGTGTGGTAGGTGATCGCGCTGCCGTCGTCGGCGGCCTGGAGCAGCCCGTCTTCGTTGAGCGGGTAGATCGTCGCGCCGTGCTTGTTCGGCGTCGAGACCAGTTCCCACACGCGGTTGTCGGGCAGCGCGAAACGGCTCAGCGGCTGCGTCGTGAACGTCTGGTCGGGACCGTCGACCGTTTCGCCTTTGGTGCCGAACGTCGTCACCACCCGGTAGTGGTAGGTCGTGCCCGGCAACAAGCCTTCCGGTTCCACGTGCACCGTGACCCCCGTCGAGCCGGCGCCCAGCGACCCGTCCGGCAACGGGATGCTGACGCCATGAGGCCCTTCGCCTTGCTTGTATTCACGCGTGTCGTATTCGAATCGATAGGTCGTTTCGCTTTCCTCCGGGTTGATCTGCGCCTGAAGCTTCGCGCTCGTGCCCGCGACGTTCAACACCAACTCTTCTTCCACCATGGGCGGCGTCGCAGCCAGCGCTGCAGGCGCTGAGAACGACAGGAACCCAATAAGCGAGCACAACGACACCACGGTCGTCAACGTCAGCCGACGAGCAATCATCAGACCCATCCCCTCCTAGAACAATCCACACGAGAAAACCCGCGGGACCGCGGGCATGACCCCCCATCCGGGGGGCAAGGCAAAACCGCCGCGAGCACACGGCCCACAGCGAAAGAAGAACAAGAAGCTGAAAGCGCGCCTACAGCGCGCGAGTACCCCAACGCGGGGTAGTCCCCATAGCGGAGCCGCGAGCAACCAAGCCGAGCCTTATACCCGGCGAGCCGCGCAGTACCGCCGCGGCGAAGGGGACTAGGCCCTAGAGGCCGACTGTCCCAGAGAGAGAGAGAGAGAGAGACGCGTCAGCGACGCTGACGCGTCCTATTACGCTCGTGTGTAGAGCACACGGACTCTCAAGCACGTTATCCCCAAAAGAAACCACGCGAAAAACAACTCCCTCTCGTTACGACCCGGTCCCTCTCCCAAGGGCCCTGCTGAAAAGTTCAGTGTCGACCACAGAGACCGACCCAAACCCGACCTTATGTCCGCCCGTCAACCCAAGGGGATGACAAACGCTGGCGCCAACATACCACGAGCGATCCTACCTGTCAAGTCCCCTTTTCCGCAAGCGCGGCCCGAACCCTCCGGTGGGCCGACTAACCCGTCGCAACAGCCTTCGGAAACAGCGGCTCGAGTGTCTGCACGTGGCGGATCTCCCCGGCGCCGAATCGTGCCCCCGCAAACGACAGCTCCGGCGCACCAAGCGCCGCGAGCAACTTGGTGGTGGCATCCGGCAGGTAGGGCGCAAGCAGCACCGAGACGACCCTTAGTCCCTCGGCGAGTGTGCGCAACACACGGTCGAGATCCTGAGCGCGCTCGGGGTCCTTGGCGAGCTGCCACGGAGCCTGCTCCTCCACATAGCGGTTCAGACGGCGCACCCGCTGCCAGATCTCATCGAGCGCGTTAGTCAACTCGACGCGATCCAGCAGCTCGGCCACGCGCTCCTCCAGGCCGGCGAAATCGTCGTGGAGCAGCTCATCGGGGTCCCCCGCGCTCACCGCCCCGTCGCGGTAGCGCGCGATCATCGCGAGCGTGCGACTCGCGAGATTGCCGTAGTCGTTGGCAAGCTCCGACTCGTAGCGCTGCTCGAAGGATGCTGTGGACACCGACCCGTCCTGACCGAAGGGCACGTCGCGCAGCAGGTAGAAGCGCAAAGCGTCTGCGCCGAAGCGCTCGATCACCTCGAACGGGTCAAGCACGTTGCCCAGCGACTTGCTCATCTTCTCGCCGTCCATCAAGAGGTAACCGTGCACGAACACGCGCCGCGGCAGCTCGATGCCGGCGGCCATCAGCAGCGCGGGCCAATACACGGTGTGAAAGCGCAGGATGTCCTTCGCGATCAGGTGCACATTGGCGGGCCAGAAGGTGTCGGTGAGGGTGGCCTCGTCGGATTGCCTGCCCCCTTCAGGGTGCAGCGCCCCATCCCCCAAAGGCGAGTGCGCATCGCCGGCTCCGGCGAGCGCCCCATCCTGACTCACGGGCGCGGGGGCATATGTGAGCGCCGAGTAATAGTTCAGCAGCGCGTCGAACCACACGTAGAACACGTGCTCGGGGTCCCACGGCACGGGCACCCCCCACGTGAGCTTGTGGCGCGTGAGGGGCACGTCGCGCAACCCCGACTTGACGAACGACAGCGCCTCGTTGTAGCGGCTGCGCGGCGCCACGAACTCCGAGTGCTCGGCATACAGGCGCTCGAGCGGCTCCTGGAAGCGCGACAGCGCGAAGAAGTAGTTGTCCTCCTGCTCGCGCGTAAGCTGCACATGGTGGATCGGGCACAGCTCGCCCTCGTCCACTTCGTTCTCGGCCTTGAAGTCGGCGCACTTGGGGCAGTACCAGCCCTCGTAGGTGCCCATGTACACATACCCGTTCTCGCGCACCCGCGAGAGGATGTCCTGCACGACCTGCATGTGCTCAGGATCGGTGGTGCGAATGAAGAAATCGTTGGTCGCCTCGATCTTCGGCGCCAGCGCACGGAAGCGCTCGGAGTTGCGGTCCGCCAGCTCCTGGGGCTCCACGCCAAGCGCGTGCGCAGCGTCGGCCACCGGCTCGCCATGCTCGTCGGTGCCCGTCAGGAAGAACACGTCCTCGCCCCGCTGGCGGTGATGGCGGGCCAGCACATCCGCGGCGATCGTCGTGTACGCATGGCCGAGATGCGGGGCCGCGTTGACATAGTAGATCGGGGTTGTGACGTAGAAGGAGGACACGCTCCTCGCAGGCTACTGGGCGCCGGCCGCGAGGGGACGGGCCACGGCGAGCCGGAACGGGCCGTCGCCGAGTGCCTGCGCCACAAGCGAAAGATCGCCGGGGCTGTCGAGATGAGCTGCGTGCTCGCGCAAGTCATAGGCCGCATTCATAGCGGCGACGAGGTCGGCGGCATGGGCGTCGACAGCAACCTTGGCCTTGCGATGCTCGACCAACCAATGAGCGACATCCGGCCAGTGCCACAAACGCGTCTTGTTGTCCACGCAGGCGACCGGCGCGGGAAAGCCTCCGGGTCCACGTTCGGTATTCGACAGCAGTCGCACGTACTCGCGTGAGATCCCGCTGCGTTCGGCAATGGCAGCCATCGTGACAAGCTCGTCGGGCTCGATGCGCACCACACGCAGGCCGGGCACCGCCGCCGTCACGTCGTGGATCGCACTCGCCAATGCCTCGCTGAAGCTCGCGGCCTCACGATCGAACGCTCCGTACTGAGCGCCGTCTCGCATGCCGAAAAGAGCATCGTCGCAACCAGCCTCATACAGCGCGTCGAACTGTCCGTCCCCCAGCACGTCCGCACCGCTGAAGAACAGGGTGAAGCTGTGGACTTGGGTGTTGGTATTCATGTCTGAACTTTCTGGGACGTAACGCCATTTGATGCGTCCGGGCCGTGATCGCATCTCCTGACGGCCTCCCGAATTCGCTTGGCGATGTCACCCGGCTGTCGCGGTGTGCCGGCAATCGCGACCTCGCAGCCCTGTCCACATGACAAGGTCCCCCAACGATGGCCCGCTCCCTTGGCTTGCTCCAACTTCCAACCCACGCGTTGCGCATCCGCGACCGCCTTGCGAATCTCCTTGTCCGGGTGACGGCCTGCTTTCGCCATCATCCTAGCATTTTGTTGGAGGTTGTCAACTCATTGGGGAGTCCCTCCTCGAACCGTTCTGCTCCGGCCACTTGCCAAATCGGGGGACGGTCACGCGTCAGACCTCCTTATCCGACAAGACACGAGGAGCGGGACACTGAGGACGTGAACCAGTCATCGATACCCATCCCCGTATGACTGTGTAACTGTGATACTGTGAAGCACAGTGGCGAACATCACCGTTTCCGTTCCAGAGGACGTCTATCGCGCCGCGCGGATTCGCGCGGCGGAGCGCGGCAGCTCCGTGAGCGGCCTCGTCGCCGAGTATCTGCGCTCGCTCTCCGAGCGCGAGAACGAGTTCGCACGGCTCGAGGCGCAGCAGCTGAGCATTCAGGAGCAGATCGGTCGCTTCAGCGCCCGCGACCGCCTCGATCGCGACGAGTTGCACCGGCGTGCGGTTCGCTGACACCAACGTCCTGCTCTACGCGATCTCGCGCGATCCCGAGGAGCAGACGAAGGCCGCCAGAGCAAACGATCTGCTCTCCACTAGGGACATCGGGCTCTCGGTGCAAGTGCTCCAAGAGTTCTATGTGCAGGCCACGCGCGAGACCCGAGAGGATCGCCTTACGCACGCGCAGGCCGCCACGCTCATCGACTCCTTCCGGCGCTTCCCCGTTCAGGAGACGACCCTCAGCATGGTGCTGTCGGCTCTCTCCACCCGGCAGCGATTCGACATCTCCTACTGGGACGCGGCGATCCTGGAGGCGGCCCGCGCGCTCGGCTGCGAAGTCGTGCTCTCCGAGGACCTCAGCGACGGCCAGGACTACGCCGGCGTGCGCGTCGAAAACCCTTTTAGCGACCGCTGAGCTGGCCGGCAGGAACCTGTAGATGTTCACCTCGACAGTGCTCGAGGACAACTCAGCCTTCGGGCCCTGCGATCGTGTCGTGTATCTGTGTGCCGGTGGTGGTGAGGGTCCATGCGTTGGGCTCGCCGCGGGCGGGGTCTCCACCCTGGTTCTCGATCAGCCCGAGCTTGTGCAGACGCGCGAGCAGCTTTGATGCCTGGCCCTGGTCGCCGATGCCGGCGCTCTGCCCGACAGCTCGGTTGGAGGAGCCCGGCCGCTCGGCGACAGCCATCAATACGCGCATCGTGCGGTAGGTGAAGCGTATCGGCAAGTCCTGCAAGGGATCGGTGCGCACCACCGGATGCTTCCTAGAGTGCTTGGGGATTGGCCGCTCGATCTCCCTACGCGCAGCCGCCGCTCCCAGGTAGGGCATCACGATCATTCCCATCAACGGGTTCAACAACTCCAGTAGCAAATCGCCGTCGAAGTGCGCAACGCCGGTGCTCCGCGAAGGAGTTGATCTAGCGCTCCGCGAGCGAGTTGACGATGCGGTCTCGGTGAGACGTGCGTGCAGAACCGACAGCACACCACCGACGACACCCTCCGCGGTCAACGGCGGCGGACCTGTGCTCGCCTGACCCTCGCTCTCTCCCTGCTGAATCACCGGGACGATCCGCGCGAGCACACGCTGGCGACGCTCCAATGCCCTGGGACCGGCAGCCAGACTCTCAACGATCAGCAACCGTCCGCTCGCCGGGTCGTAGTCCAGGCACTCGAGCAACGCGATCAGCGCCGCACGGATTCTCGCCCGCCACGAGCCCGGCTCTTCATACGCCGCGACCACGACCGCCGCGACATGCTCAAGCGCATCGTCGAACGCGGCGAGAAAACAGTCCTCGCGATCCTCGAAAATCTCATAGAACGTACGCCGCGACACACCCGAGCGACCAACCACATGCGCGACGCTCACGTTCGCCGCACCACGCTCAGAGATCTCCTGCATCATCGCGGTCAACATCCGCGCACGCTGGATCTCAGAGACCTGCTTGTGCCCGTCAGGGTGCCCTCTACCTAGAGCGCTCTCACCCAGCCCGTGCCCATTGGACGCCGCCGGCTTCGACGGCGCCTTTGCCTTGCCAGCCATCTCTCATTTCTTCTTCCCGTGCGATTTCCCCTTGTGATGCTTGGAGACCTTCTTGGCTCTCTTCTTCGTCTTCGCGCAACCAGTGACGCTGATCTTCGTGGACTCGTGGATCTCCGCACCGTTCTGCGCCGTGAACGCTGTCGGCATCGCCAGCTTGCTCTTGCAGAGGTTGCCGTTGGCAGCCAGCGCTGAGAACTTGCCCTCGGGTAGCGTCAGTTCGAAGCTGCCGACGGGGGCATCGGGGATCGTGTGGAACGTGCTGCTCGTGATCCCCGCTTTACTGATGAACGTTTCGCCGTGCAGGTCGAGCGTCACGTTATAACCCTGGAGCACGACCACGAGTTCAGGGAACTTCGCACCGCCATAAGACACGAAATACGCTGGACCCGTCAAAGGCACCGGAATCAACGGTGTGATCGCGGTGGCATGCCCCACGATCGAGTCCGTCGGACATCCGGCGGGGTTTGCTTCGAACGTTTTCGCCGGGCACGCCTTCTGCAACGTCGTCAACCGCGAGGGCAATTGCTTGGGCAAATCCACCTTGACGCTCTTGATGTTCGTCTGCGACCCGAACGGTGCTTTGGGATACGTCAGCTTCACGTTCAGGCTCGCACCGTTCGCCCTCGATGTTTTCCCGGACGTCGAGACTTTGAATCCAGGTTTGAAGCCCAGCACCGCACAATTGGTGACCTGGAACGGAACGTCGATAGTGTCCGTCGATCCTTCGCTCGAGTGGATCGTGCCGGTGACCTGCATCTTGTTGCAGTTCGTCGGGTTGAACTGGAAGTCCCCACGCGTCGTGGTCGCATTGACGTGTTGGATTTCCAGAGGTATCCCTTCGATGCTCGTCGGGATCGAATCGGGAGTACCCGGCGGGTTGGAAGTGATCGTGATCGCCGCGGTTATCGGGTTCACTTCGATCTTGCCGCGGACGATCACGCAGTCGCAGGGATCCTCGCTCACTGGGTTCGCGGTGTTGCGCTTCAGATCGAACGGGCCGGCCTTCGCGGGAACCTCGAACGTGATACCAAACGGTGCGCACCCCGACTGGCCCACCGTACAAGCACCGCTGCCGTTATAAGGACCGGTCAAATAGAACTTGCCGCCAGATACCGTGTACGGCTGATTACCGACACCGACGCTGATCGTCGATTCGCCGATCAGACTGTTCGGAGGACACTCGCCGAGGTTTGCTTGCGGTTCTCCACACAATTCGATGTTCGAGAGGATCCCCAACAACCCCGGCGGCAAGTGCGCTTCCACCGACTGCAAGTTCTGTTCCCCGTCTTTGCGGCTCATCGTCAGCGTGAACGGACTGAACGCACCCGCATTCACATTCGTCGCACCGCCCGCCAACGACGGATCGAACGGCAGGCTCGCGCCCGGACACGGACCACCGCCCGGACCGTGTTCGATATTGAACGAGGATTCCGCGGTCACCGGGGAATTACCATCCCACGGCGTAAACACCGCCAGCGCCGTATACGTCCCGCAACGCGACGGTGTCGCCAGCGGCGCGCGTTCCCCACCAAAGAAATGTAGTTCGAGATTTTCAAACGGCAGGTCCGGGGTGTTCTTGAATGTCGTCACGATCTGGCCCGTGGCGCTCAATTTCACTTCGCCCGTGAGCTTGATGGTGCTACCCGAGATCGGGTCTTCCACCATCAGGTACATCGCCACCAGACTCCCGAACGGGTTGGAGTTTTGCGCCGCCAGATACACGGTGCCTTCCAGTTCGTGTTCGAGCAACGGCGTCTTTATTTTCACCGTCCCGATCTTCGACCCGTTCGGACAGAAGCTCACACCCGGCTGCAACGATTCGATCGGCGTCGGCGAGAACAATGCGGTCTTCACACCGGGTTCGAATTCAGGGTTGAATTCTTCGAAACCGCTGCCATTCACGCCATGACCGATTTCAAAACCCGCCAAACCATCCGAGCACGCTTCAAGGCCTTCGGCGCCCGAGGGGTTGATCGCCACGCCTTCGGGCAGCGTCACGGTCGTGTCCCTGAGCGAGGACTCCGCCAGCCCTTCGGGGTTGAGCGCCGCCGTCTGCGGAATGTGCACGCCGACCGTCAGTCCCGAGGAGGTGCTCGCGTCGCTCGTGTCGGGCCGTACGCTGATCGTCGGTGGGAAGATCAGCTTCGAGCAGCCGGTCAGCGACACGGGGATCCCGGCTGAGTTGCGCGTGAGCGCTTCGGCGTGAACATAGTGGCCGGGTTCCTCGTAGGAGTCCAGGGAGATCGTCGTGCGCAACGGGCCGTTGCAGCCTGTCGGCAGCGTCAGGAAGGCTTTGCTGCGGGAGGGCTCGCTTTCGTATTCCTCTTCGCCGCCGCGAGTGGCCGTGCAGGAGTTGTTCGTGTATTTCCCGGTTCCCAGCGGCACCCGCACGCACGGCGTGAGCACCCCTTTGATCGTGAGCTGGCTGCGGATCACCGGCGCTTCCGGCGGGGCGCCAATCACCGTCGCCTGGACGGGGTAGTCGCCGCCGGCGAGCAGGCTGCTGCTTATGAAGACCTGCGTACCCGAGTAGTCCGTGCCGAACTGCACAGCGTCGCCGCGCGGCGGCACCATGTTGTAGACAGGTTCGGTGAAGCCGTCGTAGCCGAATACGTGCGGGTCCCAGTTCACTTCGAATGTGCCGAGCCGCGATTCCGGCGGGCAGGCCCCGCGTGATACTCCTTCGGTCTTACTTCCTTCGAGCAGTTCGGCCAACTCGCACTTCTTGGGCGTGGCGTTTGGGTCCCCCACCAGCCCCGGCGGCAGATCGACCGCGAGGTCCCTGAGCGTACCGTCGGGCTCGCGCAGGTAGATCGAGTCGGCATTTGATTCCGCGCGGATGAAATGGGAGTTGAATTCCATGTTGTTGCGCAATTCGTAGGGGTGCGAGCCGGCCTGCGTGTCGAGCGAGCCGTCTTCGTTTACGAACGAGAGTTCGAAGCTTTTCAGGCCGAAGCCGGGCCCTTCGGTCGCGAGCAGCCCCGCGCTCTGGTTCGAGCCGGCGGCGCTCACCGCGACGATGCGGAAGCGGTAGAGCAGGCCGGCCTGTAGATCTTTTATGCCCAGAGAGACGGCAACCGGGCTACTGCCTGCGCCGATCCCGGCCGCTCCGGGTTCGCAGGCCGCGGTGTGTTCGTAGTGTTCGCCGGCGACCTGCCCGAACCCGTCGGCCACCCCGTATTCGATTTCGCAGGAGCTGAGCGCTTCGCCACGGGGGTTCACCGTGCCGTTTAGCGTCGCGCTTTCCTTGGTCACGCCCGTGGGCGCGCCGGCGCTGACCGTGGGGGCGTCGCTGCCGAAGACTTGCACCTTGCCGTCGGCCGGGTTGGAGACGTAGATCTCGCCGGTCGAGCCGTCGATGGCGATCCCACCCTGGCCGGGGGAGCCGGAGAGTCGCCCTTCGCCGAAGCGCGCGACGAGCGTGCCCGCGCCGTAGCTCTCGTCCGAGTCCGGGACGGCCTTGTTGCCGTTGATCGCGCCGTTGTCCCACTCGGCGACGGAGGACTGATCGTCGGCGTAGAGGTGGCCGCTCGCCGGATCGACGGCGATCGCCACGTCGCCCGATTCGTAGCCGTCGATCAGACCGAGCCCCGCCAGCTGCTGGCCGAGCTTCGCCGTGCACGAGCAGGGGCCTCCGCTCTCACCCTGCCTGAAGATCATGTAGTCGTCGCCCGTTGGCCCGACCGCGAAGCCGTCGGTGTCCTGTATTAGCGGTACTCCAGACAGGTGTTTGGAGGGGGATGTGTTGAACTGCCTCGCGATCACGTGGTTCGCGACGGAGTCGTTGAACTCTTCTACCGACAGGCCCTGCAGCAAAGTATTATTGTTGACCGCTGTCGCGACCCTGGTGACATCGGCGCGAACCGTGCCCTGTGGATCGACGGCGATCCCGAGCAGTTCGTGTTGGCGTTCTTCTTCCGAGCCGGTCGGGTTGAACGGTTTGAAGCCGGCGATCTGGCTCAGGTATTCGCCGCTGGGGCTGAACTTGTCGATCGCGCCATTCCCCGCGTCCATCACGTACAGGTCGCCGCGAGAGGGATCGGAGGAGTTGGTCGAGTTATCGACCGCGATCGCCGCCGGGGTGTCTTCTTCGGTCAGCGGGAAGGAGAAGGAGCTCGCGGGCGTGCCCGCGCCCGTGAGCCGGTTGCTGTAAGCGCGGAGAAATCAACCGGGTTTCCGTTTGCGTCGAACTTGTAGACGGTGTCCGTGCCGATGTCGGCGACGTACACATCGCCGGTCGATTCGTCGATCGCGATCCCGTTCGGGTTCGAAAAGGCTTCCGTTGCGCCGCGGCCGAAGTTCATGCAGGAACGGGTGCGCTTCGCCGGTGGCAGAGCGCCGGGGATGCGCCCGCTCCCAGCGCCACGATCGCGGTGACCGCGAACGAGAGTGCTGTTGGTGATTCTCCTTGAACGCGTCATCATTTACCCCTCCTGTTGGCGTGAGCGGACTTCTTGGCCTTCTTCCCCGTCTTCCTCACACACTTGCCTTTCTTCTTGACAAAACCCCTCTTGCACTTCACGGGCTTTGCCTTGGGCTTAGCCTTCGGCTTTGCTTCGGGCGGCGCGAGGTTGCCCGCGCCGACGAACGTCTGGCTCGATGGCGCCCCGTAGATCGACGGCTGTGGCGAGACGGGAGTGCGGCAGGCGTCGGCCGTCGTGCAGGCCGGCGGCGAGGCCGCGGCCGGGAAGCCGCCGTCCACGCGCGCGTCGTAGATCGCCTTCATCCCTTCCTGGGTGTCCTGCGGCACGAGCGCCTGCGTCGACAAGAAGAAGACGTCGCCGCCGCTTTCGCTCGCGTCGGTGAAGTTCGATCCCCGGGGGCTCGTCCCGGAGGAGATCAGGTAGACGGTGGCCGTCCTCGTACTCGTAGACGTCCGATCTGGCCGTTCGGTGTCGGAGGGTAGGAGCGCTTCGCGCGTGTCGAAGAACAGGCGGCCGCCGTTTGAAATGTAGCGGGGGCAATCTCGCGCTGTTCAGCGATTCCGCCCCACCGTTGGAGTCAGGGGTGGTTCGCCGGTCGGATTGCACGAAGCGCAGGCGAGCTCGTTGACGCCGCGTCGTAGAGGAAGAGCTCGTTGGCGGGGGAGCCGCCTTGCGCCGGCTTGTTGTCGTAGCCGGTCAGGCTCTCGGACGACCTCGAACGCGAACCAAGTCCCGTCCGGCGAGGCCTGGCCTCCACCGGGCGCTTCGGCGATGAACGTCGTCGTGCCGCCGCTCCACAGGTACAGGTTGTACTGCCCGGCCCGCGCCCTTTCGAGGACGACGTTGCCTTCGCTGTTCGTGTATTCGCTCGTGTTGCTCGCCAGCACGCCCTCGCGACGAAGTACACGTGCGAGCTGTCCTTAGCGCCGAGCGGCGAGACGCTGATGACGTCGGCGTGTTCGCCTGCCTTGGGCGACGGTCAGGTCGCTCAGGTCGCACTTGCTCGCGCCTTCGGGCAGCACGCACTCGTACAGGTCCGGTTCCGGTCCGGTCGAGTCGGCGTGAGCTCGCGGTCGTCGGTGAAGAAGATCTCCGTGCCGTCGGCGCTTGCCGCCTGGAAGGAGCCACCGCCGCTCGAGCCGCCGCCGCCCTGCGATTCGTCGACCTGGACGGTGCGTTCGCCGTCGATCCGCACGTACAGGCTCCCGCCCGAGACGAACAGGATGTGCGAGCCTTCGGCGGAGATCGCGTTTGTGCCGGCCCTCGGTTCCGGCAGCGATCCCTGCACCGGAGTGCCGTCCGGCAGCACCGTCAGCAGACGCAGACGGCGCCTTCGTCCCATTCGTAGAGGTTTTCGACACCGGACTGGCGCGCCCGGCGCGAGCGGCGCTTTCTCGCTGAAGAGCACGTGGCTGAGATCGGCGGAGGCGCCCTTCGGAAGTGCGCGTCCGCGGGCGTCACACCCGGAGGCGGCGCGTTGATCAGTCGGTAGGCGCCGGTCGCGTTGTCGCGCAGCAGCAGGTTCTGGTAGCCCACCGGTTCGCCGGGCACCACCTGCAGGCCTTCGGCGTTGCATTCGACTGCTCTTCGAGCCCGCCGCCGGTGGGCTCGGCGGCGCGACGTCGTGGCCGTATTCGATCACGCTCTTCGAGAATTCGGCCGAGTAAGATCGATTCCGGGATTCTTTGTTCCGCACGTACGTCCCCGAGTAGGATTCGAGCGGGATACAGATCCTCCGAGCTCCATCCGCCGGCACCGCGCGTGGCGAGGTATTCGTGGTAGTTACCCGACGGGGCACCGGGCAGCGGATCGTTCGTCGCGAACGACACCGCGTCGCCGTCGGTGGCGGCCAGGCCTCCGCTTTCGGCCTCCACCGAGTTGCTCGTCGGCGCCGTCACGAGCTCGTAGGCGCGGCAGTCGGGAAGGCGCGCGGAGAAGCCGCCCCGGGTCTCTTCGTTGGGGCAGGTGGTCTGTGCGGCGGTCAGCGTGGTGAACGTCTGATCGGCGCCGTAGGCCGTGCCGAGTTCGTTGGTGGCCACCACGCGGTAGTGGTAGGTGGTGCCCGGCGCGAGACCGCTCGCGGCGGCCCACACGGTACGCGCGCTGATCCCTTCGCCGACGCTGCCTTCCGGGAAGGGCACCGAGCTGCCGTAGGCGCTCGTCGTGCCGTATTCGAAGCGGAAGGTCGTCGGGATCCCGCCGGGGTTCACGAGCGCGCCGAGCTTGGCTTCGGAGGTGTCGACTTCGGCGGCGAGCTCTTTGTCTTTGACGGCGCTCGGCGCGGCCGGTGGCCCGAAGACCCACACCAGCCGGTTGCTGGAGTCGGTCACGTAGACGCGGCCGCTGGATTCGTTGACCGCGACCAGCGGTGGCGCGGAGAAGATCCCCTGTTCGCCCGATCCGAAGGAGCCGGCGCCGAAATCGGCGAGCTTGGCGCCGGTCGGGCCGTACTCGACCAGGTGGGCGCATTCTCCGCTCTTGCCTCCGATCTTGCCACAGAAGTCTTCACTGTTCTTGACTATCGCGAGCACGTCGCCGTGGCCGTCGAGCGCGACCGACTTCACGCCATCGCTCCTGATTTCCACCGGCTTGCCGTTTATTTCAAAGGGCGCTCCCGTCGGATGAAGCTCCTCGATCCGGCTATCGCCCATGTCGGCGACCCACAGATTCCCCGAGGCGTCAACCGCGACGCCGGTCGGGCCTTTCAGCGCTCCGCGGCCCGAGCCGCCGGTGAACGTATGAAGCAGCACCCCTTCCGGGCTGTACTCGAGCACCTCGTTTTCCAGGGCGTTGGGCAGATATATGTTGCCGGCCGAGTCGGAGGCGATCTGGGGAGGGTTTTCGAGGAGTTCAGAGATTCCCCCGGATCCCGTGGTCAAGGTCACCGGGAACGATTTAATCAGCGCACCGGTGCTCGGGTCATAGGTCATAATGCTGCCTTCAATATTGAGGGCGTACAGGTCGCCATTGGACGGGTTCACCGCCAGGCCGGCGGTGAGGTTGCTGCTTTCTCCGAACGGCGACGGTGTAATCGGTTGGCCGGCGGCTTCGAACTTGTCGAGCGGGGGCGCTTCCGGGTTGAAGAGGCTCGCGACATAGACATCGCCGGCGGAGGTCAGGCCGGAGTTGTCGACCGCCACGCCCAGCGCGGTGCTGGTGACCGCGTTGAAACTGCCGTAGGAGACGAAACCGGGAGGTTCCGCCTGCGCCACCCCGCCAAAGAGCGAGAGCAGGCCGGCGACGCTCAGCGCGAGCGCGGTGGACGCGCGGCGAAGCGAATGGCGACCCGTAACGCCACCTCCCGCGGCGAGCACGCCACACAGCACGCGAACCAGATTCCTCAACACAGACCGATGAGCACCCACGTTCACATCCCCTCCTCAAAGAGACCCGGACAACAAGACCCGACCGCCTGCCCCCGCATGGGGGAGCCCGGGCAGCAGAAGACCGCCACGGGCATACGACCCGCGGCGGCGGAAGAACAAGAAGCTGAAAGCGCGCCTACAGCGCGCGAGTACCCTTGCGGGTGCGAAAAACCAAGCCGGGCCTTATACCCGGCGGGCCGCGGAGCAGATCCGCGGCAAGTGGGACTAGAGCCTAGAGACCGGCGATCCCAGAGAGAGAGAGAGAGAGAGAGAGAGAGACGCGTCAGCGACGCTGACGCGTCCTATAAAGGACCGTTCAGCAGCACACGGACTCCCGAGCACGTTATCCCCAAAAGAAACCACGCGAAAAACAACTCCCTCTCGTTGCGACCCGGTCCCTCTCCCAAGGGCCCTGCTGAAAAGTTCAGTGTCGACCACAGGGACCGACCCAAACCCGACCTTATGTTTGCCCGTAATCCCGAGGGGATGACAGACGCTGGCGCCAATATACCATCTCCGATCCTACATGTCAAGTCCCATTTTGTTCGGCCGACCGCCTCGCCCCGACCGCTTTCCACAACCGGTCGATCGGCGCTGCGTAGAGCCGATCCTCCAAGCGATACGAACGAGTCCCGGTATAAAGCGCCACGCCCGCGAGGAAGCGCTCCCCGATCGCCTCGCGCAAATTGCGCAGATGACGTGCGTCGTGAGCGGCGACCTGACCGGAGGCCTTCACCTCGAAGGCGACCACGCCTCCGTCGCCGCGTTCGACGATCAGATCCACCTCGTGACCGTCGTGAGTGCGCCAGTGTCCATAGGCCGCAATGTCATCCAGCCAGGATGCTTCCCGGATCAGCTCGCCCACCACGAATGTCTCGAGCAAATGGCCAAACTGGGAGAGTGACGCGGGGTCGCGTGTTGCGAGCTTCTCAGGGGTGAGTCGCAACAGGCGCGTCGCGATCCCCGAATCGACGACGTGAACCTTTGGGGCGTTGGCCACACGCGCTCGAACGGTCGTCCCCCAGGCCGGAAGACGCATCACCAGGAAGACGGCTTCCAGCAACTTCAGGTAGTCGGTCGCCGTCGCTCGATCCAAGCCCGCCCCGCTGGCCGCTGTCGTGACGTTCAGGGGACGTGCGGTTTGCGCCGCAAGACGTTGCAGCAGCGCCGGCAACTGCTCGGCCAGACGAAGCCTCGACAGATCCCGCACGTCGCGCTCCAGGACCAGCTTTATGTAATCGTCAAACCAGCGATTGCGCGCCGCCGGGGTGCTCCTGGCTAGCGGAATCGGCATTCCCCCGGCGACGACGCGCGCGATGTACTCGGCCTTTGTCGTGCTCGATGCGCGCCCGCGCTGGATCGTGCGCTCGGGATCGCTCATAAGCTCAGTCAGCAGACGCTCGGATGTGCCCTCGATCTCGCCCTGGGTGAGCGGCCACACCGTGAGCAGATGGAGCCTGCCGGTAAGCGACTGCGCCGCGGTGGGCAACGCGTCGTAGCGTGTCGAGCCGGTGATTACGAAGCGGCCTGGACGGGAGTCGCGATTGAGCTGCGCCTTGATCGCATCGAGCACAGCCGGCACATGCTGGTACTCGTCTATGCACACGGGCGAGGGACCGTCGACAAAAGCGCCTGGATCGAGCTCCACCGCGGCGCGCGTCGGCGGATCGTCCAGATCGACGACCTCAGCGCCGCGAGCGCCCGCCAACTCGACCAGTAGCGTCGACTTGCCGACGGCTCGCGGTCCCTGCAGAGCAACCACTGGCTCGTCCTCCAGCCGCTGTGCGGCGACATCGAGAACCCGGCGTGAGACGATGCCCGAGATCGATGCTTCGGTGGTGCCCATCGCTAAACATTAGCATCGAATCCGCGATTTCGAGGGGGTCAAGCCAACGATTTCGAGTAGCGTGGATCAGCTATTTCGAGGTGGTTGAGTACGCGATTGCGAGGGGTAACTATCTTTCGAGTCTCGAGATCGTGTCGTGTATCTGCTTGCCTGTGGGGGTGAGGGCCCAGGCGTTGGGCTCGCCACGGGCGGGGTCTCCGCCCTGGTTCTCGATCAATCCGAGCTTGTGCAAGCGTGCAAGCAACTTCGATGCCTGACCCTGATCGCCGATGCCGGCGCTCTGCCCGACAGCTCTGTTTGAGGAGCCCGGCCGCTCGGCGACAGCCATCAACACGCGCATCGTGCGATAGGTGAAGCGCATCCGCAAATCCTGCAAGGGATCGGCACGAACCATCTGGTGCTTCCCCGAATGCTTGGGTGTTGGCCGTTCGATCTCCTTGCGCGCGGCAGCCGCTCCCAGGTAGGGCAGCACGATCATGCCCATCAACGGGTTCAACAGGTCGAGCAGCGAACCATCTTTGGCGTGCCCTGCACCGGTGCTCCGCGAAGGAGTTGACCTGCCGCTGAGTGCGACAGAGGACGACTGTGCTTCGGTGAGGCGTGCGTGCAGAACCGACAGCACACCCCCAGCGATGCCCTCCGCGGTCAACGGCGGCGAACCCGTGCTCGCGCTCGCTTTGCCTTCGCTCTGTCCCTGCTGGATCACCGGGATGATCCGCGCGAGCACGTGCTGGCGGCGCTCGAGTGCCTTGGGACCGGCGGCGAGGCTCTCAACGATCAACAGGCGTCCGCTCGCCCGGTCGCAGTCCAGGCACTCGAGCAACGTGGTCAGCGCCGCACGGACTCTCGCCCGCCACGAACCAGACTCTTCATACGCCGCGACCACAACCGCCGCGACGTGCTCCAGCGCATCGTCAAACGCGGCGAGAAAACAATCCTCGCGATCCTCGAAGATCTCATAGAATGTTCGCCGCGACACACCCGAGCGACCAACGACATGCGCGACACTCACGTTCGCCGCGCCGCGCTCTGCGATCTCCTGCATCATCGCGGTCAACATCCGCGCACGCTGGATCTCAACTACATGTCCTCTACCTAGAGCACTCTCACCCAGCTCATGCCCATTGGACGCCGCCAGTTTCGACGGCGTCTTCGCCTTGCCAGCCATCTCTCATTTCTTCTTCCCGTGCGATTTCCCCTTGTGATGCTTGCTTGACTTCTTGGCCTTCTTCTTCAACTTCGCGCAGCCGGTGACGCTGATCTTGGTCGACTCGTGGATTTCGGTCCCGTTCTGCGCCGTGAATGCTGTCGGCATCTTCAGCGAGCTCTTGCAGAGGTTGCCGTTGGCCGCGAGCGCGGAGTATTTGCCCTCGGGTAGTGTCAGTTCGAAACTGCCGACCGGGGCGTCGGGGATCGTGTGGAACGTACTGCTGGTGATCCCGGCTTTACTGATGAACGTTTCACCGTGCAAATCGAGCGTGACGCCGTAGCCTTGTAGGACGACGACGAGTTCTGGGAACTTCGCGCCACCGTAGCTGACGAAGTATGCGGGACCGGTCAACGGGACCGGGATCAGTGGTGTGATCGCTGTTGCGTGACCGACGATTGATGCTACTGGGCAGTCGGCGGGGTTAGCTTCAAACGTTTTAGCCGGACACGCCTTCTGCAATGTCGTCAACCTAGACGGCAACTGCTTGGGTAGGTCCACCTTGACGCTCTTGACGTTCGCTTGGCTACCGAACGGTGCTTTGGGGTAGGTCAGCTTCACGTTCAGGCTCGCTCCCTCGGCTCGTGATGTTTTGCCTGAGGTGGAGACCGTGAACCCTGGTTTGAACGCGAGGACCGCACAATTGGTCACCTGGAAGGGGACGGACACCGCACTCGATGACCCTTCGACGCTAGAGATGCTGCCCGTGACGCCCATCGGATCACAATTGGTCGGGTTGAACGTGAACCCAGAGCGGGTTGTGATGAAGTTCACGTGCTTGATCTCAAGTGGGATCCCGTCGAGGATGTGCGGGATCGCATACCCCTGCGCTTGACTGTTGGTCGTGATCGTAAGCGCGGCGGTGATCGGGTTCACTTCGATCCTGCCCCTGACAACGACCTGACCCAAGTTATAAGGGCCTGCCTTCGCGGGCACCACGACAGAGATCCCGAACGGGGCGCTCTCGTACGGGCCGGTGATGTACACCTTCCCGCCCGTCACGCTGTACGGGTCGCCACCAAGCCCGACCGATACGGTCGTTTCGCCGATCAGGCTGTTCGGCCCGCACGTACCCGCGTCGGCTTGTGCTTCACCGCATAGTTCGACGCCGGAGAGCAATCCCGATAGTCCCGGGGGCATGTGCAGCTGCATCGACCCGATGTTCTGCTGGCCATCTTCCCTTGAGACAGTCATCGTGAACGGGCTGAACGCACCAGCCTGAATGTTCGTCGTACCAGCAGTCAACGACGGACTGAACGGCAGGGTTGTGCTGGGACACGCAGACCCGTTCGGACCCGACGTGATGTCAAACGTCGAGGTCGGTTCCGCCGGCGCATTGCCCGACCACGGCCCAAACGACGCCTTTGTCGTGTAGCCGCCGCACAACGCGGGGGTGCTCAAGGGCGCGCGGGCGGACCCGAAGAAGTGCAACTTGAGGTCTTCAAAGGGCAGTTGCGGAGTGTTCTTGAACGTCGAGACGATCTGCCCCGTGTGTTCGTCGAGCGTAACTTCGCCGGCGAACTTGATCAGGATGCCGTCCTGCGGATCTTCCACAACGATGTACATCGCGACCAGCGACCCGAACGGGTTCGCGTCCTGCGCCGCCAGATAGACCGCGCCTTCCAGATGACGCGTCAGCAATGGCGTCGTCAGTTCGACAGTCCCGATCTTCGACGCTTCCGGGCACGCCGGCGCGCTCGCGGATTCGAGGCCGATCTGTTCCAGCGAGCAGGAGCTCAGCCCGTCAGCGCCGGCAGGACTGATCTGTACCCCGGCGGGCAGCGTGACAGTCGTGTTCCGCAGGTCCGATTGGGCGAGTCCGTTGGAGGTCAGGATCGCTTCCTGGGGCAGGTGCACGCCGACGGTCAACCCCGTTGGCGTGCTCGAGGCCGGCCCATCCGGCGCGACGCCAAGCGACGGTTCGAAGCTGAGCCGGTTACAGCCATCCAGTGCGAGCGGCGCGCCCGCATCGTCGTGCCAGCGATAGACGCTCGGCGCGCTCACGGCCGCAGGGTCCGCCCACGAGTCGGTCGTCACCGACGAGCTCAGGGGTTCGTTCGGCGAGCTCCCGCACGATGTCGGCAGCGTCAGGAACGGCGGCGGGTTCGACTCCCCCAACGGTTTGCATGTTTCGCCGGTGGTTCCCTGCGTGTCTGCGGGCCAGAGATTGCCCAGACATGCCCAGTTCCTGGTGCTGTCGTGGCGTGGATCGCCAGGATCGCCCCACAGTGTCACCAGCGACCCGGCGAACGCCGGCACCTCGGAGATGTTGCTGACGCTCACCGTCACCCCATAGTCGCCGCCGGTCCGCACCGCCGTGTTGAGGATCACCGGCACCTCCAGGACCTCGAAGCCGAACCGTGCGGGCTCCCCGGTGGACGGCGCGAGGTTGTACACAGGCACCGGCACCGTCACCGCGCCGAAGAAGGCGGGTTCATCCAGAGTTACGAGCGCGACACCGAGCACCGTGTCGGAGGGGCAACCGACGATGAAGTTGAAGTTGTCCGCGAAGGTGGCGTCCTTGCACCGCGGGAACGGCGTCGGGTTGCCGATCAGACCCGGCGGCAACTGGAAGTGCAGATCCTTCACCAGCGCCGGCGGCTTAGTCGGATCGGCCGTTTGGTTCAAAGCGAGCACGGTCGTCAACTGGAACGGGTGCGAGCCGGCCTGGGTATCGGGCGAGCCACCCGCATTTTCGGGCAGCAGTTCGTAGTCTTCGACGCCGTAGGGCGTCGGTGTCGAGTCAACCGTGACCGGACGGCTCACGGAGACCGCGGGCGCGCCGCCGCCGCTGACGCTCACCTCGTTCTGCGCGCCCGCGGCAACGTTCGTGCCCACTTCGACGGCGATCGTCACTTCGATCTGTTCATACGGCGGCAGCGTGCCCGAGAACGTGCAGCTGAGCGGGGTCACTGTGCATTCCGCGCCACCGGAAGAGCCCAGCAGCCCGGCGCTGGCCGAGACCGAAGTCGGGGTCAGCCCCTGCGGCAGAACGTCGGAGATCGTAACCGGAGCGCTCGACCCGTTCACCGTCGCATCGCCCAGATTGGTCACGTAGACCACGACATCCCCACTACCGCCGGGGGGCAGGTGCGTCGGCCTGGCACCCGAGCTCACATGCCACCACGGGCTTTCCGCGAACGCAGGCGTAACCATCAACAGCCCTGCAAGCACGACGCCCACGAACACAACGGCAACTCGTCTGGTCATCGATTACCCCTCCTGGAGAGCTTGCGGGCCTTGGCTTTACAGGCGGCTCGCCTGCGTTTGGGTCTCGATCTGCAGTCCCGAAGCGCTCTCGCGAGCTTCTGCGCGCGTGTGAGCGGCTTCGCCTTCGGCTTCGTCGGCGTCGCGGTCTTCACGACAACCGGCGCCGGATTCCCGCTCCCGGAGAACGTCGCGCTCGAAGGCGCCCCGAAGATCCCAGGTTGGGGCATCGGCGCCGCACGGCACGAATCCGTAGTCGTGCACGCCGGTGGCGTAACCGCTGCCGCCGTACATGGGGATTCGGTGGAGCAGGAGTGCGCGTCATACATGTCATACGCGTTGTCGATGTCCTGGGGGGCGAGTTGGGCGCTGGTCAGGAAGAACACGTCGTTGCCGCTTTCACTCGCGTCGACGAATGCCGATTCTTCGCCGGAGGCGCCGGAGGAGATCAAGCCGACGCAACCGCCCGAACTCGCGCTGAACGTCACACTCGACGCCTGGCAGCTGCCGATCCCGGCTGGCTCGTACTCATAGACGTCGAGCTCACCGTTGGTGTCCTGAGGCACGAGCGCGTCGAAGCTGTTGAAAAACAGCCGGCCGCTGTCCGACAGGTAGCGCGACTGGTAGAGAGCCGCGCTGAGGTTCATCCCCGTCCAGCCCGGCACGGTGGCCGCCAGCCAATGCCCACCCCAGAATTCCCGCACGTCATAGTAGGGACCCCGAAACCCTTCGCGCACTGCCTGCACGCCATCGGGCCGGGCACCGGTCGGATTGCACGAAGCGCACGCCAGACGACCGGAGTTCGCGTCGTAGACGTAGACCTCCTCATCCGGCACGTTTCCGTTCACGTCGAGGTTGTCGTAGCCCGTCAGGCTTTCCTGCGACATGAACGCGAACCATTCGCCGTTAGGAGAGACACGCGAGGTCCGGCTGACCAGTTCCCCGGACCAGTCACGCTCGTCTTCCCCCGACAGGGTGGCGATCGCTGTCTGCTTCCATCCCGAGCCTTCCAGGCGATCGACGAACAGCGTGTCCGTGACGGTGTCGGCGAAGTACAGACGAGAAGCGTCCTCGCTGCCGCCGAGCAAAACACCTTCAAAGGACAGGCCCGTCAACGACAGCTGAGCACACGTCAACTGCCCCGCGACTTCCGCGATCTGGCATTCATAGACACCTCCCCCCGGAGCGCTCGTCAACTGCTCGGAGTCCCTGAAGAGCAGCCTGGACCCGTCGCTCGACGCATACACGAAGCTGGCTTCCCCTTCGCTCGGGGCTCCCGGCGCAAAGCGCAAACGCAGAGTTTTCCGCTTATCAGCATGCTGCAGATAGATATGCCCTTCATAACCAAAGAAGGCCGAACCGTCGTCGGAGAACTGATGGTCAAACGACGACGGCGCGCCGCCACCCACGACACCTCCGCCTTCACCTTCGGGCAGCACGTAGAGCGGCTGCAACGGTTCGCTCGGCTGCTCTTCCCCGGCGTTCCACTCATATAGAGAGCCCCCGCCCGCGGTCAAAGGCACTCCAGATTCGAGCACGACGTGATCCGCATCCGGGGTGGCAGCGATGAATTCAACGTCACTCCTGCCGTATCCGTCTTCTCCGAATTTCACACCTTCAGCCACATTGGCGGCGGTCACCAGTGGCGTGAATACGCCAGACACGCTGTCGCGCAGATAGATCGTCTGTTCGGTGGCCTGCGGTGACAGGAGCGTCTGCCCCCTGGGTTCGACGATGCTTTGGGCGAGATCCGTGGAGAAGAACCGGTATTCCTGGCCCTGGCCGACGGACGACGGTGCGATGCCGTTGTGCGGCGGCGCGATGTCCTTCGAGGACCAGCCATCCGGTCCACGAGTGGCAAGCAGCTCCATGTCTTCGGGACTGCGACTGCCTTCGGGGTTCGCTTCGGTGGGCGCCGCGGCGGCATATGCCATGGCTTCACCTCCGGTAGACGCCTGCACAGGCGAGCCTTCAAAGGTGATCCCCTCGAGCAGCGCACCTTCCTTGTTCGGCGGCGAGACGAGTTCCCACTGCCGTTCGTCTGGCAGCACAAGCTCTCCACCAGCGGTCTGCGTGGTGAATGTCTGGTCGGTGCTCGGCGTACTTCCCTCAGCGTTGGTGGCTACCACGCGGAAGTGATAGATGGTGTGCGGCTGCAGATCCTGCGGATGCGCCTGCACCGGGATCGCGGCTTCACCCACGCCGACGATGCCATCGGGCGCCGGGATGTCTGTCCCGTACGTTTCGCTGGTTCCGTATTCGAAGCGGTAGGTTGTTTCGCTTCCCTGCGGGTTGATCGCGGCGCGAAACGTCGCGCTCGTACTCGCTACATCGAGCACCGACTCTTCTTCGATCACGGGCGGCGTCATAGCCAACGCCGCCGGCGCTGAGAACGACAGGCACCCAACCAGCGAGCACAACAACACCACCATCGCGCACATCGGCCTACGAGCGATCATCAGACCCATCCCCTCCTAGAAGTGCGATCCACGAGAACGACCCGCGGGACCGCGGGCATGACAAAGCCACCCGAGCACTCGGCCCGCGGCGGCGGAAGAATGAGAAGCACAGAGCGCGCCTATAGCGCGCGGATGATCAAGCCGAGCCTTGCGCTCGGCGTGCCGCGGGCTTGTGCCGCGGCGATGGCGCCTAGCGCCTAGACGCCGGCGATCCCAGAGAGAGAGAGAGAGAGAGAGACGCGTCAGCGACGCTGACGCGTCCTATTACGCCGGCACCGTGAGCACACGGACTCTCAAACACGTTATTCCCCAATGAAACCACGCGAAAAACAACTCCCTCTCGTAACGACCCGGTCCCTCTCCCAAGGTCCCCGTCAAAACTGTTAGCTGGTCGACCACGCGGACCGACCCAAACCCGACCTTATGCCCGCCGCCAAACCCGAGGGGATGACAGACGCTGGCGCCAACATACCATGTCCGATCCTACATGTCAAGTCCCTTTGACGAATCGGTAAGCTCGCGGTACAGCTCGTTCGCGCCGACCCCGGTGAGCTTGGCGATTACCCCGGCCGCCGGGCGTGCGCGGGCCCCCGCGTCGACGAGCGCGCGCAGCGCCGCGAGCGCCCGCGCACGATCGGCGCTGCCGCGCGCCGAGGCGCCCACGACGAGCACGATCTCCCCGCGCGGCGCGTGCTCGGCGTAGTGCGCGGCCAGCTCGCGGGCGCTGCCGCGCCGGACTTCCTCGTGCAGCTTGGTCAGCTCACGGCACACGACCGCCGGGCGGCCGGGATCGCGCTCGGCGAGCACGCCCAGCGTGGCCGCCAGCCGCTGCGGCGACTCGAATGCGACCAGCGTCTCGGGCGTGTCGATCAATACCCGCTCGAGCTCCGCGCGCTTGCGCGGCAGGAAGCCCACGAAGCGCCAGCGCTCCGAAGGCAGGCCCGCGGCGACGATCGCCGTGGTCACGCTGCTGGCCCCCGGCAGAACTTCAACGGGCAGCTCGGCCTCGATACAGGCCTGCACAAGCTTGTAGCCAGGATCCGACACCAGCGGCATCCCCGCGTCTGACACGAGCGCGACGACCTCTCCCCCGGCGATGCGCCCCACCAGCTCGCCGGCGCGCTCGCGCTCGTTGTGCTCGTGATAGCTGACGAGCACACCCGCGATCTCATACCGCTCGAGCAGCACGCGCGTACGGCGCGTGTCCTCGCACGCGATCGCATCCGCCTCGCGGAGCGTGTCCAGCACACGCAGGGTCACGTCCCCCAGGTTGCCGATCGGCGTGGGACACACCACCAGCCGCCCTACTGCGCCATCGGGGGAAGTCATCCGGGGAATATAGGGTCCAACGGTGGCCCCCGACCCAAACGACAAGCCGCGCTACAAGCGCTACCGCTCAGCCCCACGCCTTCCCGGCCGCCGCGAGGACGACGCGTGGGGGAAGAACCTCGCGCTGAAGAAAGCCCCGCGCCGTCCGCGCAAGCCTGGCGAAGTCGCGCACGGCTGGCGCGAGCGCCTCACCCCCAAGCGCATCGTCCTCTACCTGCTGGGCCTGATCGCGGCTTGGCTCGTGCTGTCCTTGGTCCTGTTCCTGATCAGCTCGCACTTCGAGCGCACTCCGCTGCCCTCGAACGTCGCGGGCGTGCTCGACCCCTCGGGCTTCCCGCTCACATCCGCCAACAACATTCTCGTGCTTGGCTCCGACCGCCGCCAGAAGGACTCCAAGGAACCTGGCGCGGAAACCACCGGCTTCGGGCGCTCGGACACGATCATGCTGATCCGCACCGGCGGTGGGCACGCGGCGCGGTTGTCGATCCCGCGCGACACGGTTGTCGAAATCCCCGGGCATGGCCTTGAGAAGATCAACGCAGCGCACGAGTACGGTGGCCCGGCCGAGTCGGTCTCGGTGATCAAGCGCTGGCTCGACATCCCGATCAACCACGTGGTGGAAGTGAACTTCGAAAACTTCCCGCAGCTGATCGAATCGATGGGCGGAGTCACCTACAGCGGCGGCTGCATCACCTCCAACCTCGACGGCGGCACCGCCAACGGTGGCTTCACCCTGCACCTGAGCGCGGGCACCCACCACATCGACGGCAAGCAAGCACTCGCGATCGCACGCACCCGCGAGAACCTGTGCGCGGCGAACGAGACCGACATCCAGCGCGAGGAACACCAGCAGGCGCTGTTCAACGACATGAAGGACCAATTGCTGTCCCCCTTGAGCTTCCTGCGCCTGCCGTTGATCGCGTGGAACGCACCTCCGGCGATCATCTCCGACATGAGCGGCGTGGAACTGCTGGGGATGTTCGCGGCGCTGGCCGCCACCGGCACACCCACCACGCACGTGCTCAAGCCCACTGGGCAGATCACGCTACCCAGCGGCGAAGAAGGCCTCACCGTTTCAGAAGAAGCGCGCCGCGCCGACGTGGCACGGTTCATGGCGGGCTGACTACTTCGCGGCGGCTACGGGTTTGGCCTCGTCGGCTTTCTTCTCGGGCTTGACGGGCGACTCGCTCTTCTTGGCATCCGCTTTGTCCGTTTTGTCTGCTTTATCGGTGGAGTCGCTCTTGGACGAGCTGTCGGTCGAGGCCGCGTTCTCGCGCTGGCGCTTGCGCGTGCCGTAGTCGGTGTTGTAGAAGCCTTTGCCCTTGAAGTGCACCGCCGGGGCGTGCAGCACGCGCTCGACCGGCACCCCCGTCTCGGGGTCGACCGTGAGCGTGTCGTCGCTAAAGGACTGCTGCAACTCGAACGTGCTGCCGTCGGGCCGTCTGTACTCGTAGATGGGCATGAGCCCTGATTATAAGAGGGTGGCCGCGCTGTCAGTCGGCGACGAGCGAGCGGGCACACTCGATGCCCGCTTGGATCGACGCGCTGAAGTCACGGTCGGGCTCTGAGATCATGCGCAGCGCGAAACCGTCGCCGAGCGAGAACAGGATGTCCGCGACGGCGTCGGGCTCGGCGTGCAGGCGCAGCACGCCCTCGCGCTGTGCGGCGGCGAGCATCCCCGCCAGGCGCTCGCGCGTGCGACGCAACAGGCTCGCGTACTCGACCGCGATGTCGGCGTTGCGCCGCGACAGCGTGAACATCTCGAACACGAGCGTCACGAAGTCGGGGTCCTCCGCGATCGTCTCCTGCAGGTTCTGTGCCAGCAGCGCGACGAAATCGTCGGCCGTCTGCGCACCTGCCAGGCGTTTCTCGAGCGCCTCGATGCGCAGCTCACAGTCGCGGCGCGCCGCCTCCACGAGCAGCTGCTCCTTGGTGCCGAAGTAGTAGTGCAGCAGCCCGCGCGAGACGCCCGCCTCACGCGAGACGTGGTCGAAGGTGGAGCCAGCGGCGCCGCGGCGCGCGACGCTGTGGCGCATCGCCTCGACGATCCGCTGGGCCTTCTCACCGGAGAGCGAGCGCGCGGCGGACCCCGTGGAGTCCGCGCGCTCGCGCAGTGCGGGCGCCGCGTTGCTCACGCGGCGGACACGTCAGCCGGCGCGGGGGTCTCCGCGGCGGGCATCGTGGTTGAGCTGTAGTCGAATTCCTCCTCGGCCCCAAACAGCAGGTCGAGGACCTTCGAGCGCAGGTCCTCACTGAGCGCGAACGCGAGCGCCGCGCCGACGACCAGCAGCGCCAGCGTGCGGCCGAGGCCACCTTTGCGTTTCGGCTTGGCCGGGGGCTGGCGAATCGCAAACGACGCGTCGCGCAGCGCGTGCGCCGCTTCGGAGAGCTCCTTCTGGAGCTTGCGATCCTCGAACAGCGCCTTGCTCGCGGGCTTGCCGTTGCTCATGCGCCCGTACGCGCTGCGTGCCGCGCCGTAGGCGAGCAGCAGGTTCTCGCGCAGCTGCTCGTCCTCGATCAGTCGCTTGAGGTAATCGTTGCTTCGCACTGCGTCACTCGCCTTGCCGATCCTGTCTTTTGCCGCCATTGCGCCACCGCCTCGCTGAGAGCTTTGCCGATCACGTTCAATATACCCGCCACAATCGGAGCTATCCATCCGTTGTGGAGGAGTCGACCAGGCGCACCGCGTCGTAGCGGCGACGTACGTCCGCGCGGTCGGCCGCCTCGGGCACCGACTCCTCGCTCGCGCGCAGGATCATCTCCGCCTGCTCGAGCAGCACCTCGCGCTGCTCGGCGGAGGTCGTGTAGGCCATCACCTTGGCGATGCGCGTCGAGCTGGCGGATCATCACCGCCGGCATCCCGCGACTGGCCTGGCGGATCTTGTCGTGCGCGCGCTCGACCAGGCGCCGGAAGCTCGACGGGGACGGCGATTACGCGCACGTGGCCGGTGGCGTCGCGGTGCACCATGACCGGCCGCCAGCGGCTGGCGATCTTGCCCAAGCCGTCGCCCAGCCAGTCGATGCAGGCCAACGCGGTGAAGGTGTCGTTGACGGCGGGCGACAGCGCCCGGATCGCGATCTCCACGAGCTGATCGACCGCGAATGAGAGGTCCTGAGTGAGCGTCCGGTGCGGCCCGGTCGCGTGCGCGCCGCCGAGCGCTCGCGCGACGCCGGGCGCCGCGGCGGCGGGCCAGACGTCCGCCAGCGGCTCGCCCTCGACGACGAAGTGGCCCGGCCGATGCAGCAGGCGAATCACCGCGTGACCGCGACCGGAGATGTCGATCAGCGTGCTCATGCGCACGTACTGCAGGTAGCCGCTGCTCGTCGCGCGCACGACACCACTGTCATCGTCCAGACGCACCAGCATCTCCGACAGCGACGGCCCTGCCTTTGCGGCACGTCGGCCGCCGGACGCCGCTGCGTCGGCCTCGATCGCGTCGCGACGAGGTCGCCGGCGATGCTCGCGATCACCTGCGGCAGCTGAATCGACTTGGCGATGTGATCGATGAACACGACCAGCACGGCGACGTCCAGCGACGACGAGCACCATCGTCACGGTGATCGAAACGTGCGGGACGAATTCGCCGTGGGCGCCGGGACCGATCGACACCAGCGCGAGGATCGAGTAGACGAACGTAGCGACGAAGCTCCCGAGCGTGATCTGCGTGATCCGGTCGCGGATGAAGTTGCGCAGCATGCGCGGCCCGAACTGGGTGGAGGCAAGCGTCAGCGTCGACGATCGTGATCGAGAACACGAGCGTCACGACCGTGATGACCGCCGCCGCGATCGCGGTCAGGATCTGACGGGCGGCGTCCGCGGTGCCGCTGATAAAAAACGAGGGCAGGTGCCACGAGCCGTCGTACGCGGCTCGATCGAGCGCGTAGGTGCCGGCGAATAGCGCCACCGCAAACACGATCTCAAGCGTCGGCACCAGCCACAGATTCGTGCGCAGCGCCTCGCGGCGCCATGCGGAGGGCAGTGGAATCCGCAGTGTCATCGCGGATTAGGATAAGTCAAGCGTGCAGTGCGGCCTGTTCCTGGGCCGAGGGAAACGCCCACGCGGCACGCGAGCGGCGCTCCTGGCGGAACACGAAGCGCAGTTGCTGGGGAGGAGCTAGCTGAGCCTCGGCGGGACGAAACGTGGCACAGGGCTCCTGTACCTCCAGCGCACACAACAGGTTGCACCTGAAGTAGCAATCGTCACATGTGACCTTGCGCGTGGCTCGCCTGCTCTGCTTCCTCGGCACTGACTCCCCTTTGGTTCGCGGCTCGACTGATCGAGGGAGCATCAAAGCATCCGGCGGGCAGCCACTCAAGGGCGCCGCGAAAGCCTTCCCCGCAAACCGCGAGGAAAACCGCTTCCTATCCGCAAATAGCCGAAATCGGGTCTCCCGCTTGTGACGATCGGCGCGACCGTCCCGCATTTTGCGAGAGATTCACCGAACCCGAGCCGAGAGACGTCATCATCCAATGTGATGCGCATCCTGTTGACCGGCGCCAGCGGCTTCATCGGCTCGGCGCTGCTGCCGCGCCTGCTCGAGCAGGGCCACGATGTGCGCGCGCTCGCGCGCGACCGCGAGCGCGTTCGGCGGGCACTCGCGTATCGCACCGATGTCGGCCTTGCCGAAGTGAGCCTCGACGACTTCGAGCTGGTGATCGGCGACACGCTCACCGGCGCGGGCGTGCTGCGCGCGATGCGCGACGTGGAGGTCGCCTATTACCTGATCCACTCGATGGAGCCATCTGAGAACGGGCCGTTCCCCGCGCGTGAGCGGATCTCCGCGCAGACATTCGCAAACGCCGCCCGCGCGGCCCGTGTCGAGCGTGTCGTGTACCTCGGCGGTCCGCGCTCCAGCTCGACCCATCTGAACAGCAGATACGAGGTCGAGCGCATCCTGCTGGAGGCGATCCCCGATTCGGTGGCGCTGCGTGCCACGGTCGTAATCGGCGCACGCTCTCGCTCATTCCGTTTTCTCGTGCGACTGGTTGAACGCATGCCGGTGCTCGCACTGCCGGCGTGGCGGCGCTATCGGATTCAACCGATCGATGAGCGCGACATCGTTGAGATGCTGCTCGCATGTGCCACGGATGCGTCGGTTGGTGGAGGTTCTCTCGACGCCGCCGGTCCCGATGTGCTCAGCTACGGTCAGATCGTGGAGCGCATCGTCGATCTGATGATGCTCGGGCGTCCCAGTGTGGGATTCGGGATGACCCTCACCCCGATCACCGCCCGTGTGGCGGCATCGCTCGCCGGCGAGCGCCCCGAGCTGGTGCTACCCCTGATGGAAAGTCTCACCGGCGATCTGCTGCCAGCGGGAGAGGATCCCGCCAGGATCCTGGGCGTGTCGCTGCACTCATTCGACTCAGCCGTCGAACATGCGCTTTTTGAGTGGGAAAAGATCGAGCCACTCGCAGCGCGATGAGCACCGTTACCGCTTCGATCGAGATCGCCGCCACGCCCACGGCGGTGTGGGATGTGGTGATGGACCCCGCGCGACTCAGCGACTGGGTCACGATTCACCGCGGGCTGCGCGATTGCGACAGCGGTCCGCCCCGGGTGGGCTACCGCATGAATCAGCAGATCCACCTGAGGGGAGTGAGCGTCGATGTACATTGGACTCTGGTGGATTGCGAGCACGCCACGTGTGCGGTGTGGGAGGGTCGTGGACCCGCGCGCTCGCGCGCCCGCACCGAATATCGACTGCGCGCGACCGACAGCGGGTATACCCACTTCGACTATCGCAACGAGTTCCACGCGCCACTCGGCCCGCTTGGTGCACTTGCCGGCCGTGCACTCGTTGGCGGCATGCCCGAACGCGAGGCCACAAATACGCTCGATCGCCTGCGCGAGCTGCTTGAGAGTTGACTTACCGTCGCCACTCGCCGAGCGGGATCGTGCGTCGCGTGCGGGAGCTGCCCCAGGGCGCATAGATCCTTTCAAAACACTCTCAAAGTAGGCAGTCACTGCATTTTGCAGCCACCAACTTGGTAATTTTGCTTGCATCTGGATGACAAGTGCACGAACTCAGTGGCAACTTGTGTAGAGTTAAGCTCAAACCCCGTGTGATCCGAATCGTCGGATCGCATTCACTCCAGTGAACAGGACACAATCGTGACTGACTTTCTTGACGAGAAGCGCCGAGAGATCAACGACCGACTGGCGGAGCTCAAGCCGCTGATCGATGAGTACACCCGGCTGGAGGCAGCAGCCACGGCGCTGGCAGGTGTCGGTGGTTCGGCTCCCCGTGCAGCCGCCGCCGCTCCCGCCACTTCTGCCGCCGCACCGGCCAAGCGTGGCCCGGGCCGTCCGCGCGGTTCCAAGAGCCGCACCACCGGCGCACGCCGTGGACGCCCACCCAAGGCAGCCACCGCGGCCGCGGCGACCAGCGCCCCCGCCGCGGCAGCCACGACCCGTCGCCGTGCGGGACGTCGCAAGGGCAGCGGCACACGCGCCGCACAGGCACTGTCGTTCGTCAAGGGACAGCCCGGCATCACGATCCCCGAGCTGGCCGCCAAGATGGACATCAAGCAGAACTACCTGTACCGCGTCCTGCCCGGTCTCGAGCAGGAAAAGAAGATCAAGAAGCAGGGCCGCGGTTGGCACCCCGCCTGATTTAGGCTGATTTACGA
>CAVRXK010000019.1:0-14160 GCA_963725165.1 uncultured Solirubrobacterales bacterium
ACTGGTTCGAGCCCAGTATCGCCCATCGTCGGATTTGGTTCTAGGGCACGGGAAGCTCGCCTTGTAGCCCTCGGCTTGGTAGCAATTTGGTAGCAGTCGTCCAGGGCTGCGCCACGCACTCGATGACCAGCTCGGGCTCCAACCCACCCCCGAGACCGAGTCGTGTACCGGGAACTACTCGGGCAGGCGTAGCGGCTGGTCAAGTGGCTTGCGATCCTGGGTCTCGATCGACTCGGCGAGGGTGACGAGTTGCGACATCGACCATGCCAGCGCTCGGGCGATCCGATCAATGGTCCCGTAGGCGGGGTTGGCGTGCCCGTTCTCGATGTGGGAGACCCACGATTGGTCGTATCCGACATCAAGCCCGAGGTCTTGCTGGGAGATACCAAGCTCTTCTCGGCGCAGGCGGATGGCGCGGCCGAGCGCGACTTGGGGGTCCTTGGCGATGTTTGCCACGCCCGGAACCCTCCGTGCCAGCCCTCCTCAGCGCCATGTGGTACGTTCCATGTTGATGCCCCGTTCGTCTCCTGGGCCAACGGATACGTTGCGCTGCCCGCGAGGCCCAAATGCTCGGAAGATGCCCTACCCCCTACGGCCACCTCGCCCGCCCACCGGGGCTGACAGAAGCAGCGAGCTTCCTGTAGCGTTGCGTCTGCGAAGGGTGAAAATGATCTCTGCGAGGGACTCAGACAACCCGACATGCGCCCTCGTGCGAGTGTGAGGCTATACGCTGTGACGAAGCGATGGGAACTTGGCGCGAGGCCGGTGCCTCGCAGCACTGTCTTGGCTGTTGCAGCGATCTGCACCACCTCGCTGGCGACCGCTGCGTTCGCAACGGAGTCGGCGCGAGCCTCCACGCCATCGAGTCCCCGCGTGTTCGCATCGTTCGTCGCGGTTGGGAGCGAGGTCGACGCCAGTGGGACTGTGGGGGCTGGCACGCCGCCAGGAGCTGGCAAGCGGTCGCGGTGGGAGGTCGATCTTCAGCAGCGCGTTGGCGCCCGCTGGCTCACGCGCATCACTGGCCGCCTCCATTCGCACGGGCGCTTGAGCGGGTTCTCGTTGGCGTGGCCCGGGGCTGCTCCAGGCCATAGGGAGGCGATGCGCGTTGAGATCACGTCCGGCAGGCGCGTCATATCTACGAGCGCTCCTCATTCTGTCGTGTCCGTGTCGCCGGTCTCGATCCAGAGCACGCTTCGCAGCTCAACGGTGCAGCCGTCTGCAAGCCAGGTCGTCAGCGTCGCTGGGGATCCAGGTGGCTCGACTGTGGTTGTTCTCGACAAGGGCGCTCGCGTCCCCGCTGTTGGCGCGACACTGGTCATCGACTCCTCGACGAAGGCTCCGAGCGGCGTGCTGGGGGTGGTGACTTCCGTAACCAGTTCCGCTGGCGACACTCACGTCACGACAAAGCCGGGAACTCTCGAAGACGCGTACAGCTCCTTTGACGCGCACCTCAACGGCGAACTCGGGCAGATCGCCGACCAGAAGGCCACAACGGCTGCGGTCCACGGGCACGCCGCCGCCAGCCTCGACCCGTTCGACGTCTCCTTCAGCTGCAGTGATCCGAACGTGCAGAAAACGATCACCCACAGCATCGACCTCTCCTCCCTGCACGTGTCGGCGAACGTCGCGATCCCGAGCGCCAGCGACGGCTACTACGGTCCCGGCGTCGAACTCGCGCTCTACGGCCAACCGAAGCTCAACTTCGCGGTCACGTTCACGGGCTCGCAGAGCTGCGAGGCCCAGGCGGCCGCGAAAATCCCCATCCCCGGCACCCCGGGGCTGTTCGTGGAAATCGGGCCTGACTTCACGTTGACCGGAAGCGGCTCAGTTGGGATGAACTTCACCTGGGTACCCAAGATTTTCTACGGCTTTGCCCGCTTCCGCAGCGGCCCCAACTGGGACAGCCACGAATTCCACAACGGAGGCAACGTCACCTTCACCGGCGCCGCCGGGCTCAAACTCTCACTCGCGCTCGACGCGGGGATCTCGCTTGCCGGCCAATTCGGCGTGCGCGGAGCGCTCGGCCCAGAAATCACCGGGCAGGTCTCAGCGCAGAGCTCGCCACCTCAGACCTGCCTCTCCGTCAACGCAGACTTCGCAGCCAGCCTGACCGCATTTGCGAACGTGTTCTTCAACGACTACACCTTCACGATCGGCAGCGCCACATTCGGCAACCTGTCGCTATACCACGGGTGCACCGGAGGTGGGTCAGGCGGTGGTGGCGGCGGAAGTGGTCCTGGACCCGGCGGGGGCGGGACGGGCGGTGGTGGCGGCACCGGACCTCCCGGCGGAGGGGCTACGGAACCTCCCGGGGAAGGTGGCGTGGGCACAGGAAGCGCCTTCACACAAGCGATCTCCGTAGGTGACGATTATGCATGCGCGCTGGTGCCTGAGGGACGAGTCGACTGCTGGGGTGACAACGGTGCTGGAGAACTGGGCGACAACTCCTCGACCGGACCGGAAACGTGCGAGGGCGGGACGACGGACGCCCTCGCCTGCAGTAGGGTGCCGGTGCAGGTGAGCGGGATCACAAATGCCGTCCAGGTCACAGCAGGTAATGATGACGCGTGTGCACTGCTGTCCGACGGACACATCGACTGCTGGGGATTCGATGCACTGGGGCAGCTGGGGGATGGCTCAGAATCAGAAGATTGTACCGAATATTCATACAATCCCTGCAGTAGGGTGCCGGTGCAGGTGAGTGGGATCACGAACGCCGTTCAGGTCACCGCGGGTAGCAACAGCGCGTGTGCGGTCCTGGTAGACGGTCATATCGACTGCTGGGGCGACAATGAGGAGGGTGAGCTGGGAGACGGGACCTCGACCGGACCAGAAACATGCACTGGGAGCCATATTGCCTGTAGTAACGTGCCGGTGCAGGTGACTGGGATCACGAACGCCGTTCAGGTCACCGGAGGGCCGGCAGGCGCGTGTGCGCTACTGGACGACGGTCACATCGACTGCTGGGGTGACAATGGTGACGGAGAGCTGGGTGACGGCACCTCTAAAGGACCAGAAACATGCTCTGGTTGGCCCTGTAGCGTGGTGCCAGTGCAGGTGAGTGGGATCACAAACGCCGTTCAAGTTACAGCTGGGACATTCGACAGCACGTGTGCGCTGCTGGCTAATGGCACCCTCGACTGCTGGGGTTTCAATAACTGGGGGGAGCTTGGTGACGGCACCTCGACGGGACCAGAAACATGTGATAACCCTGCTGGCTCCGAGAGATGCAGTGTGGCGCCGGTGCAGGTCAGTGGGATCACAGACGCCATCCAGGTCACAGATAGCTGTGCGCTTCTGGGTAATGGTGCCATCGATTGCTGGGGCGACAATGAAGAAGGTGAGCTAGGGGACGGCACCTCGACAGGACCAGAAACATGTGACGAACGCGATGTCCCCTGTAGTGTGGTGCCGGTTCAGGTCAGTGGGATTACAACCGCCATTCAGGTCACCGCGGGGGGCGCCAATAGGTGTGCGCTACTCGCTGACCGGCACATTGAGTGCTGGGGCGTAAACGAGCGAGGGCAACTCGGAGATGGGACCACTGAAGCCAGTGACGTGCCCGTGCAGGTCAGCGGGATCGAATGAGCGGACGGTCCATAGCTGCCTGTGAGTCAGTCACTCTCACAGCAGTAAGCAGCGGTCGTGTTATCGCCCTCTGCCGGAGGGTGTGTGGAGATTGCCGAGGCCACGCCACGACCCGTCTGACTGCTCTCGCAGCCGTCATTACGATCAGTATGGGGTTTATCGTGACCCAGCCGACTATTGCGGATTCCCCGCGTGGCGGCGTCATTGCATATTCCGTGAAGACCGGGATCTACGCGATTCACGCTGACGGCAGCGGGCTACGACTTCTAATTCCGTGGCAGCCGTTAACGTGCGGCAAGGGCTGCGTGATCTGGAAGGTCCCGAGGAATCCGCGCTACTCACCTGACGGGCGACAACTCACCTACGACATGGAGACCTATGTCGTGCACAACGGCGTCGGTGACGGAGCGCAGCCGGACACACGTACCGTCTATGTAGCCGATGCAAACGGGCGGCACCGCCGCCGGCTTGGGTTGGGCCACGATCCCGAGTTCTCCTCGGACGGCACCGAAGTCATATACCTGGTCAACCCGAACGCCTATCCGACAACGTCGATATTGGAAGAACCCCCGGAGTTCGGTGAAGACGACGGGCCGATGGAAGCCGTCAACATCAAAACCGAAGCCCGCCACCGGTTCGCTGTGCCTGGCGCCCCTGAATTTTCGAGCGACGGCAAGAAGATGCTCATCTACCGTCAAGTGAGATTCAAAGGGGCGATTACCTGGGGGTCGATGGTGGAGAACGTCGATGGCTCCGAACCCCAGGTCTTTGTCCTCCCAACGTTCTACAACGAACATCCTCGGTTCACCGCCAACAGCGAACTGAGCTACGACTGCCCATCGGCCGATGGGCGACAGCCGGACATGTGTTTGTTCAACCCGGTGACTGGACGTCACCTGCGTCTACTTCACATTCACGAATTTTGGGCGCTGGAAGCCGCCAGCTCACCAAACGGTCGCCGCTTTGCGATCTCGGGCCTACAAGGACTGTATGTGACGGATGCCGATGGGAGCCATCCTCGCCGGATAGTCGCCAATGGCAGCGGTCCGAACTACGTGCAGTCCGACGTACCAACTTCACCTGTATGGCGGCCCACCTCGTGAATTGTCGCAGCGCGAATAGACTACCGCTCGCACTGTTCTCTGTAGCTACGTGCTTGTTCTGGTTCGGTGCGAACAGCGTGGCTGTGTGGGGCGCGCCAGTCGGTCAGCCATGGGTGTACTACGTCTCCTATCCGGGGGGCAGCAACTGCGAGGTGAGCGAGATTTGGCGCGTTCGCCCGGATGGGAGCAGCCCGGAGTCTGTGCTGCCGCCTGCGATTGACGATTTCAGCTACGAGACACTGACGTCTGATGACACTGAGGGTGTGTTCGCGGTATCGCCTACCGGTGAATACATCGTGCGAGTAGTGAAGGTAGACGAAGGAGAGCTTGCACCCGGGGTACCGGCAGAAAAGACCCATCTGTTCGTGTACGACCTGTTCACTGGCACAGTGCGGCAGTTGACGTCCGGCAGCACTTTCGATCAGTGGCCTTCGATTTCACCCGATGGCAAAACAGTGGCATACATCAGCTCCAGCTATCACGCGGTCAAGGGTTCCGATGGCCTGTACCACGTCGGGCAGAGCAACCCGGGCTTGTACATGGTCCCGATCGCAGGCGGAACGCCGCGCCGCGTGCCGACAAAGCTCGAGGCGGGCGGAGCGGAACTGTCGTGGATGTCAAATCAATCCCTGATCTACGATACGGAAACGATCAACCTGTATACAGGCAAGAAAGCCCCGTTCGTGCACCAGGGCCGCGCCTACTTCTTCGACACACTCAGCTCAACCTGGACACCGCTTGGACTGCTCTACGTCGGTAACTACAACCTGTTCGACCCGAGCCATGGAGGTAGACGTGGCGGCCGTCCGCCAAGCGGCCTTTACCTGGCGAGCAAACGAGTGAAGTTGAAGGGCCGGCTGCTCCGACGGTATCACTATCAGGGTAGCTCGCCGGTGCCCAACGGGTTGTTCAGCATTCAGCTCCTGCCAGGTAGCCAGACGCTCGTCGGGCAATACGAGAATCACCTCGTGAGCGGGCCCCTCACCGGAGGAGCCTTGACCACACTCCAAGTGCCAAGGGGCATCGCTACACGCCCGGAGGTCGCAAGCGGACCCGAAACGCTCCCGCCCGCCCTGCTCAATGGACCCACCATCGGCGTGGTTCCAGGGTGTGGGCAGCGCTAGCCTGTCGGTGCGCTGTCGCAACTTGGCACTACATGGGCCTTGTGGTTCCTCATCGTGTTCGCTCCTGTGTCGGTTGTGGTCGGGCGATCCGGTGGATGGCGCGGGCGATTCCCGGCAGCCGGCTCCGACTTGGGGCGATCGTCCGCCGGAAGCCAGGTCCGTACCCGGGGTCGGGCAACTCGGGGTAGGCCAGCGATGGCGTCTGCGCGTGACTGCGACTTATGCTCTGTGCAAGCCGTTTGATGCGGTCGGTGTCGTGGCCTTCGTTGCCGAGGTCGTCGCGGGCGATGAACCAGTCGGTGCCGTGGCGGGCGCGTGTGGCCTCGACGTAGGCGGTCTCCTTGCTGGTTTGCCAGCCGCCGGTGAGTACGACGGAGCGCTCGACGGTCGCGCCCTGCTGGCGGTAGACGTGCTGCGCGTAGGCAAGCCTCAGCGAGTCCAGGTCCTCGCTGGCGAGCTGGACGGTGCGTTGCGACCCGTCGATCGTGATGGTCACGCCTCGTTCGTGGATGGTGCTCACTTGGCCGCGGGTGCCGTTCTCGACCCGCGGCTGTCCCGGCGGTCGGTGCTGTGTGGTGAACGCGATGAGGTCGCCTTCGCGCAGGCCGTAGTGGACGCCGGGCAGCGGGACCTCGTGGCGTCCAAGTTCGCCACGCTCGGCGCGTAGGTGTTGTGCGCGGGCGTTGAGCCGGTCGATCTCCGTGTTCGCCGCGTCGGCGATCAACGCGACCTCGCGGATATCGTGGCCCTTGGTGAGCGTGGCCCATGTTTGTACGGCGTGCTCTGCTGCTTGGTCGCGGGTGTCGGAGAGGTGCAGCTGGCCGCGTGAGGCGTAGTGCGCCATCGCGCGCTCTGGTTCCCCCGCGCGGAGTGCTCGCCACGCGCGCTGGTCGGCAGGGTCCTTGGTGCGGTGGATGTCGGCCAGCTCGGCGGTCGGGGCGTGGGTGGCGACCCGGTCGAACATGCCGCCGGGACCGATCGAGGGGAGCTGCTTGCCGTCACCGACTACGACCAGCTTCGCCCCCGAGCGCTCCACCAACTCGATGAGGGCATCCAAACGCTTGTGGTCGACCATCCCCGCCTCGTCGAGGATGACCGTCGTGTCGCGACCCACATGGATGGTCCCCGTGTTTGCCCGAGCGACCAGGGCGTCCAGGGTGAGCGTGCGTCCAGCCAGTGTGGGGCTGTCGGCGCCGAGCCGCTCTGCTGTGGAGCCGGACACGGCGACCCCGATCGTCTCCCGTCCGGCGTACTGCTCTGCACGGGCGGCGGCGTCGATCACTACTCCCTTGCCGGTCCCGGCGGGACCGACGAGCACCGCGGCGCGCTCGGGGCCGGTAAGGACTTCGAGCGCGTGGTGCTGCTCGGGGCTGAGCGGTCCACCGATGCGCTCAGATACCTCACGAGCAGCATTACCGCGTGCAATCATGCCGACGTCCCGGCCTGCGGGCTGGGCGAGCTGGGTGGCGCGACGCTCGATCGCCTGCTCCTGCGCGCGAATCGCCAGGGTCGTCATCCGTCCACCCTCCAGAGTCAGCACACGCCGATCACGAACCATCTCCCGAGCGATCCCGAGCGCCTCATCGGGAGCCATCTCTCCGGCGGCCTGCTCCAGCACGACCGCGCACAGGTCGCGCTCCTCGAACACGGCGTGCTGCTCGGTCAGCTTCGCCTCGACCCGATCCTCGATCGCGCGGCCGGCTGTGGGACGCTCGGATGCACCGATCAACCGCACGGCCTCATCTGGACCGAATCCGTAATCGCGAGCGGTCTGCGTCCACACTCGTTGCAGGTCAGAGCGCGTGGTCAGCTCCTTGGACCGGCGGTTCTCGAGCGCGAGATTGCGCAACTCGCCACGCTCGGGCGCCCGGCCGTAGCGGGCACGGAAGCGCTCCGCCGCACGGGCGACCTCACGCGAGCGGCCGGAGAACGCCTCACACAGCTCCCTGGGGACACCCGCGATCTCGAAGTACCGGCCATCCTTCCCAGTGCCCTGCTCGATCGCGTACCCCTCCCGCACGAGCTCGTCGGCGAGCGCAGAGCGGTAGAACGCGCCCATCTCCCGAGCGGAGCGGAAGATCGGCCGCGACGCGACCGCCACAATCCGGTCGTCCTCACGAACAGCGCCAGTGATCACGACATGGCTATGCAGCTGCGGGTCCGGGGCCTGAGCGCCCGAGACACCGCGGGCGGTGGTGTGCCGGTACTCGGTGGCGATCACGTCCTTGGCGTGCTCTTCCACGACCTGGCCGCTGTAGCGGCGCCGCACGACGGGGACCTGCTCGCGCAGGTGGTGGATCGTCTGCTCAACCGCGCGGCCGTGGGCCTGCTCGATCTGCTCGCGCTGCCACGGATCGCCGAGCGCCCACACCGTCGAAACGGACTTCGGCGCGCTGAACGTCACATCGATCCCACCACCCCGTCCGCCGCCAGCGCCCTCCGGACGAAGCCACCTGCCGGTGTCAGGGTGACGGCCCTCCATCAGCGCGATGAAATCCTTGCCGTCCACCGGCCCGCCGGCCTGAACCCCGAGCCTCTCCAGCGTCTCGGGATCGGCCAGCCAGCGGCCCGGGGCCTGCGCCATCTCCCCATCGGGTGTCAGGTAGTAGTCCCCGCGCCCGGGCTCAACCGTCTTGCTCTCCAGGTAGCGCGCGTACCCACCACCCCGAGACGCACCTATGCTCGCCGCAGTCATCACATGAGTGATGACCCTCAACGCGCCGAACCGGCCAAGCAATTCGCACAGCGCTCGCTGTGCCACGGCACAGCCGTGCATGTTGTCTGTCCTGGCAGTTGGAGCGGCTCGGCAGGGCCGCGTGTCGAGGTCGCCTCGACGGCGTCGGACGCGGATCCTGAGGGCCCGGACGCGCCGATTTGATCGGCCGCCTGCACGGTCCTGTGGTTGGTGGACGAAACTCGTTGGGATGCTTCTATGTTGTCAAGGGTGTTTTCGAGAAGTGTTGGTAGAGGTCGCGGGAGAGGTAGCGCTTGAGGGATCTCATGGCCTCTCGCTTGGTCTTGCCTTCGTCGATTCGGCGTTGGATGTAGGCACGGCTCGGGGCGTGGTGCACGGAGCGTGAGAGCGCGATCGTGTAGATCGCGGTGTTGATTTGTCTGTCGCCTCCGCGGCTGAGGCGGTGACGGACTGTTTTGCCGGATGACGCTGGCTGCGGGGCGGTGCCGTTAGCTCGCGCGAACGCCGCCTCGCTTGTGAAGCGTGCTGGGTTGAACGCGATCAGCTTCGCCGCGCAGATCGGCCCGACGCCGGGTTCGTCCATCAGCGCGGGTGCAAGCTCGCGCGTGAGCGCGTCGATCTGACGGGTGTAGTCCTGGGCTTGCTGGTCGAGAGCGCGGGTGCGGTTGGCGAGGTCGCGGAGCACTTGGAGGGTGGTGTTTTCTTGCAGGCTGGCGTTTGGGCGGGTTCGCATTCCGGTGAGTCGTTGTGCGAGTTTCGCGCCGTTCTTCGAGGGCCCGACCCTCTCCCTGAGTGTCGCCGGTGCTCCGACGTGGAGGGCCTGCAGCTGGTTATAGAGCCGTGAGCGCTCGCTGATGACAGAGCGGTAAGCGACGAGCAGCATCTGCAGCGCCAGGCGCTTGCCGTGTCCCCTTGGCGTGGAGAGTCCATCATCGGCAAGCACCTTCTTTGCGGCCAGCAGCGCATCGAGCCGGTCGGACTTCCCGGTGCGTCGCTCGCGGCGCCGTGGCCGTTCGACCTCGAACACGGTGATGCCGTTGTCCTGGAGGTATTCGCATAGGCCGGCGCCGTAGCTACCGGCGCCCTCGATCCCGATACGGATCTCTCCCTCGAGTGCGGCGAGCCATGCGAGTAGCTCGCGGTAGCCGACGAGAGTCGCGGTGATCGTGATCTCGGTGAGGAGCTGTCCGAGAGCGTCCACGGCGACGGCGAGGTGCTGGTGCTTGTGGGTGTCCACGCCCACTGCGATCATCATTTTCCGGTCTCCTTTGTTGCTGGTTGGCGCTGGTGATTGGAGGCCGCCAGACAAAGCCATGTCGAGCAAGCAGCACGCTTCTATGAAGTCATGGCGACGTCCGTGGCAGGCGACGGGAGACAAATCCAACGTAGGGCACCCGCAAGGGGGCCAGCCGTTTTAATCGAGTCATCCCGCCGTCTGCCACACCCTCAATGGGGCACCGGACGCCACAGCATCGCCACCGCTTCGCTGCGCCCTACGGGCTCCGCTCCGCGGTGGCGAGCCCGTAAACACAGGGCCCTAACAGGCCCAACGAAACTACATGGCCGCTTTTCGTGGCTCAGGGTCATTAACCATGATGGCCGCCACAAAGCCACCACAGGACGCGCCTGCGCAAGCAGTCACGCAGCTCTCGCCGCTTCTTGATGCGACGGAGGCTGGGCGGTTGCTGTCGGTGCCCGCGTCGTGGGTCCTCGCTGAGGCACGAGCGAATCGGATTCCGCATGTGCGGCTCGGGCGCTATGTGCGGTTCAGCGCGGACGATCTGGAGGACTGGTGGCGAGCGCGGATGCGGGGGCCGTGGCGTTCACGAGGTGCAGCCTCGCGTACAGCGCGCTCGCTGCTTGTCGATCGACAGGCAGAGCACGGGAGGCGTCCTGACTAACGAGACGGTTATCGCGTTGAAGCAGCCGCAGCGCGCGCTACCTTGGGCGGCCGATGGTGGTGCGCGATCAGGGAGACGATGAGTGATGGCGACAGCGAGGAAGATGCACCCGACGGCCTTACGGCGCTGGCTCGCTCTACGCGCGTGGGGGCGTCTGGTATGCGCATTGGCGTGCAGACGGTGGCCGGCAGGTCAAGCGTCGTGTCGGCCCGATGCGCGTCGAGGGCTCGCGTGATGGCCTGACACGCAGCCAGGCCGAGGCAGAGCTGCGACGGCTGATCGCGGAGACGAAGCCCGCCCGGATGACCACCGGCGACGCGCTGACGATGGCCGAGCTGGGACGCCGTTACCTCGCGAACCTGGAGCGTCAGAGCCGCAAGAAGGCGACGACGACGGCTGTGGAGTCGATCCTGCGCGTTTGGCTTGAGCCGTTCTTTGCGGAGCGCGATCTACGCCGGATAACGGCCCAGGACGTTCAGGATTTGATGACGATGATGGAGAAGGGCGAGAGGCCCGGACCGAAGGCGAAGGGGGACCGTCGCTATGGGCGTCCTGTCGGCGCAAAGTCGGTTCGTAACTACATCGGCTACCTCTCGGCGCTGCTCGGGTTCGCCGAGCGCAAGGGATGGCTGCCCGTGAACGTCGCCCGGCATATCGAGCTGCCCGGCAAGCCCGAGAGCGCCGAGATCAGGTTCCTTGAGCCGCTTGAGGTGCGAGCGCTCGCTGACGCCGCAGTCGATGGGCCTTACCGCGAGATCGATCATGCGATGTATCTCACGGCCGCGATGACCGGTCTGCGGCAGGGTGAGCTGGTGGCACTTCGATGGCGTGACGTGGACTGGACCGCCGGCCGGATCAGGGTCCGCCAGAACTACGTGCTGGGCGAGTTCGGCACCCCGAAGTCCCGTCGCTCGACGCGCAGTGTTCCGATGGCCGACGAGGTTGCGGGAGAGCTTGACCGGCTCAGCCGCGCGAGCGGGGGAGAGCAGTGGCGATGCGCTCGTGTTCGCGGATCCCCACACGGCCGGGCCGCTCGACAAGGCGGCGATCCTGCGGCGCTTCCGCCGGGCGCTCAAGGCCGCGCAGCTTGAGCTGTCGCATCGCTTCCACGATCTACGCCACACGTTCGGTACGGCGATGGCTGGCACCGGCGTTCCCATGCGGACCTTGCAGGAGTGGATGGGGCATCGGGATATCGAGACAACCCAGCGCTACGCGGATTACTCGCCGAGCGCGCACGAGTCGGCGTTTGTGGAGGCGGCGTTTGGCTCGGGTGGCAGCAGCAGACCGCTCGTTTCGCAGTCGACGTGATGGCGCTCCAAGATGCTTGAGGATCTGACGGGCGGAACTTCTTGGCCCTATTGTGCAGTGCGTGGTCGAGCGCTCGAAGATCACCGACAAGACCGATGAGTTGTTCATGGCGGCGTCGCGTGGCGACGACGACCTCGGCTACCCGGCTGATGTCGCGTTCGTTCCCAGCGATGAGGAGTGGGCCGACGACGTCCTCTGGCGCAATCTGATCGAAGGGCAGGCGACCGTTCTCGTCGGAGAGGACACCGAGCTGCTACTCGTGCCGAGGCGCCGCGGCGTAATCGATCGGCTCAGGGGTCGGGTGCCTGTCAGCGTCGCGCCCCGAACGCATGGGCACGCCTCGTCCTACGCGACGTTCAGTCGTCTTGGGCGTCACCCGGTGCGCCAGATGCGCGCCCTCGCGCACGCCTGACTTGCTGGCAAAACCTGAGCGGGGCGAACGAAGTCGCTCTTGTCTTTCGGCGCCGGGGTCGGTAGCTTGCGCAAGTCCGGGAGTCGGAATAGCTAAGAGGCAGGCCAGCGCAATGCGGGGGGACCGCACGGGCGGGTTTCCTCTCTGCGGCGAAAAGAACTAGAGGAGGCGATTGAATGGCCGAGGCCAAGCCGGGCGATGAGAGCGGCGCGGGGAACGGGCTGAGCCGCTGGTGGAAGAGCAGGAGCACGAAAGGCAAGGTGCTGTGGAGCGCTCTGGCGGTGTTCGTCCTACTCATCGTGATCGGCGCGGCAGCGGGCGGGAGCAACAACAGCACGAAGGCAACCTCGGTAGGCGTAGGATCGGTGGCGAAGCCTCCACCTGAGCCGACGGTCCAACTGCATCTCAATCAGGGGAGCTTCTCCCAGACCGGCTCCCAGGCGACGCTGACAGGGACGGTGACGCCCGGTGCCGCCGTCACCGTCAACGAACACCCGGCCGCCGTTCACGGGAGCGCCTGGCACGGGACGGCGCAGCACCTCCACGTCGGTGAAAACACGGTCGTCGTCCGCGCGTCCCTTACAGGTCACCAGTCAGCGGAAGGCACCATCACGGTCACGCGGCATCACACCCAAGCCGAACTACAAGCAATAGCTCAAGCCAACAAAGAAAGGGAGGCGCGCGAAAGGGCAAAACGGGAACAAACGGAGCGCGTAGAACGAGAACATAAAGAAGTCGAAGAACGCGCAGAACGGAAACACCAAGAAGTCGAAAACGCCACCCTGTCTCAGCAGAATGCGCTGAAATCCGCTGAACAGTATCTCGAAACGTCCGCGTTTTCAGAAGCCGGGCTGATCGAACAGCTGTCTTCCGAAGCGGGTAGCAAATATCCGCACGCAGACGCTGTCTGGGCTGTGGAACACCTCGAAGTGAATTGGAACGAACAGGCCGTGAAATCGGGTAGGCAGTACCTCAGCACCTCATCGTTTTCATGCCAGGGGCTGATCGAACAGCTCTCGTCCGAAGCCGGTAGCAAATTCACCGTGGCGCAAGCCCAATACGCCGCCAACAAGGTCGGCTTGTGCTGAGGTGTCCGTGCCAGCTGGCCCGGCCGTTCAGCCGGTGAGCTTGAGCCAGGCTGAGTGTGACGGAGCTTTGATCTGGCCTGGGTCAGAAGCGAGTCCAAGCGATGAAAGAAGCGGGTGACCGGAGTGCGGCGCTGGCCTATTCCAGGAGGTCGTCGAGCATCTCGTGGAGTAGTGAGTTATCGCCGCGATGGCTCTCGCGGGCGGCGAGGATGTTGCGCTCGGCATCGAGGTGGACCCATGCAATGGGATGGCCGGCGGCCTTGGCGATCTGGCCGAGAAACGCGCGTTGGGTGCGCCCGTTGCCCTCGCGGAAGGGATGGACGGCGTCGATCTCGGCGTAGTAGTGCGTCAGGCGTTCCAAGAACTGCTCGCGGCCCAGGCCGTGGAGGCGATCCTCATGGGCGAGGTCCGCAAACAGTGTCGTCAGGTAGGGAGCGATGTGCTCAGGCAGCGCGAATAGGTCGCCGCCCTTCGTGATGCGTACCGTGCGCAGCTCGCCGGCCCACGGGTAGATGTCGCCGAAGATGTGGCGGTGTGTCGCCTGCAGGTGGGTGAGGTCAGAATCGCCGGGAGTGAAACGCCGCTCGAGCTGCGCTATGCGGATGGCGCTGAGTGCCGCCTCGCGCTCCGCAAGCGCGGCCGCGTCGCGCAAGTCCAGAAGGTTTCGCAGCACGTCGGTGCGGGGATAGACGTATGGGTCGGCTGTCACCGCCGGAACGTATCGAGAGATCGGCGTTGAGACTACGCGCGTGCCGAAACGAGCAGCTCGTCGAGCGGCTCGCCGGCGGCTATCAGACGTGCTGCGTCGTCTAGCTGTGCGTCGGTCAGTTCCCCACGCCCCCAGCGGCCCAGGAGTGCCTCGGCGACTCCGGGATCAAGACCCTCGGCGCGCACGGACGCCAGCGCGTTCTCGGCAGCTTGGGCGCGTGTCGTCATGC